>DENS01000015.1:0-39722 GCA_002359735.1 Micavibrio sp. UBA2638
CTTTGATCCGGCAGAGTTTGATCGCCTGGAAATCTATTCCGATTTGATTTTACCCGCCACAAACAATGCGGAATGCCTTACCCCGATTGCGACAGGAACAGAATCTGTTATTTATGAATTCACAAGCGGCGCGGTCACAACGGCCAACCCGTCAGGCGTAACCCGTAGAAGTATTACATATGATGAAATGATTTGCCGGAACCCCGGATGTTACTTCAGCTTTACCCCGAACTTCAACACGGGAACAATTACGGGGCGCAGATGTATAAAAGGCTAATGAGGTTTGCGACAAGGACTAAAAATTTTGTATAATGGATAACAAGCTATCTGGTAGGAACACACACATGACGGAAACGCATCGAAAATTCAAACGTTTGAACGGTAAGAAGGCTTTGACCATTCTATCCCTTTCCGTCCTGCTGGCCGTATCGCCGGTTCAAAACGTCATTGCACAAATCACCCCGGCGCCAAGCCCGTGTGACCCGCTTTATTACGAATCCATGGAGCAACGGGCATGGCTTGAAGCGCAAAGAGAAATCACCCAGAACCAGAACCTGATCACAAAGCCGGACAGCGTTTTGGCCTATACCTGCTTTGAAGGGCATCTTTTGGAATTAGGCGATCATGCCGATGAGATGTTTAGTGAAACAACCCGTTGGGGGAACAATGTTTTGGGCGCTGGTCAGGATATGCATATGAACAGGGCCCTTGAAGTTCTGGTTCAAAATGCATTGCGCACCTATCTGGATTCAAATTTCATCTCTGCCGGTATCAGAAACCAGTTAGGCGGCAGAGCCTCAACAAACCGTAACAACCTGATCGGTGCCGTACCCAACGGCGGTAATTACAATTGTTCCATCATGCAAAATGTATGGATGGAGGCCAAATGTTATGATTTTAACAATGGCCCGTATGATGGTTTCTTTACCTTTGAAGATTATGCTAACGGGAATGTCAGACGTATTTACCCCGACCCCGGTAACCCATGCGTAGAACCCACAGGCATGTTCACCGCGGCCATGGATACGGCCTATCGAAACCCGCCATGGGGTCTGGATCAAACCCAAACCTATCTTGAGCGCATGGATGCCGCCGAATGTGGTAACTTCCCGCCAATTGCAACCGGCGTGATTGTTACGCGCCCGCAACAGACCCCGCGCCGTTATTTTGAAGGCGTGTGTCTGCAGCCTGGATGTCATTATAGCCCGACACCCGGTCCTGCGGCCGGTAACCCGCCGCCATTAAGCCCGGGTAGATGTATCCCTTAATCTAAAGGCGCGCCATAATATCCCGGCGGCATAATACTGGCCGGGGAATGGCGGTGAGGACTTGTTATATCTGTATTATGATTCTGTTGGTATATGCTTAATATACCTGAATTTAATGCTGCACGCTTAAAAGAATGGCCTTTAACTTTTTCTGAAACTCTGGTGATCGCTCATTGTTTTGTGCAAATTGCATTACCGTTTCCAGATTTTTACGGCGATCAATACGAAGTTCGGCCTTAGCTCCCCCCTCGCCCCCGGTGACATTAGCAAATCCATCCTCATCATAAAGACTTTGCTTGCCAATCTCCCGGCGAATCTTATCCAGCAAATCGGGATGCTCATCCTCAAATTTCTTTTGCAGATTGCGCATTTGTTTCAGCGTTTTTTCGCGTATATCCGATTTTTTCTTGGATGTCAGTCGCATAAGCACCTTTTTCTTATTGGCTTAAAGGCCAAAATGGCCTACATATTCTTCAGAATAGCGCATAAAGTCCTAATAGTTTGTTAGTCTGAATAAAATAATAAGAATGCTTTATCTATATAAAACCATTTCAAAACTGTCTAAACCTGCTCTGCTCGCCCTTTTGAGCAGACGTCTGGCCAAGGGCAAGGAAGACCCCAGCAGGATCGCCGAACGCAAAGGAAAATCTGAAATCGCGCGCCCTGAGGGCAAATTATTTTGGGTTCACGCCGCCAGTGTGGGCGAGGCACAATCGGCGCTTGTTCTCATCCACGGTGTTTTGCGGCAATACCCCGATGCCCAGTGTCTGGTGACAACGGGAACCAAAACATCGGCCGCCTTAATGCGCAATAAATTGCCTGACCGCGCCATTCATCAATATTACCCGCTGGATCACCCCAAATGGGCCGCGCGTTTTCTGGATCATTGGCGCCCGGATATCTGTCTGTGGATGGAATCGGAGCTCTGGCCCAACATGCTGCTGGCTATACAAAAACGTAAAATTCCAGCCGCATTGGTGAATGCCCGCTTGTCCCCGCGATCATACCGGCGCTGGAAACGCTTTCAATCCTCCATTGCCACCTTATTGGATAGTTTTGGGCTCATATTGGCGCAAAGACAGGCCGAGGCTGATTACTTCATCGATCTTGGCGCGAAAAATGTGCTGGTTAGTGATAATTTAAAATACAGTGCCAAACCATTGGACTGTGATGAACAGGACTATAACGCCCTGTTAAAGGCCCTAAGCGGCCGTCCTGTGGTCACGTATGCCAGCACCCATAAAGGGGAAGAAGATCTGGCCTGTCAGATCCACTCCACCTTGAAAGATCGCTTTCCAGGGCTGCTCAGCATTATCGTGCCCCGCCATCCTGACCGCGGGCATGAGGTGAGCCGCATTTGCGATGAGTATCATCTGGACCCGGTCTTACGGCGTCTGGCCAAACGGGTGCCTGATAAAGATACCGATATCTATATCGTCGATACAATCGGGGAGCTGGGCCTGATCTATAAAATGGCGCCGTTTGCCTTTATCGGGCGCACTTTCAGTGATGATGGGGGCGGCGGCCATAACCCGCTGGAAGCCGCCTTGTTAAATTGCGCCGTCCTGCATGGACCGCATTATCAGAACTTGAGCGATATCTTTGAGGATATGAACAGCCAGAATGCCGCCATTCAGATTCACCAGAAAAAAGATTTGGGCCCCACGATAGAGGGCTTGCTGCATGACCCGGAACGACTGGCCGCACTACAAAAGAACGCGTTGGATTTTGCCGCCCGCAAATCCCGTGTTATAGATACTGTTATGGATGAGATCAAACCTCTTCTTAATGACGCGTTACGCTAAGGTTCTAGATTTATATGCCCTTGAAAACACCTTCATTTTGGTATCGTCATGCTTCCGCTTCTGCCCCTTTGCCGGAAATACTGCTTGGGGCCTTGGCGGTGCCGTATCAATGGGGGCACCGTGTGAACCAATCCATGCAAAGCGCAAAGGCAAAAAAGGCCCCTGTTCCTGTTCTATGTGTTGGCAACGCCGTTGCAGGCGGCAGCGGCAAAACGCCCATTGCCCAGGCTATTATGCATCTCATTAAGAAACATGATATTGCCCAAACCCCATATTTTCTAACGCGCGGATATAAAGGCACCTTACAGGAACCAACCCTTGTTTGCCCCGATCACCATAGCTACGCACAAAGCGGTGATGAAAGTCTGCTGCTCGCGAAACAGGCGCCAACCGTCATTGCCACCAAGCGCATTGACGGGGCGGAGCTGGCCGCGCTGCACGGGGCCGATGTCATTATTATGGACGACGGCCTGCAACATGCAGGGCTGATTAAGGATTTATCCTTTCTTGTTATTGATGGACAAGCCGGATTTGGCAACTTGAAAACCTTGCCTGCCGGGCCGCTGCGTGAACCGCTGGAAGAGGCCATTGATAAAGCCGATGCGTTTATCCTGATCGGAAAAGATAAGCGCGGAGTAACCAATCTGTTGCCGGAACAAAAGCCCCTGTTTCACGCCCATATCGAGCCGGTTCAATCATCCCTGCCGGAAAAAGGCCCCATCGTTGCCTTTGCCGGGTTGGGGCGCCCGGAAAAGTTTTATCATTTTCTGCAGGATATGGGATACAGCATTGCCGCATGGCACCCATTCCCCGATCACCATAACTATAGCGATGATGAGTTGGACGCCCTGATCACACAAGCCGGCGCATTGCAGGCAAAACTGGTTACCACAGATAAAGATTTCATGCGCCTGAAAGACCACAACCAGGCCGGCCATGTTCATCCGGTGCAGATTCGGGCCGTCTTCAGCCCGGAATCTGAAATTAGCGGCTTTCTGAAGGACCGTCTGTCATGACAAAGATGAAAAAGCTGAGTTACGCTCTGGAAGGCGCCTTGTGCTGGGCATTGATGTTACTGTTCAAAATATTGCCGGTGGATGTAGCCTCGGCCCTGGGCGGGCAAATCGGGCAAGCGATCGGATTTTTCATGTCAGGCGCCAATAAAAAAGCCGACCGCCATTTACGGCACGCCATGCCAGACCTTAATGCCGCACGCCGCAAAACAATCATCCGCGAGATGTGGAACAATATGGGCCGTGTCTTTGCCGAATACCCGCATTTAGAAACCATCGCCCTGACGCGCACCACCGTAAAAAATTCCCACATCATGGATTCCTTGCGGGAAAACCCGACCGGCTCCATTTTTATTGGCCTGCATCAGGGCAATTGGGAAATATGGGCAGGCATGGCCCTGTTGAAATACGGCGTGCAGGTTGACATTACCTACCGCGCCCCAAACAACCCATACGTGGATAAACTGGTCAGTAAAATGCGAGGCATGAATGGCCGCATCACGGGATACCCCAAAACGCGGCAAAGCGGGAAAAAGATTATGGCCGCACTGAAAAACAAAGGCAATCTGGCGATCCTGATTGATCAAAAATACAATACGGGCTTAAGCATTCCGTTTTTCGGCTATCCCGCAAAAACAAACCCGGCCGCCTTTCAACTAACCCGCAAATATAAATGCCCTTTAATCCCTTCACAATGCATTCGCACCAAAGGCGCGCATTTCGATTTGATCTTTCACCCCCCAATCCCCACCCACGGCGATAACGGCGAAGAACGGCCCCTTGAAGAAACCATGCAAAAGGCCCATCTTCTTATGGAGGATTGGATCAGACAAAACCCGGGCCAGTGGATATGGCTACATAAACGCTGGGGCGATAAAATGGGGCAATCCGGCGCAAATGCAACAACCCAGACAGGACACAATGACACAACCACATAATTATGATTTTGATTACTTTGTTATCGGCGCCGGATCAGGCGGCGTCAGATCATCGCGCATTGCGGCCACGCTGGGCGCAAAGGTCGGCATTGCCGAATACAAAGATATTGGCGGAACCTGCGTTAACGTTGGGTGCGTACCCAAGAAAATTATGGCCTATGCCGCCGATTACCATGGCCATTTTGAGGACGCCAAGGGCTATGGCTGGGACGTAAAGGCGCCCAAAAATCTGGACTGGGGCACATTTATAACGCGTAAAGATGCCGAGATAAAACGATTAAACGGCATCTATGACGGCTTGCTGGAAAAGGCCGGCGTCACCTATTACAGCGGCCATGCCAGCCTGAAAGACCCACACACAATCCAGATTGACAATACGGTGGTCACGGCGGATAAAATTCTGATTGCAACCGGCGGCACCCCGCGCAAAGACATGATCCCCGGGGCCGAGCACACCTTAACATCAGATGAAATTTTTCATCTGAAACAACAACCCGAACATATATTAATTATTGGCGGCGGCTATGTGGCCGTTGAATTTGCCCATATTTTTCATGGCATGGGCTCAAAGGTCAGCCTGTGTTACCGCGGCGATCTGTTCTTACGCGGCTTTGACGATGATATACGCGAAACCCTGAAGGAAGAAATGATCAAACAGGGCATCGATTTGCATTTTAATTGCGATCTGGCAGGCGTTGAAAAGGATCAAGACACCCTGCTGGCCCGTATGTCATCGGGGAAAACGGTTGAATGCGATACAATCTTAAGCGCCATTGGCCGCGTTCCCAATACGCAAGGGCTTAATCTGGATGAGGTTGGCGTTGATCTCTGCCCCAATGGACAAATTAAAATCGGCGATAACTTCCAGACCAGTGTTCCCAATATTTATGCGCTGGGGGATGTCGCCAATAAAGTGCCTTTAACCCCGGTTGCCACCGCCGAAGGGCAGTCTCTGGCCTATCACCTGTTTGCGGATAAACAAAGCGCCGATATCAGCTATGAAAACATTGCCACGGCCGTTTTTTCACAGCCCCCCATTGCCACGGTCGGGTATTCCGAACATGAAGCCGAAGGGCTGGGCCATGAAATCACGGTCTTTAAAACGCGCTTTCGTTCCATGAAATATATACTGGCCGAGCGCGATGAGAAGATCCTCATGAAGCTGGTGGTCTGTAAAAAAACAGATAAGGTACTGGGGGTTCATATGATTGGACTGGATGCGCCGGAAATTATGCAGGGCTTTGCCGTCGCCCTGAACGCCGGTGCCACCAAGGCCGATTTCGACCGCACCATCGGTATCCATCCCACTAGCGCAGAAGAATTTGTAACGATGAAGTAATTATCTGGGTTTATGTATCAAGGCCGCTTCAGTGCCACGCTTTTAGACATTATTGACAGCCTAAAATCATAATGATACAAGACTAATTACCATAAAATTTTCACAGAAAGCTGCACATGGAACAGGAAACAACAGCTCAGAGTAAACCTGCTATATATGGGTTACACATTAATCATACAAACCGGCAAACTGGCGAGCAATTCACAGCTTTATTATCTGGTCCGCGAGGCCTGTTTAGCCGCGCTGCCCAAAATCCTGACATTGCCCCTCTGGCAGGCGCTGACTTATTTAATGCATTGGTGAATAAAGGGGCCTGTCCCATTTATGCCGAATACAGAAATAAACATGGTGATTATCATGATGCGCAGGATGGTACCCCTGCCCGCCGCGAATGGAATGCATATAAACGATTAAGCGCACAGTCGCACATGCAACACGGCCTACCCCATGATGGAATGGATGGCAGCCCCGCTGTGCGTAACTGGTATGAAAACGGCAGATTACGAGAAGAACGTCATTTTTTAAATGGCCAGACACATGATGGGGCAGATGGCGAACCAGCAATCCGATATTGGGATGAAGACGGCATTTTAATGCGGTATGTCAATAAGACTGCCGGGATCAGCACGACTGATGCCACTCTCTTACGCGAAATCCAAAACAAAGAAAGCCTGCAGAGCAGCACCGATTGCTCCGCCATTGACGTGAGCCCAACCTAAATTACGGCTTTAAACGGGCTTAATTGATCGTTTTTGACCCCTGTACGACCGGCGGCATCCCGCCCAGAACAAAGCTGGATTTTTCCAAGGGCGGATACGGGTGATTGCCGGCCCTGAAATCATCTTCCGCCAGCGCGTATATGCGCGCCAGATTGGCCGCGAAGAGCTGCTGCCCCACCTCGGAGAGCATTTGGCGGTTGCAGATATCATTCAGGAAGTTAATGACATTTTCCGGCCGGGCGATCCCATCGGAAATTTCTTCCATTAACAGCCCGGTTTCATATTTTGTGATATCATAATGCAAGCCTGCGGATGTGGCGATATCGGCTTCGTGCATCATTAACGCCATAACCGATGCGGTGGGTGATGTTTCCAAAATACCCAGCTCTTTATCAAGATTTAATGCCTCCCAATGGGTGCGGCCACCCAAGAAGTGGTAACGATACGCCGTTTTGGCTTGATTCACTGCATTTCCGGGGTCTTTAAACGGGGTTACATCCGTACAAAGCAACATGACGCGGATCATATTTAAATCATCTTTATTCGTAAAACCGGCGGCCTTGAATACAGGTTCGACCAGATCATAAGAATTTTGTTCCAATCGGTGCGGGATATAAACGCCCTTAATTGTGTTGCCCTTGCCATCATGGGCAAAATCATGAATACAGGCGGTGGCCAGCAATATGGCAATGCGCCGCTGGTCTAGGACACGGGAGGTGCCTTCATAAATGTCATTATACACCGCCACCATGCGTATCAACTGAAACAAAACCTTACGGTAATGCATATTGCTGTGATATTTCATGTCGTTTTCTACCTCGCCCATGACGCTGGCGACGAGAACAAGACGGCGCAAAACATCATCGCGCACGCCAAAGCGTTCCATGGCAAACAGGCAAAGCGCGGTCAATGACGGGCACGCCCCGCCTAATGTAAATTGTCTGAAAAGTTCAATTGTATTGCGGGTCTGGTTTTCCAGCTTTTCCGATACTTCGAATATAAAGGCGGCATGCTGGTGCAAAAAGGCGTGGTCCCGCTCCAGATCCTGTTCCACATTCGTGATGATCTGGCACAAGCGGGTGCGCTCAAGCCACGGCGAAGAAAAATCTTTTTCCTGAAAAAGGTTACGAAGAGCGTCCAGCTCGGCGTTTGCTGACATCTTAAAATCCCGGTTTTTTAACCTAACCCTACTATTTTATGCTGTTTTATACCTTTCCTGCAAGTTTCAAATCGCCTTGTAACATTAGTCAAATGGCATATAGCAGCGCGTTCAGGCCATCACAGCATAATATTTTTTTTGATTCTTGGGGGATTTTAGGCCATAACAGGTCTGGTAAATATAGGAGTGTATCGAATATGTCTGATTGGTCCCCGTCTTCGTGGCGAACAAAACCTGCGAAACAATTGCCCGTCTATAAAGACGAAATGGCGCTGAAAGCCGTGGAAAACGAATTACAGAACCTGCCGCCACTGGTATTTGCCGGGGAAGCGCGCAAATTACAAAAACAGCTGGGCGATGTGGCCGCGGGGAAGGCCTTTTTATTACAAGGCGGCGATTGCGCAGAAAGTTTTGCGGAATTTAATGCCAACAAAATACGCGACACATTCCAGGTTATTTTACAAATGGCGGTTGTCCTGACCTATGCCGGGTCAGTGCCGGTTGTAAAACTGGGGCGCATTGCGGGTCAATACGCCAAACCGCGCTCAAATGACACCGAAACCCAAAATGATGTCACCTTGCCCATTTACCGCGGCGATAATGTCAACGCCCTTGAATTCACCGCCGAGGGGCGTGAACCCGACCCACAGCGCATGATCCGCGCCTATCATAATGCCTCTTCCACGTTAAACCTGCTGCGCGCCTTTGCCAAAGGCGGCTTTGCCGATTTAAACCGCGTCCACGGATGGAATCTGGATTTCGTTGAAGATTCCCCGCTGGGCGAGCGCTACGAAGACCTGGCCACCCGCATTGATCAGGCCCTTAAATTCATGGCGGCCTGCGGCGTATCATCGGATAAGGTGGCCGCGCTGCGTGAAACCGACTTTTTCACCTCACATGAAGCCCTGCTGCTGCCGTATGAAGAAGCCCTGACCCGCGTCGATAGCCTGACGGGTGATTATTACGATACATCGGCGCATTTCCTGTGGATTGGCGCCAGAACCCACCAGACAGACCATGCGCAAATTGAATTTGTCAAAGGACTGCAAAACCCGCTGGGCCTGAAATGTTCCCCGGATCTGGCCCCGGATGAACTGATGCGCCTGATTGATATTCTGAACCCGGATGATATCCCCGGCCGCCTGACACTGATTGCACGCATGGGCCATGAAAAGGTCGAGGACAAACTGGCCCCGCTGGTCCGCAAGGTCAAAGAAGAAGGCCGCAGCGTCGTCTGGTCGTGTGATCCCATGCACGGAAACACGATTAAAGCCAATTCCGGTTTCAAAACACGCCGATTCGATCATATTTTAAATGAAGTGAAAGGATTTTTCGCCGTTCATGAAGCCGAAGGCACCCACCCCGGCGGCGTTCATTTCGAAATGACCGGCAGCAACGTAACCGAATGCGTTGGCGGCGCCCTTGATATCAAAGATGAGGACCTATCCAGCCGTTATCACACACATTGTGATCCGCGCCTGAATGCAAACCAGGCCCTGGAACTGGCCTTCCTGATTGCTGACGAACTAAAGGGCATACAAGGCAAAACCACCATCAAGCATTCATCGATGGCGGCCTCTGTTTAAGATATGAGCCCTGACACCTCGATCGTACTAGCGCAGATCAACCCCATCCTTGGGGATTTACAAGGCAATGCCGATAAAATCGCGGCCGCCTGCAAAGCGCATAAAACGGCAAAGCTGGTGATATTCCCCGAACTGAGCATTTGCGGATACCCCCCGGAAGATCTGGTTTTGAAACCGTCTTTTACGCAAGCATGTATGCGGCAGGTCAAAGACCTTGCCACGCGCACAAAAGATCTGGATTGTGCAATACTGGTCGGCAGCCCGTGGCGGGAAGATGACGGAGCCCCCCTGCCCTATAACGCGGCGATTTGGCTGCATCGCGGTCAAATCATGGCCGTGCGCTATAAGCACGATTTGCCCAATTACGGCGTCTTCGATGAAAAACGAACCTTCCTGTCAGGCCCGCTGCCCGACCCGGTTGAATTTGATGGCCAGCGCTATGGCGTCATGATCTGCGAAGATATGTGGAACGAACGCGTTGCATTGCATTTAAAACAAAAAGGGGCCGAAATTCTGATTGTGCCAAATGGCAGCCCCTTTACCACTGAAAAATTCGCGGTCCGTATGAATATAGCCCGGCAACGCGCCAGCGAAACCGGATTGCCACTGATTTACGTTAATCAGGTTGGCGGGCAGGATGAGCTGGTTTTTGACGGCGGATCATTCGCACTTGAAGGCGATGGCCGGATTAAAACGCAGCTGCCCTTTTTTGAACAATGCGTACAACCCGCCCAGCAGAATTCGCGTCACGATCACAGCGCCGAAGACCTCACCTATAACGCCCTGAAATTGGGGCTTGGTGATTATGTCCGCAAAAACGGCTTTAGCGGCGTGATCATTGGCCTGTCGGGCGGAATAGACAGCGCCCTGACGGCCACGCTGGCCGTGGATGCGTTGGGGGCGAAAAATGTTCATTGCGTGATGCTGCCGTCTGTTTTCACATCACAAGACAGCCTTGATGACGCGCAAACCCTTGCCCGCAATTTGGGCGTAAAGCTGGATACAATCAGTATAAAAGCCCCGTTAGAGGCCTTTGAAAACAGCCTTGATGGCCTGCAGGGGCTGGCCCATGAAAATATTCAATCCCGCATCCGCGGCACCATATTGATGGCGCTTTCGAACGCCGAAGGAAAAATGTTGCTGACCACCGGCAATAAATCTGAAATGGCGGTGGGGTATGCCACCATCTATGGTGATATGAATGGCGGCTTTAACGCCTTGAAGGATGTTTATAAAACACAGGTCTTTGACTTATGCCGCTGGCGAAACAAAGACGGCGAAGTTATCCCTGATTCCATTATTACAAAACCGCCAACGGCCGAATTGCGGGAAAACCAGACCGATCAGGACAGCCTGCCGCCCTACCCCATTCTGGATGGCATATTATCCATGTTAATTGAAGGCGAAGCCGCGCTGGATGATGTCTGCGCCCATGATGCCTATGACCGTGACACGGTGCTGAAAATATGGGGATTGCTGGACCGCGCAGAATACAAACGCTATCAATCCCCGCCCGGCACAAAAATTACAACCAAAGCCTTTGGCCGTGACCGCAGATACCCAATGACCAATCATTTTGTCAAAAATATTGATTAAATAGGAATTTAATCATATTATGTACGCATGATCATCATTCAAGGCCGCAAAACACGGGCGCCCAGCAGGGCGTTTACAATGCCGGCCTTAAAAAACAAACTGAAAGACCGGAAGTAAAATCAATGACTTGGCACCCCCACCCCCTAAAAAAACAGAAAAACGAAATGAAGGACTCCCCCCGCCCAAAAAAACATTTGTGAGCATGGCGCCTGATGTGGTTATATGTGCCCCTAGAGAAGGATTAGAACATGAGTGTTAAAGTACGTTTTGCCCCCTCCCCCACCGGATGGCTCCATGTCGGAAATGTGCGCGCGGCCATTATTACGTGGTTATTTGCGCGTAAAAATGGCGGGCATTTTCTGTTTCGCGTTGATGATACGGATGCGGAGCGCTCCAAGCCCGAATACGAAGAAGAAATAGAAACCGCTTTGGCATGGTTGCATTTGAACTGGGATGAAAAAGCACGCCAGAGTGATCGGTGGGACCGTTATAACGCCGTCATCGAAAAATTAAAACAAGCGGGGCGCATTTATGCCTGTTATGAAAGCGCCGAGGAGCTGGCGCTAAAGCGTAAAACGCTGTTAAATCGTGGCCTGCCGCCTATTTATGACCGCGCGGGATTAAACCTAAGCGATGAACAGAAAGCCAAATACGAGGCCGAGGGGCGCCAACCCCATTGGCGTTTTAAACTGAACCATGCCCCCATTGAATGGAACGACCATATCCGCGGGCCGGTGAAATTTGAAGGCGAACAGATGTCGGACCCGGTATTAATCCGTGAAGATGGGCGGCCGCTATACCACCTCTGTTCGGTCATTGATGACCTTGATTTTAAAATCACGCATGTTGTGCGCGGTGAGGACCATGTTTCAAACACAGCCAGCCACGTGCAGATGTTCGAAGCCATTATTGAGGCAGAGGGCAATGGAACGATCCCTGACTTTGCGCATTTGCCGCTGATCTCCGACAAGGAAGGCGGTAAACTGTCTAAACGTCTTGGCTCGCTGAGCGTTCGTGATTTGCGCGAAAATGAAAAGCTGGAGCCGATGGCTTTGGTGTCCCTGATGTCGCGCCTTGGTACGTCCGACCCGATTGAGGCCTTTTGTTCGATTGATCCGCTGATTGAGAGCTTTGACTTTGGTAAATTTTCGCGCGGTACGCCAAAATTCGACACCGATGAGCTTTTGCGTCTGAATGCCAAAATATTGCACGAAACCCCGTTCGAGGATGTCAATGTTCGCTTGGCCGGAATGGGATTGCAGGAATTGACCGAGGAATTCTGGTTATCGGTCCGGGCCAATATTGAGCGACTGGACGATGTTAAAAGCTGGTGGGAAATGGCCAAGGGGCCAGTAGAGCCTGTTATTGAGGCCGAAAACACCGACTTCATCATGCAGGCCGCGGCCGAATTACCCCCCGCCCCATGGAATGAACACACATGGAGCGAATGGGTCGGGCGATTGAAAACCGCGACAGGCCGCAAGGGCAAGGGGCTGTTTATGCCGCTTCGTCAGGCTTTGACCGGCATGAATCATGGCCCAGAAATGGATAAGCTGCTGCTTCTTATCGGCCCGGACAAGGCAAAGGAGCGCTTGCAGGCGTATAAAAAGGCGGCCTAGATAAGTAGTATTATAAAGATATCATTATAAATATTATTATACGGGGGCGCCTTTTATGACCGATTTATCTTGTACAGACACCACCCCCAAACCGGCGATTATTCTTGTTACTCCGCAAATGGGGGAAAACATTGGCGCCGCCGCGCGGGCGATGGCCAATTTTGGGCTGACGGATTTGCGTCTTGTGGCCCCGCGTGATGGCTGGCCGAACCATGAAGCATTGCGCAATGCCTCTGGCGCCCTGGACGACCTTGTGCAAGCCAGGGTATTTGACACCCTGCAACAGGCCATCAATGACCTACACACCGTTCTGGCCACAACGGCACGCCCACGGGACATGGTAAAAGACGTTTACACCCCGCAAAGCGCCGCCACACGCATTACATCTGAACAAACCGGCGCCGCCATAAAAACCGGTCTGGTCTTCGGCGGGGAACGGGCGGGGCTGGGGAATGATGATATTGCCCGCTGTCACGGAATCATCACCATCCCCACCAATCCGGATTTTTCATCGCTCAACCTTGGGCAATCCGTTCTACTGGTTTGTTGGGAATGGTTTCGCGCGCTGGATAACACAAACGATATTCAGCGCCCTCTGGGTGATAGCTTTCCGGCAACACAAGACAAGATGGATGAATTTTTTGTCCGCCTGGAACATGAACTGGAAAAAGGCAATTTTTTCAAAGCGCGCGATTTAAAACCAACGATGCTGCGTAACATTCGCACCATGCTGACCCGCGCAGGCTTTAGCGATCAGGAATTGCGCACTCTACATGGAATTGTCAGCGCCTTAATCGGCAAGAAAAAAGCCGCCAAAGACACCCCTTGACGGCTTTTATTGATGCTTGTTTACTAAAAAAATCAGGCAACCTCACGGGTATATTCCTGAAGATTCAGCTCCGTAATCGTTTTTAGAAGGCGCGCAACCATATCATCGGTCTGGCCCATATCATCAAACTTTATTTGCGCCTGCTTTAACAAATCCTCTGGCAGGAACGCCAAATCAGCATTACTGATTTTCTTATAGTAAATACCATGGGCATCTTTTCCGTCCGGCTTTACATCCCCTTCATAAAAGGCCGTCGCATAATATGTCCCCTTAATTTTCTGAACATGGTCGCATAGCTGGAAATCCATCTCACCAAGTTTGATGCATCCCACCTTGTTTGCAAATTCGTAAAATTTTGCCGGTTTCTTTTCGTATTGGGCCATTTGCCATGCTCCTTATTTAGGGGTCATTAAAAATCTACATCACCTTATACAGCGTTTTTCCTAAAATTGCAAATTAAATTATGTAAACACCTGAGCACTATTTACGCGCAAACAAAAAGGCCGCGAAAAAGCGGCCCTTTCAGAACTATATACCAACACCGGATTAACGTGAGTAAAACTCGACAACCAGATTTGGTTCCATTTGCACAGGGTATGGAATGTCTTCCAATTTTGGCGTGCGAATAAATGTTGCCTTGAAAGCCTTTGTATCGACATCAACATATTCAGGCACTTCACGCTCTGGCTGTTGTGTAGCCTGCAAAACCATTGGCAACTGACGAGAGGCTTCTTTCACCTCGATCACGTCGCCTTCTTGAACCTGATAAGACGGAATATTGACAATCTTACCATTCACAAAAACATGCTTGTGATTGATAAACTGACGTGCAGCAAACACTGTCGGCACGAAATTGGCGCGGTAAACAACCGCATCAAGGCGGCGCTCCAGCAAGCCAACAAGGTTTTGACCTGTATCACCACGCAGACGATCGGCCTCTTTAAAGTAACGACGGAACTGTTTCTCGCCAATATTACCGTAATATCCTTTTAGTTTCTGCTTTGCCATCAACTGCAGACCGAAATCGGATAACTTACCACGGCGTTGACCGTGCATACCCGGGCCGGATTGACGCATATTGTAAGGCGATTTCGCACGCCCCCAAAGGTTCGCACCAACACGGCGATCAATTTTGTGTTTGGATGATAAACGCTTACCACTCATAATTTTTCTCCTATTATTACTTTTTGTCCCGCCCGACCAACAATGGTTTGAAGGCGCATTTTATAATGCGAAATCCATCAACGGGAGAGAACCATTTCCCCCCTCTTTCGCGGGAATAGAGCGATTTATACGGATTTCGCAGCAAATGTCAATAAAACTTATGCTTTAACGCCTTAATTTGAATACAAATAGGCATTTGTCGCGATAAACATGATATAGATCCATTGGAACATCACGCAGAAAAAGCCAAATAAAAATGCGCGGAAACGGTGTTTCACACGGTTTTTTCCCGTATGCACCAGCATGTGAACAACGCGGCTGGCAACAAACAGCCAGGCCAGAACGACAAAAATCCAGCTTTCAACAGAAAAAACAAAGACCATGACGCAGGCCAGATAAAAAAGAACCGGTAATTCAAACTGGTTAATATAGTTATTCTGCACCTTACGCACAGAATCCGGCCACGCATTATGATTAACGGCGATTTCGTCCATTGTGACACCGGCCTCTTTAAAGGCACGCATCCGCACAAAACGCATCTTTATCAAAACAGTAAAAGTCAGGATAACCTGAGCAAATATTGACCAAAGCAGTAGATACGTAATAAATGGCATAATGCGCGGGCTCCCCTGATTAATGCGGCTTTCCCACGACATTAAAACAGATATTCCCCTTCAACAAGGGCGCCAAGGCATAAGATATGACTTATAGGCTGTTTTCTTGAATATCAATCAGATACTGATCCATTGCCAAATCAAAATCGCGCGTCCATATCGCATCAGACAGCACCTCATGCTTGTCCATATTCAAGGGGATATAGGCCGAAGGAACGGCCATTTCCTGAAATTTCTGCGCAATATTAAACGGGGATCCTTTTACGTTTTCGGGCTGATCCAAAAAACTGACGGCAAAAATTTTATGCAGGATCACGGCATCTTGCGGCGCATACCAATAACGAAACTCCGTTGGATCCTCACCAATAAAATCCAGAAGCCCCTCACGAATTTGATCCCTGCTCTGCCAGGTCGATTCATCGGGCAATTTGGCCAGAACATTTTCTGTAACCCACTCATTCTGCTCTGCCGCGGCGCGGTTGAACTCTTTAAACACCGCCATGAAGGAACGCCCTTCAAGATCAACCACTGCAAAAGAGATCGGGTCGGTTACCGGAAATTTACGCCCATCTTCCAGAACGGCTTCGTATTCAATAAATTCAGTGTCAAACCATAATTTGCGCATAAATCTATAAATAATGGATGCGGGCCGGCCTTACAAACACTTGTTATGATGCAGCGCGAAAATGGCTGAAACAGCGCACCCTGCCTGTCACCAAAGAACCGCAAAGTACAGGCTTACGGGGATAAAATAACGGAAAGCGGAAGAAAATAAAAGAATCAGTGGTGGGCCAGGCCGGACTTGAACCAGCGACCAATCCGTTATGAGCGGACTGCTCTAACCAACTGAGCTACTGGCCCTTAGAGATTTACTGGTTACCAAGAATATTGCCCTTGCGCAAGATATTTGATTCTTTTTTAAAGCGTCTATATTAAAACTCAATATCATAGCCACTCAGCTCAGGCCCCTTGGATGGGCCTTCTGTACTCGCAAAGCTGGTGCTGATCCTTGTGAAATATTCAGCGTTGCCCAGCATGGCGCCGCCCGTCACCTTATTCAGATACACATATGCCCGCACGTAAGCCGCCGCATATTCACGCATCTCTGGCTCGAACGAATCCAGGATAGGCGAGGCCATCAACCCCATGATCATGTGAAAGTCCTTTTCATCATCACCCATCTCTTCAGGGAAATAATTATATTGAACACCAAGATCGGCAAGTTCAGTAAGCATACGTTGTGCCCGAACCCGTTTAAACGATGATAGAGCCAGCGAATCGCCGTTCATCACATTTACGCCCGTATCGTGGCTTTCATGATCGAGCCGGCCGCCCAAAAGCCGCGCGGCCACATATAGCTTATACGCTTCCTGCTTTACTTCCGGGCTGTAACCACTGTCCCATAAGACCTGCATCGCCATTAAATCGGCATCACTTTCCCGCAGCAATTTATCGTATAATGTCCAGTCTTGTTCGCAATGCTGCATTTCATGGGCCATAGCAATAGTACGAAACGCATCTTCCAGCTGGGCCTGATCCGTTTCCAACACAAGGTTTTCGACATCCCGGATCGCCTCGCTCTGCCCCAAATCAGCCAGCGCCTTTGATAGGTTCAATTTTGCAGAGGGCGGACGAATAAAACACGGATCACTTAAGGTAACCGCATACGCATCTATCGAATCATAAGGTGGAATATAGTGGCCAATCGCATTTAAGGTTGTTGAAAAAAGCCTAAATGGCAACCTCGCCACCTCCATGGCATTATCCCCCCAATCACCGGACATACTCTCCGCCATAATTGCATAGGGCCGCCCCATCACATGCAGGGCCGATAAGGGGTTTAAGCGGCCATAAACCCGTATACTTTCCGTGTTAAATCGCTCGTTCAGGGAGGCTGGATAGTTATTGTCGCGCAAATAATCGGCCGCAGGTTCACTGGAAATTTCCGGCCCCAGCTGCATGGCCGCCGATAACACAAACGGGCTGCATATAGACAGCGCAAAAGGATGTTTTTTTGCAAATTTTGTTAGTGACGGCGCCTTAAACCCCATAAATGCAGACCCTGACATGTTGAATAATGTCAGGGAGGCTACACCAGTGTGCGCATTATGTCAATAAATTGCATGGCGAAAAAGCTGCACAGTTTGCAAGCCGCCCCGGCCTGAATTACATTAAGGGACAAAAAACAAGGATGGCACTAAATTAATTTCGTGGACATACTCCACTATTTCAACCAACGGAAATGCGGCAAACCACCACAACGCATCCTTCAGACCGTTAAAAAACATTTTCGTATCCAAAGTAATCGATTTTGGCTGTTGCCACAGGGAAAAACTCGGAACAAATCTGTGCACTTTCGCGCAATACCCTTCATATTCCCTGCCAAAAGTTTCCTTTAAAAACTGTTCCTCTCGGGACACAAGAAAATGGTACAAAATTGTAAAACTAAGCGGAACCAAAACCATCAAAATAACATGATTGGTCATAAAAGCCACACCTGTAAAACCGATCAGGGAACACACATATAATGGGTTGCGCACCACCGAAAAAGGGCCGTGCGTGATTAGATCCTTGTTCTTCTTGCCACCAAGAAACGCCGTTGTATAAAGGCGCCCCAAGGCACAAATAAACACGAACAAGAGCCCCAGAACATCAAAGACTTCATGCAATGTGCTCTCATCCTGAATGGCGCTAGTCGTAAAGAATACGCAAAGCAGGACTATTAAACCCAAAACCTTGGATACCATAATACGTGATTTATTTAATGCGCGTGCCACTAGCTGTTCTCGCTATACATGAGTAATTTTTTAAGTGTCCAAAAAGCTGCGCAGTTTTCTGGAGCGGCTTGGGTGCTTCAGTTTACGCAAAGCCTTGGCTTCGATCTGGCGAATACGTTCACGGGTCACGTTGAACTGCTGCCCGACCTCCTCAAGCGTGTGGTCGGTATTCATACCAATCCCGAAACGCATACGCAATACGCGTTCCTCACGCGGGGTTAGCGAGGCCAGAACGCGCGTTGTTGTTTCACGCAAATTCGAATGAATGGCGCTATCCACAGGAAGCAAAGCATTCTTATCCTCAATGAAATCACCCAATGATGAATCTTCCTCATCCCCGATTGGCGTTTCCAGTGAAACCGGCTCCTTGGCAATTTTAAGGACCTTACGCACCTTATCAAGTGGCATATGAAGACGCTCGGCCAGTTCTTCCGGGGTTGGCTCCCGGCCAATTTCATGCATCATCTGACGTGATGTACGCACCATTTTATTGATCGTTTCGATCATATGTACCGGAATACGAATCGTGCGGGCCTGATCGGCAATAGAGCGCGTAATGGCCTGTCTGATCCACCAGGTGGCGTAGGTTGAAAATTTATACCCGCGGCGGTATTCAAATTTATCAACGGCCTTCATCAGACCAATATTTCCTTCCTGAATCAAATCCAGGAATTGCAGACCGCGATTGGTGTATTTCTTGGCAATGGAGATCACGAGGCGCAAATTGGCCTCAACCATTTCTTTTTTAGCCCGGGCGGCTTCTTTTTCGCCTTTTTGCACGGTTCCGATAATACGGCGCCATTCTTTAATCGGCAGCATCGTATCTTCGGATACCAGTGCAACCTGATCCCGCATTTTTGAAACCTGATCAGAATATTTCTCAACAAAGCGGGCCCAGCCTTTGCCCTTCAGACCACCGACCATGTCCAGCCAGCCGGGATCAAGCTCCGCGCCGTAATAATGCTGCAAGAATTCTTCACGCTTTACACCGCAATCAGTCGCCATACGCAGCATTTTCCCCTCAAGACTCACCAGCTCGCGGTTAATGCTGTAGAGACGATCAATCAACTGATCAATACGCGCATTGTTCAGGCGCACCTCATTCATATGGGTGACCATTTCTTCTTTTAAGGCATTGTATTTTTTTGTGGCGGCGGCAGGTGGTTCATCGCCTTTTTGCAGGGCGTCCAGACGTTCCTGTTGAACCTTCTGCATTTTTTTATAGGTCTTGTGGATTTTGCCAAAATTTTCTAAAACGCCGGGAGCCAACTCCTCCTCCATAGCGGCAAGGGACATATTGCCCTCTTCATCGTCACCGTCACCGTCTTCGGACGCTTGTTCTGAGGACGGCTTATCCGCATCATCTTCTTCTACGGCGTCTTCTTCATCGACATCAAGCTCTTCTTCATCTTCGCCATCGACCTCGGCATCCGGGCCGTCACTATATGTGGCATCAAGGTCAATTACCTCACGCAACATGATATCACCGGCCTGCAACGCCTCATACCATGCGATAATAGATTCAATGGCCAGTGGGCTTTCACAAATACCGCCGATCATCAATTCACGGCCGGCCTCAATACGTTTTGCAATCGCTATTTCGCCTTCACGGGACAAAAGCTCCACCGCGCCCATTTCGCGCAAATACATACGAACGGGATCATCAGTACGGCCCGTATCGTCATCGGCAATATTCCCGCCGGATTTATATTCCCCTTTTTCATCCGAATCATCGGGCTCGTCCACATCGTCTTCACTTTCAACAATCTGGACACCGATATCGGAAAAAGTCGCCATTGCGTCTTCAATCTGCTCCGAGGAGAATTCTTCGGCAGGCAGGCTTTTATTCAGCTCATCATACGTAATGAAACCCTTATCTTTGGCTTTTGCCACGAGTTTCTTCACCACTGTTGCAAACGACCCCTTCGGTACCGAAGACCGGCCTTCATCTTTTTCTTTTTCTTTATCGCTCACTGCTAGATTTCCAACCACTTTTGCTGCCATTATAATTATTCCGATTCGTTATTTAATCTCAAAACCCCTCAAAATCAAAGGGGGTAGATGCCAAAAAACATCAAAAATTACAAAGAAATTTTATTTCAGGTATGAATTTTCAAAGCGTTGTGTCACTCAACATTTGTTTAATTCGCTCTTCATCTTCCTCACTTGAAGCATAGAAAGCACTTTTCCAGCCTGCTTTGATTTCTTTTTGCAAATCAATCTTCTCACAATCTTGCCATAGACCAAGCCATTTTTCTTTAACCTTTTCAAGTTCTTTCTCAGCACCGGAGCAAAATTTACCATGCAGATAGGTTGCCGATGATAAAATATGATCCAGTTCCCGGCCAAAACCGTGCCCCCGTAAGGCGGCCTCAAGCGCATCGGCCTGGATGCCCTCCTCGCTTTCGACAACAGAAATAAGTTTTTGGCGCAACATATCAAGCCGGTCATTATTCATTTGCACCATGGCAAATTGCTCCTCAACATCGGCATAGATATCCGGGTGATTGATAATGGCGGCGATCATGATACGAACGTGAATATCTTTTGATTGTAATTTCGGTGAGCGCAGAGAAATTCCCGCCGGTTGCACCGGTTGTTTTTGATAACTGCCTTTTTTAAAAGTGCCCTGCTTGCGATGGCCGGCTTTATTAAAAAAACTATCCGATATTTTTTGTCGAATCAGGTAATCATAATGTTTCTGCACCTCGGCATCCGCAATTTTTTTCACGGCATCCTGTAACGTTTTAATCAGCGCCGCCCGTTCCTCCGGCGTTTCAAAGCTGCGCCCGGCCGTATGATGACGCCACAAAAATTCAATCATCGGGATGGCATTTTCCAAAATCTTAGTAAAGGCGGCCTTTCCATTTGAAGCAATTAAGCTGTCCGGATCTTCTCCATCTGGCAGAAAAGCAAAACGAACGCTGCGCCCGGCGCCCAAAAGGGGCAATACACGTTCCATCGCCCGCTCTGCGGCCCGGCGCCCCGCATTATCACCATCAAAGCAAAGAACGGGCACTTTTTCATCCGATGGAATTAACTTCCATAACAGCATTATTTGCTCTTCGGTCAAAGCCGTCCCCATCGGTGCGACGGCCCCTTTGAAACCTGCCTGATGACAGGCAATCACGTCAAAATACCCTTCGGCGACAAAAAGCGTGTGTCCATCCCCCGCCCCTTGGCGAGCCTGCGGCGCCCCATACAAAACCCGGCTTTTGTTAAAAATCGGCGTTTCCGTCGAATTCATATATTTTGCCGGTTTAAAATCCCCCTGATCAGGCGGGCGCAAATGGTCGGGCAATATACGCCCGCCAAAGGCGACAACGCGCCCCCGCCTGTCCAGAACCGGAACCATAATACGGTCACGAAAGAACACATACGGCTCGCGCCCGTTTTTTCCGGGCTTCACCAAGCCGACATCAATCATTTGCTGATCTTTATACCCATGTTGGGACAAATGCTTACGCAAGGCCTGCGCATCGGCCGGTGCATATCCCAGGCGGAACTCGGCAATCGTTGTGTCCTTCAGACCGCGGCCATGAACATAGCGCAGCATGTCCTGATTACGCCCGTCAATGAGTTGCGCCTCAAACCATTTTGCCGCCTCATCCATCAGGCTATACAGATCTTTTTGCTCTTTTGCCCTTTTGGTTTCTTCAGGGGAGAACTTTGGCACCTGCAAGCCGGCCTGCGCCGCCAGCGTCTCAACGGCATCCGGGAAAGGCAAGTTATCATGCTGCATAACAAAGTTTAAAACATCCCCATGCGCCCCACACCCAAAGCAATGATAGAACTGTTTATCATCATTAATTGTAAATGAAGGGGTTTTTTCCTTATGAAAAGGACAGCATGCCTTAAATTCCCGCCCTGCACGGGTTACAGGAATGCGTTGCCCGATCACATCAGACAATGTAAGACGGCTTCTCAGCTCATCCAAAAAACGGGCATTAATAGACATAGTCACCACATTAACAAAAATAATATTCTATCGTTATAAAAATTTACAAGCGCACCCCAAAACACCCACAGCGACATGCAAGCCCCCAAACCGACCCTTGCGGGCCTATGGGACCATTCTATGCACCGCAAGATTTTTGTCGTACTCGCAAATAGTTACACCATGATTTTGCATAAACCAATCATATTTTGCTAATATAAATAGCATAACAAAAAACAAAACAGCGGGAATTAGAGACATGCCACCTATTTTTGACAGCAACAAAAAATTAACGATCATCCAATATGGCGATCAACCGCCTCAAAAATTCTCTTTGCTGGCCCAGATTAAAAAGCTGTTTAAAAAATAGCCTCTGCCCACTGGGGCCATGCCAGCTTAAGATAGCGCCGATTTTACCAAAGCGCTGGCACGCCCCATATCAAACTGCCCCGCATATTCGGCTTTCAGGGCTGCCATAACCTTTCCCATATCCCGAACACTGCCGGCCCCGGTTTCCGTGATCTTAGATTGAACCGCGGCAGCAATTTCATCCTCACTCAACTGTTTGGGCATGAAAGTTTCTATCACCACAATTTCTGCGCGTTCCCGGTCGGCAAGGTCCTTACGGCCCGCATCTTCATAGGTTTTAATCGATTCATTGCGCTGCTTCATCATGGATTGCAACATCGACAAAATTTCAGAATCATCAATCCCTTCTGCCTTACCAGAGGCGCGGGCCGTGATATCACGATCCTTTAGCGCCGCCATAATCAAGCGGATTGTTGAAAGTGCAACCTGATCTTTGCTTTTTAGGGCTTCTTTCAATTTATTGTTAATTTCTGGGCGAATTTCCACGATTTTGCTTCCTTTTCCAAAGTTATTTCTGTATTAAATCGTTTTCTAGCGACACCTTTTAGCTAGAGAGATATTATTCATGAGCAATTCTTCTATTATAAAACCCCCTATCAATGCAACCGGCGTGATCGTTTTAAGCGATGGAACCCTGATTTGGGGTTACGGGTTTGGTGCCCAAACAACCAGCGTTGGCGAGATTTGCTTTAATACCTCCATGACCGGATATCAGGAAATTCTGACAGATCCCAGCTATGCCAGCCAGATTATAACCTTCACCTTCCCCCATATTGGCAATGTCGGCACAAACGAAGAGGATCTGGAGACCTTAAATCCGGCGGCGAAAGGCTTGATTGTGCGCGAGACCGTAACTGATCCGTCAAACTGGCGCGCCATGAAACATCTGGATGAATGGCTTAAAAGCAATAATCTGGTGGGCATAAGCGGCATTGATACGCGGGCTCTGACGACACTGATCCGTGATAAAGGTGCCCCTATCGGCGTTATCGCCCACAGCCCGAAAGGTGAATTTGATATACCGGCCCTGCAAAAACAAGCAAAAGACTGGCCGGGATTAAAAGGCATGGACCTTGCGAAAGTGGTTTCATGCACACAAACCTATAAATGGGATGAAGGCCTTTGGGCCCGTGAAAGCGGATATTCCAAACAAACAAACCCGGTTTGCAAAGTCGTTGCCATCGATTTCGGTGCAAAACGAAATATTCTGCGCTGCCTGGCCTCTGCCGGATGCGACGTTACCGTGGTGCCAGCCACAGCGACACCAGAGGATATTTTATCCCATAATCCTGATGGGATATTTTTATCCAATGGCCCCGGCGACCCCTCTGCAACCGGGGAATATGCCGTACCGACCATCAAAGCACTGATTGAAAAAGACATACCTATTTTTGGCATTTGCCTGGGGCACCAGTTACTTTCACTGGCACTTGGTGCCAAAACACAGAAAATGCATCTGGGGCACCGCGGCGCCAATCACCCGGTAAAAGACATCGAAACCGGCAAGGTTGAGATCACCTCACAGAACCACGGTTTCGAAGTAATCGATTCCAGCCTGCCGCCCCATGTCATTGCGACACATTGCAGTCTGTTTGACAATTCCAATGAAGGCATTCAAGTTAAAGACAAACCGATTTTTTCCGTTCAATATCACCCGGAAGCCTCCCCCGGACCGCAGGACAGCCACTATCTGTTTGACCGCTTCGTTGACAACATAAAACAAAGAAAAGCAGCATAAATTGACAGATAAATTACTTGAAGGTTTTGAAAACCGTTTCCTGCCAAAGGCATATGGGGACGATGGCGCCCTTATGCCTGAATTGGTGGAATATGGACAAAAACCGGACTATATGATCATAAGCTGTGCCGATTCACGGGCAGACCCCGGCATAATTTTTGACGCCAACCCCGGTGTTTTCTTCGGATTTAAGGCCATCGGGGCTATCGTACGCCCCTACAAAGAAGGAACGGCACTGGCGGCCTGCCTGCAATTTGCTTTGCATCATCTAAAGGTGCCTAAACTTTATGTTGTCGGGCACACACATTGCGGCGCGGTGCAGGCCCTGCACGATAATACTGACGACACCGATCTGGCCAGCTTTATGGATGTCATGCATGACGCCATGGAACAAGCGCGAAAAATCACAGGCCATGACAATGACGAAGAATTGCTTTTGCGGGAAGCAGAACGGCAAGTCGTCAATTTAAGCGCAAAAAATCTGGAAACCTACCCCGCCGTCAGGGAGGCACTGGATGAAAACCGTTTAATCATTGAGCGCCTGATCTTCGACATGAGCGAAGGCCGAATGCTGCGGTATAATTCACAAAGCGGGACTTATGATCCTGTGACCAAAGGATTGGCTGAACTTAAATCTTCCCGGCATGACGACAAATGCACCTGCTAACCAGATGTCATAAAACTTGACAGCCTGAATAAAATATGACAAATTAAGTCAATTTTATTCTTACGGTTAAATGACAGGACAAACGATGGCTCTAGCCTCACGTTTTGAAAAACACCGCCCCGCAGCAATGACGGGCCAAAAACCCGCCCACCAAGCGGAAACGCTGATTATTTCCTGTATGGATTTATGTATGAGCCTGCACAAATTATTTGGCTTTGATGATGGCGAGGTTGTTATATCACGCATTGCCGGGCCCATGATCCCCCCCTATGATGAGGGCTCCAGCCAATCCCAGATACTGCAGGAAACATTATTAATTGCCCTCACAGATATGCGCGTCCGCAATATTGCCATATTGGGCCACACACAGTGCAAAACAGCAAAAAAGTTATCAGAAAGTATTTATTGTAGCGGTGATATTTTTGCCATGAAAAAACTGTCCGAAGACGTTCTTCAAAATGCCCTGACACAAGCCGGAGAAAGCGATCAACAAGCCCTTTCGGCTGAAATAGAAAAACAGATCATAATCCAGAGTATTAAAAACCTCTTTGATTACCCTGTCGTACAAAAAGCAATTGGGCATGGCAACCTGACCGTTGAAGGCCTGCAGATTGATGCCGAGAGCGGCAAGTTATTCAAGCTGAACACCGATGGCAGAGGGTTTACATTTGACCTTGTCGCACAAACACATGCCAGCGAAGCAAAAGTCAATCAGGACCAAGCCGCATAACCACTCATTTTCACCGCCTTCTCCCCTGTAAAAAATATAGGAAAACCCTAATATTTTGGTTGAACTTGGGCGTAAACTTCGTTACTCAGTTAATCTCGGTACCCACACCTTATACGCACAGAAAAAACGGAACCGAGACATGCCAAAACGCACCGACATCCAATCCATTGCCATCATTGGCGCAGGCCCCATTATTATCGGGCAAGCCTGCGAGTTTGATTATTCCGGAACCCAAGCCTGTAAAGCTCTGAAGGAAGAAGGGTACCGCATTATATTGATCAATTCGAACCCGGCAACAATTATGACCGATCCGGGCATGGCCGATGCCACGTATGTCGAACCGATCACCCCGGAAATGGTGGCAAAAGTTTTGGAAAAAGAACGCCCTGATGCGCTTCTTCCAACCATGGGCGGACAGACAGCCCTGAATACCGCCCTTGCGCTGGAAGAAAACGGAACACTCGAAAGACTGGGTATTGAGATGATTGGCGCGAAAGCCGATGTCATTGACAAGGCCGAAAACCGCGAACGGTTCCGCGCCTGCATGGACGAAATCGGCCTGGAATCAGCACGCAGCACAACCGTCCACACTATGGAAGAAGCCCGCAAAGCGTTAGAATACACAGGCCTGCCTTCTATCATTCGTCCCTCTTTTACCATGGGCGGAACGGGCGGCGGCATTGCCTATAACAAGGAAGAGTTTGAAAAAATTGTAGCCGAAGGCTTGGATGCCTCCCCGACAACGGAAGTTCTAATCGAAGAATCACTCTTGGGCTGGAAAGAATACGAAATGGAAGTCGTTCGCGATAAGGCCGACAACTGTATCATTATTTGCTCCATCGAAAATGTGGACCCAATGGGTGTTCATACCGGTGATTCCATTACGGTGGCTCCTGCCCTGACGCTCACCGATAAAGAATATCAAATTATGCGCAACGCATCGTTGGAAGTTCTGCGCGCCATTGGCGTTGAAACCGGCGGGTCCAACGTACAATTTGCATTAAACCCGCAAGATGGCCGCATGATCGTCATTGAAATGAATCCGCGCGTGAGCCGCTCATCCGCATTGGCGTCAAAAGCCACAGGCTTTCCCATCGCCAAAATCGCCGCCAAACTGGCCGTAGGATATACTTTGGACGAGCTGGATAACGATATAACCGGCGGCAAGACCCCGGCCTCTTTCGAGCCTTCTATTGATTATGTGGTCACGAAAATCCCGCGTTTCGCCTTTGAAAAATTCCGCGGCGCGCAAGATTTGCTAACGACCTCAATGAAATCTGTTGGCGAGGCCATGGCGATTGGGCGCTCGTTTGAGGAATCTATCCAAAAAGCCATGCGCTCACTGGAAAAAGGGTTAGACGGCCTTACACCAATGAGCGTTGCCAACAAAGCCGATTCACCGGAAACCATGCGGGATGAGATCTTTGCCGCGCTGGCCCGCCCCACGCCGAACCGTATTCTATATATCGCCGAAGCCCTGCGTCAGGGATATAGCGTGGAGGAAGTCCAGGCCGTGTGCAAATATGATCCCTGGTTCCTGTCACGGATACAAAATATTGTTAATCTGGAAACGAATATTCGGGAAACTGGCCTGCCTGTTAATGCCGAGGGCTGGATGCGTTTAAAACACGCCGGTTTTTCTGACCGCCGCCTGGCCACCTTAATGAATGTTACGGAGGAAAATGTTCGTCAGGCGCGCCACACCCACAAAGTGCGCCCCGTTTACAAGCGCGTCGATACGTGCGCGGCGGAAATTCCGTCCCTGACCCCGTATATGTACAGCACATACGAGCGCCCAAGTTTTGGCCAGACCATCAGCGAGGTTGAGCCAACCGAGAACGAAAAAATCATTATTCTGGGCGGCGGCCCAAACCGGATAGGACAGGGAATTGAATTTGATTACTGCTGCGTTCATGCGGCTTATGCCCTGAAAGAGGCCGGATACGAAACCATCATGGTGAATTGCAACCCGGAAACCGTCTCTACTGACTATGACACATCCGACCGCCTGTATTTTGAACCATTGACCGAAGAGGACGTCATAGAGCTTATTCGCGCCGAACAGGAAAAAGGCAAGGTCAAAGGCGTCATTGTTCAATTGGGCGGGCAAACACCGTTAAAGCTGGCCGAAGCCCTTCAGCGTGAAGAAATCCCCATACTGGGCACCGACCCGGACGCCATTGATCTGGCCGAAGACCGGGAGCGTTTTCAAAGGCTGGTGAACAAGCTAAAGCTCCTGCAGCCGCCGAACGGGTTGGCCCGCACAGAAGAAGAAGCCCTTAAAATCGCCGAAGATATAGGCTTCCCGCTGGTTATTCGCCCGTCTTACGTGCTGGGCGGCCAGGCCATGGAAATCGTCCATTCCATTGAAGAGGTTAAGCGTTACATCAATACGGCTGTACAAGTCTCAGGCAAAAACCCTGTTTTGCTTGACCGCTATCTAAAAAGCGCTATCGAAATTGATGTCGATGCTTTATGCGACGGCAACGATGTCTATGTATCGGGCATAATGGAACATATTGAAGAAGCCGGCATCCATTCCGGTGACAGTGCCTGCGTATTGCCGCCGCATTCCCTGCCCTACAAGGCTGTACGTGAATTGGAGCGCCAAACCGTTAAGCTGGCCAAGGCCTTAAACGTGGTTGGCCTGATGAATGTACAATTTGCCGCCCGCAAAAATGCCGATACGGGTGAATTTGATATTTACATTATCGAAGTCAATCCACGCGCCTCACGTACAGTGCCATTCGTGGCCAAGGCAACGGGCGTGCCTGTGGCAAAAATTGCAGCGCGTTTAATGGCCGGAGAGACATTAAAAGACTTTAAGCATCTGTTACACGGCATGAGCCCGAACCATAGCGCCGTTAAAGCGCCGGTCTTCCCGTTCAGCCGCTTCCCCGGCGTTGAGCCTTTGCTAGGCCCCGAAATGAAGTCAACCGGCGAA
Organism: Micavibrio sp. UBA2638; assembly: GCA_002359735.1. Classification (GTDB taxonomy): domain Bacteria; phylum Pseudomonadota; class Alphaproteobacteria; order Micavibrionales; family Micavibrionaceae; genus UBA2638. Next base: position 28,812 of record DENS01000015.1, read on the forward strand.
GTTATCGGCCTGGATAAAGAGCTGGCCAATGCCATCGCCAAGTCCCAGCTTGGTGCCGGTGTTAAACTTCCTACAGAAGGCACCGTATTTCTGTCGGTGAAAGATGTTGATAAAGAAGCGCTGATTCCACTGGCCAAAGACCTGTCCCATATTGGCTTTAATCTGGTGGCAACCGGCGGCACATGCAGCTTTCTGCGCGAACAGGGGTTGGAGGTCAAACGCATCAACAAGGTCCTTGAGGGCCAGCCTCATATCATTGATGCGATTATCAACGGCGAGATTAATCTGATGATCAACACCACCTCCAAAAGTTCACAAGCCGCCGCAGACAGCACGTCGATTCGCCGCCAGGCGCTGCAACACCGCATCCCCTATTACACACTTATGAGCGCAGCCAGCGCGGGTGTACAGGCCATAAAAGCACTAAAAGCCCATGATCTGGGCGTGTCATCGCTACAAAGCTATTTCGAGGAAAAGGACAAAGAAGAGGCCGCATAGACATAAAATTTGACTCTATATCACCCCTTCTATATTTATCACGCATATATGCATACAGGGAAAGATTATGAATTTACGCGATAGTTTTAAAAATGCCTCCTATGAAAAAAAAGCGGCCATTCTTTGCGGAGGCATTGGCACAGCGCTAGGCACGACTGGCGCCTTCATGATGGCCACCGGCGCACCGCCCCCAGCCTCTTGGGCAGTTATGCTATCCGGGTTAACCGCAGTCATTAACGGTATACATATGTACCAGCAGGGAAAAACACATGAAATATTGAACGAAATCAATGAAAGGGACGAAATGCGGTCTCAGATTCATGAAAACCTGGAAACGCTAGATATAACCGCCTTATCGCATACCGATCAAAAAGCATCGGGATTGCAAAACCACAATCCCCATGAACCATCTTAATATTCCTAATCTGCGCCCCGGTATTTGACAGCAACGTAAAAAAATACTAGATTCTCAATAACTCCCGCTCGCAAGTCGAGCGGGTTTTAATATGTAGAATTACCGTCATTGCGAGGAGGCCCCGGGCCAACGAAGCAATCCAGAAAGAGTAGAGATAACACTCTGGGTTGCTTTTTTATGTTCGCATAAATGAAGAAAAGAAAGGACAACACATCATGGAACAAATTCCCGTTACCAAGCAAGGTTATGACGTATTGGTTGCCGAATTAAAAGACCTGAAATCCGTACAGCGCCCGGCCGTTATTGATGCCATCGCGACGGCGCGTGAACATGGTGACTTGAAAGAAAATGCTGAATATCACGCCGCACGCGAACAACAAAGTTTTATAGAGGGGCGCATTCAGGAACTGGAAGCCGTGACCGGCAAGGCCCAGGTCATTGACCCCGCAACATTAAGCGGCAAAACAGTTAAATTTGGCGCCACTGTAGAAATCGTTGATGAAGACACAGACGATGAATTCACCTATCAGATCGTTGGCGATTATGACGCCGACACCGAAAAGGGGCGCATTTCCATTAGCGCACCTATCGCACGGGCCCTGATTGGAAAAAGCGAAGGTGACAGCGTCAATGTCCGCACGCCAAAGGGTGTGCGCACTTATGAAGTTCTAAAAGTAATCTATAAGTAAAATTGACTTGTGTTTTTTAATAATCTAATCTCCCTCCGATCAGGAGAAGATTATGAATATAAAAAATACTTTTAATAAACAGTCATTCATAAAAACCGCCAACCTTTTAGGTATGGGCATTGGAGCAGCCGCAGTTGCAACCGCAGCTGTTGCAGCCGCCAAATCGGGATTTCATCCGGTTACAGTCACTGGTATGATAAGCGGTGCACTTGCGATTAACTATGGATATATTGGATACAAAAAGTCACAAGACATTCAGCAACAAGAAAATAGCAACAATACGCCGCCCCCGCCTGGCGTAGAATAAACCCAAAAAAGCCGCAACAACTATGCGGCTTTTTTATCTTGCGCGTTCTATTCCACCTCAATTGGAATGCCCGGCGCATCTTTTGTTGCGCGAATGGCCAGAGATGATTTCACCGATGTTACATTTGCCGCCGCCGTCAGGTCGTGAGTCAAAAACTCCTGATAGTCATCCCAATCTTTGGCTACAACTTTCAACATAAAATCTACATCTCCGGCAAGCATATAACACTCCCGCACCATGGGCCATTCCTTAATCTGTTTTTCAAATGCCAGCAAATCGCCCTCGGCCTGTGAGGTTAATTTCACAGAGGCGAATACAGTAACGCCATAGCCCAAAAAGCCATGATTGACTTTCGCATGATACCCTTTGATAAAGCCCATTTCTTCCAAAGACCGAACGCGGCGCAAACAAGGCGGTGCAGATATACCTACGCTTTGCGCCAAATCTACATTGGTAATACGGCCATTATCCTGCAGAGTCTTTAATATTTTTTTGTCAATTTTATCCAATTTTGCGCGCGCCATGACTGCTCAACCTTTATATTAATTACGTTAAATTAAACGATTATTTCTCTTTTACAGAATTATTTTTATTATTATGTCGCTTAATAGATATAAAGTTACATATAAAATCGCAAGCATTTTCCTCATGAAATTCATGAGTTTTTAGCATACAGTACATTGTCATGAAAAAATCAAAACAACACTTAAGCTGCTGGGTTGTGACCGAAGGGATCGCAGGAACTGAAAACCAGTGTATTGGCGTGGCCGAGGCTCTGGGCATGCGCCCTGTTATCAAACGCATTCATCTGCGCGAGCCCTGGAAAAGCCTATCCCCCTATCTTGGTATGGAGACATGGTGGGCCTTTGACCCGCTGATATATCCTCCATGGCCAGATATTCTCATTGCTGGTGGCCGCAAAAGCATTGCCGTTTCGCGCTATATTAAAAAAATGAGCAATGAACAAACCTTTACAGTACAACTGCAAGACCCGCGAATCAGGCCGGGGAATTTTGACCTGGTGGCCGTACCCGCGCACGATCCCCTTCGCGGCAAAAATGTTATTGTCACGGCCGCAACCCCCAACCGGATTACAGATCAAAAGCTCAAGCGGGCCCATGAACAATTCAAAGACCTCTTATCCCCCCTGCCCGCACCCCGCGTGGCCGTTTTAATTGGCGGAAACAGCAAGACCCATAAAATGAGCGAACAAACAGTGGATACACTGATACAACAATTAAAAGCCCTGAAAGCGGGGCTTATGATTACAGTGTCACGCCGCACACCCGCGAATTTTCGTAAAAAATTACGCGCCTCCTTGCATGGGGATAGTATATATTTCTGGGATGGTGAGGGGGAGAACCCCTATTTCGGGTTTCTGGCTTATGCCGATTATATTATTGCCACCAACGACAGTGCCTCTATGTTATCGGAAGCGGCCACAACGGGAAAGCCTTTATATGCAATCAACCTTGAGGGCGGCTCCGCCAAGTTCACGGCGCTATATGACATGCTAAAAAACCGCGGCGCAATGAAACCCTTTAACGGAATCTTGGAAAAATGGACCTATGAACCGCTAAACGACGCTGAAAAAGTGGCACAAGCCATAAAAATGAGGATGAAAGATAGATTTAAGGCTGACATCCCCTCGTAAAAACTTTAGAAAGAGGTATATTTCATAGGAAGTAACCACATTCAAAAAAGCCGAATAAAAAAGAAGAAGCATAAAATAATGAGTAACACACACAGCAAAGTTTTAATTATTGGTTCCGGCCCGGCCGGCTATACAGCCGCAATATATGCCGCGCGTGCCAACTTAAACCCCACACTGGTCACGGGGACGGAACCAGGCGGGCAGTTAATGATCACAACCGAAGTCGAAAACTACCCCGGATTTGCCGATGTTATTCAAGGGCCATGGTTAATGGAACAAATGCGCGCCCAGGCAGAACATGTCGGCACACACATGGTCAGTGATTACATTCAGGACGTCGATTTTTCATCCCGCCCCTATAAGGCAACCGGCGACAGCGGCACCGTATATACAGGTGATACCATTGTGATTGCCACCGGCGCAAAAGCAAGATGGTTGGGCCTGGACAGCGAATACGAATACCGCGGAAAAGGCGTTAGCGCGTGCGCGACCTGTGACGGATTTTTCTTCCGCGGCAAAGAAGTGGCCATTGTTGGCGGAGGCAATACCGCCGTAGAGGAGGCCCTGTTCCTTACAAATTTCTGTTCCAAGGTCACCTTAATCCATCGCCGTGACACCCTGCGCGCTGAAAAGATTTTACAAGACCGCCTGTTTGACAATGACAAAATGGAGTTTATATGGGACACAACCGTTGAACAAGTCATTGGAAACGAACAAGGAATGACAGGCCTAAGGCTTAAAAATGTAAAAACAGGCGAAGAAACTACATTAGAAGCCGAAGGGTTTTTCGTCGCCATTGGCCATGATCCGGCCACAGATTTGTTTAAAGGTAAGCTGGAAATGGATGAGTTAAATTACATCATTACCAAGCCTGATTCGACCGAGACCTCGATCCCAGGCGTCTATGCCGCAGGTGATGTTACCGACCACACATACCGGCAGGCCGTTACCGCCGCAGGAATGGGCTGTATGGCAGCGCTGGAAGCGGACAGATTCCTGGCCGTACAAGAGACCCTTCAGCCCAGCACCGAAGCCGCCGAGTAATGACATCTTCTAAATCCCAATAGGATAAAGGACAATATAAAATGGATTGGGATAAGCTCCGTATTTTTCATACCGTCTCGAAAGAAGGCAGCTTCACGCGCGCAGGTGAAAAATTGGGTTTAAGCCAATCTGCGGTGTCCCGGCAAATTTCCACCTTGGAAGAGTCTATCGGAGTTGCGTTGTTTCACCGGCATGCCCGCGGGCTTATCCTTACCGAGCAAGGGGAGCTTCTTTACGATACCACGCAGGAAATCTTTAAAAAGCTCACGCATATAGAAGCGCAAATAATGGACACCCGCCAACGTGCGGGCGGGCCATTAATGGTTACAATGGTGGAATTTTTTGGCACCAGCTGGCTTTTCCCAAAATTAAAGGATTTACGCGCCGCGCATCCTGACTTGCAGCTTACATTGTTATTTGATGATAGAATTCTAAATCTGGGAATGCGGGAGGCCGACATTGCCCTGCGCATGAACAAGCCCGAACAGCCCGACCTTATACAGCGCCACCTGACGTCGATGGGCTTTCATATTTGTGCCAGCAAAGATTATCTTGATGAACACGGGCGCCCGGAACGCCTGCATGACCTGCATGATCACTGGTTGCTTGGCTATATCCCGCAGGCCGTCCCCCCCTTTGCCCATGTAAACTGGCTGCTGGAAGAAATTGACATAAATTTCAATCAGGAAAACGTCATGCTGGTCAATTCTATGAACGGCATGATACAGGCGGCCAAAAACGACACCGGCATTGCCGTGCTCCCCGATTACATTATTCAGGCCGATAAAAACCTTGAAATTATTATTCCGCAGGTCACCCGCCCCGATCTGGACCTGTTCTTCGTTTATGCAGAAGAGAGAAGAAATTCACGAAGAATATCCAGTTTTCGTGATTTTTTATTACGCCATGTCGCAAACACGCAATTTAAAATTGAATTGTAAATTCATGGCTACGCACAAAAAAAATGCAGAAAAATCTATAACTTATAGACAACCCCTCCGCAAAGCACCATTGTTATGATCAAATCATGTGCCACCCCATGCACAAAACGCATGGCTGCGTTGTTAAAATATGTATAGACGGTAAGGCGTATAAAAGTATATAAACTAACTCATCAGCGCGACGCGTTGATCAGGGTCTCTCTTAGAGATCCTACGTCTCCCAGACGTGAAACCTCCCTGTTCAACTCGCCGGGTCCGGGATTTATCCCAGAGACCCGGTTTTTTGTTTCTGGGGCATGGACGCAAATCCCCCCTTTTGTTTTACGAATTATTCGTTGCCCTTTCTTTTATGCTTAAGGCGCGATACCATATAAATAAAAAACATGCCTAAACATAACAACAAACATATCATTCTTTTTAATTACGGTGGCGGCATGCGCGGCCTTGTTCCTGCACATATTATGTCGCGCATGGAAGAAGTAACCGGTTTGCGTATGGCGGATATGGTGGACACATTTTGCGGTCCCTCCACAGGCTCCATTTTAAATGCCGCCCTTAATATCCCTAAAGAAGACGCGCCATATCGTCCCAAGTTCCGTGCCCGGCACATGGTGCGCTTTTACGAACGTGATGGCATCAAAATTTTTCCGCGCGACAGATTCCGGGATTTTCGCGGCTTCATACATGACTTTAACAACCGTACAATGAAAATCGGGCAGCTTGATTCCCTGTTCAAACACGGGCATTACGACCCCATAAACCTGAAGCGTGCTTTGCGGGCTCTATATGGGGATACAAAGCTCAACCAGAGCTTAAAAAACCTGATTATACCCGTTTACAATATCGACGGGGATCAGCTAACCGTTGTATCAGAAGCCGGCGAAACACAGGAAGCCCCGGTCCACACTAAAAACAATTTCATAGACGAAGGCGGTCACGCTGTATGGCTCAAAAAAATGACGCTGCCACGCAATCAAAAGGCAACCCCCGATGTTTCTATATTTGACGCCGTAACAGCCAGCTGCGCCGCACCAACTTATTTCCCCTGTCACCATTTCGAAGCCCGCCATCAAGACCGCCATCACAAAATTGAATATTCCGGTATAGATGGAAGCATTTTTGACAATCCTTGTATTTCCTATCATGGGGCCATCAAGCAGCACATACCGGAAGACACGACACCGTTAATGATTGTTCTGGGAACAGGATACGACCTGAAGTCTATTAAGAAAGAAGACTGGAACCGTTATGGCGGACTTGGTGTGGTCGACCCGGTCAATGATCTTCCGCTGATAAAAATTCTCTTCCACGCTTCCGAATCGGCCTTGGTTGACAGCTTCCGCCAGGAAATGGGCAGCCATCTATTTGTTTTGAATAAATCCATGCTTTCCAGCGAATCTGAGGCAATGAGCTCCATGCCGAGCCCGCAAATTGATGATGCCAGCCCTGAAAACCTGAAAAAACTGGAACATTTTGCGTATAGCATCATAGAAGAAAATCAGCACATCTTCGATCATATCTGTCATTTGCTTGTACAAAACAGAGACAAAGGAATGCGGGGCAAACATAACTGGCTTCGGACACTTCGCCGTAAGTATTTTTTCAAGTAAGCTCAACTAAAAAAGCATTTAATACACAAGCAGTGTGCAGTGCACAACTTGCTCAACTTGAATTTTTCTTCAAAATGCTTATGCTTCTAATCAAAATATAAAAAGTAAAAATAAAAAATGAACAGGGGCACTCATTGGCTTTTTTTAAATCCGATGACATAAGCTATCGCACGCTGTATTTGAGCGGTGGTTCCGTACACGGAATCTCACAGGCTCAAGTTTTAATCTTCCTTGAGGATTTAACAGGCATACCTATTGCCTGGCAATATGACATGCTCGCCGGCGATTCGATCGGCAGCACCCCTGCATCCGTACTGAACATGCCAATAGAACCGGGATCACACATCCCCAAATTCTCCGCACGTGAATATAATGATCTATTAATTCAAGTCGCGCAGGAGACGTTTGAGCCATACCGTGAAGATTATTACAATGACATGGTTAAGCTGGAGCTAAAAATCAAGGCCTGCGAAGCGGCTATTCACAGTATCGAAACCTGGAGTAAACGGCGCGACCGAAAATTTGCCAAGGCCATTAACACCCTCATAGACAAAGCCCGCGATATTGGGCGGACTATTACCGGCTCGGTAGAGGATGTCCCCAAGGAACAGTCATCATCACTTACCAGCACATTTAACCTGCATTCCGGCCTCACTGAAAAGACGGTGTTACCGGTCATTAAAAGGATTCTGGAGCGCGCGAACAAAGAGGTAGAGGGGTTCTTCTTTTCCGCGGAACCGATTTACGATGCCTTGGACCAGCATTTGATATTCGCAGACGGAAGCCTGGCGACAGTTTCGGACACAATCACAGGCCTGCATTCCGAAGCCTTTAACATTAACAAACGTGAGGCGGAAGCCCATACGGTCATTAAACGCGTTAAAAACTGGGACGGGCATGTTTCCCATCAAGGCCTACCGCTAGCCGAAGTGCCTAAACGCAGCATGCCCGCACAAACGATTTTCAAGCCATATTATTCCCCGTATTCCGGCCAGCATTACGATGATATCGCCAGTCACAATACCATGGCAGCATCAATGAATGAGGTACGCCGCAAATTCTCAAGGGCGATAGACGAAAAAAAATTACAGGGAACCTTAAAACGCCACGGCGTCAGCATAGGAACCGGAATCATGCCGCCGGATTTAAACCCAGAACGCATGGGGCAATTATTATTGCTTGGCCGCCTGGATTCGTCTGAAGGCGCCCCCCTATTAAACATTCCGTTACTCTTTAACACGTCAAAGGCCATTCGTGATCTGGAGGAAGAGCTGGGTCATGAACACGCCATCTTTATTGATAAGATTATTGACCCCAAAATATCGCTAAATCGATACAAATACAAAGACCAGCTTAAAATATATGGCAGCGATTACCCGCCTGAAGTGACCGAAGGGTGCGTGGAAACAGAGGCAAAGCGGCTTCCCGCCATGAACATGATTGATGCCAGCGATGCAAAAGTTTCTGTGCTGACAGATTTTGGCTGGGCCATGGTTCGGGATAATTTAGAAGAATTGGTGCACGAAGCCAAAGAAGGACTAAAATATGCGTGCGCAAAAAAATACATTAGCGAAGAAGAATTACAAGCCAAGTTGGAACACATTGATTCGTTATTTCCACAAACCAAAAGCGATGCAAAAAGATCCCAGCAAGACCGCAGCTTTATTGACTTCCTAACTTTTGGCGCTCGCTTCCCTAAATTCTCATCTACGAACAAAGATCATAACAACAGCAACGACAACAATGATATAAACCCTGATCAAGGCGTACCGTCGCCCATGCTGTGAATAATTTATGCTGCAAACATTAAAAGAATCGAATATAATTTTTTTCGTAAACAGTCAGATCAAAGACGGATGACACTTTGGAGACAATTGAAAAGAAACCTATCTCTACACACCGCGATCAAAAAACAGGATCGTTTGAACACTGTCCGGTACAATATGCCAGTCTAGGCGGGGTCACAACCCTTGTTACAGCCATCGAATGTGACAACCCCATTGCAGAAATTCACTTTATAAAGGGCTTCAAATCCAGCCCCCTCCTCTATGAGGATCTAATGGAAGATCTTATGGAGAACAACATTAATATCATTTTGGTATCGTTACCAAACCCGCTTGATGAAATTGATTTCTTCGAAGATTACGAAAAAATTGCGAAAGCTGTCTATCTGGATGGTGAATTAGACGATATCACATCGGGCACCTTGCCACTCATTGCCGCCAATCATTCAACTGGCGGCTTTTTGATGACAAAGTTATTGATGGATGAAGACAAGGCAGAACGCATCAATCAGCGCTATACTGGGGCAATTTTCGCTTCCCCATTTTATGGATCCGCCTATCACCGAAACACAATCCTGGCCCCCTTTACAAAGTTATATTCTAAAATCTTCAGTCGCCATGCGGTCGGGACAACCTGGCTAGAGCGTCAATTCACGCGCGCGGCAGCGCCCCTGCAATCCGAAGACTATTTAAAATCTATGGCCAACCACCGTCAGGCTTTATATATGGACGGCCCTACAAGCGAGCTGGTGCGGGATATTCACGCCCAAGGTTTTCCGGATATATTGAAAGACATCAAACCGACCTTCCTGCTGGGTAAAAAAGACAAAGTTAGCTATAATGCCCTTTCCCATTCGGTTGCAAAAATTATGGGGGCCACTATCAAGGAACTTAACGGCGGCCACAGTCAGATCAGGAAATCCGAACAAGGGCGCAATTTCCTGATCAATTACATTAAAGATCTGGTAAACGCACCCGCTGCGCCGACACTGTCAATACAAAGGCCAGCACCTGCCAATGATGATCACAAAGACGCCCCCCAAAAGCAAAACCCGCCAGAGATTCCGGCGGGCCCTGCGTAGATCAAACCAAACCTACAGACATATATATCGCCACATATCGCTACGCCGCTTTAGCCTCGCCTTTTAAGGCAGCACAAGCCTTTTTGATACGGGCGCAAGCCTCCTTCAAATTCTCGGTTGATGTCGCATAAGAAATGCGGAAACACGGGGACAGACCGAAGGCCTCACCCTGAACACAGGCAACCCCGACACTTTCCAATAAATAAGTCACAAAATCGCCATCGGTTTCGATGCTTTTTCCGTCAGGCGTGGTCTTACCAATCACACCGGCGCATGATGGGTAAACATAGAACGCTCCCTCCGGCTTCAAACATTCAAGGCCTTCGCAATCATTCAACATATCAACCACCATATCGCGGCGTTCTTTAAAGACGGCATTGCGTTCCTGTAAAAAGGATTGGTCCCCGTTTAATGCCCCGACAGCAGCAGCCTGGGCAATTGAACACGGATTAGATGTACTTTGTGATTGAATTTTGGCCATGGCCTTGATCAATTCTTTTGGCCCAGCCGCATAACCAATTCGCCAGCCTGTCATCGCATAGGATTTGGAAACACCATTACAGGTGAGCGTACGGTCAAACAAGGCAGGCTCCACCTGGGCCGGCGTACAAAATTCAAATCCGTCATAGACCAGATGCTCATACATATCATCCGTCATAATGTAGACATGCGGATACTTCACCAGCACATCGGTCAAGGCTTTCATTTCTTTTCGGCTATACGCGGCGCCGGTTGGGTTAGAGGGGGAATTTAAAATCACCCATTTCGTTTTATCGGTAATCGCCGCTTCAAGATCAGATGGCTGTAATTTAAACGAATTTTCTTTGCTACAAGCCACAGGCACAGGCGTTCCCTCGGCCAACAAAACCATATCAGGATAAGAAACC
>DENS01000015.1:40031-41602 GCA_002359735.1 Micavibrio sp. UBA2638
ATATCAGGATAAGAAACCCAGTAAGGCGCTGGAATCACGACCTCATCACCCGGATTAACCGAGGCCATCAATGCATTATACAGCGTTTGTTTCCCGCCGGTGCCAACCGTTATTTGTTCGCGTGTGTAGGTCAAATTATTATCGCGTTTAAACTTGGCAATAATGGCATCTTTTAATTCTGGCGTCCCATCAACGGCTGTATATTTGGTTTCACCACGATCCATAGCCGCTTTAGCCGCTTCTTTCACAAAATCAGGCGTATCAAAATCCGGCTCACCGGCCCCCAGACCGATGACATCCTTACCAGCCGCCTTCAATTCCTTCGCCTTGTTCGTCACGGCAATGGTTGGGGAGGGTTTAATGCGGGATAATCTGTCTGCTACGAGGGCCATTCGGGATCTCCATTGTTTGAAATATTATAGATACGGTATTTAAAAACAGCTATGCGTCATAGAATCAAGAGGAATTAGAAGTTTATATGGCATCATCGGCAATAAAATCGCGCCGCCCTTGCCAATCCAGACGCGATGCATCCTGCAAAACGATTCCCTCGCGCTGTAACCAGGCCCGGAAAGGTGCCAGCACCGGGTCATCCAGCGCGCGCTCCACATATGGCAGCAAACGATCATAATACTGCATATACTGACACTTATCTTCAACCACGGCCCATCGAATGATCTGGCCCAACAAACGGCAATGAAATTGCGTTCCCAAAACGCGGTACCAATTGCGAAAGCTCTCTGATTTGTCTTTCAGCAATTCATGTTGAATATCTGGCGGAACATCGGCCCGCATGTCCTCAAGCAAATTCACAAGGTCATAAGAATTGGGCCCATACATCCCTTCCTGAAAATCAATAATACCGATTGAATTTAGCCCCTCACCGCCCAAATACATTAGATTTTCAACGTGAAAATCAACATGCATAAAACACTCTTCATAAGGGCCAATGCTGCGCTCAATTTCATCCCACATGGCGGCATATTCCTCGGCAAAGCCGTCCGGGTTGGATGCGCCGTGCAAGACAGGCACATACCACATAGCAAAGCGTTCCCTCGCTTTACGCATGAAAGAGGTTTGAAAGTTTGGCAAATCAAGATCACAATGCGCTTGCTGGATTACCTCCAGAATGCGTCCGGCCGTTTTATAAATTTGCATACGGTCAACACCGTTTGCCATGGCCTGCTTCACAGAGACGCGGCCAAAATCCTCTATAATGGCGGCGTTGTTAAGCTCATCCAATTCGTAAATTTCCGGCGCACGCAATCCGATAGAGCGCAACCATTCACAAATCGGCACAAAATCACTCACCCGCGTCACCAAAGGAACGCCCTCAAGCGGCCCACAATCCATATGCAAGGCGGTTTTCCCGTTTTTCTCTATGCGCGTATACGTACGAAACGTGCCATCCTGCGGCAGTTTTTCAACAATTGACCAGTCATTATTATGAAGTAGAGGCGAAGGCTGCATAAACTCTATTCTGAGGATTTGCGCCCTTTTGTCAAAGCGTTAATAGCATCAATATGACTTTTGGACACTTTTTTACGGCGCTGCCCGCCGCCGCTATAACT
>DENS01000015.1:41925-44762 GCA_002359735.1 Micavibrio sp. UBA2638
CCGCCGCCGCTATAACTTTCCATACCAAATTGTACGCCGCCGTTTCCAGCCACAGCCTTCAGCAGCTCCATACCGAAATTTTCTTCCTTGTCTTTGACATCAGATTTTTTGGCTGATTCTTGTGTATAGGTATGCGTTTCCTCTGCGGTGCCGCGTCCGGCCAGAATGCGCTCAATATTATAGGCCACAATACCAGTCAAATGCGCCTTGGTCAGGGCATGCAACAGCTTGGGATCTTCGTAAGTCCAGGCAATAACCTGTTGGCGGGCGCGTACGGCATTGCCGTTTGTTTTCTTTAAGGCTTCCTTGATGCGCCCTTCGGCATATTCTCTGGACATACGGTCATTCTCCTTTAATGGCTGTAAAGACCCATCCTCTCAGGATGCCATAGTTTCCGCAAAAGACCAAATTTGAATTATTTGACATATTATATTTTTATGTATATAAATGACCGCAATTATTTGAAACACGGAGCTTAGTAATGAACAAACATCTTAAAACCCTTGCCGCCGGCGCAGCCGCACTCAGCATCACCGCCGGAAACGCCTTTGCCGATGATAAAAAAACAATACAACGCCAAGACGTTAGTGCAGATCTTTATTCAGCATCAGTTTGCTCTATCGATGATGGGCGTTCCCAAAAGTTTTTAGACATACGCAGTATGAGGCAATGTTATGATGCTGCTGTAAATGCAACAGCAAAATCGAGACAAGTTCACGCAACCGTCTATCATAGATTCACGAAAATAAAAGAATTTGTCTGTTCAGAGAATAGATATAGTGCCGGACACACTTGCGAAAGTTTGGATATCGGGAGCCCTTAAATCTCAACCAAGCCCCTCATCAACGTACACACACCATATACACAAACAAAATCAAACGGCAGGAGATTACACATGCAAAAAATTATTGGGTTAGTAGCAGCCGGGCTGGCCATGAGTACATCAGCAGCTTTTACAGATGCGGCAGAAGCTGGCGTAAATCACAATGCAAGTCATGAAAATGAAGTACAATGCGTTATTATTGATGACGTCAATCGCGGAAGATTGAATGGCACGGGGCATGCGTTTACAATTGCGGTGGACAGCGCCGAGCAATGCATCGACAATTTGAAAAGACTTGCCGTTGAAAATCATGCGTCATCTAGCGATTTATACGGATACGCTGTTGAAAACGGCAACATTACCACAATTATCAAAAATTGCAGGGATACGAGTGAAAGATCGACTTGGGACGGTGATGTAATCGGCTCCCCTTCTGCCACCTGTGATATTAAAAACGCAACCTTAGAGTTTTGATAATTCTTTCATCAGGGTACGCACCCCATTCACCCTGTGGTGCGGTTTTTCCCAGACGCGGATCACAGATAATTTCTGGTCGGGGCGGATTTTTACCGTTCCGGCCTTTGATTGTATCCAGTTCATAAGCGCCCCGACATTGGGCGGTGCGTTGTCTTTAAAAGCAATTACCGCCCCTTTCGGCCCCGCATCGACGTGGGATACGCCAGATTTTTTGCACAGCTGCTTTATTGCCACGATAGAGAGCAGGTTCTCCACCTCCTCCGGCAACTTGCCAAAGCGGTCAATCATTTCGGCGGCGAAACCCTCAATATCGTCCGGCGTCTCTAAATCCTGTAAACGGCGATAAAGGCTCATCCGCACGCCTAGTTCTTCGACGTAGTTTTCGGGGATCAGAATTGAAATACCCAGATTAATCTGCGGCGCCCATTGTTCCTGCTTCATGTCGTCCAGCCCCACGCCTTCCCGTGCGGCGGCGACAGCTTCTTCCAGCATTTGTTGATAAAGCTCCGCGCCGACCTCGCGGATATGGCCCGATTGCTGCTCGCCCAGCAAATTCCCTGCTCCGCGTATGTCCATGTCATGGCTGGCGAGTTGAAAGCCGGCACCGAGTGTATCCAGCGTTTCCATCACCTCAAGGCGCTTCATCGCCTGATCATTGAGTTTTAGCCCAGGTTGATAGGTCAGATAGGCATAAGCCCGCATTTTCGAGCGGCCAATGCGCCCGCGTATCTGGTAGAGCTGGGCCAGGCCGAACATATCGGCGCGGTGGACAATCATGGTGTTGGCACTGGCGATATCAATACCGCTTTCAATGATATTGGTCGCCAGCAAGATATCATACTGTCCCTCATAAAAGGCCGTCATGCGGTCCTCTAATTCTGTGGGTGTCATCTGGCCATGGGCGGTCACAACTTTTAGCTCCGGCACAATGTCCTTTAAATTATCCTGTAACTCCTTCATGTCCTTAATACGCGGACAAACATAGAAACTCTGCCCGCCTCGGTAATGTTCGCGCATTAGGGCCTCTCGTATTATCATACCGTCAAACGGCATTACAAAAGTGCGTATGGCCAACCGGTCAACAGGCGGCGTGGTAATCAAGGACATTTCCTTAACTCCAGTCAGTGACATTTGCAGCGTACGTGGAATTGGCGTGGCAGAAAGCGTCAAAACATGGACGTCGGACTTAAGCTCTTTCAAGCGCTCTTTTTGCTTTACGCCAAAACGCTGTTCTTCATCGACAATAACAAGGCCAAGATTATCGAATTTCACGCCTTTTCCGAACAGGGCATGCGTACCGATCACAATATTCACATGCCCATCACGCATGGCCTCTTTCACCTTTTCCGCCTGTTTGGGGGATACAAGTCTAGACAATTGCTCAACGCGAATCCCACTACCGGCAAAACGGTTCGAGAAATTATTATAATGTTGGCGCGCCAGCAAGGTTGTGGGAACAACCAGCGCGACCTGCGCCCCCGCCATAGCCGCAACATAGGCCGCGCGAATAGCGACTTCGGTTTTACCAAAGCCAACA
>DENS01000015.1:45081-45360 GCA_002359735.1 Micavibrio sp. UBA2638
TTTACCAAAGCCAACATCACCGCAAATCAAGCGGTCCATCGGGTAATCACCGGAAATGTCGGCAATAACATCCGTGATCGCGCGCTCCTGATCTTCGGTTTCTGAATACGGGAATTTTGCAGCAAATTGATTGTAAACCTGTTCATTTACATCCAACTTTTGCGCTTTTTTCAATTTACGCGCGGCCGCGATGGACAGCAAATGATCGGCCATGGCCATCAAATCTTTTTTGACGCGGGCCTTGCGGGCCTGCCAGCCTGCCCCGCCGAGCTTATCAAG
>DENS01000015.1:45670-57463 GCA_002359735.1 Micavibrio sp. UBA2638
CCCCGCCGAGCTTATCAAGCTGGACAGCGCCCTCATCGGCACCAAAGCGCGCCAGAACCTCAAGGCTTTCCACGGGTACATATAATTTATCCCCGCCTGCATATTCAATTTTCAGGCAATCATGCAGCGTTCCGGCAGCTTTTAAAGTCTCTAACGCAATAAATTTGCCAACCCCATGATCAATATGCACCACCAGATCGCCTTCATTCAGGCTAGAGACCTCGCGCAAGAAATTATCAGCCTTACGATTTTTAGAGCTTTTGCGCGTTAAACGATCACCGAATATATCCGTTTCGCTCAGAACGGCCAGATCCGGCGCTACGAAACCATTCTCCAGCGCCAAAACGGCAACGCCAATCTGATCGGGCTTTAGTTTTTTAACCGCGTCCCAGTTTTGAATTCTAACGGCTTTCAAACCGTGTTCATTCAAAAGTCCGGCTAGCCGGTCAGCCGATCCTTCACTATAAGCGGCCAATAGGGTTTTCACATCTAACGAGGATATATATGTTTTTAATTCCGCAAATATGTCCCCATCAGGCATTGCACGAATATCGGCAAAATCACGCCCTTTACGCGCCAAGCCCTTGTCGTCCTGCCCGCCAGAAAACGGAGAGAACACCTTAGCCTGCTGAACAAGTGTATCCCAGTGATTTTCCGCCAGATATAACGTTTCAACCGGTAGCGGATTATAAAGCGCCCCACTTATGCTAACGCTTTTTTCCTTTTTTGACCCCGTTAGCGTCGCCTGGCGCATTGTTTGGCGCGCCGAGAAAAAATCCTGTACCTGCTCCATGCGCTCATCATGGGATTCAGGGGCATGGTGATCAAAGGTTACTTGCGCACCGGGAACATAATCAAAAAGAGTATCCAAATGATCATAAAAAAGCGGAAGCCAATGTTCCATACCATTATAACGGCGCCCTTCCGATACAGCCTCATATAAAGGGTCATCCGCCCGCACAACACCAAAAGATTCCAGATACCCCTTCCTAAAGCGCGAAATCGATTCCTTATCCAGGAACAGCTCACTGACGGGTTGCAAAGAAAAGCTCTTCAGAACATCCGCACTACGTTGGGTATCCGGGTCAAAAGCACGTATCGTTTCAATCTCATCACCAAATAAATCTAGCCTGACCGGCTGGCGAAAACCAGATGGGAATAAATCAATAATCCCTCCGCGCATGGCATATTCTCCAGCCTCCCGAACCGTTTCGGTACGCGTGTAGCCATTATGGATCAGGAACGCTTGCATGGCCTCCAAATCGAGTGTTCCCCCCCGCTGCGCTGTAAAACTCGCACCACGAAGCGCCTCTCTTGGCATTACCCGTTGAACGGCCGCATTGACCGATGTTAAAACTATCCGTGGATAGCGCTTCGCTTCCTCTTCCCAGCCCAAAAGACGCGAAAGCGCCGTAACACGCGCGGCAACAATATCACCACTGGGCGATACCCGGTCATACGGAAGACAATCCCAAGCCGGAAACTTTACCACCGACACATCCGGCGCAAAAAATGCCAGCAATTCCTCTAGCTCTGCCATGCGCCGGTCATCCAGCGCGATATGCATCAGAACCCGATCCTCTGGCATAAGTGCACGCGCCATTTCTGCCAGAATTCTGGCGTCCTGGCCATCCGGGGCACCATACAGAATACACATTCCATTTGCATCACTTTGCTTTGTCGCAATATTGTCCACGTTTGCCTTGCCTTAAAAAATACATTTCATGTTTGTGTTCTGCTGCGTTTTTATATATAGATTCCACTTCAAGCAAGACAACAAAAGAAAAGAGTGATCGACATGGCTCAGGCTGCTCAGAAAAAGAACGATACTGCCGTATCAGTTGCAAGTGATGCAAACGCAGGGGAAAACAACACAAAAGACCTGCTGGGCAGCGCTGTGCACAAAAACAGCCCCATATCCGCCCGCGGCTTTCAAGAGCGCCTTTTCACCCTTGCTTTCCGGGGGTTTGTTTATCCACAAATCTGGGAAGATCCCGAAGTTGATCTGCCGGCCCTCAAGATACAAAAAGACAAATCCAGAATTATGACGATTGCTTCTGGCGGCTGTAACATTATGAATTACCTGACCGAACAACCAGCCGCCGTTAAGGCCATCGACCTGAACCCTGCGCATGTATCCCTGGCACGGCTAAAGCTGTGCGCCGCCAAGCATCTGCCTGGATATAACAGCTTTTTTCAGTTTTTCGCCCATGCCGACAGCAAAGATAACATTCGCCTTTATAACCAATACATCAAACCGAATCTTGATCCATTTTCACGAAAATACTGGGAAGGCCGCCGCCTGAATGGTGAAAAACGAATTAACTACTTCCGCAAGAATGTTTACCAGTTTGGCCTATTGGGGCGCTTTATTAGTGCCGTTCACTTTGTAGCCAAGTTGTACGGGCAAGACCCGCGCGATATTTTGACCGCGACCAATATGAAAGAACAGGAAGAGATATTCAACCGCACCTTGGCGCCCATCTTCCAAAAGAAATTTGTACGTTTTATTTGCAATATGCCGCCAGCCCTATATGGCTTGGGAATTCCCCCATCACAATTTGATGAACTCAAGGGCAAGGAAGAAATGGCCGATGTGCTGTGTGATCGCCTGCGCCGCCTGGCTTGCGATTTCCCGATACAGGACAATTATTTTGCATGGCAAGCCTTTGGCCGCGGGTATGACCGCGAAAAGAAACTGGCTGTGCCGCGTTATTTAACCGAAGAAAACTATGAAAAAATTAAAGCCAACGCAGATCGCGCCCAGGTCTTCCACACCTCTATTACAGAATTTCTGGCCTCTCAACCGCAAGAATCTCTGGATTGCTATGTGTTTTTGGACGCACAAGACTGGATGAATGATACGCAGCTAAACACGCTTTGGAAAGAAGTAATGCGCACAGGCGCCCCCGGGGCGCGCGTCATCTTCCGCACAGCCGGTGAAGACAGCCCATTGACAGACGCACTGGAACCGGAAATTCTGTCGAAATTTCATTACGACCCAAGCCTGTCCGAAGCCGCCGTTGCAAAAGACCGTTCATCCATCTATGGCGGATTCCACGTTTACACATTGGGCGGTGAACTTGGATTACAAAAATCCAAAAAAGCTAAAAAAGCGTGAGAGGCAAGTTAAAGTGATGTCTCAAGATCAGACAATCACAGAAAGCCAGATGCGCGGTAATATGAACCGTATGTACCGGTGGACTCGCCATGTATACGATGCGTCGCGTAAATATTACCTGCTTGGCCGTGACGTTCTTATTCGGCGCCTCAGACCCGCCGCCGACGATGTTGTCTGCGAGATTGGTTGCGGCACCGCCCGTAACCTGATCAAACTAGCCCAGCATTACCCGTATAATTATTTTTGCGGCATAGATGCCTCAGATGAAATGTTAAAAACAGCCCAGAGCGCGCTGGATAAAAACAACCTTCAGGATAGCGTGACAGTTAAACAAGGATTTGCACAATCCTTTGACCCTGTAGCCTTATTTTCATTGAAAAAACCCGTCGATAAATTTGTTTTTTCTTATGCATTATCCATCATCCCCCCTTGGAAAGAATCATTTGACCATGCTTTGGATCTATTAGAAAGCGGCGGGGAAATACACATTATAGATTTCGGATCACAATCCGGCCTCCCCCGTCCATTTCGTGCACTCCTGTTCTGGTGGCTAAAGATGTTCCACGTGTATTACAAACCAGAAATTGAAGCGCACCTTCACGCGTTAAAAGATTCAGGCAAAGGCACCTTAAAACTGCACCACCTTTTTGGCGGTTATGCCTATTACGCCATTTTCAAGAAACATTAAAAGCCTCTTTTTTCATATTGCCGTATTCTCCGCCTTATGGTAATACGTACCCATGAAATCTCCATTACGCACCATATTCAAAGCACTGGCCAGGCCCGGTATACATATGCCCCATGATGGGCGCACACCGCAACTGTTGCTGTGCGGAGCAAAACCAATTGGTTTCCTGGAGAATCACGAAGAACAATATAAAGAAACTCTTGAAAAAGCCGTCGCAAAAGGACAATTGCTGCGCCATGAATTTTCACGTCAATCTATGGCTTCTGTCTGCATTTATCAAAAGCCCGGTATTAGCCCTGAGCTCCCAACTATTGAAAACTTACAAACAGACGCTCCCATATTTGCCCTCCCCTTAACCGATAAAGCCAAAGAGGATATGCAAAATTCCTACATCGACTACTCATCCATTCTCGCCCGTTTAGCAAGAAACGAGATTGACAGCGTTGCCATCAATCAAAAATGGATCGAACACGGTTGGTCTGCTGATTTCATTCAAGCAATCAAACAAAAGGCAATGGAAGGCGCCCTCATAAAATTTCAGCACGAATTTATGCAAACGTGGCCTTCATTAACAATATACGGCCAACTTGACCAGCTTGAGAATATAAAACGTCTCGTAGAAGAAATTAGAAAATATGACAAGGCCCCGGATGCCCCGCAAGATAGAGAATTAGAAGGGCGCTTGCCTGGATACAGCGATAACGATATATCACTGAATGCACGAGACAATAGCTGGGTCATGAACAAAACCGAACCGTTACGCAGATACTGCAGGCACCAGCTTATGCTTGATGCAGGCCCGCAATGGGATCGAAACTTTTAATACGGCCTGGTTATAGATTCACGAGCACAAATCTATACTTTATAAAGCACGAAACCTGCCATATTCTATAGACTCTGGTATTTATATTTATGCCCAACTATTTTTGGAAACATAGAATATCCAGCCACAGCCTCAGGCGGGGTTTCCTGTTCCGTGATCCAGTTATAGAGATCCGGATCATTTTCTTCCAGCAGCGCCTCATATTCCCGCAATTCCTGTTCATTGAATTCCGGCACATGTTTTTTGGCAAAACTTCCAAGCAGCAAATCCATCTCTTTGGTTCCGCGGTGTTCAGAACGGAAAATCAAACGTTTGCGCATATTATCAATGGTATCATTCATAGACGTCATTTTAATCACAAAACAACGTAGCACAATGAGTAATTGCTATATTTGAAAAAACTCTGTTCCTGCCAGCATGCAACGTTTATATTTTGTGCATGTCACAACGCCCTTTTATATTGGATCCGCTTTTTCGTTCACTGACCGCCCTGCCCGGTGTTGGCCCAAAAAATGCCAAGTTATTTGAAAAATTACTCGGCGGCCCCAAGGTTCTGGACCTACTATTTCACCTTCCGATTGACTTTATTGACCGCCGGTTTTCGCCAAAAATCAAAGATGCGCCCAATGGCCGTATCGCGACAATGGAAATAACAGTCGGCAAACACTTCCCCAATGCACGCCGTTCGGCGCCATACCGCGTACAATGCAGCGATGAAACCGGAACACTCAACGTCACCTTTTTCCATGCCAATAAAGACTGGATCAAAAAACAACTGCCCGAGGGCGCGCAACGCATCATCAGCGGGAAAGTTGAATATTATCAGGGGCAAGCACAAATGGTTCACCCTGATATAGCGCCACCAGAAGAAAGAGCCTCCCTTGAAGCCGTGGAGCCCGTTTATCCGCTCACACAAGGCGTAACCAATAAGACCTTACGTAAAGCCATGGACGGCGCCATAGGCTTTGTGCAGCCCCTGCCAGAATGGTGCGACAACGAATACAAAAAGCGCAACAACTGGCCGGACTGGCACAGCGCCGTTCATGATGTCCACCACCCGCCGGGCGCAAACGGCATGGACCCCAACCACCCGGCACGCGCCCGGCTAGCCTATGATGAATTGTTGTCAAACCAGCTGACGCTGGCGCTTGTACGAGACCGCCAGCGCAAGAAGGCAGGCCGCACCTTTAACGGGACAGGGGAGCTCCGCTCAAAAGTTACAGCCGCCCTGCCCTTTGAACTTACTGGCGCGCAAAAACGCAGCCTAGATGAAATCGATAGCGATATGTCCGCACCATATAAAATGTTAAGGCTGTTGCAAGGTGATGTCGGTAGCGGAAAGACCATCGTTGCGGCTTTTGCCATGCTGCGTGCCATCGAAAGCGGGGCGCAAGCCGCATTAATGGCGCCAACCGAAATTCTAGCGCGGCAACATTACGAGGGGCTAAAGCCCTATCTGGAGACAGCAGGCGTGCGGGCCATTATTCTTACGGGCCGCGACAAAGGCAAAGCCCGCGATACCATGCTGGCACAAATCCGTAACGGCGCAGCGCAAGTTATAATTGGCACCCATGCCATATTCCAGGACGCCGTCACGTTCAAGGATTTAGGTCTGGCCGTCATTGATGAACAGCACCGGTTTGGCGTTCACCAACGCCTTGCCCTGTCGGAAAAGGGAAAAGGAACAGACGTACTGGTCATGACAGCGACCCCCATCCCGCGTACGCTTACCCTGACAGCTTATGGCGATATGGATGTCAGCCGTTTGGACGAAAAACCGCCCGGACGCAAGCCTGTAGATACACGGCTAATTCCTTCGGAAAAAATCGAAAACATGATTGCCGGTTTAAAGCGGCAAATTAATAATGGAGCCCGCGTATACTGGGTTTGCCCCCTGGTGGAGGAATCGGAAAAAATTGACCTTGCCGCGGCGGAAGAGCGCTATGACATTTTAAAACATTTCTTTGGCGCCGATAACATCGGTCTTATACACGGCCGCATGAAAGGCGAAGAAAAAGATGCTGCCATGGCAAAATTTATAACAGGGGAGACATCTATCCTTGTGGCAACAACCGTGATTGAGGTTGGTGTAAATGTTCCCGAGGCTACCATCATGGTGATCGAGCATGCGGAACGTTTTGGCCTATCCCAATTGCATCAGCTTAGAGGGCGTGTTGGTCGCGGCGCCGACAAATCCTACTGTTTTTTACTATATCACGGCCCGCTAGGCGAGACAGCAAAAGAACGCCTTGCCACTATGCGAGAAACAGAAGACGGCTTCGTCATTGCGGAAAAAGACCTACAACTGCGCGGCGCCGGCGATATTCTTGGAACGCGACAAAGCGGTATTATTGAATTCAAATTAGCCATCCCTTCCGAACATGCAGAATTAATTGCGGCCGCCCGTGATGATGCACGTCTGATTATTGATAAAGACCCCAAGCTGGAAAGTAAGCGGGGGCAAGCCTTAAAGACGCTACTTTATTTATTCGAACGCGATCAAGCCATTAAATATTTAGGCAGCGGATGACTAACACTGCAAATGAATATCAGCCCTCGTAAGGGACTAAAAATAAGGCTTCGGCCTCACACATCATATAACCGGAATCGTAGTTTTGATGATCATCGGATATATGGCAGATATAGCTTTGCAGTCCAATTATCGCATGAACACTATTGTTGGTTGGCGCCACTAATGCGCAAGACTGGGCGGAGGATTTCACGCTGCCACCGTCAGTATCCTTAAATATACAATATTTTTTTCCAGCAACTGGGCGCGCCGAGTGCCCTTCTGGCCTAAAACGAACCAAACGCCCCCGGCCAATATTGCCCTCTTCAAAATCATATTCAAAAATCTGCATCAACGCATCACGTGCGCTTTGCTCTGGTGTATCACCGACGCCGCGCACTGGCCGTAACTCAACGACCGTTTGATTCAGGCTCACCTGAAATAAATCTTTAAATATTTTAAAGAATGGCATGCATTCATACGTCACATAATGATCCGCAATCAAACATACGCTGCGACCATAAACGCTCTGAAAATCTACGTCAGGAAAGTTTTTTCTTACAAAGGCCTCTGCCGTGCCTCCACATAAGACTTTTTCCAAATTCCAACCGGTTGCCATGATTATATTCTAGCATAGCGATAGTTAATGGGGCGTGAATTAAATCACCCAATCTTCAACCGATGGCATACCATAAGCTCCAGCACCCCGGCCATCCTTGCAAATCACCTTGGCCGGAATACCAATGGCCGTACAACCGTTGGGTATATCCTGCACCACCACAGAATTTGACCCCACTTTAGCATTGGCCCCAATCGTAATATCACCAAGTATTTGTGCGCCGGAGCCAACCATAACCCCATCTTCCAAAGTGGGATGGCGTTTAATTTTATGACCGTTTTTCCCCACACCGCCAAGTGTAACACCGTGATATAGCGTAACATCATCGCCAATAATAGCCGTTTGCCCAATTACACAACCAGTGCCATGATCAATGAAAAGACGTTTTCCGATCTGTGCTTGCGGATGAATTTCAACGCCTGTGAAGATGCGGGCCAGATTTGAACTAAACCGCGCCAACGCACGTAAACCGAGCCGCCATAAAATATGGCTCAGGCGATGCCAGCATACGGCGTGAAAACCATTATACCCCAGAAACACTTCCATAAAGCCCGGCTCTATCGGGTCTCGCGATTGTATGGAACGGATATGGTCAAACATACTTATCGTCTTATTTCTTATCTTGTTTGACGCGCGCTGCCTTTTCTGGCTTTTCCTTTTTGGAAGGTTTGGCAACTTTAGCAGCCTTGGCCGTTTTCGCAGCCTCAACAGCCTTGCGTTTTGCCGCCACCTCCACAGGGTCAGGCGGCGTAATAATACCGGCAGACACAACCAGCTTAATGGCTTCTTCGACGCTCATTTCCAGGTATTTTAGTTCACTCCTCGGAACAAACAATAAATAACCAGAGGTGGGATTTGGCGTCGTTGGCACAAAAACATTGATGGTTTCATTTTCCGTTATGCGCTGGACCTCCCCTTCTGTGCGGCCAGTTACAAACCCGATGGACCAGACGCCCTTTCGTGGATATTCCAGCATAACCGGCTCCCGAAAGGCCTGCGATTTACTGGCCATAACGGTTTCAAATATTTGTTTGGTCGCATTATATAGCGTTCGAATAATCGGCATACGATTAACGATAAATTCAGAGGCCCGAATAAACAGGCGCCCAAAGAAATTTGTGGCAAACCAGCCCACAAAAATAAAAAACAATATGGCGATAAGAAGACCCAGCCCCGGCATGGTCGTCCCGCCATAGACCCCTTCATATGATTCCTTCGGCAGAACCCTTGCAACCGTGCTATCGATAAAATTCAGAAAAATGTAAGTCAGGTAGATTGTTATACTGATGGGCGCAGCCACCAAAATACCTGCCAGGAAATATCCGCGCAAACGCTGGCCAAATGTGCGTCCACCATTCACATGATCTTCAACCACGCTTTCAGTGGTTGTTCTGTTTTCCGCAGCTTTAATATCCTGTTTATCCATATCCGCATCATGTGACGCATAGCAAAAAAAAGCAAGAGCGTATCAAAGGCACTTGCCCAATATTATGGCTTTTAGCACCGGTTACTAACGCTGCAATGCCGGACGGGCTAGTGTTTTCACATCCATTTCAAATTCATCAACGGCAACTATGCGAGCCTGCGCTTTACGGGCTTGCGTCACAATCTCTTGCTCTTCGGCCGTATAATCGCGCTTTTGCTGTGTAACATCTCGAATAATAACGGCCGCCTTTGTCCATTTTTCCAATGCGTCATCGAACGCCGCCAAGGTCTCCGCAGCCGGGTCTGTCGGACGATACACATCTTTTGTCAGGGTTGCCCTTATATCACATGGACGCGTTATTGTATTGGCTACGCGATGCTCCAGATAGTCATTTGGTTTCCAGCGTCGTGAACGGAATTGATAAAACGGAAAGATAGAAGCGCGCATAATTTCGCCCAATATTCTATTTGGAGTGGTCACCTTGTCTTCTGCCCCATCCGCTAGTTTGAACTTTTTCGTTTTACGGTTAGGATAATTTCTGAGAAAGTCATCAAAGGCCTCCTCAGCCTTATAAAGACAAAACCGCACAGACCATTGCAGTAAATCATGTTCATCCTTCTGGCGTCCATTGGCTTCATATTCACTTAAAGTGCAGGCAGCAATATACATATAGCTCATGACATCTCCCAAGCGCCCGGCTGTACGCCCCCTTGCCATCAGGCCTTTCTGTAAATGCATAATCGACATATTGGTCGCCATCTGCATGGATTTACTCATGCGGTTAATGTGACGATAAAAATGTCTGGTTTGCGGGTCAACATCCGAAAAACCGCCACAATGAAACCAGCTTGGTAGCATAGCTTTAAGCCAGCTATACCCCGTTTCAGCCACCATCGGAACAGCATGCCCCGCCATGGCGGCCATATTTTTTTCTTCCAGCGCCGTAAAAATGTGCCGCGCATGCTTATGAGACCGCATCAAACCTTGTACACCAATAATCAAATGCTTGGTTAGGTAATAAGCGCCCTCAACGGCATGGGCGACAGGTATGGCACGTATGGAACGGTTTATTGGATTTGAAGGCCCATCCATAACCCCCTTACCACATAAAACGCGCTCCGCATCATTCACACCTTCTTCCATCATCGCAACCAGATGATTTTTGGCAATCGCCGAAGACACTGTTGGCATACCACCATCATCCACTGTTTTTGCAGCAATGGAACTGACGGCCTGCGCCATGTAGGTAAAACCAGCCAGCTTTGCCAGCGGCTCCTCCAAGCCTTCCATATCCTTCAAAGTGCGATTAAATTGCGTACGGGCCCCGACAAAAGCACCAGCAGCAAGTGAGGAAACCTCTAACGCCGCAGTCGCGGAGCTTGGCAAGGAAATGCCCCGGCCTACAGCCAGACATTCCTGTAAATATCTTTGGTGTTGCCCAGCTGTTTCGAGACCACCGATAACACCATCCGGCGACAACTTAACATCCCCCTGAATAACACCGTTGGGGAATGGTACGCCGTTTGGACGCAAACGTTTATTTACGATCAAACCTTTAGTATCGCGTGGCACGAGTGAGAAAGTCATACCAACATCCACCTGATTACGGCCAAGATAATTATCCGGATCCTTCAGCATATACGCAACGCCCAGCAAGTTAGCAATTGGCGCCAAAGTAATATAACGCTTATCCAGATTATCAATGTGAATATATAAAGCACCATCATTGTCTTTTTTTAGCGTTCCCGTCGATGCCATTCCGCCAAACAAATCCGATCCGGCATTTGGCTCTGTTGCGCCGAAACAGGTCAAATACTCACCGCTCGCAATTTTTGGCAAAATATCATCTTTTTGCTTTTGCGTCCCATATTCATAAACCAGTTTTCCAGGGCCCAGCGAATTGATAACCATTGGAATAATCCCGGCTGCAAAACTCCGGCTCGCGATTTTTTTAATAATTGCGGCATGCGCTTGTTCGGAAAACCCTTTGCCACCATACTCTTTCGGCACACCAAGACCAAACAAACCAATTGATTTCATGTGATCAATAACCTTCGGTGGTGCCATTTTTTCATCACTTTCCCAAATGGCCCAATCATCAATCATGGCGCAAAGGTTTTCTATGTCTTGGTCCAGATATACCCGCTCCTCCTCTGACAAGCCTTGGATTCCGGCAATGCGGCGCAAATCCTTATGATCAGGCCTGCCGTTAATAAAAGAGGCTTCCCAACCAACTGTACCGACCTCAAGGGCGGTGCGTTCTTCTTCTGAAACTGAACTTTGTTCTGACATGCGTAATAATCTCCCACTAATGACCACTGTCGCTTAAAGTAAAATTTTACCGCACTGCATTAAAGTCAATTTGCAGTGCAACATAAATAAAAACCCGGCCGCTTTATAAAAACAACGGCAACGGCAATAAATATAACATGAGAATAGAGCGATACGGTAGTCAGAATACGCAGGCACGCAATAGAGCCTTCTCTTCCCAAATACCATAGAAACATGATTTGCTAGTGTTTTTGGATTGTATCGGATTGTATGGGAAAAGAAAAGTGGTGATCGCTCGGGGATTCGAACCCCGGACCTACTGATTAAAAGTCAGTT
>DENS01000015.1:57785-58093 GCA_002359735.1 Micavibrio sp. UBA2638
CAGTTGCTCTACCGGCTGAGCTAAGCGATCATATTGTTTTTTCGTGAATAGGTTCTCCACGACGAAGGGCAAGATATGTTTTTACAGCGCGTACGTCAAGTTTTCTTGACACAAAAAATGATTATTTTTCAAATTTTTGTTTTAGCCGGGCGGCCACGCCAGGTGTAACAAACTGTTCAATGTCTCCGCCAAGGCTACAGATTTCTTTCACGAAGCTGGCAGAAACGAATTGCCATTTATCGGACGCCATCAAAAATACAGTTTCTATATCGGGATCCAGCTTCGCATTCATACCTGTCATTTGAAAT
>DENS01000005.1:0-32413 GCA_002359735.1 Micavibrio sp. UBA2638
AGGGTGAAATACGTAGAGGCCAGCATATCCCAGGCCCTTGATCCCGCCGATATCGTGATAAAAGAACAGCTAGAGGCCATACGCGAGCGAAATGACCGGATTGCCTTTGAATTAAATGCGCAAAGTATCAAGGATGATTTTGAAGATCCGCAGAGCTTTATGCGTATGATCCGCCGCAATAAAGGCGCGCTGTATGATCATGTATCTTATGAAATTCTATCTTCGTCCGGGGATGCGTCAAAATTTCATAAGGTTCGTTTGATGGATAAATACGGCCACCGCGCAATGGCCATGTTTAAGATGAAGCAAAATGCGCAAGGGGAATGGAAAACCGAAGATATTATTATATTAACAACCCAGAATGACCCCTTATAGGAATGTTCTTTTCAATTTTTTAAATCCACGTACAATGGGAGATGCTGCAAAGTAAGGTTGCGGCGGCAATGCGTAAAAATACCAAATAATAATAACCAAATATTGGCGGCATGGCAGAAAAAATTCAGATTGATGCAGGGCAGGATCAATCCATCACAGCATTACACAGCGCACCGGCAGAAAGTCTGACGGCGCGAATTGACCAAACACTGGTGATTATGTCCCATGGTTTTCCTGGGCATAAGGCGCATCAGGATGACCTATACGGTGCGGTGGAGTTTTTGCTGGCGGATCGCGGGTACCATACGTTGCGTTTTGATTATCGCGGCTGCGGGGAGAGTGACGGCCGTGAAGAAAATTTCACGATCGGTTCGGCCTGCGAAGATTTTCAGGCTGTTTTGTATTGGGCGAAATCCAGGGGCTATAAACGCTTTATTTATGTCGGCGAAGGGCTGGGCGCGACTTTGGCCATTATGAATATGGATCTGGATGTGCGGGCGCTGATCATGTTCTGGCCTGTGTTTGATTTGAAATCATACGCCAGCAGGGGGCTGAACGTTAAGGAGATTACCGATCAGGAGCAAAAGCAAGGGTATGTCGATAATAACAATCGGCGTATTGGCCTTAATCTGATCAATGAATTAAAGAAAATTGATATTATGTACGCCTTGAAAGAGGTTTTCGTTCCCACCGTTATTTTTCACGGGGCCCGTGATACTCTGGTGCCGATCAGCCAGCTTGATATCGGGCGCCGTTATATTCCGGCCAAACGTATTGAGATTACAACGTTTCATGATGGCGTTCATGGAATGGCCCAGGAAAACCATCGCAAGGCCATGATGTATCAAATCTTACAATTTGTGGAAAAATACATATAGATCTTTTTGAAGAAAAAAGACTTGATTTGTGGTCCGTAATGTTAGTATAACCCCTTACTTGATGTGATGATCTGGCTTAATGCGTTTCGGCTGCCTCGATCATCTGTGTATGTAACCCTTTAATCAGGAGAAGAAAATGCCGAAGATGAAAACCCGCAGCGGTGCCAAGAAGCGATTCAAGGTCACCTCCAGTGGTAAGGTAAAGGCGAAGCCGTCTTTCATGCGCCACATGCAAATGAATAAGCCAAAATCAATGAAGCGTAAGGCCCGCCGTATTGGTGTGCTGTGTGATGCGGATGCCCGCATTGTGTTGCGCAACTTCTTGCCGTATAACCGCAAGACCAAAAGATCAGAAGGAGGCGCCTAATGTCACGAGTAAAAGGAGGCCCACGCGCCCACGCCAGACACCGTAAAGTTATTAAGGCTGCCAAAGGATATTATGGCCGTCGTAAGAATTGTTTCCGTACCGCCGTTCAGGCCGTTGAGAAAGCCGGTCAGTACGCGTATCGCGACCGTCGTAATAAGAAACGTGATTTCCGTTCTTTGTGGATTCAACGTATCAATGCGGCCGCCCGTATGCACGGTATGAACTATTCAACCTTTATGCATGGTTTGAAATTGACCGGTATCGAATTGGACAGAAAAGTGTTGTCCGATATTGCGATCCGCGATGAAAAAGGGTTTGAAGCCATTGCCAAGCAGGTTGCCGATGCTTTGAAAAAAGCGCAAAAGAAGGCGGCTTAAACTTTTAAGCCGTGTGTTTGACTAGACAGTTTACAAAAAGCGGTCCTTTCGCAGGGCCGTTTTTTTTATGCCATGCCGGGCTCATGAAATTTCTGATGTTCAGCATATGGGCCTTATTATGCGGCAGGCTAATAACGCGGCGGATATATTTGGCGGCGCCGGCAAGGGCCATGGCGGCGGGGCTGCTTCTGTGGTATATATTTCGTCATGAAAGATAAAAAGCTGATAGTTTTTGATTGGAACGGAACAATACTGGCCGATACATTGCCCTGTTGGCGTGCCAGTAATGCCTGTCTTGAATTTTTTGGCGTTGAACCGATTTCTCTGAAGCGTTACCGCGAGACGTCGAATTTTCCGGTCATACATTTTTACGCCAAAAATGGGGCCAGTGTTGATCTGGTTTTGGAAAAACAGGCCGAGGCCAATGATATTTTTTATAATCATTACATTCAGGCCGCCACGCGGGCCAGAACGCGCACCGGCGTACGCACTCTGTTGCATTGGCTGGAACAAAAGGGCTATGACCGGACAATCCTTAGTAACTATATTACCGAAGAAATTGAAAAACAGCTGATACGGTTGAAAATTGATCATTACTTTTCCCATGTTTGCGGTAATCCAGATGGCTGTACGGTGCTGGAACGCGCGACCAAGCCCGAACGGCTTTCGGCCTATATGCTTAAACGTGGTTACCGCGCGGACAATACCTATTTAATCGGGGATAGTACAGAGGAGCCGGAGATCGCGCATAAATTGGGGTTGAAATGCATTTCAATAACGGGCGGTTATTTTTCAACCGGACGGTTAAAAGCCGCAAAACCGCATTTTCTCGCTCATAATATGAAAGATGTGATTGAGATATTGGATGGTGACTGCTAAAAAAGCACATAATAAGGGATAAGGTGATGACTGATATTGTAAATTTGAAAAAAGAACTGACCTCTGAAATTACTGCGGCCAATGATTTAAAGGCGTTGGACGAAGTTCGGGTTTCTGTCCTGGGTAAAAAAGGACGTATTACCGCGATCATGAAAACGTTGGGCGGTATGGACCCCGAAGAACGTAAAACAACCGGTCAGGCTTTAAATGTGCTGAAAGATGAAATTGCCGATTTGTTGAAATCGCAAGAGGCCGCGCTAAAAAAACAGGCAATGGATGAACGCCTGGCCACGGAACATATTGATATCACGCTGAATACGCGCCCGGAACGCGCCGGCAAGGTGCATCCGATTAGCCAGACCATCGATGAGCTGGTCACTATATTCGGGGCCATGGGCTTTAGCGTCGCCGAGGGGCCGGATATAGAAGATGACTGGCATAATTTCACAGCGCTTAATTTTCCGCCCGGACACCCGGCCCGCGAAATGCAGGATACGTTTTTCCTGCCGGAAGACCCGTCTGAAACTGATCCTGAAAAGGCGCGTAAGGTGTTGCGGACGCACACATCTTCTGTACAAATTCGCCACATGGAAAATAATGCGCCGCCAATCAAGACCATTTGTTTCGGCCGTACATACCGCTCTGACTGGGATATGACGCATACCCCGATGTTTCATCAGATGGAATGCCTGTACATCGATAAAGGTGTGACCATGGCACATTTGAAAGGGTGCCTGACCGATTTTGTGCGTGCGTTTTTTAAAATTGACGATCTTCCCGTTCGTTTCCGCCCATCCTTCTTTCCGTTTGTGGAACCGGGGGCCGAGGTTGATATCGGTTATGTGAAGTTGTCCAATGGTGGAATGCGCCTTGGTAAGGCCAAAGACAATGAAGATCAATGCTGGATGGAGATTTTGGGCTCTGGCATGGTGCACCCGAATGTTTTGAAAAACTGTGGCATTGACCCGAATGAATATCAGGGGTTTGCTTTCGGCATGGGGCTGGAACGCTCCACGATGCTGAAATACGGTATTCCTGATTTGCGTACATTCTTTGACAGTGATGTTCGCTGGTTGGGGCATTATGGCTTTGATCCGCTTAATCGCCCGAACAGCGCGACGAATTATTAAGTCCGGCGGCCCGTTCTATGTCTTCCATTGTCATACGCCCCTTGGAACAGAATGATTTTCCGAACTGGCTTCCGCTTTGGGATGGTAATAATCTGGGTCAGCGTGATGAGGCCGTGACCAGTTCGACCTGGGCGCGTTTAATGGATGATGGATATCCTGTTGGTGGCCTGTGTGCGCTTTTACAGGGGGAAATGGCCGGGCTGGTGCATTATATTTTGCACCCCACCACCGGCGCAATTGCCGAGGCCTGTTATATGCAGGACGTTTTCGTTGCACCTGAATATCGCCGCTGTGGCGTTGCAAGGGCCTTGGTACGGGAATTGGAGGCGCTGGGCCGTAAAGCCGGATGGTCGCGTCTTTACTGGTTGGCCGATGCGGATAATCATGCGGCGCAGGCGCTGTATAAAAGCATCGGCGTGAAGATGAACTTTAATTTGTTTATCCAGCCTTTGACTGTATAAACGCTGTGATGAATTATGACGCGAAAGCGTTGAGTTTTCGGTTAAAACTGTTAATGATGTAACGTAAATATATATTGAAATTGAAAGAGCAATAAAAGATATGAAATTCACGCTGAATTGGTTGAAAAAACATCTGGATACAAATGCCTCGCTTCAGGAAATCTGCGATAAATTGACAGCGTTGGGGCTGGAGCTGGATGGCGTGGAAGACCGCGCCGCGCTATATGCCCCCTTTAAAGTGGCCTTGATTGAAAAGGCCGAAAAGCACCCCGATGCTGACCGCCTGAAGGTTTGCACCGTAAAAACCGCAGACGGCGTAAAGCAGGTTGTTTGCGGCGCACCGAACGCCCGCACCGGCATGAAAGGCGTTTTTGCGCCCGAAGGATCATATATCCCCGGCAGCGACATAACCTTGAAAAAAGGCGTTATTCGCGGCGTGGAAAGTTGCGGCATGATGGTATCCGAAGCCGAGATGAATTTATCCGAAGATCATGATGGTATTATTGAGATCGATGACAGTATCGAAATAGGGACCTCTTTTGCGGAACTTTATGGTCTGGATGACCCTGTTCTGACAATTGATTTAACGCCCAACCGCGTTGATTGTGCAGGGGTGCGGGGTATTGCGCGTGATTTGGCCGCGGCTGGTCTTGGCACCTTAAAACCGCTGGCTGGTGATAAAATAGAGGGCGGTTTTGCATCACCGGTAAAAGTGACCATCGAAGATAAAGATGGTTGTAAACTGTTTTTAGGGCGCACAATCAAGGGCGTTAAAAACGGCCCGTCGCCGGAATGGATGCAGGCCCTGTTAAAAAGTGTTGGTCTGCGTCCTATCTCCGCATTGGTGGATATTACCAATTATCTATCGCTTGACCTGTGCCGCCCCTTGCACGTTTATGATATCGCCCGGCTGAGCGGTGATATCGTGGTGCGTGAAGCCAGGGACGGCGAAGAATTTGATGCGTTGAATGACAAATCATATCGCGCCGCAGGCGGTGAAGTTGCCATTACCGATGAATCCGGCGTGATCGGGTTTGGCGGTATTGTTGGCGGCGAAAGCACCAGCTGCACCGAGGGTACCGTTGATGTGTTTCTGGAGTGCGCTTATTTTAATCCGACGCGCATGGCCAAAACCGGACGCTTGCACGGCATAGACAGCGACGCCCGTTACCGTAATGAACGCGGTATTGACCCGGTTTTCACCCATGACGGCATGGAGATCGCGACCCGCTTAATTCTTGATATTTGCGGCGGCGAAGCCAGCCAGATTGTGACGGCCGGCGCGGTGCCGGATTGGCAGAAAACCGTCGATTATGACCCCGCCATCGTAAAAAACCTGATCGGTATGGATGTCGATACCAAGACCCAGAAACAGATTTTAACGGATTTGGGTTTCGGCGCGAAAGATAATGGCGGCGCCTTTGCGGTTTCTGTTCCGCCTTGGCGCGGCGATATCTGGGACGCCGATACCGACGGGAAAGCCGATCTGGCGGAGGAAATCTTGCGCGTTGTCGGTCTGGATGATTTGCCATCGGTTTCTGTTCGCGCGGACAGCGCGGTGACACAGGCCGCCGAGACAGTGTTACTGGGGCGGGTCAGGCAGGCGCGCAATGCCCTGACGGCGCGCGGCATGCATGAATGCGTGACCTGGTCATTTATGAACAAGGAGCTGGCCGGGCATTTCGGGTCTAATGATAACGCGTTGACCCTGTCTAACCCGATCAGCGCAGAAATTGATCAGATGCGCCCGTCTATATTGCCGAATTTGATTACCGCCGCCGGTGCCAATCACGCGCGTGGTTTCGGCAACGCGGCGCTGTGCGAAATCGGCCCTGTCTTCCGCTCGGTTAAGGCCGACGGACAGGAAATGATCGCCAGCGGTATACGCGCCGGGGCGAATGCCCCCCGTAACTGGAGTGATGCATCGGCTGTGCGCCCGGTGGATGCCTATGATGCCAAGGCCGATGCTCTGGCGGCGCTTGAGGCTTGCGGCGCGCCTGCGGCGAATGCCCAGATCCGCAAAGGGGCGTCATCGTATTTCCACCCCGGGCGGTCCGGTGTTTTCGCGCTGGGTAAGACTATTATTGCCCAATTTGGCGAAATCCACCCCGCAATTCTGGAAGAGATGGATATCAAATTCCCCGTTGTGGCCTTTGAGGTCTTTCTACAAAATATCCCCGAGGCCAAGAAAAAGGGCGGCACGGAAAAGCCATATCTGCAATTGGCTTCCTTGCAGCCGGTTTCACGCGATTTTGCGTTTGTGGTGGACCAAAGCGTGGAGAGCTTTGATCTGGTACGCGCTGCCAAATCCGCGGATAAGAAAATGATCGCCGATGCTTATGTCTTTGACGTCTATGCCGGTAAGGGCGTGGAAGAGGGCAAAAAGTCATTGGCGCTTAATGTGACCCTGCAGCCGGATGACAAGACCCTGACGGATGAGGAGATCGAGGCCATTTCGCAAAACATTATTGCGGCCGTTCACGCCAAAACCGGCGGTATTTTGCGCGGATAGTTGCACGTAAAACCCGGTTAATGCCTTTATATTAAAGCGTAATTCGCGTTCGTCATTTCGTTTGTTCATTTTAAGGGGGTGGGGGTGCCCTTTGGGATGCAAGCCCGATATGTTGATCTTTATTATATGAATTAATTCCTAATTATGCAAGGTTGAAATACAGGCTTGATCATCCCTGATGAAGAGTTTGGTTTCGCGCATTTTATTTGACATATTACTTATGTGTGTGCGATAAATACAAGCATCATAATAAACAGGGGAGGACTGGCGCCGTGACGCACCACAATAATAAAGAGCGCTTGCAGGACATACGCAAAAACTTGATCCATCTTTTTTCCGGCGCGGCCCATGATGTGCAGGCGGAAATTTATCCTGCGAAGGGCGCTTTGGCCACTGGCGGCGCGCATGCGCACCATGTGCAGGAATATGCCCGTAATCTGGCCGGTACATATAGCTACGCCTATGCGCTGTGCCGTTCGGAAGACGGGCTGAAACGCGCGGGCGGCGCACTGGCCGATGATCTGATCGCCCATTGGGGGCAGGCGCAAATGTTGAAGGTGATGCCAGAGTTAATTGATGACCCTGATCCGAACGTTCAAGAGAGTATTCACACCATGTTAGACCGTGTCGAGGCCATGATGGATGCAATGGCTGTCATGGAGGGCGGGGCCGCCGCTGGCCGCAATATCATGAACCGGAATGCCCTGGGCCGTGACGCCGCGGCGCGGGCCGTTGTGTTTTCGGCAACGGGAGCATCGCGTGAGCAACAAAGCAGGCTGGCGCGTTTAACCTTCGCCGGCGAAATCCTTGCCAATGTACAAAAAACCAGTATGAATATCTGCGTAGAACCGGAATTACCCGGCGCAAATTTATAAACAATATAAATAACAGGCATTGGCCGTTTGCGTCATTTTATAGTGTCTTTTAGGGAGGACGAAACCAATTGACCACAATTTGTGTAGGGAACAAAGCGCGGTTGGATGCGCTGAAGGCCGGTATACTGGATATGTTTTCGGGGGCCGCGCGTGATATACGGGGTATTTTAAATGACGCTGCCTATGATCAGGTCTTACCGGATTTATGGCGCCCGCATCCAGATTTATTTGAGGCCGATGAACAGGCTTTGCAGGTTTATATCCAATGTGCGCAGGCCGATCCAAATCGTCCCAAGCGTGAAGCGCAATATCTTCGGTCTGAGTATAGCTCGGCCTATAGCTTGTGCCTATCGCCGGACCGGTTGAGCGTGGAGGGCGGGAAATTGGCCGATTGCCTGATTGCACATTGGGGCGCGGCGCAGATTTTACGCGTTGCGCCGGATTTGATTGATGCTGAGGATATCGGGGTGCAAGGCGACATTGCGCAAATGTTGGACCGGGCGGAGCAGCGTTTATCACTGTATCAAAACTGGCGTTTGAATACCGGGGCTGAGCCGCGGATCAATAAGGTGCCTGCCGCGCTGGCCTATACAGGGGAAGATCCGGCTGCGGCTGCGGCTGCGGCTGATGTTTATGCTCGCCTGGACGTGGCCGAATCCGTTCTTGGTTGGGTGCAAACGTATATGGCCCGCGAATTATAATCCGCGCGCCGCGTTAAGTGGCGTTTTGTTGTTTTTGGGTCTCTTCGGCCACGATATCTTTGCGGCTTAGCT
Organism: Micavibrio sp. UBA2638; assembly: GCA_002359735.1. Classification (GTDB taxonomy): domain Bacteria; phylum Pseudomonadota; class Alphaproteobacteria; order Micavibrionales; family Micavibrionaceae; genus UBA2638. The sequence goes on from DENS01000005.1 coordinate 8,628, forward strand.
TTCCGATCATTGTTTTAGGCAGCGCTTCGTCCCGGAACTCAATCAATTTTGGCATCTCCAGCCGCGATAAACGGTCTTCCAGAAAGGCCAACAAGTCTTTTTCGTTCAGGGTTTTGCCATTTTTCAATTTAATCCAGGCCTTTACAATCTCTCCGCGTTCTTCATGCGGCAGGCCGGCAACAATGCATTCCTCAACTGCGTCATGGGCGTAGATAGCCTCTTCGATATTGCGCGGGTACACATTATAGCCATTGGTGATGATCATATCTTTGATACGGTCAACAATATAGACATATCCCTTTTCATCCATGATGGCGATATCACCGGTATGCAGACGCACATCGCCTTCGCCCGTGGGGCGCAGGGTTTCATTTGTGGCTTCTTCGTTTTGCCAGTATCCCTTCATGACCTGCGGGCCGCGTACACAAAGTTCCCCGCGCTCACCCAGGGGCATCGGGGTGACTTTGTCATCTTTGTCGATAATTTCAATGATGGTGGCCGGAACCGGCATACCGATGGAGCCGGGGATGTTTTCACCAAAGGGCGGGTTCACATTGGTAACAGGTGATGATTCTGTCAGGCCATAGCCTTCGCAGACAACGCATCCCGTTTTCTTTTCGAAAGATTTTTTAACCTCAACCGGCAGCGGCGCGCCGCCTGAAATACAAAATTGCAGCGAGGATAGATCATAAGACGAGATATCGTCGCAATTATTCATGGCATTGAAAATGGCCGGAACCCCCGCCATAAAATGGGGTTTCTTCTTGTGAATGGCTTTGAGGGCCTGTTTCAGATCAAAACGCGGAATGGTGACGATTTCAAACCCGGCCAGCACCGGCAAATTCAACGTTACGGTCATGGCGAAAACGTGGAACATCGGTAAAATGCCCAGCATGCGGTAATGGTCTTGCTCATCAGGGAAATTGACCAGACATTGCAGGGCATTGGCGTATAAATTGCGATGCGTCAGCATGGCGCCTTTGGGGGTGCCTGTCGTGCCGCCGGTATATTGCAACAGGGCAACGTCATTTTTGGGGTCAAGGTCCGGCGTGTTGCAGGCGCCTTCATTTTGCAGGAATGTATCCAGCCGGTGAATGCGCGGGTCATTGAAATCCGGCTTGGCCTGATCTTTTGCCTTTAATAACGGGAACAGGACATTCTTGGGAAAAGACAGCATATCGGTAAATTTTCCGATGATGAGCGTATCCAGGCTGCTTTCCTCCAGCATACGGTGCGCCATGGGGTAAAGCGCGGATAGATCAAGCGTGACCATGATTTTGGTTTCACTGTCTTCGATCTGGTGTTTTAATTCGCCAGAGGAATAAAGCGGATTGTAATTCACGACCGTCGCACCGCATTTTAAAATACCATAGTATGCGATAAGGAAAAGTGGACAGTTTGGCAAAAATAATCCGACTTTGTCGCCCTTGCGAATATTGTGTTTTTGCAACCCACAGGCAAACCGGTTCACGCTTTCTTGAAAATCGCCCCAGCTATAGGTTTTGCCCATAAAATCCATTGCCGTTTTATCCGGGTGCTTGCGTGTCGTTTCATCAAAGGCATCCAGCATGGTTTTGTTAGGAATCTCCAGATTCCAATCCGGCTTCTCGGGATAATGGGCCAGCCATGGGTGTGTTTTTTTTGTCATTTTTTCAGGTCTCCCGCTAGATGTTGCGCTGCACAATAAGGCGTTGATTTATAACAATAATATAGTATTGTACCGCGAAATAAACACTTGCGCTATGGTATTTGCATGGCCAGGGAGTGAAATTCGGGGCTGGATTCTGATTACTTTTTATATCAAAATGAAAAAAGTTAATGATTCTAGTCTCTAGAATTTAAAACCAACGGTTTAAGTTTCAGGAATTGGGCTTTTGAGTAATCTCGAGTTACAGAACAATATGACACCGGGCAGCGAAAATATCGCCGTCAAAATGCATTTAAAATGGTTTAACGGAACAAAAGGCTTTGGCTTTGTTGTTCCTGAAGATGAAAAATATGATGCTTTCCTTCATGTGACAACCTTGCAAAAGGCCGGTCTTCATTCTATCGGGGAGGGGGCTGTTCTGCTCTGTACCATCGTTGACGGGGACAAGGGCAAGCAGGTTGGTGAAATTGTCGAGGTGATTTCAACCGGTTCGTTTTCAACCATGCCGGAAATAAATGATGAAAACGGCACCTATACGATGGGCGGCCTGGTGAAATGGTTTAAACCAGATCAGGGCTTTGGTTTTATTATACCGGATGATGGTATGAAGGATATTTTTATTCACCAAAGTTGCCTTGATGCCAATGAGGTTGAGGAACTGCGCGCCGGTGATCGAGTCCGCGTGACGATGAAAGATGTCGAAAAAGGCCGTGAAGCGGTTAAAATCGAAATTATAGAATAGATATGTGATATCGCCCCGGTCTGCTACCGCGGTTTCCGCGCTATTATGCTTTTTAATCCCTTATCCTTTTCAATTCTACGCGTTATTATTCCGCGCGGCTTTACGTTTTTTAAAGAACTGGGATACGTTTTCCCGCAGCATCAGGGCGCTGGGCGTCACAATCAGGGTCAATATGGTTGAAAAGGACAGGCCAAAAACAATGGCGGTTGACAGTTGCACCCACCATTGCGTTGACGGCGCGCCGTAATTCACGGACCGGTCAACAAAATCGATATTCAGCTGTAAAACCATGGGCATCAGGCCAATGACGGTGGTCAGTGTGGTCAGCAATACCGGGCGTAACCTTTGGGCCCCGGTGCGTAAAATCAATTCACGAATGCTGGCATTGTGCGTATTGGTTGCGCGCAGGTGATCAAAGGTATCAATCAGGACAATATTGTTGTTCACAATAATACCGGCAAGAGCGATCACGCCGATCCCGCTCATGATAATGCCAAAGGGGCTGCCGGTTATTAAAAGACCGATCAGCACCCCGATAGTGGACATGATAACCGCGGTCAGAATCAACAGCGCGCTGTAAAAACTGTTGAACTGGGTCACCAGAACAATGGCCATCATAAACAGGGCCACCAAAAAGGCCCGCATTAAAAATTCCTGCGAGTCGCGCTGTTGTTCGTCTTCGCCCTTGAATGACACTTCAACGGCGGGGTCCAGCCTGTCGCGGTTGGTTTCCATCCAGGCTTTTATGGCCTCTACTTTGGCATTGGTGTTCATCCCCTCGGGCAAATTGGCCTTGATCGTGATGATACGTTTTTGGTCGGCGCGGTTAATCACGCCGACGGCCGGTTCTGCCGTTTTGGTGATGAAATTTCCAATCGGAATTGATCCGTTACCAGCCTCAATGCGTACCCGGTCCAGTTGGTCCAGTGTGCGGTAATCTTTATCGTGGCGGATGACGATATCAATTTCTTCTTCGCTGTCATCTGGTCTGTATTCGGAAATTTTCAATCCGTTGGTTACCATGCGCACATAATCGCCCACGGCCACAACATCCAGCCCGTATTTTGCTGCCTGGGCGCGGTCCACATTCAGTTCCCATTTGATGGCGGGTAAGGGGCGGCTGTCTTCGATGTCGATAAAATCGCCAATGTCCTCCAGCGCGCGTAAGGTGATTTCTGTCATGGCCTCCAGCTTGTCCGGGAAGCGGCTGGCCAGTTGTATCTGGACATCCTTCCCGGTGGGCGGCCCGCCTTCCTGTTTTTGGGTTTCCACATGAATGCCGGCGATATCGGCGGTTTTGCTGCGTATTTCATCCAGAATAATATCGGCGGGGCGGCGCTTATCCCAATCCAGAAATTGTATTTGCATTTGCCCGATAACATCTTCGGCCAGATCAGACCCTTGCTGGGCGGACTTTCCGGCGCGGGTGTAAACTGTTTCCAGTCCTTCCACGCTTAAGACGCGGTCTTCCACCTCTTTCACCAGCTGGTCTTTCTCATAGACGGACAGGTTGCCGCGTGCATGCACCAGAACAGAGGCCAGCTCCGGCTCAATCTCGGGGAAAAATTCAATCCCTTTACCGGCCGTTGAATATAATATAATGACCCCGACCAACAATGCAAAGGCCCCGCCCATGATAAGCCCCGGAATTTTTAGCGCGCCTTTTAAAACTTTCAGATACCCGGCGGTGAAACCGGTAATACTGTCCAGATTGCCGGTTTCGGCGGCGGAAAGCTGTTTCATAATATCGTTATCGGCGGCCGCGCCTGGCTTGCCGATCAGTGATCCCAGAACAGGCACAAAAATTAATGCCATTAAAAGGGATGCGCTGAGGACACAAATCAGGGTCAGGGGCATATATTTCATAAATTCGCCGACAATATCCGGCCAGAATAAAAGCGGAGCAAACGCGGCCAGCGTTGTCACGGTTGACGATATAATGGGCCAGGCCATGCGTTTGGCGGCAATGCGGTAGGCCTCGGTTCTTGTTTTTCCCTCTGCCATTTTACGGTCGGCCAGTTCAACCACGACAATGGCACCATCGACCAGCATACCCACCGATAAAATCAGGGCGAATAAGACCACGATATTGACCGTTAATCCCATGGTGTAAAGGATCAGGATACCGGTTAAAAATGCGCCGGGAATCGCCACACCAACCAGTGCGGCCGCCCGTATCCCGAGCGCCCAGACGACGACAATCATAACCAGTAAAATGGCGCTGATGACATTGTTTTGCAGGTCCTTGAGCATGGTGCGAATGCCTTCGGATTCATCTTGCGTATAGGATACGACCACATTGTCCGGCCAGAACTCTCGTTCGGCCTCGACAATTTCCCGTACGGTTTCGATGGTGTCGATAATGTTTTCACCGGACCGTTTTACAATCTCCAGTGCTACGGCGCGCTCGCCGTTTAATTTGGCAAAGTTCTCCGGGTCTTTATAGGTGCGGCGTATTTCGGCAACGTCTTTGGCCTTGATGTTGGAATCCCCGGATACGCGCAAGGGCATGTCCATAATGTCATAAACACTTTCAAACAGGCCCGGCACCTCAATCGCAAATCGGCCTGCGCCGGTATCCATGTTTCCGGCCGCCACCAGGCGATTGGATCTGGAGAAAAAGCCGAGCAAATCCTGCCCGTTGAGGGCGTAGCTTTCCAAAGATTCCGGGTTGACCACAATCTCAACCAATTCTTCGCGGTCACCGGCGATGGCGGCCTCCAGCACCGACGGGGTCGCTTCGATTTTATCTTGCAGATCCTGCGCCAATGTAATCAATGTACGTTCGGGCACATCACCGGATAAGGTAACCACAAGCACGGGAAACAGGCTGAAATTCACTTCGGTGACTTTGGGTTCGTCAACATCGGCGGGCAGTTCAGGGCGCGCCTGGTCGACGGCTTTTTGCACATCATCCAGTGCCTTCTTCTTGTCAAATCCGGCCAAAAATTCCAGCAAGACATAGCCGCCGCCCTGATAGCCGGTGGCCTTCATTTCCTTGACGCCTTCGATGCTGGCCAGCTCCTGTTCCAAAGGGCGGATAATCAAGCGCTCGGAATCTTCCGGGGAAATGCCTTCCAGATAGGCCGAGACATAAATTTGCGGAATGTCGATATCCGGCGAGGATTCCTTGGGGATATTCACGTAAGAAAATCCCCCGGACAGCAACAGCAAAACCAGTATTGAAATAACTGTACGCGCCCTGCTGAGGGAGGCATCAATAATGGGCGCCATCATAACAGGCCGTTTCCTTTCGATAGAACCGGTTTCACATGCTGGCCGTCTTTTACAAATTCTTGCCCGACGGTGATAAGGCGCGTGTTGTCCGGCAAGCCGTCAATCCACATCATATCGGTTTTGTCAGATAAAATCGTAATGGGTTTGAAAATGACAATATCCTGATCATTGACAATTTTAACACCGATTTTTCCTTCATCATTCAAGGATAAAACCGATGGTGATATTTTATGGGCCTTGCGTGCGGCAACGGGAATGCGCATTTTCGCGGTCAGGCCGTCCTGTATGGAAAAATCCGTATTGGGAATTTCCATTTCAATCTTAAAGGTGCGCGTATCCGGGTCAGCGGCCAGCGCAATAAAGGTGACCGGCCCTTCATGTTCGGTCCCATCCAGCATCAGTGCGGTTGCGGTGACGCCGGTTTTTATGGCGCCAATCTCACGTTCGGCAACAAAGCCGGTGATTTTAATCGGGTCCAGATCAACAAGGGTAAACAGGGTTTCGCCCATATTGGCCAGTGCCCCTTCATCCAGCGCGCGGTCATTGATCACGCCGTCAAACGGGGCCTTGATACGGGTTTTATCCAGTGTGTTTTGTGCCTCGGCCAACGCGCTTTGCGCCGCTTCCATCAGGGCGCGTTTTTCCGCCAGCCGGATGTCGGAATTAAAGCCTTTTTGGTTAAGCGTTTTGGCCGCATTATACTCGGTGCGGCGCTGGTTGAGGAGTTGCCGGGCCTCTTTTACACGGGCGGCGCGGTCCTGGATTTCAATCTCTGCCAGAAGGTCGCCTTTTTTAACGGGATCGCCCTTATCGGCCTTGATGGTGATGATCGGGCCTTCCACCTCTGCTTTGATATCAACTTTGGCATCGGCGGCGCTGCGCCCGGTGATGATGATGTCATAAGAAAAATCTTCGGCCTTTATATCGCGTACCCGAACCTCTGCCAGGGGGTGTTCTTTTTGATTATCTTCGGTGATATTATGATGATCTTCAGGCTGCGGCGGGGATAACACTACGCCGGAACCGATCCAAAGAACGGCAATAATGGCGATAGTAACGGCGATCGACTGGGATTTCTTCATGTCAAAAAGCGTTCTTTCAATGATGTTTTATGATGGGGCGCAATGTATCACGCTTTTGGTGTATTGGATACAATAAGTTCGGTTTTTTATGATGCGCATAATTTAGTCTAAAATGAAAAAAAACCGCCTGACAAATACGGCAAGCGGTTTTTTAAAATCTAGAAAATTATTGTCGCGGCAGGATTATTGATTGACGACAATTTTTTGTTCGTCTTCACTGGCATCGCTGCGTCCTTTGTCTTCGAAGTCTTCGGCCTTCAAAACGCGGTTATTACGGGCCGCCTGATAGGCGATTTTTGCGTGTTCTTCACAATATGGCAGGCCCGGAACGCCTGATTCCCCGCAGAAACCAAAATCATCATCCCGCGGATCACCCGACGGCCAGCGGCACTGGGAGGGCTTAAGATCCAGCAGGCTCAGGCCTTTCCCTCTAGGAATATCAACCGATTTTGTGCGTGTGCGTTTCGGCGCTGGCGGCGGGGTGCTGGTATTGGCGGGCGCCTTTGGTTTTTTGTTTGTCTGGATGGGAGACATACGGTTGGAAAGTTTAAGGCGGTGCGCTTTTCCAATGACTGCGTTGCGGGTAACGCCGCCTAATGTGCTCGCAATTTCTGCTGCTGTTTTTCCCTCTCCCCAGAGTTTTTTCAAAAGGGAAACACGTTCGTCGGTCCAACTCATATTAATGTATCCTCCACAAGTAAAACAGGCTAAGCGCCTGAAATTTAATAAGAAAATCTATGTCCTTAAGATTTTGTCACCATAACAGCGTGCAGAATAGTTGACCAGTGGGAAAAGAAAAAAACGTCGCTTTATCCACACGATAAAATGACTGTTTTCCTTTTTTTGCATATTTTATGCGGATGACGGAATGATGGGGTCGGTGTTGAAAGCCGGGGTTATACCGGGAAATTTAGTCCCATCAGGGAATAGTTTTCTGATCGTTCGGCCCAGTTGGATTGCGCTTTGACGAATATTTTTATATGGACGGGGCACCCCAGAATGTCTTGTAATTCCAAACGGACATGCTGACCGATTTCTTTTATGGTGCGTCCGCCTTTGCCTAAAACAATGCCTTTTTGGCTGTCGCGCTCCACATAAATAACCTGGTCAATCTTGACGCTGCCGTTATCAAAATTTTCCCAGTTCTGGGTTTCGACAAAAATGGAATAGGGCAATTCCTGATGCAGACGTTCAAAAATTTTCTCCCGCGTGATTTCCGCGGCCAGCATGCGCATCGGCATATCGGTCATCTGATCTTCGGGGAACAGCCAGGGCCCAGCGGGCAAATTCTGACCAAGATATGCCAATAGGGCATCAAGGCCCTTGTCTTTCAGCGCTGAAATCATGAAAGTTTCGGAATAATCAAACTGTTCATGCAGGGCTTTGGTCAGTTCCAGCAGCGTTTCTTTTTTTACCTGATCAATTTTATTCAATATCAGAATGCATTTTTTATTGCCGGGCAGTTTTTCGCTTAAGAATTTGTTGCGTTCAACCGCATCTTTCATCGAGGCATCAACAAGGTGCATAATGATGTCGGCCTCTGCGATTGTATCCAGAGCCGCGCTGACCATGGCTTTTTCCAGTGTTTTTTTCGGGGCAAAAACGCCGGGGGTATCCATCAGGATAATTTGTGTCTGTCCTTCGGCCAAAATGCCCAGCACCCGGCTGCGTGTGGTTTGCACTTTGTGGGAAACGATGGATATTTTGGACCCGACCATGGTGTTCAGTAGGGTGGATTTCCCGGCATTGGGCAGGCCAAGAATGCTGACAAATCCGCATTGTGTGTTATCCGCATTCCGGGTCATTTTGATTTGCTTTCAAGTTGTTTCAGAAAAAGGCGGGCCGCCTCGCGTTCGGCAATCTGGCGCGATTTGCCCTGGGCAATTAAATCGTCATGGCCTTTGACGTGAAGCTGTACATCGAACACCGGCGCATGATCAGGGCCGCTTTGGCCGATGATTTTATAGGTCGGCAGGGGCAGGCCGTTTCCTTGTGCCCATTCCTGTAAGGCGGTTTTGGGGTGTTGCGGGGGCTTGGCCATGTCATAAAAGGCGTTGCCCCATAATTCTTCAACAAAATTTCTGCAAACCTCAAGCCCGGCATCAAGATAGATGGCACCGATCAGGGCCTCCATTCCATCGGCCAGAATATTTTCGTTTTCAAAACCGCCGGCGCTGTGTTCGGCCTCGGAAAATCCCATATATTCGCCCAGATGAATTTTTACCGCCATCTTGGCCAGCCAGCTGCCCTGTACCAAAGATGATAAGCGTTTGGCAAGGTGCCCTTCGGGTTCATCGGTGAATTTTTCATAGAGGATTTCCGACACAATCAGGCCCAAAACGCGGTCTCCCAGAAATTCCAGGCGTTCATAATTAATACCTGTGCCGGTGCTGGAATGTGTCAGGGCCATGGATAAAAGATTTTTATCGGTGAATTCATGCCCGATCGATTTTTCCAGATCTGTGTGCGGTTTGTAGGGTGCGTTCATGTGGATCTATTGGTCATTGTTATTGGGGGCCGCCCGCGTCAACGGCCTGATCGCTTTGCTGGTCTGCGGGGCGCACCGGTTTAATGGTGTCGAAAATCCGGTTAAACCGAATGGTCCATGGCCATTTCCAGACCTCGTATATTTTGGCATATCCATTGGTGGAATAGAAAATGAAATCGGCTTCCCCCACCAGATTGACGGCCGGAACAAAACCAACGCCATTGGGGGCACGGCTATCCACGGAATTATCGCGGTTATCACCCATCATAAAGTAATGTCCTTCGGGAACGGTGAAAACTTCTGTGTTATCCAGCGGGCGGTCATCACTTTCTTCCAGAATGTGATGGACGGTCCCGTTTGGCAGGGTTTCAAGAAATTCCTCCATTACCACTTCGCCGCGATATTGGTCCCAGACCTTTTTCATGCCCAGACTTTCCCGCGGCACAAGATTGCCATTGATGTAAAGACGGCCGCGGCGCATCTGGATGGTATCGCCCGGCAAACCGATCACGCGCTTGATGTAATCGATATAGGTGTTGCTGGGCAATTTAAACACGGCAACGTCGCCCTGTTTGGGGGGCTTGTCCCAAACGCGGCCCTCCAGCGGTGCCAGACCAAACGGAAAGGAATAACGGCTGTACCCGTAAGCCGGTTTATTCACGAACAAATAATCCCCGATCAGTAAAGTTGGCTTCATCGACCCTGACGGGATGTTAAAGGGTTCATACATAAATGTCCGGATCAACATGGCGAGCGCAACGGCAATCAGGATGGTTTTTGCGAATTCGCTCACTTCCTCCTTGGCCGTTAAGGGGGGCTGTTTTGCGGCCTTGATATCGCATTCATCTTCCAGTGAATCAGGTTTGTCGGACATGGTTTTTGTATTTCTTTTCTGTTCGTATCATCGCGTTTTACATCATAGTAATTCGCTTGGCCAGAGGAAAGATGTATCTTTAGCGGGCCTCGATAATCACCATGGCGCAGGCGCAGGTTTTTTCATCGCTCAGGCTAAGATGCAGGTGCGGGGTTTTATCAGCGGGGGTTAGCGTCTCAAGCCGGGCGAGCGCCTGACCGGTCAGCGTTAACGCCGGGGCGCCGTTCTGATCCAGGGTGACGCCAATCTCCTTGAATAAGATGCCGCCGCTGATGCCTGTACCAAGGGCTTTCGCACAGGCTTCTTTGGCGGCAAAACGTTTGGCCAGTGTACCGGCGCAATAGGGTCCCTGCTTGCCGCGTTTTCGGGCCAGGTCTTGTTCTTCTTCGGTGAAGCTGCGGGTGACAAAGCGCTCGCCGGCGCTGTCCAGCAAGGCGTTGATGCGGGATATATCGACGATGTCTGTACCGATGCCAAGTATCATTTAAACAATATCTGCTATTAACCCACCGGGATCAAGGGGACGCGGTATTTCCAAATCATGGCCGGTTTGCACCTTAAAGCGCGGATGAAAATCAGGCCGCCCTAAAAACCCTTCCTGGACCTGATCAAAATGCATGATCAGGGCATTTTTATCTGTGATCTGGCGTAAATTGTTCAGCGTATGGCGCCATGTTTCGTTCGTGACCGGGCGCCCGCAAAAATCAACGGGGTCTTCGCCGTATTGTTCTTTTTGCGTTGCAATTTCTTGATCGCTCCATTGCAGGTAATACCCGATATTGCTGGTATAAAGCGTTTCAATGCGCATCCCTTTCTGACAGGGCAAGTGTTCAGGCGCGCTGTTGTGATCTTGTGTCATAGCGACATTGACGGGCTGATAGCTGAGGGTATCCAGTGTGGTACGCAATTGTTCAATACACGGTTTGTCGGTGATATCCAGGGTCATTGCGGCCATGGCGCCATGACGGGCCATGGCATGCAGGTGGTGATATTGATCGGGGTTTTGCAGCCACGTCACGTCTTTATCGCCGCAGAATACATATCCGGTGCCTTCATGACCGGCACGCAGTTGAAACCATTCTTCAAAATCATCGTATCGCATGTTTAACAGCGGTGATGTTTTGCGCCCGTATGACCGGCCTTTCAGCGGAAAAGGGTCTTCAAAATTCAGGCGGTAGCGCGGCGTATCGGCCGCGATGTTAAAATCCTGCATCAGCGAGCGACAAAGCCGGTAAGGCAGGGCCGTCATGGATTGCACAAAATCATTGATATTATCATGCGCCGCCAGATGATCGATCATCATGTCCCAGAAGGCTTTTTGCAGCGGATTAATGTCGTAAAGAATGGCGGCAGGGGCTTTGCTGGTCGCGATATAGGTCAGGTTCACTTCCCCGGCCGTTCCGGCATATACGCGGCCCTGATAATCCGGGCGGTGCATAAAGGCCTTTTGTATTTTTTCGTGTAATGCCCAGCTTTCCGAAACAGGTCTGAAATGCACATAATCGACATACGGCCCGTCCGGCCCGTCATAGGCGCGCCTGCCGTTAAGCAATGTCATGGACGCCGATGGTGTGGTGCTGTCCAGTTGGTTAATGGTATCGGCAATGCCTGCATAAAGATGTGTCAAAACGGTGCGCCTTTATTGATCTGCGGTGAAATCTAGCAATCTGGCACAATTATGTCAATTATTTTTTAGGACCTGTAATCTCGCTGGCGACTTTGTGAACGGTGCGCAGTTTCGCCTTGGAGCGTGCGGCCTTTGCTGTTCCCACCAGGCGGTAAAAGATGTAATAGCTGATGGGAATACAAATCAACATGGCCAGGTATCCGCCAACAAGCCATGGTAAAAACAGACGGAGCGGATCATGCCATAAAAGATTCCAGACGATATGCAGGTCAATATATTCCGGCAGGGCGGTGCTGGCCGGAAGGCCCATCAGGCCAAACAGGAAAGATCCGAAGCTGATGGCGGTCCACCACATGAACGGAAACGTCCAGGGGTTGCCGACAAACGTGCCGATAATGGCCGAAAGCAGATTGGCGCGGCATAGATAGGCCAAAAGCCCGGCCTGAATGAAATGGGTGCCAACGAGGGGGGTAAAGGAAATGGAACAGCCAATGGCCAGACCAAGGGCAATTTTATGCGTGGTATCCGATAAACGCACCAGACGGTATTGAACGTATTTGAATGTGCGTTTCCATCCCATGGACGGCCAAAATACTTCTTTGGCTTTTTGAATCAGGGTCAGGGCTTCGCGCCTTTGAAACATTAAAATACGTCCCGTTGGGTCTGGGTGAATTGCGGCTTATGCCTTTGTCTTATTATATAAGCATATTTGGGGTAATTATAAGACCACTTTTTGAAAATAAAATGGTTCTTCTTTCGATTATAAATCGTTAAGCTGGACTGGCGCCAATTTGATGGCGCCTTGATGCCGGAAAAATAGATAAAGGGAATTGTAAAAACATGAATATTCGCGACCATATCCGTATCGTGCCGGATTTTCCGATTGACGGGATTAATTTCTATGATATCGCAACATTATTGGCCCATCCCGATGCGTGGAGAGCCACCGTGGCGGAATTGGTTGAGCGCGTTTCCCCGTATAAGCCCGATATGCTGATGGGTATTGAATCGCGGGGCTTTCTGGTTGCCGCGCCGCTGGCTTTAGAATTGGGATGCGGTTTTGGCATGGTGCGAAAAAAGGGCAAATTGCCCGGACAGGTTCTGGGGCACAGTTATGATCTGGAATACGGATCGGACACCATTGAGGTGCAACCGGATTTGATCCCGAATGGGGCCAAGATTGTTTTGGTGGATGATTTGCTGGCAACCGGCGGCACAATGGCCGCGGCCGAAACCCTGGTTAGCAAAGCCGGGGGGGAGGTTGTTGCCAATTTCTGTATCGTCGAACTGGACGGGCTGAATGGCCGTTCGAAACTGTCTGCGCCGTTTGAAGCGCTGTTAAAATGTCCAGCATAAGAAAGGCGCGATGTGATGAGTGAGGCGATGCTCCCCTTGTTGGTTGGTTTTGTGATGGCTTTTGGCGGGGTGTACCTGATATACCGGGCTGTATTGAATTTGGCCAAAGCCAGAGACGTAAAATTCTGGCCGGTCGCGCCGGGCACGATTACGAAGCTCGCGCTAGAGGGGCTGGGGCCTAAAATCATAGGCGCAAGCGGTTTGTATGAATATAAACGCTATATTGTGTCCTTGCTTTATACCTATCAGGTGGATGGTGCATCCTATACGGGGGATCAATTCTTTTTTGGTTCGGACATCACGGTGACGCAGGATGTTGAAAAAATTTGCGCGCAATTTAAACAGGGTGATGATGTAAGCGTGTATTACAATACGGCGGATCCCGCGGAGTCTGTGTTGTTAAGGGAAAATCCGTTAAAAAAACACGGGGATCTATGGGGCGGGGTTGTGGTTACGCTGGTTGGGGCGGCGCTGGCGGTTATGAATTTCCCCGGCTAGCGCCCGCGTGCGCGTTCAACATTGGTAATGATGGCGGTGGCCCGCAAAGCGGCAATAATGTTATTCAGATGTTTGGTGTCATTTACGTACACATCAATCAACATTTCCCAGAAATCCTGAGACCGGCTGGTGATTTTTAAATTGGTGATATTCCCGCCATTTTTACCGATAACGGTGGACAGGGTCCCTAGTGAACCGGGTTCATTTTGAATGACAATGTTTAACCGGCCGATATGGCTTTCCGGGGAATCTGGCCCCTCGCCCCATGAAACATCCAGCCAGCGCTCAGGCGTGTCGGCGAAGCTCTCCAGTGTTTCGCAATCGATGGTGTGAACGGTGACGCCTTTTCCCGTGGTTACAATGCCAACGATGCGGTCGCCCGGCAATGGGTGGCAACAGCGCGCCATGTGAACGGCCATGCCGGGAATAAGTCCCTTGATCGGCATTGGCGCATCCGATCCGCCGCCCGGGCGTACCATAACCGCCTTGTCCATATCCGCAGAAGGGCGCTTGGCAACCGCGGTTTTATGGGCGGGGAAGATGGATTTAAACACATCACGGGCAACCACGTTACCAGATCCGATTGCGGCGTAAACATCATCATTGTCTTCGGCTTTGTATTGTTTTAATACGCCGCCGACGGCTTTTTCGGTGAATTCATATCCTTCTTGCCGGAAGACCTTTTGCAACATGGCCTTGCCGAGCGAGGAATATTCGCTGCGTTGTTGCAGGCGTATGAATTTTCGAATGTGTGACCGGGCCTTGCCGGTTACAACAAAACGTTCCCATGTGGGCGAAGGCGTTTGTGTTTTGGCGGTGATGACCTCAATCTGGTCACCATTGCCCAGTTTGGAATTTAGCGGGGCAATGCGGCCATTGATTTTGGCGCCAACGCATTTATCCCCGACGGCGGAGTGGATGGCATAGGCAAAATCAATCGGGGTTGCGCCGTTGGGCAGTTCGATCAAATCGCCTTTGGGGGTGAAAACGAAGACCTGATCCTGAAACAGTTCCAGCTTGGTATTTTCCCAGAAATCTTCGGGCTTTTGTTCTTGTTCAAGAATTTCCAGCAATTCCCGCAGCCAGCGATATTTCTTGGCGTCTTTCAGGCTGGGCATTTTACCGTCTTTATAGGCCCAATGCGCGGCGACCCCTAAATCGGCCTCGGCGTGCATTTCCAGTGTACGGATTTGAATTTCAATGCGTTGGCGTGATGGGCCCATAACCGTTGTGTGGATGGAACGGTACCCGTTTGGTTTTGGTGTTGAGATGTAATCTTTAAACCGGCCGGGCACGCTGGGGTATTTGCCATGTAGAATGCCCAAAACGTGGTAACATTCGGCCGTACTGTCCACGACAATGCGAAAGGCCATGATGTCCGAAAGCTGTTCAAAGGCGACGTTTTTTCGCTGCATTTTCTTCCAGATCGAATAGCGCGTTTTTTCGCGGCCGGTAATTTCGGCCTGAATTCCGGCTTCTTTCATCAGGCCGCCCAGCTCCTCCAGAATATGATCAACAACCGGTGATCCTTCCTTGCGCAGGAAGGAAAGGCGGTTGGCGATGCTTTCCCTGGCCTCTGGCTGCATCTCGGCAAAGGCGCGGTCTTCCAGTTCTTCCTTGATTTTATGCACGCCGATACGCTCTGCCAGCGGGGAATAAATCTCGAGCGTTTCCAGCGCAATACGGCGGCGTTTTTCCGGCTTGCTGATGCCGTCCAGCGTGCGCATGTTATGCAGGCGGTCGGCCAGCTTGACGATTAAAACGCGGATATCTTCGCTCATCGCCAAGAGCAGTTTTCTGAAATTTTCCGCTTGCTTGCCCTCAATGGTCTGGCTTTCGATGCGTGTCAGTTTGGATACGCCATTAACCAGATCGGCAATGTCCTGACCGAACATTTTGCTTAATTCATCATAGGTGGCATCGGTGTCTTCCAATGTGTCATGCAGTATGGCCGTGACAATCGTGCCGGTATCCATTTTCATACCAGCGAGAATAGAGGCAACCTCAACCGGGTGTGTGTAATAGGGTTCCCCGCTGGAACGGGTTTGCCCTTCATGCATTTTTTTGGCGAAATTGAACGCGTCAATCACCGGCTTGGGATCAAGGTCCGGGATGTAAGCCTGTATCTGGTTTAATAGATCGGTGTATGTGGTTGGATCAAAATTGCTCATAGACGGAAAAATTACCACAGTTCCATGGCGAAATCACGCGGGAAATGGCCGTTAGAGGCAATAAAAAACCGCCCAGTTTGCGGGCGGTTTGAAAAATTGATCTCTGTTACAGCAGGAATTACGCGCCGGCCAGATCGGATAAAGATGGCTCGGAGTCATCGTCTTCGCTAACTTCTTCGTCGGAATAGATGCCTTCTTCTTTGGGCTGGGCGGCCATGGCGTTCCATTCTTCTTCGCCGTCCATCAGGTCGATGTCTGTGTCTTCATCGTCATAGGCGATAACGCGTTGGTGTGATTTGGTCAGTTCTTCCTTCAGGTCTGACACCGCGATTTTTTCACCGGCAATTTCCCGCAAGGCAATCACAGGGTTTTTGTCATTGTCGCGCTCCACAAGTAAAGAGGCGCCGGAACCGATCTTGCGCGCGCGCTGGGCGGCGACCATGACCAATTCAAAGCGGTTTGTGACTTTATCTATACAATCTTCAACGGTTACGCGTGCCATTTAGATATCCTTACGATTATTTATTTGCTGCAAAATTTCTTATAACTCACGCTTATAGAGGGTATGAAAGAAAAATGCAACAGGCTTTATGTGCAATGCGTTGTAAAAAAAAGTTGTATTTATGTCCAACTGTTTATATAAAGAACACCTAATATATAGGTATAATAAAAAAAACATATTAAACATAAGAGTAAATTTAATGATTTTTCACGGTATTCCTTTTTATAAAGAAGAAAAAGTTGCGATATTCATAGATGGGTCGAATTTATATGCGGCCGCAAAATCCCTTGATTTTGATATCGATTACAAAAGCCTGTCGAAGTGGATATCATCGCGCGGGCGTTTGGTGCGTTCTTTTTATTACACCGCCTTGATTGATGAACAGGAATATTCCCCGATACGCCCTTTGGTCGATTGGCTGGATTATAACGGATATTCAATGGTGACTAAGCCAACGAAAGAATTTACAGATTCGCAAGGGCGCAAGAAAATTAAGGGAAATATGGATATCGAGCTGGCCATCGATATGATGGAAATGGCCGATTGCGTTGATCATATCATTTTATTCTCAGGAGACGGTGATTTCCGCCGCCTGCTTGAGGCCGTACAGCGCAAAGGCGTGCGCGTTACCGTGGTCAGTTCGGTCAAGACATCGCCGCCGATGGTTTCTGATGATTTACGCCGCCAGGCCGACCATTTTCTGGACCTGAATACATTGGCCGATTATATCGCGCGTGATAGCGCGGCCAGTGAACAAGATGATTACGACCCGGAAGACGAGGACGAAGACGAATACGAAGTGGCTTAACCTTTTTTTGCATACCATTAAAGGGGTGCAGGGGCGTTATACCTTAACGCCGTAGGGCTTTTACCTGATCATGACAGCGCCCCTTGATTGCGCCCGCCGTTCTAATTTATTGTTCCCAATATCCGTCAGGCTTGACCTTGGGCATTTTAAGGCTAATCATGGCATTATGTTTTTATTGCCTGAGAAAGATTGTGCGATTTGCCCGCGCCTTGCTGATTTTCGCGCGGAATGCCGCGCTGCGTATCCTGATAAATTTAACGCGCCTGTTCCGTCTTTTGGGCCGGATAATGCGAAGGTGCTGGTGGTGGGCTTGGCGCCCGGCCTGCGCGGTGCCAATTTTACCGGTCGTCCTTTCACCGGGGATTATGCCGGCGACTTGCTGTATGATACGCTGCTCAAATTTGGCTTTGCCCGCGGGCAATACCGGGCCGATCCGAATGACGGGCTGGAACTGGTGGATGCCCGCATCACCAATGCCGTGCGTTGCCTGCCGCCGGAAAATAAACCGGTGGGAGCGGAGATTAACAACTGCCGCCCCTTTCTGGTGAGCGAGATTGAAAACCTGAAAAACCTGAAGGTTATTATGTGTCTGGGGCTGATAGCACATAATTCGGTGCTCAAGGCCTTAGGCGCACGTCAGGCTGATCATAAATTCATTCATGGCGCCGTTCATGAAATTGGGGCCTTGCGCGTTATCGATTCCTATCATTGCTCCCGCTATAATACCAATACTGGCCGTCTTACCACGCCCATGTTCGAGGGCGTTTTTAAAACGATACAAACCCTATTGAATTAGCGCCATGCTCTATGGATTGACTTCATTTCTTGCTGTTTGCGGATTTCTGTAATCGCGCCGTGCAATGAGTTTATTCAGGGCCTGAATATAGGCGCGGGCCGAAGCAACCAACGTATCGGCATCTGCCGATGATCCGCTGACCGTCCGGTCCCCTTCACGCAGGCGAACAGAAACCTCTGCCTGTGCATCGGTGCCGCCGGTTACGGCGTGTACCTGATATAGCTCCAGCTTGGCATCATCATGGGGAACAAGGGCGCGTATGGCGCAGAATGTGGCATCGACCGGGCCATTGCCTTCGCATTTTACGAATTTTTCTTCCCCATCAACGCGCAGGGTGATTTCGGCCACTTGCGGGCCTTTGGATCCGGCTTGCACTTGCAGCGATACGAATTGTATCGTATTGCTTTCTGATGCAATGTTATCCTCAAGAAGCGCGATTAGGTCATCGTCATAAATTTCTTTTTTCTTATCGGCCAGATCTTTAAAACGCTGGAAGGCATCCTGAAATGAATTTTCACCCAGCTCATAGCCCAGCTCCGATAATTTGTTTTTAAAGGCATTGCGGCCGGAATGTTTTTGCAACGCCAGCTTGGATTCAGTCAATCCGACGCTTTCCGGTGTCATAATTTCATAGGTCTGCGCATTTTTTAACATACCATCCTGATGAATGCCGCTGGCATGGGCAAACGCGTTTGCCCCGACGATGGCCTTATTGGGCTGGACGTTAAAACCGGTGATGCTGGATAAGGTGCGGGATAGTTTGGTGATTTTGGTTGTATCGATGCCGTTGTTATACCCCAAAAGATCGGCGCGCGTCCGCAGGGCCATAACAATCTCTTCCAGGGCCGCGTTTCCGGCGCGTTCGCCAATGCCGTTAATGGTACATTCAATCTGACGGGCTCCGTTTTGTACACCAGCCAGTGAATTGGCCACGGCCAGTCCCAAATCATTATGGCAATGAACGGAAAGAATAGCTTTATCAATATTGGGCACCCGGTTCATTAACATGGCAAAAAGATTGCCGTATTCTTCCGGAATGGCATATCCTACGGTATCGGGGATATTAATGGTGGTGGCACCGGCCTTGATGGCGGCCTCAACGCACTGGCAGAGAAAGTCATGTTCGGTGCGACTGCCGTCTTCTGCGCTCCATTCCACATCATCGGTGAAGTTGCGTGAAAAGCTGACGCTTTCAATGACGGAATTCAGAACCTCTTCGGGCGGCATTTGCAGTTTGTATTTCATATGCAGCGGGCTGGTTGAAATAAAGGTGTGAATGCGGCGCCGCTCTGCCGGTTTGATGGCTTCACCGGAGGCCTCGATATCGGCTTTTTTCGCGCGTGATAGGCCGCAAACCGTAGCGTTTTTAACGATTTTTGCGATTTCGTTGACGGCTTCAAAGTCCCCTTTTGAGGCAATGGGAAAGCCCGCCTCGATAACATCAACCCCCATTTCATCAAGCAAAGCAGCCATTTTCAGCTTCTCTTCCAGGTTCATTGAACATCCCGGGCTCTGTTCGCCATCGCGCAGGGTGGTGTCAAAGATAATGACGCGGTTATTCTCTGTTTTTGTGGTGTTTATATTTACATTGTCCGTCATAGGGGACGCTCCTTATAAAATCGTATTGATTAGTTTTAACAGTGTTTTGATGGTTTTGGAATATGTCCCTTAAAGCGCAGGCATGTAAAAATGCCTCATGTCCCGCTTAAGGGGCGATAAGGAGTAGGGCTGGCAGCAATAGAATTTGTGCGTTTGTTACCATATGCCTTTCTTAGCCCAAAGCGTTCGGATGAGTCAAATGTTTTGCGTTCGGTGCGTTTTTTTGCGGGAATTTACGCATGACGCGGGCCACATGGCTTTCCTGCGTATGAATATGAACCGGTAGTGTATCCAGCGGTTGATCATGGTGAATATAAACAGTGTTCCATCCCATTTGGTGCGGACGTATCAGGTTTTTTGCTGTATCTTCAAAGACATAAATATCTGCATCTTGAAAGGTGAGGCCGGTCACCTGCTCGGCGCGCCATTTGGCAAATTGCCAGGGATAGTCTGAATTGTGTTTTAAGCGGTTAAAGCCGTGTTCATCTGCCGTCACGCACAGGTTGCGCGGGATTTCGTATTCAATGCCAATTTGGGGCATATGCCTGTCCAGATGACAGCGAGAGGCCTGGGTTAACACCATGGGAATGGCGCGGCTGCGGTCAATATTTTGCAGGGCATTGATCAGGCGCTCATCGCGCTGCAGGTCAAAGATGGTATTACGGTGGTGGATCAGGTTGGCCTCTGCCATGGATATGTTGAACGCGGCGGCCACGTCTTTAAAGCCAATACCATGTTGATTAAAACTGTTTAGAATATTGGCAATGGAAGTATCTTGCGACCAGGCGCCCCCCGATATTTCATGACCGGTTTTGATCATGGCGCGTTTGAAAACATCCTCGGAATTATCTGGATACGGGTACAGGCATCCATCGAAATCACAGATTAAAAGTTTGGGGCGGTCATTGTTCATCACTATTCCATTAGCATTGCCCGCAAAGGCGTGTCAAAATTGACCGGACTTATTGTTCCAGATCGCGGGCCTCATCCACCAGCATAATTGGAATACCATCGCGGATGGGGTAGGCCAGTTTGGCCTGCTCGGAAATAAGCTCTTGCCGCGCGGCGTCATAACGCAGCGGCGCTTTCGTCAAAGGGCAGACAAGAATTTCCAGTAATTTCGGGTCTAGTTGTGCACTCATACTTTGTTATGTAGCCTGTTTTTGCGCATTAGGCAAGCGCCGCCGAGGGGGAGGACTGGAATTAGTGCTGGGATAGGGGTTCGGCGACATTGCCTTTGACAGCCATTTCCAGCATGGAGATAAACATTTCTCCGCGGGTTTTACAGCAAGGGGCCTCTAACAGGGCTTGTTTGTCCCGCGCCTCAAACGGGCATATCATGGACAGGCAGGTGATGAGCTTGTTGTCCGTGGATTTTTCGATCGACGCCCAATCGCATTCCAGCTCTTCTTTACTGAAATAGCTTTTTAGTAAATTATGCAGGTGATCACGATCAAGGCCAAGGCAGTCTTTTCCGTCCAGGTCTTGTTTATACGGAGCCCAATTGGCGCGTATGCTGCGAAATCCCTGTTGCGGGGGAAGCTCCTCTTTGATGTCAAAACGGCATATCCCGTTCAGGGTAATCAGATAGCGCCCGTCGGGGGTTTCTTTAAAGTCAATAATTTTTCCCGCGCATCCGGTTTTATAAAGGGCGGGGACTGGGCTGTCATGGTTTTCCGGCGTTTGTAAAGGCTGGATCATGCCGAAAATACGGTCATGCCGCATCGCATGGTCAACCATATCAAGATAGCGCCGCTCAAAAATATTCAGCGGCAATTGCCCGCCGGGCAGCAACAAAACCCCGCCGAGCGGAAATATCGGCAAGCTATCGGGTAAGGCATCGAATCTGGGGCTGTAGGGGTTCTGTTCCATAGTTTAAGATGTAGTGCATATTTTTGGTTTGAAAAGATGCGGCTCAGGAAAATAGCAAAGAGGATAATTTTTTGCGGCTTTCTATCGTGAGCGGATCGGTTTGTCCAAGGGCTTCAAAAAATTTTAAGAGTTGCTGGCGCGCCGCCTGTTCATTCCATTCTCGGTCTTTTTCAATGATAAACAGTAAATTGTCCATGGCGTGTTTGCGGTTTCCGGCTGCAAACTGGCTTAAGGCCAGGTCAAAACGGCTCTGGTGATCGTTTTCATTGGCTTCCAGTTTGCCCAATAATTCAGATTCGTCGCCGCTCGGGCTATTCTGTGCCAGTTTCAGGGCGGTTTTGGCTTCGTTAAAGGACGGATTGTTTGCTATTTCGGGTGGCGCGTTTTCTATCCATTGGCCAGCCTGTTCAATTTGACCAGAGGCGATAAAGACGCGGATTAACCCGGTAAAGGCCTGCACGTTATTGGCATCAGCTTGCAGGATCTGCATATAGATGGCTTGCGCTGCGGCCAGATCATCCTCGGCCAGAGCTTGTGCGGCTCCTTTCAAGGCTTCGGGAATATCCAGCGCATCGGGGCGTGATTGCCTGACGGCTTCCAGAACCTTATCAATAAAGGCCTTTAGCTGGCTTTCCGGTAATACCCCCTGGAATGCGTCGATGGGGCGACCGTTAAAAAAGGCATAGACAGTTGGCACCGATTGTACGCGCAATGCCGCGGCCAGTTGTTGATTGTCATCCAGATTAATTTTGGCCAGCTTGATTTTGCCGCCATAGGATTGCACAATTTTTTCAAGCGCGGGGCCCAGCTGTTTACACGGGCCGCACCATGGTGCCCAGAAATCTGCCAAAACCGGGATCTCCATCGAACCGTTGATGACTTTGTCTTCGAAGTCTTCTGTGCCAACATCGAAAATATGACCGCCTGATGGTTCGGCGCCATTCTGGATGGAGGGGGTATTGTTGTTATTTTGCCCGAAAAACATGGTGAATCCTTTTTGTTACTCTTCTTATCTAGGGCTTTGACGGTGAAAGATCAACTATAGAATATGTATGCCCGATGTGATTTAGAAACGTGATTAAACTCTCTGGGGCTATCCCCACCGTCATGGCATTATCCATCGGATGGACATTTATAATATTGGCGTCCATCATATAGGCATCTAAAATCAGTTGAACGTGATTGCCGGTATCATTGATCACGGTAAAGGGGTTGACCGATCCCTGGCGAATGCCAAGCATGGTCCAAAGGCGCTCCGCCGAACCAAATGACAGGCGGGCACAGCCAAGCAGTTCTGATAATTTTTTTAAATCCAGCTGTGTTTCATTGGCCGCCACAATCAGATAATTCTTCTTTTTCTTGTCGCGCAGATACAGATTGCGGCAATGCACGCCGGGCATATCGGCCTTTAAATGTTCGCCGTCTGCCACGGTGAAAATGGGCTCATGCTCGTATATATGAAAATCTACGCCGAGGGCGCGGAGCATGTTCAGCAACTGTGCAGGCGGGGTTGGCAGTGCGGGCGGGTCATCATTGTCTTGGCCGGAATGCATTTTTTTTCCCTTTGTTGTTCGAATGGGCCCAGTTTATAGCGTTTCGATAAGTCTTTGTTAATATTTTTTCTATATCCTTTTAGCATAATAATAAGAATAGAGTGGGGCACACTAGATCGATGAGTAATACTGAAACAGATATCCACGGCGCTGAATCGGAAGGTCATGTTGCAACGGCAGAGGCTTTTAAGGCGCGTATGGAACACATTTTAAACGAGACGGGCAATATGCCCGAAATCTTGAATAATGCGCTGGTGGCATCGGGTTTCCCGCCCGATATGTGCGCAACCGCGCATCCCCATGATTTTCTGGTCGGCAGTCCCTATCCGGGGCTGGATGATTTACCCGAGGCGCATCCCATTGCCCTTACCCTGTCTGGAACCGATGGCGTGTACAGGTCAAATATGCTGATGGGCGCTTTGAAGGAGGCTCTGGGCCCCGCAGCCCCAAGTTTGAATAACGCGTTTTCGGCCAATGCCGGGGTGGGGTACCAGGAACCCGTTAAGTTTGATATAACCATGGCTGCTTCTGAGCCAGATATAAAAGGACCGGTCTGACCATGAATCTGGAACTGGCGAAAATGAATGATGATCGTATTTTACTGGTGTCCGACACGCCAATGCCCGATGTGGTGAAACGCGTTGAATATTACCGCGATCAAAGAATGTTTATGATTGTCTGGTATGATGAGGACATGGAAGAATTGTTGATGCATCATGAAGTGCCGATTGATTTTGCCATGGCCATTGAAAAAACGCCGAATATTTTGGTGTATTCCTTTTATGCCGGGCATGAGCCGATTGGCTATAAGGTCCCGCTGGTAAAGGTTGGCGATATTTTTTAAAATTCTTTTGTTTTGGGCTTGCATCGGCCAAAAATTTCTTTATATTCATCAAAACTATCGATCCGCGAGTGTAGCTCAGGGGTAGAGCA
>DENS01000005.1:32759-131121 GCA_002359735.1 Micavibrio sp. UBA2638
GGGGTCGAGGGTTCGAATCCCTTCACTCGCTCCATTTTTCAGACACCCATGAAAAATTCCCCACAGTATCCCCACACATTTATACTTTTCTAACACTGGTTATTATGATCTGTTTTAGTAAATTTTTTGCGGATATCGTAACGTCTTATATTAATATGAAGCGTTTTATCTACGTTTTTTATAAGTAACGACCCTTTTAAAATTTCTGTTTCTTAATTTATTCCCTCAAATTTATTGTTAATTACCATCAAAAATTTCGCATTAATTCTTATTCTTGCTATAGTTGTGGGCTTAATTATATTTCTAGGATAATAAAAAATGAGCGAACTAAAGAAGATAATAACGCAAAACTACAGCGCCATTACCGCATATAGCCGCAACCTCCTTATCGGATAGCAATTTATATTGGTGGTTAAAGAGTTTGGTAAGTTCTGGCATTATGCTTCCTTTCGTTTAGGCAACAAAAAAAACGCAAAACACCAAAAGGCATTTTGCGTTTGTTCAAAAAGATTTAAGCACATTAATCCGGCTCTTCCGGGGCTTCTTCCTCATCGTCACCGCCATCGTCATTACTATCTCCCTCGTCACCGTCATCTTCCGGCGGTGGAGGTGGTGGAGTTTCTTCTCCATTATCCCCATCTCTGCCCTCATCGTCGCCGTCTTCGGCGAGTGGTGTAGAAAGTCTATAAAGTGAGCTGTTAATCGCAGTTTCCGTTTCGCCGCCGGGATTTATGATGCCGGTGAGTTGCAAATTGTCTGTAATCTGTGTTTATTGATGATTGAAATTATAGAAAAAGGACCGTCGCATGTTAAAATCATATTCGCAATTTTGTGTCATTATAACGATCTTTGTTCTGATGGTGATAGTATTACCGTCCAGTTCCTTTGCCGGTAATCCATTATGTTATAAAAAGATAGAAGGAGTTTCACTGGACCAGAGTGTCAGTGATATTACCAAGACCCTGCAGCAGTTGGGGTTGCATGACATAACCTGTAAGCAAAGGTCAAAGGTGCCTTGCGCGGCCAGAAAAACCCAAATGATGACTTTTGCGACCAATGATCAGGGGGCTTTGCATAAAGTTGGCGATAAATTGGCGCGCGTGACATTTGGTCCTGCGGGGAAACCAAAGGGTTTTGCATATGAATATTATACGGACGGCCCATCAACACTTCAGGCGCATGATGCAAACAGAAGCTGGGATGGCTGGACCTATCAAGACACGATTGAATCCCGTATTAATGAATATTGCAAGAGCCCTAACCCCGAGGGGGTGAAGGTGGGCTGTCGTTATGCCAGCGCGCTTGAGATTAAGGCAATTATTGGCGCGCCGCGTGATAAAGATTGCCAATATGGCTTTTCGGTGATGTTTAGCGCGGTAAGGGGAAAGCCCGAGGCCCCGACAAATCATAAAATTGTGGAATCAATGGTCCTGGCGAAATAACGGACAGGGCCTGTATCGTAATAAACCCCGTTCACGCGAAGGGCGGAGTTGGTGGTGATGCTGCGCTGGATGCGGCGGCAATATCCTGTAGGGCATTTGTAAAATCTTCTGTACGGACGGGGGTTTGTTTGGCCCATAGTGAATTTTGTATATTTGCGATGGCCTGATCGTAATTTTCGTCCTTCATATGTTGCCATGTATTTGAAAATGTATTGCGCCAGCTGGTGCCAAGTTGATAATTGACGGAGGTGAGCGAGATCACAAAATCACTGTCATTGATGCCGAGCTCATTGGCTTGCTCTATCGCGGCTTTATAGGCTTTTTTTGCGTCTTCTTCCAGAAATTGACGTACATGTTCATCTGATATGGTATCGCCAACCTTAAGATTATCTTCCGGCAGAACCAGATGGCCGACGCCCACGGTGGGTTTGCCCAGGCTGTCCAGATAAACGGTATTACGGTATCCTTCGCGTTCCAGCAGGTGGTCAAGGACGTGTTCCCATGTGTCTTCATTTACAGGCCCCGGGGCGAATTCCTTACTGCTTTGCGTGGGGAGGCGCGTAGTGGGTGGTTGTTTCCAATCGACCTGATTTTCAGGCTTTTCATGGGGATGGGGCGTTGGCGATGCCTGTTGGGAGGATGGCGCTGGCCCCCAATCATCTGGAACAATCAGCGTGTCATCGTTAATGTCAATCGGAGTATGATCGTGAGAGGACGAAAGCGTTTGGTATTGCGCCAGCCATAATTGCAAATCCAGTAAGGCTGAATACGGTTTTTGCTGGCCGCTTTTGGAACGGTCAAAGATGTCAGTTAATGACATGGAACACACTTTCGCTCTATAGTATCCGCAATTTTTGATACGGTTTATTGTTCTTATATAATCATGGATATTGTACCAAAAAGCATGGCCTTAAGTCAAAATTAGCAAGCCTTGGCCGCCTTGTTCAATTCCTTGCGATACGCTTGCCTTGCGATTGCTAAATACGGCAGGTCGGTGTTTACACTCTTTTCTTTATTGCCTGCCGGCGCTATAGTCCGGTTATGGGACATCATCACCACCATCATAATCACAACCATCACCACCATCATCATATTGATACCAGCAATATGAGTGAGCGGCGTTTGATGTGGGCGGTTATGGCCAATGTTGCCCTGACCGCGGTTCAGGTGATTGGCGGGGTGGTTTCAGGCTCCCTGTCGTTGATCGCCGATGCCTTGCATAACTTTAGTGATGCTGCCTCGCTTATGATTGCATTGGTCGCGGTGCGCATTGGGCGGCGCCCGGCGGATCAGGTGAAAACATTCGGCTATAAACGTGCAGAAACGATTGCGGCGCTGATTAACCTGACGACGCTGGTGCTGTTGGGGCTGTATTTGATTTTTGAGGCGGTGCAGCGTTTTTACGCGCCGGAGCCCATTGCCGGCTGGATTGTGATTTGGGTCGCCGGATTGGCCTTGGCGGTTGATTTGTTGACGGCCTTTTTAACCTATGCGCAGTCAAAAGATAGCATGAATATGCGCGCCGCTTTCCTGCATAATATGACGGATGCACTGGCTTCGGTCGGTGTGATTTTGGCGGGTACGTTGATTTTGTTATATGACTGGGTTTGGGTGGATGCGGCTATGACGCTGGTTATATCGGCCTACGTGCTTTGGCATGGTTATATCGAATTTCCGCAGGTCGTGCATCTGTTGATGGAGGGAACCCCGGAAGATATCGCAATTGACGAGGTGATTGCGGCCATGGAGGATAATGAGGGTGTTAGTGATGTTCATCATGTTCATATTTGGCGTTTGGATGAAAAACGTAATGCGCTGGAGGCGCATGTGGTCCTGAACGCGGCCATGCCGTTTCAGCGCATGGACGAAATCAAGCGCGAATTAAAGGTCATGTTGCATGAACGGTTTCATATAGACCATTCCACGCTGGAATTTGAGATTGTTAAATGTGATGGGTGTTAATCCGGAATAACAAACAGGGCGACTGGTGCGGTGCCGGATGCGCCGCCGGATGCGGCGAGGCCAGTCGATGTTTTATATATCATGGTTTATATCCATATAAGCGGGGGCCATTTGTGCGCCTTGTGCCCCTTGCGGCGGCGCTGCTGTTTGCTGCCGTATGAGACTGGAATAGAGATCTTTATTTTTATTGCGGTAGGTCTGTGTCATTTTTTGGCCTTTGCGTTCATTCGAGGCGCGTAATTGGGCCGCGCCGGAACGGCATAGTTCTGCGGTTTTGGTGGCGGCCAATGCAAAGGGCTTTGTTAGAGGGCCGAGCCCGTTACAGGTACCTTTTGCCAGTGTCCGCAGGGTCTGGGATTCGGCTGTAGCGGCGAGTGCGGGTTTGATCTGGTTATAGGCCATGCGAAGGCCAATCCCCCCGGCCATAAGGCCGGCCCCGGTGCTTAAATGTACGAAAATCACATCATCGATAAACCAGTTATATCCGACAAAAATACCGCTCATGATCGTTGAAGAGGTGGCAATGCCCGCCGCCTGGGCCCCGAGCGCGGTATAGCTGTTGCCAAGCCCGGCCATATCAAGGGCCACGCAGGCCGCGGCGGTGCCAACCGTCGCAATAGCAGCCGGGACGGGCGGGATGATGTTGTCCAAATTCTGTAAGCTGCGCGCCGCGCGAACAACGCCGTTCCATAAAGCCATGCCGGCAATTTTGGCATTGGTTTTTATATGGCCTGTAAAGGTTTGATCCAGGGTTAATTTGTCGTGTTTTAATGTGCGCGTAATATGCGCGCGTTTTAGTTTGCCGTAGGTTTCATTGGCGCTGCGTATAAGTTTCTTGCGCGACTTTTTGTCAGGCTCCTGCCCTTCGCTCAGGGCGTCCCATATCTGTGAATATCCCCCGCTAAGACGCATTTGTGCACTAATAAGGTCGTGTAAATTATCACGCAGCGATGATTGCAGGGATGGTAAGTCTTCGTTCTGGCGGTAGGTATTAAGCGCCGTTGTTACATTTTCAAGTTTTTCTTTCAAATAGGCATTATACCATGGCTCGTCTGCGCCAATATAAGACGCCATGTGTTCCAGCGCATGATCAAACTGGTCTAACGCGGTTAGGGTCGGTTTTAAATTTTGGGCGCTGATTGTGAAATCGCGCGTTAAAGCGCCAAGGCGTTTTTTGCCAACGGGCAGGCCGCCAATTTTCAGGCTGATCTGTGCGTCTTTAATGGCTTCCGGTAAGGTGTTCTCTAAATCAGTTCTGGCTTGCGCGGCTTTGGCTAAAGATATGGCCGCGGCGTTTGTCTCGATATCAACATCTGCATTAAACCCCGTATTGGTGCCCTGATCCAGATTGAGGCGCCCTTCATATTTGTATTCGGTCTTCAAGGGCTGTGTAATTTTTTCCAGCCGTTCAGATAGCTTTGGTTTTTTCTTGAAAGGCGTTAATTCAATCAGGTTCATACCAGCCTGATAAAACGGGTTGATCAGGGGGGAGGCCAATTCAACAATACGAAGCGCCCCCTTGCCGCCATGGGTAAAGCCTTTTTTTGCGGCCCAGCTCCAAAACCCGGTGTGAGAGAAATTCTGAAATAAATTCAGGCTGAAGTAAAAAGAGGCCAGCCCGTACATTGTGCTTTTCGCGCCCATGGAAAACGCGGTGTTGTCATTGCCGGGCAATCCCATTTGTTCGGCCGTATATTGCATGGCTTTTTCAAATGTTTCCATGCTCCATTCTGTGCCCTCAATCATCATGAAATTGGTGAAATGTTTGTACACATAATAGGGGCTAGCCAGATCACCCTGCATTAAATCCATCAGCGCATTTTTCAGGGAAAACCCGACATCGTAATGGTAGGATTGCGTTTGCGCAGCCTCGGCACTCAGTGTGTCTGGGGCCATTGTCGATGACAGGCCATCGGCGGTCAGCAGCAAAATGTCATTATTGGCCGCCAGGGTTGCGGCATCCACGCCGGTATTGGCGCTGAGGAAGTACAGGGCAAACCCGGCCGATACAACCAGCGCAGCCTGTTTTGGGTCTTCGGCGCAGTAATTCCAGACATCTTTTGTGACGTTCCATCCCGCGCGGGCTCCGCCTTTTAACGGGTCTGTTGTCAGGCTATGCAAGAAGGCTTTCGGGCCTGATTTTAGAGTGTGCTGCAGGTTTTCCAGTGCGTCCCGATGATGCTCCGGCAGGAATTTATTGGCCACGGGCAGGTCGGTGTAGCGCGCCTTGTTAAACGCTTGCCTGAAGGAAGACAGGGTTTCGGGGATGTCTGTTTTGGCCTGTTTGGCAGCACGCTCAATGATGTCTTGCGCTTTTTCTGTGGCGGCCAACAGGGGGTAAAACTCCTCTGTTATGGCCTGAAGCTGTGTTGGCGTGATGGTTTGCTGTTTGCTGTAGCTATGCATCAGGGCGGTAAAGACAGCATATTCTTCCGCCATTTGTTCGTAGGGTGTGTCGTTTTTATCAGCAAACCAGCTTTCGGTTATATGGGCCCGCCACCAGGCACCCCTCAGGTATTCGGATTCCATGACGGGGGTAAAGGCCGTGGTTGAATGCAAAAGGGCGTAAAGGTCTTTTTTTGCATTTTGCGGGTCTTGGGCCGCGGGATCATGCGCCTGAGAAAGAGCCAGAGCCTGCATGCGTTGTTTTATGTTGCCGGCTTTTTGTTGAACCATGGTTTCAAAATGAACTTTGGGCACGAGCGCAGTCAGGTCTTGCTGATGTGCGGTATCATAGAATTTTTCCAGTTCTTTTGCGCTCAAGGTGATGGATTTCGGTTTGTTCTGGTATCGATTGTTTGTGGCGGCATTGACCGCTTGCCAAAATATGTCTTTGGCGCGGCGTTGATGTTGCCCGTCATGATCGGATAAAAAATCATCGCTTAGATCGAATTGCATGCCAGATTGCGGAAGCAGCGTAGTGCCGGGAAGGGCGCTTGCAAAGACCTCGTCATTGCCGATTTCACATTCGCTGACCCATTCATCATTCTGGCGCATCGCATCTTCTGTACCGGCGTGGCATTCGGCGGTTTCTTTTTTTAAATTTTCACGAATTTTATCCTGCAGCTGCGCGCGGCCGGTTAAGGCAAAGTTCATAAAACTCAACATGGCCTCGCGGTTTTTTTTGATCTCCAGCGCGGCGGCCTTGCCTTTTTTGTCTTGTGAAAGAGTCTGATAATAAGAGGCACTGGGTTGATGCAGCCAATCCATCAAGGCCATCAGATTCTGTTGATCAAACACGCCATTATCATGGGTAATATATGACGGGCAATGCCGATCAAGGCTCACATCGTCACGATCAATAATCAAGTGATACTGGTCTTTCCCCCAATGATTAATTCTGGCATCAATGCGATCAAGCGCCTTAAGCTGGTATGGCTTAAAGCGCCTGTGGCCGCTATATCCCAGAATGTGCTTGCTCATAGTTTCCCTATGTTGATTGCGTTATGCCTTTGCAGGAGGGGGGAAGGGTTATGGGGCCGGGATGTCCCTTGGCTCCAGGCAGCGCCTGATGGCTTCGGTAATATCTTTTGCGGATAGCCCGTGGCCGCCGCCTACCAGATTACCTTTGCTGTCCATAATCGGATCATCGATCAGGTGCTTGAACATGGGAACGGTTCCTTTGACGCCAACCCCTTCACCAGGCAAGGGCGGTGGGAAATCAAAGCCCGGGATATTCGGGAGTTGGGCATTGATACTGGATAGCATACGGTTACGGGGAACAACGGTAACGCGGCCCGTGGCAGGGTGGTTGAGCGGCATCACGTCATCCGGGTCAATTGTAACGCTTTTTCCCTGCGGGTAGGCTGCGCTGTAAAACATCATTTGAAATTCGTTACCTGGAATATCGACATAGGCCTGATCTTCGGCCGTGACCCGGGCATTGGGGTTTTCTAAAAATTTATTGCCGTAAGAATAGCCATCGGCGTAGGCCGCAGCGGAAAATGCCAGAGCCAGTGTTAGGCCAAAAGCCGCGGATTTTCTGGTCTTGGAAACGGAATTGCTCATTGGTTCTGCCCTTAATTAAGAATGGTTATCATTTGTATTGACTTTGATAATCATTTGCATATAGGTTGTCAACGTTAATAATCATTCTCATCTCTTTTTTAAAGAGAAAAGCATAGGAATAAAAGGCAATGAGCGGATCATCTACTATGGATGAAGTGTTTTCTTTGAAGACGGCTTTTAAAGTTGTCGCAAGCACGTCTTTGTTTTTGGCGCTGGGCGCTGTGGATTTAGCGATTTGGCATTATATGCCTGGCGGGGTTGAGCTGTTCTCTGCGGTAAAGGATGTCATGCTGGAAAACCCGGTTGCACATACGGTTTCAGATGTCTTTAGTTCGGCCGCAACCATGTTGGGGGGCGGAACAGAAGTCATGGCGCAGAGCTTTGGCGGAGCGATTGATCCAGTGTCAGAAGGGTTGCTGCTGGATTTAAATTAATGGAAAAAACTATTATTGGCCCATTTCTGTATCAGGGCTTTTTGTTCTTTTAAATCATTGTAGCGTTTTTGCGCACAGGCATTCGTCTTTAGAAACGCTTTCACACGCTTTTCGTCTTCTTGGCTTAATTCGTGATCAATCAGGGCCTGTATATCAAAATCTGTGACGGGCAGGTGTTGTCCCATTTTCGTTCTCATATAACGCAGAAATAAAAGTGTCAGCAAGAGGGGAAAAGCCCCCTCTTGTCTGAAAAATTATAATCGCCCTATTTAAGGAATTCAACCATCACACGGCGGTTTTCACGCAGCGCGACCCCGTCCCGGGTATCAATGGCCGGTCTGGTTTCCCCATAGGCTTCTTTATCCAGAATCCGGTTTTCAACGCCGCGGCTGGTTAAGGCTTCGGATACGGCCTCGGCACGTTTTTCCGACAGTTTAACATTGTAATCATTGGGGCCGGCCTTGTCGGTAAAACCTGCCACGGTGACTTCGCCGGGGTTGTATTGTTTGATTTCGCTGGCGATTTGATCAAGTGTTTCACCCGCGGCCGGTTCGATATTGGCGCTATCAAAGGCGAAATTGATTTCATAGTCGCTTAATACATTGCTGATCTGCACAGTTGCCGCAGTGACATGGGTCACGGTTTTAGCGGTATTTTGCTGCGCGGGGCGTAAGTGGCATCCATCTTTTATAAAGCCCTGCGGGATAGGCTGATAAAACTGGCACGGTTCGCGCGTCTCATAATCCAGATATTCACGCAGCTCCAGCTTGTCATCGGCGGGCAACATTTCTGCCTTTTGCTTGTATGGAGCTTTCTCAACCAGGTGGTGTGAGGTAAAGCCGGCTGTTCGTTCGCCGTGTTGGCTTGTATATGGCTCGGCATGGGCCGGTGATACCGTTAGTGCGATTGCGGCCACCGTTCCAAGGGTCAGTAATTTTGAATAGGTCATTGTATAATTCTCCTTTGTTTTAAAAACATGGGTCCGCCGGCTCCAACCAAATGCCGGGGTAAAGAGTTCCGTAAAAAATTTTGGAACTCGGTGTAAAAAAGAAACGTTGGCAGGGCAAAAGCAGCAATTGTGTGCCTATTCGAGGATGGGCATTTAATTTGTTAGATATTGAAAGGAGATTATTATGCTGAATTGGGCAATTTCATTTTTGGTGCTGGCGCTCATTGCCGCCTTATTGGGCTTTGGTGGTGTGGCCGCCGTATCTGTTGAGATAGCACAGATTTTATTCGTGGTCTTTATCGCCTTGTTTATTGTGGCCTCACTGGTTCATGTCTTACGCGGTGGTAACCCGCCTGCATAACCCGTGTTATAAAAACCATGCATGAAACCCGCGCATCTTATGCAAATGTGCGGGTTTTTTGTGGCGTTTTCCATCTAAATGCATTAGATGTGGGGCATCCTTCAAATACCAGCGGAGCAATCCTTTTATGGATAAAGTATTCATTCGTAACTTTTTTATTTTTATGCTCATTCTGTTGAGCGCGGTTGGCATGCTTGGTTACATGCTGGTATCCGGCGATAAAGAGCTGGAGAAAACGGATCATCGCGTAAACCGTACCTATGGGGTGATTCTGGAAGCCGAGCAGATTACGTCTTTGATAGAATCAATTTTATCATCGCAGCGTGGGTATTTGCTGACCGGTGATAAAAGTTTTATGGACCGGTATGAGGCAAAGAAGGCCGCACTATCCGAAACGATTGCGCGTTTGAGTGAGTTGACAAGTGATAATAAATCCCAACAAAGCCGTTTGGCCGAAATACGAAGTTTTACGAATGATTTTACCAATAAGCTGGAAGAGCGCGCTTTGGTGGATGATATCACCGTAAATTCTGGCTTGTTGGATGATATTAATACGGTCAACAG
The DNA here is from genome assembly GCA_002359735.1 of Micavibrio sp. UBA2638. Lineage (GTDB taxonomy): Bacteria > Pseudomonadota > Alphaproteobacteria > Micavibrionales > Micavibrionaceae > UBA2638. The sequence goes on from DENS01000005.1 coordinate 42,480, forward strand.
TATGAAGAATAATATTTTGCGCGTGAATACGGCCATTTTGAAGGAAGAGTATGGCTTGTTAAATCACCGCGTTGCCATGGTTGAACGTAAGAAGAGCTTTTATCTGGCCTCGCTGGTCATCGGTATGGCGGTCGGAACGGTATTGTTGTTGCTGTTTAATGCCTTTTTGTTAAATGTGCAGCGAAAACGAGCGCGGGTGGAGGCCTCTTTGAAGCAAACCGAAGATCGTTTTGCCATCGCCATTGATGGGACGCAAGACGGTATTTTTGATTGGGACCTTGAAACAGAGAAGATATTTTATTCGCGCCGTTTCTTTGAGATGCTGGGATACAATAAAGGCGCAACCATTGGAACAATTAAGGATACGCAAGATTATATTCACCCCGAAGATGCCGCGCGGGTGATGGATGTCGTTGAGAAATATCTGGCGGGGGGCTTGTCGGAATATTCACAGGAGTTCCGTATGAAACATAAATCCGGCCGTTGGGTTTGGATTCAATCCCGCGCCAAGGCGATCTATGACAAAAATGGTAAGGCGCAACGCATGGTCGGGGCTCATACCGATATTACCCATTTGAAAATGAAGGAAGAAAAACTGGAGGCCGAGAAAAATCAGGCCGAGGAAGCCAATCGTGCCAAGAGTGATTTTCTGGCCCATATGAGCCATGAAATCAGAACGCCTTTAACCGCGATAAGCGGCATCGCTGAAATCATGGCAAAACGTCAGGATAATCTGGATGAAAAGCAGAAACAATTGGTTTCCACCCTGAACAATAGTACTTCGTCCTTGAAAGATCTGGTTAATGATATTCTGGACTTTTCAAAAATTGAAAACGGCAAGCTGGAGCTGAACGAAGAGGCCTTTAATCTGGGGGAGTTGTTTGAGAGCGTCATTAGCATGATGTCGCTGAAGGCCAATGAAAGCGGGGTCAGTTTCGTCTTTGACTATGAAGAAACCAAAAATACAGACTTTATTGGTGATGCGGTTCGTTTGCGCCAGATTGTGGTGAATCTGATTGGTAATGCGATTAAATTCACCGATGAGGGCGGTGTGACGGTTAAGGCAAATTTTGAAGATCGTGACGGGCGTGATTTTTTGCGCGTTGATGTTGCCGATACGGGCATTGGTATAGCGCCAGAGAATTATGACCTGGTTTTTGAACGCTTCAGACAGGCCGATTCATCGGTATCCCGTAAATATGGCGGAACTGGTCTTGGTCTGCCGATTTCGCGCAATCTGGCCCGCTTAATGGGCGGTGATATTCATTTGAGCAGCGAAACCGGCAAGGGCTCAACTTTTAGTCTGTTAATCCCATGCAAATACGATAAGGAAACCCAGCATGAAAACCGCGCCGCGCTGGAGATGGGTAAGAAAATCAATGAAAAGCTGCGTGCGGCCTTAACGGGTGAAGACAAGGCTTTGATCGTAGAGGATTACGAAGGTAATGTGGTGGTAATCGGATATATTCTGGATGAGGTCGGTATAACCTATGATGTGGCCCGCACAGGGCTTGAGGCCGTAAATCTATGGAAGGATCACCATTATGATGTTGTATTGATGGATGTTCAAATGCCGGAAATGGATGGCTTTACGGCAACAAAAGAAATTCGTGCGATGGAAGCGCAAAAAGACCTTTCGCGAACACCGATTATCGGCATGACGGCCCATGCGCTAGTGGGGGATAAAGACAAATGTATTGATTGCGGTATGGATGCCTATTTGCCTAAACCGATTGTAGAATCGGCCTTGAAGAAAGAGATATTAAAGTTTCTGCATAAGAAAAAGGCTGCGTAAATTTCACAACGTAAATTTTATTGTATTCCGCTGATTATAGCCTTGCATAAAAAAACCGGTTTCAACTGTATGTAAACCGGTCTTTTTATACTCTGTGGCTTGGGTGTCTTATGCGGCCAGTTTATTGGCAACATGTCCATGAATGCGTATGTGTTGGGCAGTGGCGGTATTTGCGGCTGCACTATTGCTAATGGCGTTCATTTCGGTTGTCAGAGCTTCGCGCGCACGCGACAGGCGTGAACGGACTGTCCCAACCGGAATTTGCAGCATTTCTGATACTTCTGCATATTGCATGCCTTTAACGCAAACCAGTGTCAAAATTTCACGGTGATCATCTGATATATCGTTCATGGCGGCGTTCACATCCTCTAGTTCCATTTTTACATCTTGTGGCGCCTCTACGCTCTCGCGCTCAATATAGCTTTCCGGATCATATTGCGTTTCAAATTTGGTTCTGCGGCGATATGCCGATACGAACATATTGTACATGATTTTGGAGCTCCAGCTAAAAAGATTGGTTCCGTCCTGGAACAAGTGTTTCTTCTCTATTGCCCGTAATAGCGTGGATTGCAGCAAATCATCCGCATCACTTTTATTGTGCGTTAGTTTTAAGGCAAATTTTTGGAGTTTTTCACTTTCTTTGATCAGGTCTTGATTATTAAACATTATTAAAGCTCCTATAAAATTAACTTACATTTTCGACTCTACAGGGGCTTCGTATCGTTACTTTGTCAGCTTCGTTTCATTTTTGAAAAATTTTGTATCATTTGTGTAACATTATTTATTTGCCAGCATTTCTATATAGAAGTATAACGGCGATAGATTGAATGCAGATAGGATGAACATGAACAAGGGCACAATTCTGAGTGTCGATGATGACGAAAACCTCCAAATCGTGATCGGGCAATATCTGGAAAGTGATGGTTATAAAGTCATAAAGGCTTCTGATGCCCACACCGCGATGGAAAAAGCCGGGCAACATGAACTGGACGTTATTTTGTTAGATCTGGTTCTGCCCGACGGGGAAGGCTTGACTCTCATCCCGCAATTACAAAAAGAAACCACTGCCGGCATAATTGTTGTGTCTGGCAAAAGTGATACCACAGAAAAAATTGTCTGTCTGGAGATGGGGGCGGATGACTATATCACGAAACCATTTGAAATGCGGGAACTCTCCGCCCGTATTAAGGCCGTCACGCGCAGGCGGGAACCGTCTCATGATATAAGGGCTGGCGTCTCAAAAGCCAAAGATGATCTGGCAGAGAAGATAACATTTGAAGGCGGCTGGTGCCTTGATCGGACGCAATACCAGCTTTTTGATGCACAGAATAAAACGGCTGAATTGACAACCGGCGAATTTAAATTGCTAGAGGCCCTGATTCTTTCTGCCAACAGGGCCTTAAGCCGTGAACATCTTTTTGATCTGACCCGTGACGGGGAGTTTGATGCCTATGACCGTGCCATTGATATTCAGATCGCGCGTTTGCGTAAGAAATTAAAAGATGACAGCAAGGCACCGCAAATTATTAAAACCGTCCGCGGGGTTGGGTACATGTTCTGCGGCCATGTTGAAAATGAATAAAGCTACGTTGCTTTTTCCATTGAAACAAATTTAAACAGCCAGATGGAACCATTTCGTTTTTATCTCGTTGGACGCTGTGTCTAACGCGAAAGGAGATAAAAAATGTCAAAATCAAAAAATACATATACAGAAATAGATCACATTCGTGAGGACCTTGATTCGTTACGTAACAATGTCGTGGAACTAACCCGTCACATGAAAAAAGACGGCCACGCACAAGCCGCGCAATTGCGGTCTTCAATGTCTGAACGTCTGGAACAGGTGCAAAAATCAGGGCGTATGCAATATGCCCAGCTGGAGGGCCGCGTTAAAGAAAAGCCGGGGCAGACACTGGCCATGGCATTCGGGGCAGGTCTTCTTGCAAGTATGCTGATAAGACGGAGGTAAGATTATGCAGGGCGTCATTGCATTGCTGGAACAATATGCAATCAATCGCATCATGGGCGCTGGTTCCCCTGTCTCGCATAAAAGTAAAGCCGGGTTGGGGCTAATGGCCCTGGCCGGGTTTTTATTATTGCTCGGGCTTGGATTTTTAACCTATGCGTTGAATTTATGGCTGTATGAAATGTATGCACCGCAGGTTGCGACAGCCATAACCGGAGGTCTTTGTATATTTGCCTCCCTGTTGATCGTGATGATTGGGTATTTGATTCTTCAGTTTAAAAAAATGCAGCATCAAAAGAGCCAACAAGAAGCCATGGAAATGGCGGTTGCGCTGATCGATTATGCTCAGGAAGAATTGCGCGAACCAGTGGAACAAAACCCCAAAACATCTTTGGCTTTGGCCGCTACGGCCGGTTTTGTGGCTGGGCAGCGTTACCTGTGACACTTTTGCCCCCCGGCAATATAGGGAGGCTTGATCTCGAATAAAATAGAGAAAGGAAATACAATGTTTAAGACATCTAGATTTTTAATGGCCGCAACGCTTTTGGTTTTTGGGCTGGGGCTCAGCGGGTGTAACACCGTATCGGGTGCCGGGCAGGATATTGAAAATGCCGGCGAAAGCGTTCAGGACATCGCGCAATAACAATAATGGTTGATACAGGAGAGGAGAAATGGAAAACAAAAATCTGTTAATGATAGTCATCGTTCTTTTGTTTGGAATTTTTACGGTTTTGGTTATTGATCTGAATGAACAAACCCCCGAGGAACAAATGGCCGACAGTGTCAATAAAGCTGTTAACGAGGTTAGCAATTCAATCGCGGAAAAAATTGAGTAGAATATTTGCTCCGCTATGTTTTCTTATGTTTCAGTTTTTTAAAATCGCTCAATTATATGTTTTGGGCGATTTTTTTTATGGCGCCAAGCCTTCGGTTACAAAACTGATACAAAGTTTTTCAAAATTGATACAAGCCGGCCATAATCCGGTTACACAGGCATTTTATTCTGGAATTGTAACAACGATAAAGGAGTTCAAAATGAACGTAGTACCAGAATATGTAACAGGAATTTCTCATCCAATGATACGAGAAATGTATCTGAAAAAAGAGTTTGCGAATGGATCCTTGCAAGGTGAGCAGGATATTTTAGTGATTGAAATGTTTGCCGAAGCCGGTGCACATGAGAAAGAACATGAAAGTTTTGATTCACATTTAATTGATGTTCTTGCGGATCTGGAAGATTTGAAAGCTCAGGCGGAAAGCAAAATTGGCCATCACTTTGACCGCGTTGATATTCGTACGCAATAATATGGCGGGCATGCGCACATGGTGTGGAGCGCGGCCATGATTACCCCCCTTTTTTTACCCCAACCCACTGACAGTGAGGGAACAACAATATATTCATCCCCATGATATGGCCCTCACGTAACTGAATCCGGTCCGTTTGTAGTGTTTTACACTGCAACGGGCCGGTTTTTTTATTTTTTCGGAACATTATTGCAGGCCAGATGTTGGAAGGGGCGTAAAACACGAAAATGATGAGGAGATTTTACAATGAAAAAACGTATTTTAGGTGCAGTATCTGTTTTGGCGATTATGGCCGCGGCGCCGGCCTATGCGGATATGAAAGTGGATCATCAAACCATGACCAAACCCGAAGCCGCCGAAAAACAGCGTGATGATGCTGTTGTCACGGAAAAAGAGCTAAAGCAAGGCTGGGAAGATACTAAAAAGGCCGTGTCGGATGCTGCAGATGATGTGGCGGATGCAACGGAAGAAACCTACGACGATATTAAGGCAGCTTTTGTGAGTGTCGATGAGAACACTGAAATACAAAATGTTGTGATTAATGAGCGCCAGACGGCCAGTAATATAATTGGTGCCACGCTTTATGATGAGGCAGGGCAATCCATTGCCAAGGTCAGTGATATCATTCTGGACGATTCAGGGAATGCCTCAATGGTTATTGTTGCCGATGGTGAAATCTTTGGCCTGGGTAAGAAAGTGGCTTTTGATTATTCGATTGTCGCCAATCAAAATGCAGATGGCAGTGTGATGGCCCCATTAACGGAAGAGGTTATTGATCAGGCTGCCGCCTTTTCTTATGACCCGCAGGATAGCAGCGATAATGTTCGTGTGATGCCCGCCAATGGCTTTAGTGTCGCTGAATTGCTGGATGGTCAGCTGGTAAACCAGAAAGGTGATGCTCTCGCCGATGTTGAGAATATCTCATTTAACGGTGCGAAGGCCGAGACACTGATACTGGGCTTTAATGAAGTCCTTGGTATGGGTGGACAGAAAGCGGCCATGTCATTTAGTGCTGCTCAGCTGATTAAAAATGCAGATGGGGGCGGGTATGACTTTCAGCTGAACGCCTCTCAGACTAAACAGTTTGAAAGCTATAAAAACCAGTTCTAATCGCAAGTTTCGGAGCGGGGCATGGGGCCCCGCCCGTTGATCAAACCAACAAAAAGGAGAGAAACAATGAATAACGATATTATTCAAGGAAAATGGAAGCAGTTAACCGGTGAGGTTCAAAAACATTGGGGCAAATTAACCGATGATCAATTGGCCGAAATCGATGGTGACCGTGAAAAGTTGATTGGCCAGATTCAGGAAAATTACGGCGTTGTCCGTGATGAGGCTGAGGAGCAGGTCAAGCAATTTGAAGACAAAATGGCTGCCTAGTCTGTACAATAAGCCTTTGATCGATTGGAATGATTAAAGGAACTGTTTAAAGGTCCGTTCGTTGGTGACAGCGAACGGGCTTTTTATTGAGATGAAGCAGGGGCAGGACGTCCCTGACGTTACGTTTATGTTGTTAAGGATATTTTATAAGGAGCGGGCTAATGACCCAGAACACCAGCAATAATACATTTGATCAAATGGATGGGCAGCAACCCTTCGCAAAGCGTACCGTTTCCTGGGCCTTTAATCTGGGCCTTATTATTTTGGCCATGGGAATGTTTGCGGGGTGGTATTTTGCCGCCGATGATGGTGTCCCCCTTGAAAAGGTTGAAACAGAACATGCAGCGCCTGCGGCCGAGGAAATGGATATGGATATAGTGCCGCCTGCCCCGCAAGACAATATGGCGCAAAGCGATCAGTCATGGCTGGATCGTATTATGGTTGGTATGGTTCAGTCCATCAGAGGGCAGACAAAAACGGGCGCGCAGGATATAAAACCAGGCCTGGCGCCGGAATATTTTGATGGAAAAATTGTTGATTTTGATGGGCACACTGCCGGAGATGTGCGCGCAGTCATTCACCGTGAAAATGGCCTTAAAAAATTTTACTTCACTCTGGATCAATCTTTAACGCCATCCAATAGACCGCGTAATTTTCAAATTGCGTATGATGAAGTTGAGATTGTAACGGAAAACGGCGCAACGTTTTTACAGTTAAATAAAGAGCAGACCAAGGCTCTGGCTAAATTTCTCTATGACACCGGCGCGGTTGATAATGCGGCGGGCAACAGGTCTGCACAAGGTGGCTTATGATATCGCGATTGTATAACTTTTTGATTATTTTAAAAAGTAACCTGTGGTTTTTTCCCGCATTTGTTTGCCTGCTTTATGCGGCGGCAACCCTTGGGCTTTATGCGATAGAAAGTCAGTATTTCAGGGATGTTACCTGGCCCAATATTTTATTCAATGGAACAGCAGATGATGCCAAAGATCTGTCTGTGGCTTTGTTGTCATCGATGATTACGATGGCAACGCTGGCAATTTCTATCACCATGGTTGTTTTGTCACTGGCCGCCACGCAGCTGGGCCCGCGCCTGATCAGAACATTTATGTCAGATTTGCGTACAAAGATTTTTATATCCTTGTTCTTTGGTGCGGTTGTGGCCTGCTTTGTTTTGACGATGCTTTTATATGATGCAACGCCGAAGAATGATGCGCCGCAATTAACGATTACGGCTGTTTTTGTCATTTGTTTTGCCAATTTATTTGTCTTGTTGGCCTTTGTTCACCATGTGGCCCTTTCCAGCATTGCCGATCAAGTGATTTTGAGGGTAACCAAGGATTTGCACACCTCGCTTGCGCGCCTGACATCCAGCGATGATTCCGGGATCAAAGAACAGGAACCCGATCACAGCGATTGGCCCAAAGATTTTAAGCTGAAACGCCAGCGCCTCTATTTTAAGAGAAGCGGTTATGTTCAGCATATCAATTACAATAATATTATGAATATTCTGGAAGAACATGGCCTGTTTATCGAAATTTATTTTAAGGCCGGTCATTTTCTGGTGCAAGGTGAGGACGGGGTGCGTGTTTATCCGAAAAATAAGGTAAGCGCGGAAATTGACGATGCCATTCGTCAGTGTTTCACGATTGGTGCGGCGCGAACACCAACGCAGGATGTTGAATATTCAATCCGGCATTTGGTTGAAATCGGTTTGCGGGCGCAATCGCCCGGCATGGATGATAATTTTACGGCTATCACGGTCTTGGATCACCTTTCTGTTGCAATGGCGGAGTTATTTCAAAAGGCAATCCCGATGGAGTGGCGTCAGGATAGCCATGGGCGCGTTCGCATGTGGGCCCGCCAAAGCAGTGAGGCCCATATTATCTTTAGTGCATTTGATCAGATGCGCCACAGCGCCCGAGACAAGCCCGATATTGTGTATCACTTGTTAAAAAAGTTTCGTATCCTTTGTGAACTGGCCCGCACTGAATCTCAGAAACAGGGGCTGCAAAAACAGCTGACGCAAATTAAATATGATTTGGAACATATTGATCGCATGGTTCTTGATGTGGATGATATGAAGAAATTGTGTCTGCAACTTCTTGCGTCTTTAAAAGGGCATGGGCGGATTAAGCCCTAGGCTTTGTTGATGGTTTGCTTTTCTTTTTTGCGGCGAATTATTTTATGCCGGTTTATTTTATGGGAGTGTTGTCTTTAAAGGTTTCAAAGTCGCGGGTCTTGTAAAAACCATCCTGTCCGCGGGCATAAATTTCAATCTGCATAGATTTATTATTGAGCGAAATGACGTTATAGCCGTTTTCGTGACCGCGCCGCCGCGATGACATGGCGGTGGAGGCGCTGAGATAGATACATTGGTGCGTTTCATCGCCCCTGGAGGTAATAGAGGCGTGGTGTACATGACCGGTCAAAACAAGATCAATTTTTAGTGCCTGAATGGTTTGCATGGCTTTGTTGCCGCCAAATACAGTCACATCCATTGGCATGTCCTGTACCTTATGAACCGGATGATGAAAGGTGCATATACGCCAGCGCTTTGCCGCTGTATCGCTATCAAAAATATCTGTTAACCTGCGCAGCTGTTGGCTGGAAATGGCCCCATTGGCCCAGTTCCAATGTAAAAGCGCCCGCCGCGCTGAATTCAGGCCGCCCAAAATGATGTCTTTGTCTTCGTAAACGGGGCATAAATCATCATGAATATAGGTTTTGTATCTCCGGTAGGGATGAAAGAACCGTTCAAATAGATTATGTTGAGGGATATCATGGTTGCCGGGAATGCAAAAATACGGCGTTTGCAGCGCTTTCAGGAAGTTGCGGGCCTCAGTGAATTCCTTTTTGTTACCGAGTTGCGTGAAATCGCCGCTGATGACAATAAGATCTGCGTTGTGCAAACCGATGGAATGCATGGTTTCGTGGGCTATGTCACCTTCATGCGTGCCGAAATGTAAGTCGGATAAGTGTATGATTTTCATAGGTTTATTCTCTTATGCTCCGCTAAATATATTTGACCACATAAAGTATAAGGCGATCAGACTGCTCAACATTATAGCGAAGGATATGCTGATGAATAATCCATCGCGCGCGCTCAGTCCCAATCCCATAAATAAGACGCCTGAAGCCGGCAGCATTGCCAAAAACGGAATCCAGCCAAGAATAATAATGCCGACCGACATGATAATGCAGAAAATGGCGATAAGGGGTTGGATTTCATGGCCAATTAGGAATTCCAGCCGCGGATAAATCAAGGCATCAATTTTCTGTGTGTATGGTTTTATCTTGTTTAGGCCCTGAATGAATTTTTTGCGGGAAAATGAGACGCTTTTAATTCGCTTTGGCATCCAGGGGCTGGTGCGGCGTAATAAGATTTGAATTGAAACCAGGATAATCAGGATTGCGCAAATCGCCGGAATGCCAGGGATGGCACCGGTGGGTAAGACTGTAATCAAGGCGGGGCCAATTAAAAGGGGCCCGTATCCGCGGGAATTGAGGGCATTGATTAAATCCTCAACCGTCATGGTTTCGTTTTCGCTTGTGTCATCGCGAATGGTTTCTAACGTTGTGGTTAAGCCGTTATCTGTCATGTGCATGCCTCAGTATTTTCTAAAGATGTGCCGGGTATGAGCAATTTTAACCTCAGGCGTTTTATTTCGAATTTTAAGGGGGTGCGCATCTCTGTCGGCTCACCGTCCAGTGAAACCAGAACTGTATCGTCTTTGGCCTTTATGATGGCCTCGCGGCATGTCCATTCCTCAATCAAGGGATCGCTTTTCCAACCCCCAAGCCCTAGTTTTGAAAAAAATATTAGCTTTTCTAGCCACCCTTTTGATTTTAAAGCGTATATAGCCATCTGACCATCCTGTAAGGTGGCTTTTTTGAATCTGCTTTCGCCCGGGGCGGTTTGTTCCGTAAATTGGTTGTTTGAGACCACCAAGGAGGCCGTGCGCATACGAATGCGTTTAGAGGGAGGAATCTCGATCACCAATGATTTGAAGTGATCCGGGTTCATATGCTCCAGAATGAAAGCTGTTAGTTTCGGATACAGGGATAAGTCATTATTTTTGCGTAATTTTTCACGGTATCTGGATGCTTTTGGCATAATGCCCAGTCCGGCGCAGCATAAAAAGCATTGGTTATTAACCATGCCAACGTCAATGGTCAATGTTTGTGTATGCGGCCGCGCATAGGCGCTTAGCGCGTCTTCCAGATTGGTGGAAAGGCCTAAATCATGCGCCAATAAATTCATTGTGCCCATGGGTAGAATGCCGAAGGGGATATCTTTATCCATGAGCGCCATAGCGCAACTTCGGATGGTGCCATCGCCTCCGCCGATTAAGGGAACGGTTTGATCGCAGGGGCGCATGCGTGACAGTTTTTCGGTTAAGTCCTGCGGGGAAAGAAAATGGATGGCCTGATACGGTAATTCGGATTGTTCAATGGCGCGGCGAATCGAAACCTCCCCGGTATTTAAAACGAATCCGGAGCTGTTGTTGATCATAATTTGGTAGTTCCGCACCATATTTTTATCATTATCCCTTCGGTATGCATGTCTGGGCGCGCCAACGTTTTGCGTGCTATAAGAGTTCCACAGCGCCGTTGCGCAAAAGGGTGTGTTTCCTGTGGAGCTTTTTCAAGAATTTTCTTGGCTCGATTTTCCAAAACGCTCTATATTGTACCACATATAGAAAATTTTATTGAGTAGAGTACAAATTATGGGGTTCAAAAGAACAACGGAAGGTCGCGTATTTTTTCACAATTCCGACACCGATTCTATGGGGAATAATATCAATAGACCACTCACACAGCCTGCCGCTATGAAATCCGCATCTGCCGATAAGGCGGCGGTGGCACCGAAGGCCGCTGATAACACGCAGGCCCAGATTATCACGTTATTGAAATCGCTGAATACCAAATTGCAATCCACGCAAGCGGATCGTGAAAAGCTGCAAAGCGAATTGGAAACCTATAAAGCGATGGTTTTGTCACTGCAGGATAAAACCAAGACTTTCGAAGACGAGACCAAGGATATCCGCAAACGCCTTGATGTGAGCGGCGCAAACGCCAAGAAAACAGAACAGGCCGAGCAAATGAGCCGGGAAGCCCTGAAGGAGTTCGAGGAGACGCGGCGTTTAATTGCAGAGATTGAAGAAAAAGCGGAGCGCACAGAGGCGCTGTTGAAGAAACAACAGGTGAAAAGTCGCCAGAGTGAAGAGCAGGCGAGAATCAAGTGGGAAACGCTTGAGAAAAATCAGAAAAAGCAGTCTCAGGAAATTTTGTCTCGTTTGAATAAGAATGAGGATGCGCAAAAGCAATTGGGCCATCGTGTGGAAGAAAGCATGAATGCCGCCATGAAAATTGAACGTAAAATTGAAAAGGCAGTTCAGGACCGCAGCCGACTTTTGCGTAAATTGGAACGTATTGAAGAGACCGTTTTGCAAACCAACGAAGCGTTGAACGCGCGTGCTATGGTGTTGTTGACCGATCAGAATACAGCGAATGGGTCAGGTTATCCAAACGCACCGGCCTTGGGTGATCACGGCGATGATTCGTTGCATAATGGCGCTGTTGCGGATGAAGAGGCGGCTTTGGCGCCATGGTGGCAAAAGCCGATGCAGATGCGCGCAACCTCCGTTAGTTTGATTGTGCTTGGTGCAGTGTTGGCGGGCTGGGCTGTGTCTAACATACAAAAGCCGAATGGTTTTGATTTTTTTGTTGAAATGCCGCCTGTGACCTCGTTTTCCGAACGTGTTCAGGCTAATCAGGATCTATCTGTTCCGCCAGTCAACAATGACATGGTTGCCGAGGCGGATATGACTGCAGAAGTGGTAACTGCGCCTGGCGGTAGTGATGTAAGTGCGTTAGAGCCGGAGCAGAATGGTCTTGCCGAACAGGTCGAGATGAGCGATGCAGAGGCGCAGGCCTTTGATCAGGTGATTGAACAGCAGCAGCAGGAACAGCTTGCGCATAATGATATTAATGCGATTGATTTAAATGATGAAGAGGCGTTGCTGGCCGCGCTGGAAAATGATCCAGATGCTTTGGCCGCCCGTTTGAATGAGATTGAGCCGTCAGCCTTGACCGAGGAAGAGGCCACACTAAGCGAGCCGTTACAAACGGAAACTACTCAGGAAATTAGAACATCGGTTGTCCAGGATCGTAGCGGTGAGGCGCGCGCGCTAAAGACAGAACTGCAAAATATATCGTTACCAAGCGAATTGGCCGGGCCTATTTCCAGCCATATCAAGCCGGATGGCTCTTTACCAGACAATATAAAGGAAATTGAAAATGCAGCCTTTCAAGGCAGTGCGGAAGCCCAGCACGACCTGGCGGCAATTTATGTGGCCGGTCATGGCGGGGTAGAGCAGGATTTTCAGCGCGCGTCAAAATGGTTTGAACAGGCCGCGCACAGGGGTATTGCCAATGCCCGGTATAACCTGGGGGTTTTATATCATCAGGGAATCGGCGTTGATCAGGATATAGATAAGGCCTTCACGTGGTATAAAACGGCCGCGGCGCTTGGTCATCCTGAGGCCGAATATAATCTTGGTATTGCGTATATTGAGGGAATCGGCGTGTCCTATGATCCGCAAAAAGCCGCGCTTTATTTTGAAAACGCTGCCAATGGCGGCGTCATGGAGGCGGCCTATAATTTGGGACTTATCTATGAAAATGGTCTGTTGGGAAAGGCTCAACCGGATACGGCGCTGATGTGGTATAAAAACGCGGCGGATCAAGGTAGCCCGGAGGCTAAATCTGCGCTGCAACAACTTGCCAAGACTTTGGGGATGAGTATCAACGATGTGAATAAGCTGATCGATGGTATGAAGGTTCTCAATACGGCCGCGGCTCAAAAAAAAACTGAAAAATTAGGAGCCGCGCGCGACCATAGTGCCGTAAACGCTATAAACAGTGCCGGCCGTATTGAGCGAGAAACCTCTGCAAAGCCGGTCCCGGAAGATAACCAGAGGAGCCTTATTGCAAAAGTTCAGGAACAATTGATGGAGCTTGGCTTGTACCCCGGCCCTGTTGATGGTGTCGACGGTATGATGACCAGTGATGCGGTGCGCAGCTATCAATCCCGCAATAACCTCTCGGTTGATGGTAAGATTACCCCGGAATTGCTTTCGCATATGCGGTTTCAGGATATTGGTTCCGGCGAAGGAGTGCTGGAGCAGGGATCACGCGAATACTAAGGGCCTTTGCGAATTTGGTGGCTGCTTCTCTATAAACGACGCGCTAATAAACGCCGCGCTAGTTAATACCGGTGTAACCTGTTTAGCCATGTAAAACGGACCCACCAATCATGATTGTCTTCGGCTATTTGCCGGGTGGCCTGTTTGGCGCTTTCTTCGTTCGCAAATAGGCCAAAGGTCGTTGCGCCTGACCCTGAAAGCCGTGCTAAAAGACAGGAGGGGGAGTTGTCAAGCGCGCTTATCGCGTTGGTGATTTCCGGTACATATTGTTCGGCGGTGCGTTGTAAATCGTTGCCGGTCGTTTTCAAGAAATCGCACAGCGTGTCTAAATTATCAATGCGGTCCGGGAGTCTGATCCCTTCACTATATTGGGCAGGACGGGACATAAAGATATCTTTTGTGGAGCATGATTTACCCGGATTGATTAAAACAGCCGGAATTTCAGGGAAGTCGTTATAGGGTGTCAGTTTTTCACCAATGCCTTGCATATGCGCACTATTACTGTAAAAGCAGGCCGGAACGTCTGCGCCCAATTGCAAGAGCATTTGATCCAACCCCTTGATGTCATGCGGGGATAAATTCCAAAACTGTAACAGCCCCCATATACAGGCAGCGGCATCGGCCGATCCGCCGCCAATACCGGATGATAATGGCAGGTTTTTTTCTAGAAGAATTTCTATTTTGGCTTTATGCCCTGTTCGTTCCGCCAGATTTATTGCGGCCCTTACAGCCAGATTTTTTGATAATGGGCTGGAATCTTTATCTGCAGTTTTGAAAGCTCTGGCAAAGGCCCCGCAGGTTTTAAACGTAAATTGATCTGCGGGGTGTATGGTCAGACGGTCGCCAATATCGGCGAAGGTGATCAGGCTGTCGAGCTCGTGATATCCATCGCTGCGTTTGCCAAGGATATGAAGGAAAAGATTTATTTTTGCCGGCGCAAAAATCTCGACATGGCGGCTTTGGCTGGAGGACATCGCGTGCGATCCGCCCTTATTCGTTGGAAATGCTGGGAGGCGCCATGGCTTCGTCTTTGACGGTATCCTCTGGCATATTGCTTCTGGCCTGTTGTATGGCCGGTGTTTCCGGCAATCCTTGATCTAGTTTTTTGTCGATATTGGCCAATAATGCGGCGTTTCCATCCTCAATATGGTTTTTGGCGCGTTCCCATTGGAACTTTGCCTCCAGACGCCGTCCTACCTTCCAATAAGCATCGCCAAGATGGTCGTTAATAACGGGGTCATAGGGTAACAGTTCAACCGCCTTTTCCAAATGTTTGACGGCTTCCTTGTATTCCCCGTCGCGGTATAAGATCCAACCCAGTGAATCTGTGATATATCCGTCATTGGGTTCCAGTTCTGCGGCTTTTTCGATCATTTTTCGGGCTTTATCTAAATTTTTTCCCTGATCGGCCCAGGCATAACCAAGATAATTCAGGACGTAAGGCTGCTCCGGTTTGAAATCTAATGCAGCCTGCAGATTTTGTTCGGCCAGATCCCAGTTACCATTTTGTTCCAGGGCCATGCCGCGGACATAGTATAAATGCCAATAATTGGGAAGAATATTATCCTTGCCAATACGCTCTTCAGCCTCATTATAGGCGAGGATAGCCTCTTCATGGCGCTCATTGCGCCGGTAGATATCGCCAATTTTGATCAGTGCTTCCATGTCTTGATTGGCTTCGGCTAAATGTCGCAATGTTGCAATGGCCTCTTCTGTACGGCCACTTTGTTCTAATAAATTGGCAATCTCGCGTTCAGCCTGGGCGTTATAAATGCTGTCGTCCTTGATACTGTCGTAATAGGCTATGGCCTCATCATATCGTTCATTGCGCGCTGCGATTCCTGCCAAAAGGATATGAGTTTCGGTGTTTTCGGGGTTCAGGTATAGCGACATATGCGCAAAAACATGGGCGCTGTCATCACTGTTTTCCTGATAAAAGAGCTTGGCCATATCATAAAGGGCCAGTGCAATCCCTGCCTGAGGAGAGGCAATGCCTTCAAAGCCTTGAATATCCTGACCGGATTCCAGCTTTTGTATCTTGTCTTTTGTGTCTGTATCGCTCGGGTTAAAGGTGATGACCTGTTTGTAGATTTCCAAAGCCTTTTCATGACGGTCAATATCGGCATAAATATCACCGGCCCGTTTCAGTTCACCAATGGTGAAGCCACCCAAAGCCAGTGATTCTGCCAAAAGGTTTTCGACCTGATCTTTGTGCCCTAAGTAATGCGCGATGAGAATGCTATGGGATAGATGAATTGAGTTTTTACGCAGTTGCGTTGTGTCCAGCTCACCTGTGCCGGCTTTGAGCCAGCTATGTAATAACGGCCGAATAAAATCAGCGATTCCGCCTTGATCCATGTTATCCAAAATGCTTTGTGCCGCGGCGTAATCTTCTTTTTTAAAGGCCTCGACGGCAAGAAAAAGCGCGCTGATGGCTTCATCTTTTTCTTCCTTGGATAAATCATGGGCCAGAGTAAAGGCCTCTTTGTATTCCCCGGAACCAATGGCCAGCATGATGGCGCGTTTTATCAGGGCAGGATTTTTTTCATCCTGCGCCAGACTTTGTTGCATGTAATCATTGGCATTTGTCCAGTCGTGGTGTCTCTGTGCAAAGAAACCGGCCAGATAGCTTCCGGCGAACCCGCTTGGTTTGAATTTGCTGTCATAGAGTGTGTTATATTCAGCATGTGCCGCATTGATAATTGCATCGGCCTGTTCTTCCAGTGAGGCCGGTATCAGTGTTCCGCTGTCATCTTTTGTGATTTCATGCGCGCCAACACCCAAGGCGGCACCAGCCATCAATGCAAGTACTAATTTCAAAACTCCGGCTCCTTTACTATTCATCTCGTGGCACACCCTTACCTTTTGCAGTTCTCTGCCGTATTACATATTGGGATAATTCGGGCCGTCTCCGCCATAAGGCACAACCCAGTTGATATTTTGCGATGGGTCCTTGATATCGCATGTTTTACAATGAACGCAGTTCTGCGCATTAATCTGGAATTTGTCAGCGCCGTTTTCGTCTTTGATAAATTCATATACCCCTGCCGGGCAATATCGTTGTGATGGACCTGCATAGTCCTTTAAGTTTACCGCAACAGGTATTGACGGATCCTTAAGTTTTAGGTGCGCAGGCTGGTTTTCTGCGTGATTTGTGTTGGAAAATGAGACAGAGGTAAGGCGGTCAAATGTCAGAATACCATCAGGTTTGGGGTATTCGATTTGAAGGCATTGATCCGCAGGTTTCATCTGTGCATGATCGGCATGATTTTTTAAAGTCCATGGTGACATACCTAAAGATATAGTTTCCCATACGGCATTGGCCAGCCCGCACCATAAGCCTTTATGGAATCCTGGTCGAATGTTGCGGACGGCCTTTAGTTCCTTCCAGAGCCATGATTTTTTAATATTAGCGGTGTATGAAACGCACTCTTTGCCCCATTGGTCATTGTCTGATAAGGCTTGAAAGATACTTTCGGCGGCAATCATGCCTGATTTCATGGCGGTATGATTCCCCTTAATTTTGGGCGTATTCAAAAAGCCGGCACAATCACCAATCAAAACGCCGCCGGGGAAGGTTAACTTTGGTAAGGATTGAAAGCCCCCCTCTACCAAAGCGCGCGCACCATATGCTATACGCCGGCCGCCCTTTAATAAGGGGGCAATGGCCGGATGCGTTTTAAAACGTTGCATTTCCTGATACGGCGATAGATATGGATTTTTATAATCAAGGCCAATGACAAACCCTATTGAAACCTGATTATTTTCCATGTGGTAAATCCATGAGCCGCCATAAGTTTCGTTGTCCATTGGCCAACCCAGCGTATGGGTGATGGAGCCTTGCTCGTGTTTGTCCGGATCAATTTCCCAGATTTCCTTAATTCCCAGACCATAGGTTTGCGGGTCGCTGTCTTTACGCAAATCAAAGTGGTTGATGAGCGTTTTGCTTAAAGACCCGTGGCAGCCTTCGGCAAAAATGGTTTGGCGGGCGTGCAATTCGTATCCGGCTTCAAAGTTGTCGGTTTTGTTACCATCTTTATCCAGGCCCATATCGGCGGTGGCTACGCCGATGACGGCACCATCAGAATTATACAAAACTTCAGAGGCCGCAAAGCCTGGGAATACCTCAACGCCCAATGCTTCGGCTTGTTCGGCCAGCCAGCGGCCCAAGTTGCCGAGTGAGATAATGTAATTGCCGTGGTTTTTCATTTGTGGCGGTGTCGGCATTTTATAGGCTTTGGTTTCGCTCAGAAAAAGAAATCGGTCTTTTTTTGCCTCACAGCTTAGCGGGGCGCCCTTATCCCGCCAATCCGGTATCAGTTCATTTAAAGCACGGGGTTCAAAAACAGCCCCTGATAATAAATGTGCGCCCACCTCTGATCCTTTTTCCAGTACACAGACGTTCAGGTCTTGTTCGGCTTCTTGCGCCAATTGTTTCAGGCGTATGGCGCAAGACAGGCCTGACGGGCCAGCGCCAATTATAACAACATCAAATTCCATGTTTTCGCGGTCAGGGCGGATAGGATCTGGCATAACTCTCTTTAATCCTCTTTCTTTTTATAATTGTTTATCATACCCTAAAAAACATACAGTCTCTAGCGAAACGAATAGGTTTTTAACGATGGAAGCCCAGGCCTTAAAGGCAGCATTGGAATGGTATATCGATAATGGCGTGGATGAAGCCATTATGGATGAGCCGCTTGACCGTTTTGCCGTGGCCAAAACGCTGAATGAAAAACCCGTTGCCGAGGCATTGCGACAGGAAACCGTGGGCGGACAAAGCGTGCGGCCGTCTTATGACAAGTCTATGGCGGCAGGCGCCGCTCAGCCATTGGGGGCTTCGGATGCCCGGTATGAAGCCCTTAAGGCTGCGCAGGCGGCGGGCACTTTAGAGGAGTTAAAAGCGGCCATTGAGGCGTTTGAGGGGCTGGGCCTGAAAAAAACAGCCAGCAATATGGTTTTTGCCGCGGGCAATGTGCAAGCGCCGCTGATGTATATTGGTGATGCACCTGGCGCCGATGATGATCGTGGCGGCATTCCCTTTGATGGCGCGCAGGGGCGGTTTCTGGATGTTATGTTCAACGCAATTGATATGCGGCGCGATGCAGAGGATTCGTCAAAATCATTATATTTGACCAATATTTTGAATTGGCGTCCGCCTGGCGGCCGTACACCCGCGCCTGGAGAAATTGAAGTGGCGCTGCCGTTTATTGAGCGTCACATTCAGCTCGTGAAGCCCAAAATATTGGTTTTTAGCGGTGGTTTGGCCGCTAAGGCTTTATTAGGGCGCAGTGAAGGGCTGTCTAAGTTACGTAAGGGGTGGCACGAATATTTGCCGCAGACCGAAGCGTATCAGGGTGGTGCGCAGCCTATCCCGGCTATCGTGACTTTCCCGCCATCATATTTATTGAAAACGCCGGCGCAAAAACGCGGTGCATGGGCCGATTTATTGTCGATAAAAGAGCGTTTATCCGCATTGTAATAATCCGTATAAAATTTGCGTGTAAAAATTTTTTATGAAAATAGTGTCATTTTCTGGACAAATGCCCTGAAGCGGTGTATATAGCTGGCATCATGAAAAAAACTAGACGAATGATCGCGCTTGCTGTGGCGCTCCCTGCGTTCTTTTTTACACTGCATACGCAAGCGGAAATTACGGCCCCTGTTCCGGCATTGAAACCGGAATTTGCGTCCGTTCCTGTGCCCGCCACGAAACCGATAAACGAATCCCTTCTCGGTCAAAATGATCAGCCAGCAGAGATAGCACCTTCTATCGCGCAAGTGGCGATGGTTGTTCCGCGGCAAAAACCTATGCGTAAGGCTGGTGTTGAGACATCAGATCAAGGGCATATTCGCCCAAACAGGGTTGATCCGTTAGACCCGATTAGTAAAGGTCAGGCCGAGATTTACGCCCGTATTTTTGCCTTTCAATCACAAGGGCAGATCATGAAAGCGGATAAGGAAATTCGTAATTTGCGTGATGAACGCTTATTGGGGCATGTTCTGTATCAACGTTATATGCACCCGACGGCTTATAAAACGTCGTTTGAAGAATTAAAGTACTGGCTAGACCTTTATGCAGATCATCCAGGAGCAAGCCGTATATATAAAATGGCTATGGCCCGTAAGCCGAAACATTTCTCAGGGGAGGTTCGTAAGCCGGTTAAATTGAGCGGCATTGGCATTGTACGTGAACCCACGGTGGATCGTGCAAAAAGATATAAAAGCGAAACGGTTACGCGTAATGCTGCCCAACGGGCCAGCGTGCGTCAGTTGCAATCGGAATTGAACCGCCATATTCGCAAGGGCGCCCCAACAAATGCCTTGAAGGTTTTAAATACCCATGCCGCCAGAAAATATCTGGATCAAAATGAAAAGAATATTCTGAAAGCAAGTGTTATTGCCGGGTATTTTTATGCTGGAAAACTGGATAAGGCCTATTCACTGGCAAAAGACGTCGTCGCACAATCTGGTGAAAAAGCGCCAAAAGCCGCGTGGGTTGCTGGACTGATTAGCTGGAAGAAAAAAGATTACGATAAGGCGGCTCGGTATTTTGCCATTTGTGCTGATTCTGAGTACGCCTCGGGCTGGGATTCGGCTGCCTCTGCATTTTGGGCGGCGCGTGCGAATATGCGAAGCGGCAATGTGAAGGAAATAAGCAAGTGGCTGCATGTTGCCTATGAACATCCGCGCACGTTTTATGGTCTTTTGGCAGCCCGCGCTTTAGGTAAGGACTATCAGTTTAACTGGAAAATGCCGACCTTTACGCGTGAATATTTCAAGCTCTTGAATTCTACGCCGCAGGGGCGCCGCGCCCTTGCGCTGGTATCTGCCGGGCAAAATCATCTGGCGGAGATTGAACTGACGCGGATTGATGCCGAAAAAGACAAAAAGCTCTATACCGCGCTTTTAGCCTATGCTGATTTTGCGGCTTTGCCGTCTTTGGCTTATCGTTTGGGCAGCTATGTGTCTGATGCAGGCAGCAATAAGTTCTACGACACGGCGCTTTACCCGACAGGGCCTTGGGAACCAAGCAGCGGATACCAGATTGATCCGGCATTAATTCATGCCATCATGCGTCAGGAATCACGTTTTAACCCATATGCCGGTAATGCCAGCGGAGCGACCGGTTTGATGCAGTTAATGCCCTCAACAGCCAGTTATATTACAGGGGAAAACTATAAAGGGGCCGGGCGCCATAAATTGTTGGACCCGCAGTTGAATTTGGATATTGGTCAGCTATATATCAAACGTTTGGTAAATAATAATCTGGTTGGCGGTGATATTATCAAGTTATTGGTGGCCTATAATGCCGGGCCTGGAAATTTACAAAAATGGGAACGGGAAATTGGTAAAGACGTTGACCCGCTGACATTTATTGAGATGATACCTGTGGCCGAAACGCGTGCTTATGTTGAACATGTACTGTCGAATTACTGGATTTACCGTCTGCGTGATAAAAAACAAACGGAGAGCCTGGATGTTTTGGCGCAGGGGCAATGGCCCAGTTATCTGGAGTTACGTGCGATGGAAGAATATAAAATCGCGTATCAGCCTTAATCTTTCAATTTATTCAGGACAGCAACTTTTAGGCCGGGGTCCCCCAGTGCAATGATGCATCCATCCGAATTCAATGTCACCGGGGCGCCGTTATAGTCGCAGATTAATCCGCCGGCCCCTTCGACAACAGGGATCAACGCGGCAAAATCATAGGGCGAAAGGTTGGCTTCAATGGTCATATCCAAATGGCCGCTGGCCAGTAGACCATACATATAGCAATCCCCGCCCCAGATTAGCCCGTGTCCCATTTTCCCTTCGTGAAATCGTTCATAGTAAGCGGGCATGCCATCGAACATTGACGGGGTGGTGGAACAGATAATGGCGTCTGATAGGCTGGAACAGGGTCGCGATTTGACGTGTTTGCCATTCATGGTGGTTGCTTGTCCGGAGATGCCAATCCAGCGTTCGCCGGATATGGCCTGATCTATAACACCAATTTTAGGAGTATCGTTTTCGCATAATGCGATCAGCGTTCCAAACGTTGGGCGGCCGATCATAAAGCTCTTGGTTCCATCAATCGGGTCAATAACCCAGCTCAGGCCGTTCTTGCTTGGTTTTGTGCCAAATTCTTCGCCAAGTATTCCATCATCGGGGCGCTTTGTTTCCAATAGATCACGCAAACATTGTTCCACAGCACGATCGGCAATCGTGACGGGGCTGGCATCGCCTTTTTGCTCTATATCAAAAGGCTGACGATAATATTTTTTTACTATTTCGCCGGCTGCATCGGCAAGCTGGCTTGCAAGTTCTGCAAATTCCTGCATAAATACTCCTTTAAATTTATAACTGAAATAGAGCCCGAAGATATGCGCACAGTCAATGATATCCGTAATGAATTTCTAAGTTTCTTTCAAAGTAAAGGACATGAAATTGTTGAATCCAGTTCACTGGTCCCGCATAACGATCCGACATTAATGTTCACCAATGCCGGGATGAACCAGTTCAAGGATGTCTTTACGGGCAAGGAAAAACGTCCATATAGCCGGGCAACAACCTCTCAAAAATGTGTGCGCGCAGGTGGTAAACACAATGATTTGGAAAATGTGGGCTATACCGCGCGTCATCATACGTTTTTTGAGATGCTGGGTAATTTCTCGTTCGGTGATTATTTCAAGGAAGAGGCAATCGCCTTTGCGTGGGAACTGGTGACCAGAAATTTCGGTCTATCGCCGGAAAAACTATGTGTGACCGTTCATGTTACCGATGAGGAAGCCGCGGGCATTTGGAAAAAGGTAACCGGCTTTGATGATCGCAAAATTATACGTATCGCGACCGATGATAATTTTTGGCGCATGGGCGATACTGGCCCTTGTGGGCCGTGCACGGAAATATTTTATGATCACGGTGATCATATTCCCGGTGGCCCGCCGGGATCGCCTGATGAAGACGGTGACCGTTTTATCGAAATCTGGAACAACGTCTTTATGCAATATGAACAAATTGATGAAGACACCCGTATAGACCTTCCGGCGCAAAGCGTGGATACCGGTATGGGGTTGGAGCGTATGACCGCCACATTGATGGGGACGCACGACAATTACGCCATCGATATTATGCGCGGCCTGATTGAAAATGTGGCCGATTTAACCGGGGTTAGTCCGGATGGTGATATGAGTGCCTCACACCGCGTTATTGCCGATCATATCCGGTGTAGTGCTTTTTTAATGGCTGATGGAGTTATGCCATCCAATGAAGGGCGCGGATATGTATTGCGCCGTATTATGCGCCGCGGTATGCGCCATGCACATTTATTAGGGGCATCTGATCCGTTGATGTATAAATTGTTACCGAATTTGATTGGCACGATGGGGGATGCTTATCCTGAATTGGTGCGGGCGCAAAGCATGATCTCGCAAACATTGGAAACAGAAGAAATCCGCTTTAAAAAGACACTCGACCGAGGGCTCCGGATATTAGAGGAAGAAGCGCAAAAAGTTGGTGCGGGCGCAAAGTTCCCGGGTGACGTGGCCTTTAAGCTGTATGATACTTTCGGTTTTCCGTTAGACCTAACGCAAGATGCCCTGAAATCTGATGGTATTGAGGTTGATATTCAGGCGTTTAATGCCGCAATGGATGCGCAGAGAGAAGCCGCCAGGGCCGCATGGTCAGGCTCAGGGGATAGCGTGAATGAAAAAATCTGGTTTGATTTGCTGGAGCAGGCAGGATCTACGGAATTTCTGGGATATGATAAAGAAAGCGCGGAAGGCAAGGTTCTTGCCATTATAAAGGATGATGCGCTGGTGGAGAGTTTGCGCCAGGGCGAAGAGGGTATTGTGATTACCAATCAGACACCGTTTTATGCCGAAAGTGGCGGACAGGTGGGTGATACCGGACGGTTTGTGTCGGACGATACGCTGGCGAATGTAACAGACACGAAAAAGAAATTGGGTAAGCTATGGGCACATATTGTGCGTCTGGAAAAAGGCGATTTGAAAAAAGGGCAGGCTGTGCAGATGCATGTCGACCACGATCGCCGCTCGGCTATTCGCGCCAATCATTCGGTAACGCACTTACTGCATGAGGCCCTGCGCCGCACGTTAGGGGATCACGTTTCGCAAAAAGGGTCGTTGCAGGACGCGGATCGCACGCGTTTTGACATTTCGCATCCCAATGCCATTTCCGCCGATGATCTGATGACTATCGAACAAATTGTGAATGACGAAATCGCGGCCAATACCCCCGTTGTCACGCGGGTGATGGCGCTGGAAGACGCACGCGAGAGTGGCGCTATGGCCTTGTTCGGTGAAAAATACGATGATGAAGTGCGTGTGGTGGCCATGGGGTCGGTTGGTTCTTCCCCGTTCTTTGAGGGGGAAAAGGAATTTTCCGTTGAACTTTGCGGGGGGACCCATGTGAAAAATACAGGGGAAATTGAGAAATTCAAAATTGTCTCCGAAGGTGCTTTGTCAGCCGGTATTCGCCGCGTGGAGGCCGTCACGGGCGCGCGTGTTGATGCGTATTTGAAAGAAAAGGAACAAGCTGTTGAGGCCGAGATTCAGCGCTTGAGCAAAGAGTATCACAAGCTGTGTGAAGAGTTGAAAGCGCTAGGCGGGGACGTAACGGAAGAGGTATCCATACCTGATCCGGACGCCATAAGAAGAGAGAATAAAAAACTGCAGAAGCAAATCGGTGATCTGCGCCGTAAATCGGGAACCGAAGGGTCGGAAGATAATATTAAAGATCTGGGGGGGACGAAATTTGTAGGCAAGGTTCTGGATGGTTTTCCGCCCAAAGATTTAAAACCTATGGCTGATGAACTAAAGAAAAAGCTGGGGTCAGGCGTGGTGGCCTTGGTGGCCACTAATGATGGTAAGGCCTCTATTGTTGTGGGCGTTACGGCCGATTTAACCAATAAAATCAGCGCGGTTGATTTGGTGAAAATAGGGTCCGAAGCGTTGGGCGGCAAGGGGGGCGGTGGTCGCCCCGATATGGCGCAGGCTGGTGGGCCAAATGCGGATGCTGCCAATGATGGGGTGCAGGCAATTGAAACGGCCCTAATGCAATAGGGTTTTTAACCCCGGAACCATAAATTGTTCAGAATGTAATGAGGGCCTGTTATTAGGAATCGTATGCCGGAGCATGGATGTTGACCGAATGATTGGGCGCGGGGCGTTCTTCATCCTGCGGGTAGGGGGTGATATTAAATTCCCGCACCAGTGACGGCAAGTCACCTAATTTCGGGAACCGGTTAACCAGCTTTAAAATACCGGCTTCTTTTGCTGCGTTTTTATGCAGGTCCAGCATCTCTTGTAATATATTCAGCTCATCCTTGCTGAGAACATTATCAATATTTTTGCCCGATTGTTCCCATTTTTCCAAAGATCCGCGCACGCTGTCATATAGTTTGTGCGTAATGTCATAAACGGGTTTCATGCATTCCGGGTATATCTGAATTTCGAACGTGGTTTGTTTATGTTCCAACACCAAATAGGTGGCCATATAGCCCCAGCGTTTCGGATTGGAAATAAAGTCTTTCGGTTCTTCATGGAAGCGGTAATCTGAACGGCGTTGCATGTCTTTGATAAATTTGTTCTGCATATAGCCGCCTGTGAATGTTTTTATAATTTTTTCTGTTTCATCAGCAGATTTGGTAAACAACGTAAGCCTTGCGCCGTCTTTAATGCGTGTGCGGTCACCGTTATAATTATTGCGTGCTTTGCGGTTAATGGAATCTTTTGATTTCGGGGCGGCCATGTAAATGCGTTCATCGATTTCCGCCAGATCATGAATATTTAAAACTTTTTCGCATATGGCCCGGGCGTATTTATAGGCAGGCGTCCCAACTTTTTGGGACGCGTTCCAGATTTGGTCCGCCGATGGCCCTTTGCCCGGTGATGAACTTTGACAAAACTTATTTCTATATTTGCTCATGCTAATATGTCCTGTTTATGCATAATAAACGCAGAATATTTAATAAATCAATAATCTTCACCAGATTATTGGATGTAAATTAAACATTGCCATGACGCTTTCACCCCGGTATAAAGCGCATACTAAAATAATCAATATATACTAAGGAATTACATATCATGGCCAAAGAGCGTACTTTTTCGATCATTAAGCCCGATGCAACCCGCCGTAACCTGACTGGTGCTATCAATGCCAAGTTGGAAGAAGCCGGTTTGCGCATCGTTGCCCAAAAACGCATTCACATGAGCAAAGAACAAGCCGAAGGGTTTTACGCCGTTCATAAAGAACGCCCTTTCTTTGGTGAGTTGACAGAGTTTATGTGTTCGGAGCCCGTTGTTGTACAGGTACTGGAAGGTGATGACGCCGTTGCAAAAAACCGCGAAGTCATGGGCGCCACAAACCCGGCCGAAGCCGATGCGGGTACAATCCGTAAGGAGTATGCCTTGAATATCGGAGAAAATTCCGTTCATGGCTCTGATAGTCTGGACAATGCAAAAATAGAAATCGATTACTTCTTTAAGCCTGAAGAAATTGTCGGTTAATTATGTTCGGCTTAACCAGTTCTTCGCGGCCTTTTGTGAGGCCTCGTTAAGGACGGGTAATTGATCAATCAGAGGGAGTGTGGCATCCACATCTCCCTTTTTTGATAGGCTTTCAATTTCGCCCGCGACCTTACTAATGCTGCCGAAACCAAAATTGGCGGCCATTCCCTTTAATTCATGCGATCTGTCGACCAATGCTTCGGCGTTTTTGGTTTCTTTTTCGGCCATTAGCGTATCAATAATTTTATCGGCAAAGCTGTAATAATCGTTGAATAGGGAGGCGATAGCCTCTTTGCCCAGGGTTTCGAGCAATTCATTCATCATGGATAGGTTGAGGTGTTCTTCTTCCAGCTTTTTGTCCTCCGAAACCCCGGCTACAACCGCATCTGGTGTGTTTTGATGTTCTTCTGCAAATTTTTCCAATGCGCTTTTTTCCGTTTTGGGTACAAAATTATCTTTTATTTCGATATCCGGTAGGGCTTGTTTTGGTGCCTCTGCCTTTGGTGTCTCTGCCTTTGGGGGCTCGGGAAGGGGGGGCGCTTCGGTAGAGGGGGAATCTCTATGATTTTGTTGCGGCTCATGGCTTTGCGTTTGTGTGGCCGCGGTGGGGGCGGTTTCGGGATTGCTTTCCGGTTCGATGGGGGATGGCCCTCGTTCTGAATGTGCCGGAGCATCGTTTGCAGTTGGCGCATTTTGTTCGGTCTGCGCAAGGTCCGAATTGGGCATTGGTTCGTATGGTTCTTCTGTGTATTCGGGTTGCGGTGGGGGCGGGGCACTGCGCGTTTGCGCATTCTGCTCCTCGGGCTCTGATGGCCATTCTTTTTGTTCTGGCAGAGGGTTGTCGAAGATGTTTTTTGCCGCGTTGTTTATGGTTGTGGCCAGTTTCTTCGGGTCAATAGGCTTTGATAGAGCGCCGTTCATGCCAGCTTCATAGTAGCTTTGGATATCTTTTTGTTGGGTATTGCCTGTCAGGGCTATAATGGGTGTGCGTGCTTTGTGAATATCAGCCATCGAGCGAATGGTGCGCGCCGTTTCTACGCCGCTCATTCCGTGCAGGTTAATGTCAGTGAAGATCAGGTCAAAATGTTCGGATGAAAGTTTTGCAATGGCTTCTTCCCCGTCAATAACGGCGGTCGGCTTATGCCCGAATTTTTCCATTAGGCCGAATAAGACGCGGCGATTAATTTGGTTGTCTTCGACAATCAGTATTTTCTGCGGGCCTGTGTCGGTTTCTTGACCTGCGGTATCTGCGTCCTGATCTTCATCAATCTGGTCGCGGTCGCCTTCCTCCATCATCAGGCTGAAATAAAATGTGCTGCCTTCGCCAACTTCGCTTTCAACCTGAATTGAGCTGTTCATATTCTCGATCAGGTTTTTACAAATGGCCAGCCCCAGTCCTGTGCCGCCATATTGACGGGTCGTGCTGGATTCTGCCTGGGTAAAGGGGGTGAACAATTTGTCCTGGGCTTCTTGCGATATTCCGATGCCGGTGTCTTCTATACCGATATAGACTTCATGGTGATTGGCTTTGGATCCGTCTTTCGGCAGCGGGGTTGATTTTACCCGGATTGTCACGCCGCCGTTTTCTGTGAATTTGATGGCGTTGTTGATGAGGTTCAATATCACCTGTCTGATGCGCGTTGGATCGCCCATAACATATTGCGGTGTATTTTTTGCGATATCGGCACGAACATAGATGCCTTTTTCATCAGCATAGGCCGACATAAGCGTAACAACGCCGTTAATGAGTTTTAAGAGGTCAAAGCTGATCTTCTCTAGTTTCATGTTTCCGGTTTCAATTTTTTCAAAATCCAGAATATCATTCAAAAGGGCCATCATCGTGTCGCCAGATTTTTGCATGGCCTGTATATAATCGCTTTGTTTGCTACTGAGCTTTGTATCTAGAATGAGGCGGATCATGCCCATAATGCCAGTCATGGGGGTACGGATTTCATGGCTTACCACCGCAAGGAATGCGGATTTTGCATCATTGGCGCGGTCCGCAGTCTCTTTGGCGATGCGCATTTCTTCGCTGCGCTGGCGTTCACGTTCCCGTAATTCTGCCATGACTTCGCGTTCGCGTTCGATAACCCGGAGCAATCGCGCTTGATCGGCTGATTTCTTGGATTGCTTTAACCGTTCTGCGTTATAAAGTTGACGGTTTTCGCGTACCTGCATTTGCCGGTTCTGTTCATCCATCAGGATAATCTTTTGTAGGCTGGCCATAATAAAGAAAAACGCCTGTAGCAGTAAAAGGATCCAGAGGGTATTTACGGTTATG
Organism: Micavibrio sp. UBA2638; assembly: GCA_002359735.1. Lineage (GTDB taxonomy): Bacteria > Pseudomonadota > Alphaproteobacteria > Micavibrionales > Micavibrionaceae > UBA2638. Next base: position 70,930 of record DENS01000005.1, read on the forward strand.
GCATTGGCAGGAATAAATCCGTATAGCGTTGCGCCTGTTGCGATAAGAGATATAAAAAGAACCGCCCAGCCCGTTGCGAAATAAGGCGAACCAAATTTACCGCGTTGCATTTGAATGGTTGAATTGAATAAAATCAGCAAACAGGAAAACACTATAAAGGCTAGTGTTAAAATGTGGCTAATCATATTTAACCCGGGGATTAAATTACTGATGCCAAGGACGCTGAGGACAATTCCGCAAAATAAAAGGGCGGAAAACTGTTTCGGGTCGTCGTCTTTTTGAATGGAAAAGAAAAATTTTGTTAGCGCCAGCCCCAGCGTGATAGCAAGGCAGATTAATAACATTATACTTCCGCCTATCATGCCGTATGTGCTCATGAAGCTGTTCTGTATGATAAAGAAGCAGAGCATAAAAGTGATGAAATAGGCTGAAAAGAAGCTGTAGCTGTAATCTTCTTTTAGAATGGCTATGGCGGCAAAGAACCCGGCCAGCGTAAATAAGCTAAGATAGAGAAGCAGATTGTAAATATTGACACTTTGAATATGGGATACCAGGCGTTCTTTGGGAATTAGGCGCGGTGAAAATGACCGGAATAAGGGGGTCTCTGTTTGTATATAGACAACAAAAATACTGGTTTTCCCGCGGGGGATTGTGACAGGCACGCTGGCCGTTTGTAAAAAAGGGGTTAAAGATTCTGGTACCGGCGCTGTGCCGGTGGTGTCGATAAATGTTTGGTTGTTGGTATAATCATGGATCATGAGCTCTTTGATCTGGGCATAGCGTCCGTTAAATGCATTGCCGAAGTTTAAGATCCAGTCTTCTTCCTGGCTGTTGTTGGCAACCGAAAAGACCACCCAGGCCGGTTTATAGGAAAAACCAAGATTGACAATTTCCTGTGTTTGCCGCTCTCCTCGAAAATTATTCATAAAGCGTTTAATGACGTATTCGCGCGTTATTTTTGAATTGGTTTGTTTCGTGACATAGGTATTTGGGCCAATCGGAACAGTATTATATGTGTCATTCAGTTCAATTTGGAATGACGCCCTGACAACAGATTGCGCTTGTGCGTTCATGCTGGTCCAAATTAACAGGCATAGGGAAAAACAGGTCAGGCGAAGTGCATAATGCACTGTGCTACGTTTCGAATGCGTTGGCTTTGATGCATCGAATTGTTGACGATAATTTTGGTGTCGGTTAATGCTCACGGCTTCTCTATGCATAAATCCATGTATCAGAGGCCTCAGAATAAAGCCTCCGTACAGTATATTATAGCCGCGTTTAAGAAAAAATGGTTAAGATTGGCGATATTTTTTTATCAGGCAATGACAGGAGCCTATATAAATAGCAAATAAAGCGCAATCAGCACAACGGCGATCGAAATAACGGACCATTTACTGGCCTGAGCAAAGTTGGCCCACATGGCCTCCGCATTCTCTTTTTCTTTCGGGTCAATATCTGTAGGGTCTGTTTTTTGTGCCATTGTTTATTCTATCCTTGGGTGTTTGTTAATTGATTTTAGAAAAAAAAGACTGGTTTTAAAAGCCACTTTTTAAGGCAATTTGTTTTATGGCTTCAGGGTAGGCGATGTGTTCGCTGGCCAATACACGTTTTGCCAGTGTTTCTGCTGTATCATCACTGTGTATATCAACTTGTTTTTGTATGATGATTTCGCCCTTATCCACTTCAGGGATGACGTAATGAATGGTTGAACCGCTATATTGCTCGCCAGAATCCAATACCGCTTGATGGACGCGCATGCCATACATGCCTTCACCGCCGAATTTTGGCAGGAGCGAAGGGTGCGTATTGATGATTTTACGCGGCCACTGGGCAATAAATCCCGGGGTTAATATGCGCATAAACCCGGCCAGACAAATAAGGTCAATATCATGCCCTGATAGCGCATCTGTAAGCGCTTCCTCAAAATCCTGACGTGTGTCATAATTTTTATGGTCAATCGTGATGGCCGGTATGCCGGCGTTCTTTGCGCGGGTTAAGCCTTGCGCACCGGGCGTGTTGGAAATGACCATCTGAACTTTGGCAGGGAAATCGCTGTCTTTACAGGCGTCAATAATGGCTTGCAGGTTTGATCCGCCGCCCGAAATCAGGACGGCAAGGTTGAGCTTTCCTGCCTTCGCGTTAGCGCCCATTTATGCGCTCCAATTTTTATCCATGTCATGCATAATGACGCTTGGTTCATCGTTTGATTTCGCGCTGATGGTTCCAATTTGGACAACGCTTTCGCCGCTGGATTTGAAGTTTTCGATCAGATTTTCAGCCTGGTCTTTATCACAGACAACCATATAGCCAATACCACAATTAAATGTCGTTGACAGATCAGAGGGTCGCAGGGAGCCAATGTCGCGTAGCCACTGAAACAGTGGCGGCAGTTCCCAGCTGTTTGTGTCAATATCGGCCTTGCAATTGTCAGGCAGGATGCGCGGAATGTTTTCATCAAAGCCGCCGCCGGTAATGTGAACCATGCCCTTAATGGCCTGTTTTTCGCCGGTTGTTTTGACTTTCAAGGCTTTTAATACAGATTTCACGTAGATGCGTGTGGGCATCAGCAATAGTTCCCCAAGTGTGAGCGCCGGGTCAAAAGGAGATGGGCTTTCAAATGTAAAATTAGGGGCGGTTTGTATGAGGTGGCGAACGAGAGAAAATCCGTTGGAATGAACTCCATTTGAGGCCAGGCCTAAAATCACGTCTCCAGGCTTGATATTCTCGCCGGTTACTATTTGGTCACGCTCAACGGCACCGACAGAAAATCCTGCAAGATCATAATCATTGGCCATATACAGGCCCGGCATCTCTGCGGTTTCACCGCCGATAAGGGCGCTTCCTGCCTGATGACAGCCTTCGGCGACACCAGCGATCACCGCTTCTGCCGTGTCATTGCAGAGCTTGCCAGTCGCAAAATAATCAAGGAAAAATAATGGTTCGGCCCCTTGTACCACCAGATCATTGACACACATGGCAACACAATCTATGCCAATTGTGTCGTGGCGATCCAGTTCAATGGCAATTTTTATCTTTGTGCCGACACCATCGGTGGCCGAGACAATAATCGGGTCTTTATAACCGGTTTCTTTGAGGTCAAATAAAGCCCCGAATCCACCAATGCCGGACATGACGCCGCTGCGTTTTGTGCGGCTGGTATGGGGCTTGATGCGTTCGATCAGTTTTGCGGCCTTATCAACATCAACTCCGGCCTCTTTATAAGCATTGTGTTTCATTTTGTTTCGTTATGCGCTATCTATGGGGTTCAGCTTTTAAATTTATATATACTCAAGGTGATTTATGCAGTGCATTCATAAGAGATTTTGCGTCCAACGTACAGTTTTTTTATTTCTTTTTCTAACTTTTGCGAGTGTGAGCTGCGCCTATGCGCAAAACTCACTATTTACGGTAGAGGGCGTTACGGTTGATATTACATCGTCTAGCGCCGTTGCAGCCCGTGAAGAAGCCTTTGAAAAAGCGCAGGCAGATGCATTTACCACCCTGCAGGGACGCCTGCTTTCCGGGGATCAGGATGTCAGCATTCCCGAGGTTGATGTGATATCAACCATGATTAAAGACTATGAAATTAGTAATGAACAGCTATCCACCGTGCGCTATATGGCCACCTATAAATTCCGTTTCAACGAAGACGCTGTGCGCCAGTATTTTAATGCCTCTGATATGTCCTATACGGATGTTGGGGCAAACCCTGCGCTGGTTTTGCCGTTTTATATGCGCAATGACCAGATGATCCTTTGGTCGCCTTACAACGTATGGATGAGCGGATGGAACCGCGCCGATAATCTGGATGGTCTGGTACCCTTGATTGTCCCGCTGGGTGACATTGCCGATGTCAGTGACATTGGTGATGAGGACGCGCTGGATTACAGCAATTCCAGATTAAACCGTCTATTGCAGCGCTATGGCGCGTCAGAGGCCGTCATACTGATTGCTACACCGGATGACATGTTGTCGCGTGTACAAGGGGAAGGTGATGCAGCGGCCAGTGCGCTTAATATAAGGATTTATAGAACCGATCGCGGATATCCCGAGCAGGTTGAGGGGCTGGAGGTCAGCGCCGGGCGCTCTGATACACTGGCTAGCTTGATGGATAAGGCTGTGCGTGAGGTGCAACGAACCTTGCGCGCGGATTGGAAACGCAAAACTGTGACGGCCTCTTCGATGGGCGTGCAATCTTTGCGGGCGCGGGTGCCGTATTCGTCTTTAAAAGAATGGGCCGAAACCCAGCGTGCCCTTACCCGCGTTAATGGATTGAATTCTTTTAAGGTTATGTCTGTGACACCACATCAGGCTTATGTTGAGCTGGAATACGATGGCAATCAAAATCGTTTGGCGCTGGCCTTGGCGCAGGCCGATTTACAGTTGAACCAAACCAGGGCCCCGCATTCCATGGCCCGGGGAGTTGATGATTCAATGTCTTATTATTCAGGCGGGGCCGGGGCGGGCGCCTCTGATCAGGCTGCGTATGATTTGTATCTGCGCCGGTATCACCGATAGTGAAAAGGCGAAATAAGTATGACGGAACACAAGTACACACATATCCATTTTCGGCAGCAAATGATGTTCTGGGGGCTGGCTTTTGCCGGTCTACTGGCTTTTGTGTGGCTGTTTAAGTCCATCTTGCTGCCCTTTATTTTGGGGGTCGCCGTTGCCTATCTTTTAAATCCGGTTGTTTGTAGATTGGGGCAGGCAGGATACCGGCGCAAAGTTGCTGTTTTCATTATCCTGTTCGGTTTTTTTGTTCTGGTTGCTGCCGCGCTGGCCTTTATTGTTCCGGTTCTTTTCCATGAAATTAAAGGGCTTGTTGATGATTTGCCGGCATTGATAAATAAAATGCAGGCTATGGCTTCTCCTTATCTCGCGCGGCTGCAAAGTGTAATTGGGCAAGATAGCAATGGACCGTTATCATTGATGGGGCAGAATTCAGACGCCGCGGTCGGTGCTGCCAAGGCGCTTTTAACCGGTCTGAAAGGTGGCGGCACGGCTTTGACCAATTTCATAAGCGTTATCGTCGTTATGCCGATTGTGGCCTTTTTCATTTTGCTGGAGTGGCCGAAACTGACGCAGTGGAGCACAGATTTATTACCGAGGCAGCATATGGACACCATTTTGGATTTATTGAAAAAAATTGACACAAAACTGGCAGGGTTTGTTCGGGGGCAAATTACTGTGGCTGTATTGCTAGGGGTTATATATGCGCTTGCTTTATCGGTGGCCGGTCTGAAATACGGGTTTTTGATCGGAATTTTGTCAGGTCTTTTCAGTATTATACCAATGGTTGGGTCCACACTGGGGTTATTGGTTTCCGTCATTGTGGCCTATTTGCAAAGTGGGGATATGATGTATGTGGCCTTGATTGGCGGTATTTTTATTGCCGGCCAAATCATTGAAGGTAACTTTTTGACGCCTAAGCTGGTGGGCAATAGTGTGGGGCTTCATCCTTTATGGGTGTTCTTTGCGTTGATGGCTGGCGGGGCTTTGTTCGGTATTGTTGGTATGTTGATTGCCGTGCCGGTTGCCGCGGTGGTTAGTGTGATTGTAGGCTTTTTATTGGAACAATACAAAAAAAGCCCATATTACCTTGGTCATGCCGGCGCGGGGACAAGAAATAACGGGCCGGATTCGACAAAGAAAACCAAAAGCAGTAAGAGCAACAAAAGCAATAAAAGTGATAAGAAATCCAATAAAAGTAAAAAATAAAGAGCCATGCTGAGTAAACGAAAATCAAACAATAAACCGGAACAGATTCCTTTTGATCTTGGGCACCGTAGCGCCCATGGACTGGAAGACTTTTTGATTGGGCCGGAAAACCGCGATGCTGTGGGGTGGATTGATCGTTGGCCGGATTGGCCCGCGCCGGTGCTGGTGATTAACGGCCCGGCCGCCAGTGGAAAAACCCACATGGCCGCGGTTTGGCGCGATAAAGCCAGTGCGTCCATTGTGAAGCCGGAATTGCTGGTTGAACGCAGCGCGGATGATATCGCGTCAATGGGCGATAATCTGGTTATTGATGGCATTGATTTATGGCTGGGGGAACGCGATGCGGAAGAAACCCTGTTTCACCTTTATAATATGTTCAAAGAAGGGCGGCGCAGTTTTTTGGTGACTTCTCGCATTGCACCGTCACACGCGGAATTTGCGATTCCAGATCTGGCTTCCCGGCTGCGGGCGGCCCCGGTGGCTACAATTCATCCACCTGATGATACGTTGTTGGCCTCTATCTTGATTAAGATGTTTAGCGACCGGCAGTTAAATGTGAATAACGATATTGTGCGTTATATTTTGCCACGGATGGAGCGGAGCTTTGCCGCCGCCCGTGACATTGTCGCCAAGGCCGATAAAAAGGCGCTGGCGGAAAAGCAGAAAATATCCATTCCCTTGCTGCGAAAGGTTTTGTTTGAGATGCAGAGCGAGGAAGCTATGCCCCTTTTTGACGAGTGATGGGTTACATCCAACGTGTTGGGCGATCCGGCGCGTTGTAATCAAGAGGGGTTTGTAAATCAACCAGATAATTTTGGCCCAGCTGAATGTCATTCCAGCATGTGCAAGGGATATCAATGACGCTTAGGGTTGCGGGGCTGTATCCTTGCAAAAGGCGTTGCAGGTATGACAAACCGCTGTCTTCACTGCTGAGCCTTAAGGCGAGTTCATGTATGGCGGGGTTGTGACCAACCAGCATGATCGCATCCATTTTGTCATCAGTATCTTGTATCATATTTAGAATGTCACCTGCCGTAGCGTCATATATCTTTTCGATAAATTGGATGCTGGTCTGGTCTGGAAGGTTAAGTGTATCCAATGTTTCCCGGGTACGGCGCGCCGGTGAACACAAAACCAGATCGGGAATATAGCCGCGTTCTGTTATGACGGCGCCTAATCTGGCGGCATCATCCAGACCCTGCTTTGCCAGGGGGCGATCAAAATCGCGCACATGTTCTGGTGTCGCCGCTTTGGCGTGGCGAAGGATATAAAGTTTTTTCATGCAGATATATTAAGAGGTTTTATCAAAATCTGAAATAACAAATTTTGTGATGGTTGAGCCTTTTAATCCAATGGCCAGTTCACCATTTTTAATGGCAAGGGCGTCGTTGCCAAAGACTTCGGCGCGCCACCCTTTCAGAGGGGCGGCGTCAGGGGAATCTTCTGATGCAATGACCTCCAAATCATCGGAACTTGCGATCAGTTTGGGCGCAACGCCGCATTCGGCAGATTGTATTTTCAACAGCATTTTCAGGATGTCGACCCGCGCCATAACAGACGGGGAGAGCGGCTTTTTCTTTATAAGCTCGGGGCATTCATTTTTAGGCGTTTTTAGTCCTTTTTCAATGAGCTTTAAGAGCCTTTCACCTTTATGCCCTTTTGAAAATTCCCCGGGAAGATTGCGAATTTTGGATAGTCCTTTTAAATCTCGCGGGGCCTGCGAAGCCATGTCGGCCAACGTATCATCGCGCATAACCCAGCTGCGCGGGATATCTTTGGTTTGCGCGCGTTCTTCACGCCATGCGGCAATTTCCCGTAGGACGGCGAGATTTTTTGGTTTCGGTGATCGTATTTTTACCTTCTTCCACATATCGCGCGGGTTGTTTTCATAGGTGGCGGGGGCGGCCAGAATTTCTTCTTCTTCAAATACCCAGGACGTGCGCCCCTTTTCCTCCAGCTGGTCTTTTAACCTGATATAAACATCACACAGATGGGTAACATCGCCTAGCGCATAATTGACCTGTTTTTCACTTAAGGGACGGTTTGACCAATCGGTGTATTGTGAGCTTTTATCAATTGTGCCGCCGGATACGCTGCGAACAAGATTTTCGTATCCTACGCTGTCGCCATACCCCAGAACCATTGCCGCAATTTGTGTGTCGAAAAAAGGATCGACGACCTTGCCGGTCATGTTAAAGAAAATTTCCAGATCCTGACGGGCCGCATGAAACACTTTTAGTACATTTTTGTTTGATAGCAGATCAAAGAGCGGTTCAAGGTCAATGCCATCGGCTAGAGGGTCTACCGCGACGGCATTCTTGTGCGGGTCGCTTAGCTGTATCAGGCACAGCTTGGGATAATAGGTTTTTTCGCGCAGAAATTCGGTGTCGATGGTAATGAAAGGATGCCGCGATAGCTCCTTACAGATTTGCTTGAGTTCATCTTGTTTTGTTATGACCATGCCCCCTATTAAACAATATATTGACGAAATACCAATAAAAAAATGAAAAACCCTTTGCGTCGGCGCGGTTTTGGCTATAAAAATTCAAGCTGAAAGCCATTTTAAGAGTAAAATAAAGGGATAATATGCATCAGTTTCGTACACATACATGTGCCGCACTTCGTAAAAGCGATGAAGGAAGCGAGGTTCGCCTGTCCGGTTGGATACACAAAATCCGTGATCATGGCGGTGTTTTGTTTATCGATCTGCGCGATACCTATGGGTTGACCCAATGTGTGATAGAGGAGGGCTCGCCCTTATTGGCAGAGGTTGAAAAGTGGCGCAATGAAAGTGTCATAACCATTACTGGTAAGGTAATTGCCCGTAGCGCCGAAACGGTGAATACCAAAATGCCAACCGGGGAAATTGAGGTGCAGATTGAACAGGCCGAATTACAATCGGCCGCCGATGTAATCCCGTTCCAGATTGCAGATGAAGATCAGGCCGGGGAAGAAATACGGCTAAAGTATCGTTATCTGGACTTGCGCCGTGAAAAAATGCAGAAAAACATTCGTTTGCGTAATGGGGTAATCTCATCAATGCGCCGTCGCATGACGGAACAAAATTTTCAGGAATTCCAGACACCAATTCTGACAGCATCATCACCGGAAGGGGCGCGGGATTATCTGGTGCCGTCCCGTTTGCACCCCGGTAAATTCTATGCGCTGCCTCAGGCGCCGCAACAGTTCAAACAGCTTTTGATGATGTCCGGTTTTGACCGGTATTTCCAGATCGCGCCATGTTTTCGTGATGAAGACGGACGCGCGGACCGTTTGGCCGAGTTTTACCAGCTGGATGTGGAAATGAGCTTTGTTACGCAGGATGACGTATTCAATACGATACAGCCTGTAATTGAAGGTGTTTTTGAAGAGTTCTCTGATTTTACCGGGGAAAAACGCCAAGTGCAGTGGATGCCTTCCATTCCGTATAAGGAGGCTATGTTGAAATATGGCTCTGATAAGCCGGATTTGCGCAACCCTCTTGAGATTGTCGATGTGACCCGTGTCTTTGCCCGTGATGATGTTGAGTTCAAGGCGTTTAAAGGTGTCATCGCCAAGGGCGGCGTGGTGCGGGCCATCCGCGCACCAAAAGTTTCCGATCAGCCGCGCAGCTTTTTTGATAAATTAAATAGCTGGGCCCAAGGTGAAGGCGCTCCTGGTTTGGGGTATGTTTTATTTGAAGGCGGCGAAGGCAAGGGGCCGATCGCCAAGTTTATACCGGATGCAGCGCAGCAGCAAATCCGTGATATTGCAGATTGTGAGGATGGGGATGCGATCTTCTTTGTTTGTAATCAGGAGGGGCCGGCCGCGAATTTTGCAGGCAAAGCCCGTGACGCCATTTGTAGCGCTTTGCCCGAAGGTCATGACGCGGAACGCGAAAGCGGCGTCTATAAATTCTGCTGGATTGTTGATTTCCCTATGTATGAATTTGATGAAAAAGCTCAAAAGATTGATTTCTCGCACAATCCTTTTTCTATGCCGCAAGGTGGAATGGGGGATCTGGACAATAAAGACCCACTGGATGTTTATGCATTCCAATATGATTGTGTTTGTAATGGTTTTGAATTGGCCTCTGGTGCCATTCGGAACCATAAACCGGAAATCATGGAAAAAGCCTTTGGTATTGCCGGTTACGATAAATCTGTTTTGGAAGACAAGTTCGGCGGTATGTTGAACGCGATGCGCTACGGCGCGCCGCCGCATGGCGGTTTGGCATTCGGGGTGGATCGTATCATTATGCTGTTGGCCGATGAGCCGAATTTGCGCGAGGTTTATGCTTTTGTGATGAACGGGCAATACGAAGATCAAATGATGAAGGCGCCGAATGATGTCGATCCAGAACATTTAAGAGATTTGCATATCAAGCTCAGTCTTCCCAAGCAGAAAATAAACGACAGCGAGGCGGCTTAAAGCTGTTTTGCCGGTTTTAGCTCGTTGCGGCAGATACAAAAGGTTTCATAAAAGCGGGGGTGAATTCTCCGCTTTTTTAATGGTTCGCGCGGATCAAGTTTATTCCAGATATAGAAAAACCCGGCTTGCTATGATTGGAGATCAGGGGTAGCAGAGGCCGGGCTTTCAGGGTTCGTCTGTCTAAGGGTCGGTTAGGGTCGGGATGGGAAGACAGACTAGGGGTAACTTTTGTTCTATACCATGTCTTTCATTTGTTCGCGTAAGCGGGCTAGCAGGCTTTTAAACAGGCTGGAATTGCGTATTGCCTCTTTATCGTAAGTAAGATCTAAATCTAGCGTGTTGGTATTTTTTACCTTTATTTTCATTTGCGTATTGGCCGCATGGTCTTCTAGTACATCGAAAATATCATACCCGCCGTCTAAAAAATTCTGCATACGCGTCAGCTCGATACCGTCTTTTTTCTGATTGTATTTGTTGCTAATGGATTTGGTATCTGTAATACGTGCTTTCCATTTTAGCTGCTTATCTTGCAGTGTATCTGTTGTCATATCTGGCTACCCTTAAATTTTACTCAGTTTGTTGGTTTCATAATCTGGGTAATGCGATTGCCGTGCCAAAATTATTTATTATTTTATATCAGTGACTTAAGTTGGATTTGTTGATGGGGGTTTTGAGTTTTACTCCGTATGGTCGCGGCAAAATAGTCGATAAAACAGAAAAAATTACCTAGTGAGGCTGGGCATTGTTTTCCCAGGTGAGCGGGTTTCGATGATGATGGTCTGTTTTTTGTCTTTTCTTTTTGATTGTAATGCCTTCCCGCGAGCGATGCTTTCCGTTATTATAGGGAGGTAAACAGATCTCAAGGATAGGGTAGACGTTTTTTATGGCTCGCCATGGTAGCAAGATATTTTTTGTTGTATGTGCATTAATTGCGCTGGCCTTGACGTTATTTGTCTCAAAAGGTGCTTCGCAGATCGTTAAAACGGTTGAGCGTGGTATCGCGAGTAAAGAGCAGCCCGTCGATCCAGCCATCCGGGCGGGGATGTTGCCGCATAAAGCCCTGTATGAAATCAGGTTATCGGGTAAGAAAAGCGGAACGCAGATTGTTAATATTGCCGGGCAGATGATGTATGAATGGGAAACCGGCTGTGAAGGGTGGACAACCAATCACAAATTTAACCTGTTGTATGAGTATGCCGATGCGGCACCTATGCGCGTGACCAGTGATTTTTCAACCTATGAGCCCTTTGATGGCCAAACCTTGAACTTTAATGCCCAGCGTAGACGCGGCGGTGAGATTTTTGAGGAAATAAGGGGGTACGCGGCTTTAAATGATGACGGTGCCGGTCATGTCGATTTTCGCATTCCTGATGATCTAACGTATGATTTGCCCGTGGGAACTTTGTTCCCCATGCAGCATACACTCGCCGTTTTGAAAAATATTCGTGATGGCAAGCGATTCTTTAATGCGGTCATATTTGATGGCAGTGACCAGGATGGCCCTGTCGAGATCAATGCCTTTATTGGTGAGGCGGTGAACGCTGCCGAAATTGTAAAGCAGGACGATAAAATTGATTCTGAATTATTAGGGGCACAAGCCTATAATGTGCAGCTGGCTTTCTTTCCATTGGCCAAAAAAGAAGCCTATGCGGAATATGAAATGGAACTGGTTTTTCATGAAAACGGAATTATCAGCGATATGAGTGTTGATTATCAAGATTTTGCTGTTACGCAGAAACTGGTGGCGCTGGAGGCGATGCCTGCAAAAAACACGTGTCCAAATGACCAGCGTGCGCAGCAAGATTGAGGGGGAATAAGAATTATTCCTGATTTTAAAGATTTGGAAAGGGTATGCCTCTATTGTTTAAGAGGGGCTTTAAGAGGAACGGAGTTCGGAATTGGAAAATAGCAAAGTATTGATTGTCGAAGACAATGAGTTGAATATGAAACTGTTTCATGACCTTCTTGAGGCGCATGGCGTTGATACCGTTGAGACTCGTGATGGTAAAGAGGTTCTGGAACTAGCCAGGGAGCATAAGCCGGACCTTATTCTTATGGATATACAGTTGCCGGAAATTTCCGGGCTGGATGTGACCAAAAATCTGAAGGCAGATGATGAATTAAAAGATATTCCCGTGATTGCCGTAACGGCCTTTGCAATGAAGGGGGATGAACAAAAAATACGGGAAGGCGGGTGCGAGGATTATATTTCCAAGCCGATATCGGTTACGCATTTCCTTGAGGTCATTCAAAAATATATTCACACCAATGCCCTGAAAACAGGGTGATATAAGAATAAGCAGGATTGAGGGGAAAATATAAATGTCGGCGCGTGTCCTTGTAGTTGATGACATCCTACCCAATGTAAAGTTGTTGGAAGCCAAGCTGACCAACGAATATTATGACGTGCTTACGGCAACAAGCGGCGCAGAGGCCATAGAAAAAATTGAACATGAAAAGCCCGATATTGTGTTGCTGGATGTTATGATGCCCGGCATGGATGGTTTTGAGGTCTGTAGCCATATAAAAAATAATCCACTTTGTGCGCATATTCCCATTGTGATGGTGACGGCGCTGACGGATGTTGCCGATAAGGTGCGCGGGTTAGAAGCGGGAGCCGATGATTTTCTGAGTAAGCCGATTAATGATGTGGCCCTGATGTCACGCGTGCGTTCACTTGTGCGTTTGAAAATGGCGCTGGATGAATGGCGCATTCGTGAAAATACGGCCAATCAGCTGGGCGTGGTTGAGGAAACGTCTCATGTTATGTCCGAATCCGTGGAAAAGGCCAATATTTTGTTGATCGAAGATCGCAGCTTTGAGGCGCAGAAAATTGAGCAAACCCTGGAAACCGACAGTCACCACATTGTGGTCAAGGATTCTGGTGTCCAGGCGATGGGGGAAATCGCCAAACAAGACTTTGATGTGATTATCGTGAGCATCAATCTGGAACATGAGGATGGCTTGCGCCTTTGTTCGCATTTGCGGTCGAATGAACGCACACGCATGGTGCCGATCATTATGATCGGTGAAGATCAGGATATGAAAAAAATTGCCCATGGTCTTGAGATCGGAGCCCATGATTACATTTTACGGCCATTAGAACGTAATGAGCTGTTGGCGCGGGTCAGAACGCAAGTTCGCCGTAAACGCTTCCAGGACCGGTTGCGCGCAACTTACGAGATCAGCCTTTCAATGGCTTTGACCGATGGTCTGACGGGGCTTTATAACCGCCGCTATCTGCAAGTGCATTTGCAAAAAGTTTTAACCAAAAACCGCGAAAGCAATAAAAGAACCGCCGTCTTAATGATTGATATCGATCATTTCAAAAGCGTAAATGACACGTATGGCCATGATGTCGGGGATCAGATATTGAAAGTATTTGCCCAACGGTTACGGGATAATTTGCGCAGTTTTGATCTGGTTGCCCGTATGGGCGGAGAGGAATTTGTGGTCGTTTTGCCGGAAGTGTCCGAAGACAGGCCGTATATGGTGTCTGAACGTTTGCGGATGGCCATTTGTAATGAGCCCATACCCTGTAATACCCCTGAAGGGCATCTGACCGTTACAACATCTATTGGCGGCGCAATTATAAAGCCCGATGATGATGACACGACAGAATCCGCGCTAAAGCGCGCGGATGTGTGTTTGTACAAAGCCAAAAAGGATTTAGGGCGTAATTGCAGTGTATTTGAAGATATTGGTAAATTAGATCCCGCTCAATATCAACCGCGGGGCCGTCCTGAGCTGGAAGAGTGATGGGGTTTTATAATTTACAGACATAATCCATGCGATGCCAGGCAGGGGCTTTAATGATAACTACCGGTGGCCGTTATAAATCACAGACATAAAAAAAGCGCCGTTATAAGGCGCTTTTGTTGTTTTGACCGTGGCCGATGAAAAACTTAGTTTTTCTTGGATGGTGGCATTTTCTTCTCAACGAACCAGACATGCGCGCCGCGCTTTCCAGTTTCTTCATTGGTTGCCCATGGGTCATATTTTTTCTTACGGATTTTGTATTCCGCGCGTGTGCTGCGTGTTGCGTAATAGCGGTACCCTGTACCTGCTTCGCTTTCCAATCTTACTTTTACATTTGTGGACTTTGCCATCTCTACTCTCCAATATTCCTTAGAAGTGATGCTTTATGCGTGATTATTGCCTGGTTGTCAAGAATTTCTTGCGATTTTTATTCTTTGTTTTTCTTTTTACGCTTGTGTTTTGGCGTTGTCTTTTTTCTGGCCTTTTTGTGTACGGCTTTTACTTGTTTACGATCGCCGGGATCGGCCTTTGGGCCTTTGCGGGGCGATGGTTTTCGGGAGGAACGTTTCCCCGGCCCTGCGCGCCCTGATCCGCTGTTTCTGTTCGGGGCTTCCATACCCGGTATATCGGCGCCATTTCTCAGGCTATCTTCGCTCAATTCCAATACTGTCGATCCGGTTAAGCCATCGGCCTCTTTTAGTTTTACCGTAACTTCACCGCCCAAACGAAAAACGATTTTCTTGCGCCGTCCGATTAGAGCGTGGGCGTGTTCATCATGCACATAGAAATCATTGCTCAGTGATTTCATGGGCACCAGACCGTCTGCCCCACTTTCATGTAAGGTAACAAATAGACCAAAACGGGTAACGCCGGATATGCGCCCGGCAAATTCGGCTCCGATTTTTTCGGATAAATAAGCGGCGGTAAAACGGTCTGTGGCGTTACGCTCGGCTTCCATTGAGGCGCGTTCAGTGCCTGAAATATGGGCGCAAATGCCATCCAATGCGGCTTCTTCGGCATCACTTAGACCACCTTCGCCAAGCCCATAGGCGCTGACCAGAGACCGGTGTACAAGTAAATCGGCGTAGCGGCGAATGGGGGATGTAAAGTGGCCGTATTTCTCTAGGGCCAAACCGAAATGACCAATATTTTCGGAGGAATAGACAGCCTGGCTTTGGGTACGCAAGATAACTTGTGAAATTAAATGTGAATATGGCATGTCGCTGGCCTTTGCCAGAATATGATTTAACTTGGCCGGTTGGATATTTTCGGCTTTGGGCAGGGATAGGCGGAAGCTCTCCAGAAATTCGCGGGCGCTCTCCAGCTTGTCCATAGAAGGTTTATCGTGAACGCGATATACGCAAGGGGCGCGCTTGTTTTCAAGCGCTTGCGCCGCCGCGACATTGGCCAGTATCATAAATTCTTCGATTAATTTATGGGCATCCAGACGAATGCGCTGCTTCACACCGTTCATGTTGCCGTTTTCATCAATTAAAATTTGACGCTCGGGCAAATCCAGATCAAGCGCGCCGCGTTTCCTGCGCGCCTTGTCCAGTACCTCGAAAACTTCGTAAAGCGGGGTGATGATTGTATCAACCAGCCCTTCTGTTTTATCATCGGTAACGCCGTCATGGGCGGCCTGTACTTGTTCATAGATTAACCGCGCATGTGAACGGATTAAGGCGCGTACGAATTTATGTTTAACCAGCTTGCCGTTTTTATCAATCCACATATGCGCGGCAAGCGCGGCGCGGTCTTCATTAGGGCGCAGCGAGCATAAATCATTGGAAAGAGCTTCCGGTAGCATGGGGACAACGCGGTCAGGAAAATAGGTTGAATTGCCGCGTCTTTGTGCCTCAACATCCAATGGTTTACCTGCGCGCACATAATAAGAAACATCGGCAATGGCAACTATTAGGTGAAAGCCGTCTTCACCGCCCGGAACTTGGCAAGGTTCGGCATAAACTGCATCATCAAAATCACGCGCATCGGCCCCGTCAATGGTTACCAGCGGGATCGATCTTAAATCCTGGCGTTTGCCCAGCGGCGGCACTGTCATGCCCTTGGTTTCCTGTAATGCGCTGTCAGGGAATTTTTCATGCAAACCGGATTCGTATAGGCTAATCAGGCTGATGGCTTTTGGGTCACCGCGGCGGCCCAGAACTTCGGTAATGCGAACGGTTTTGTGTTTCAGGCCGCGTGTTGGCTGAACTTCACCAATGGCCAGATCACCATCCTGCGCATCGCCTTCATCGCCAAATGAAATACTAAAATCGTATTTTGCGCGTTTATCCGCTGGCTGAAGAATAAAGCCTTTTTTGGTTTCGCGAACCAAGCCAAGAATGCGCCCTTTTTCTTCATCAATGCGGCGAATCGTGCGCGCTTCATAGGCGCTGTCGGTGACGCGGGTCAGACTGGCCAGAACGCGGGCACCGATGCCAAGGGCCGGGTGGCCTTTCTTCTCCGGCATCATCTCTATACGCGGCTGGCTGCCCTGGCTTTCTTCGTCCCATTCGGTCAGCTTGGCAAAGACATCGCCGTCAATATCAATATCGGTGACTTCCACCACGGCCACGGCAGGCAGGCCCTCAGGGATCGTATAAACGCCGCCAGCCTGTTTGATAATGGATTCGTCCTTTTCCAGTTTTTTCAGGATTTGCTTTAACGCCACGCGGCGATCTCCGCCCTTAATACCAAAGGCGCGGGCGATGTCACGCTTGGTTACGGGGGTGGGCGTGGTTTTGATAAAGTCGAGTATGTCTTGCGGATTCATAATACTATATTACATGGTCACACCGCCAAGCGATAGCAAGGAAATAAACTTATTTCCCTGCACCTGCTTTTTTCTTCTTCGCTGCTGTCTTTTTCTTCTTGGCTGGCGCTTTCTTTTTCTTTGCAGGAGCTTTACCGCCATTTGCCGCTTTTTCAGCGTCTTTGATCTCTTTTTGCGCAATCAAATCCACGGCGCGGTTCATGCCGATTGACATCACATCGTCATCTTTGGGGATGGAAACAAATTTATTGTTATGTTTCACAAATGGACCGAAGCGTCCAATTCCGGCCTCAATCATTTTGCCGGTTTCCGGGTGTATGCCGACTTCCCGTGGAAGCGCCAGCAAGGACAATGCCTTTTCCAGTGTGACGTCTTCAACTTTTAATCCTTTGGGCAGTCCTTGACGTTTTGGCTTGGGCGCAGATGGCTTTTTGGGCTTTGGAGGATTTTTTTCGCCAGCTTTCTTGGCGGCCTTCTTGGCTTCTTTCCAGTTCTCGATCTCCAGATCATACGCATCCATGCGCTTTTTCTCTTCTTCCGCCGTTTCCGGTGGGGCGTCAATCTGGACATAGGGGCCGTAAGGGCCGCGCCGCAATGAAACAGTGCGTCCTGTGCCGGGGTCTGTTCCCAAAATCTTTGGTTCATTGGCCAGAGCATCGGCGCCGCTGTCGTCTTCGCCGTCTTTATCCGGGACCACCAATGGCTTTGTGTATTTGCAATCCGGGTAGTTTGAACAGCCGATAAAAGCGCCAAATTTACCCAGTTTTAGCCCCAGGCGGCCTTCGGGCAGGTCGGGGTTATCTTTACAGGCCTGACAAACGCGTGCGCTGTCACCTTCGGGAAAGAAGTGGGGTCCTAATTCGGCATCCAGATGGTTAATGACATCGGTGATGGTTAATTCTTTGGTGTCGTTAACGGCCTTGATAAAGTCATCCCAGAACAACCGCAATGCTTCTTTCCAATGCACATGCCCGGAGGCAATGGCATCCAGTTCTTCTTCCAGGTTGGCCGTAAAATCATAATCAACATAGCGTGAAAAGAATTTGGTTAGGAAGGTCGTCACGACGCGGCCGCGGTCTTCGGGAATGAATCGCTTGGAATCCATGCGTACGTAATTGCGATCCCGCAGCACCTGCAAAATCGAAGCATAGGTAGAGGGGCGGCCAATGCCAAGCTCTTCCAGTTTCTTGACCAGCGATGCCTCAGTGTAACGCGGGGGCGGCTGGGTGAAATGCTGGTTCGGATCGATTTTAACCAACTTGGTCTTTTCCCCTGTATTCATCGGGGGCAGGCGGCGGTTTTTATCATCGCTTGATGCTTCCTCCTCCTCATCATCGCGGCTTTCCTGATACAGAGTCAGGAAACCGTCAAAGGCAACAACCGAACCATTGGCGCGCAATACCACATCATCAGTGCCATCGGAAATATCGACGGCCATTTGATCCATCAGCGCGTTTTCCATTTGCGAGGCCATGGTGCGCTTCCAGATCAGTTCGTACAGCTTGCGGTGATATTCGTCTTTGGGCGCGGCGCTTGATCTTGGATGCACGGATAGGTCGGTTGGACGTATCGCTTCGTGGGCTTCCTGCGCATTTTTTGCCTTTGATTTATAAAGGCGGGGCGCATCGGGCAGGTATTTATCGCCGTAATCTTTTTTAATCAGGCTGCGTGCTTGTGTCACGGCGTCTTGTGACAGGGTTGTGCCGTCTGTACGCATATAGGTAATCAGGCCCGCCTCGTACAGGGCTTGCGCATTACGCATGGTGTTCGAGGCGCTCATGCCCAATTTGCGTGAGGCTTCCATTTGTAATGTTGATGTAATAAACGGCGCATAGGGGCTGCGTTTTACCTGTTTCTTGTCGATATTGGTGATTTTAAGCGCTTTGTTTTCGATGCGCTCAACCGCATGCTGGGCTTCGGCCTCAGTGCTGATATCCAGTTTACCGAGTTTGTTGCCGGATAAATGCGTCAGGCGAGCGGTAAAGGGGGCTCCTTCCTCTGTGTGCAGGCGGGCCTCAATGCTCCAATATTCATCGGGGCGGAAAAGCTCAATTTCTGTTTCGCGTTCACATATAATGCGCAAAGCCACCGATTGCACACGTCCGGCCGATTTTGAACCCGGCAATTTTCGCCACAATACCGGCGACAGGTTAAAGCCAACCAGATAATCCAGGGCGCGTCGTGCTAGATAAGCCTCAATTAAAGGGTGATCCAAGTCGCGGGCGTGGTCGAACGCTTCCTGTACCGCTTTTTTTGTGATTTCATTGAATGTAACGCGGTGAACTTGCTTGTTTTCCAGCAACTTGTTGTCTTGTAGAATCTCCAGCACATGCCAACTGATGGCTTCTCCCTCGCGGTCGGGGTCAGTCGCCAGAAAGACGGCATCGGCCTTTTTAACGGCTGATTTTATGTCGTTAACGTTTTTGGCCGCGCGGTCGCCCAATTGCCATTTCATCGCGAAGTCCTGTTCAGGAAGCACCGATCCGTCTTTGTTGACCAGGTCGCGCACATGGCCGTAGGAAGCCAGAACCTTGTAGTCTTTTCCGAGGTATTTTTCGATCGTTTTGGCTTTCGCCGGTGACTCGACTATGACGAGGTTATGGCTCAATTTATTCATCCCCTAAAAGTTGTATTCGGTTCCCCGGCAAGCGTTTTATACGCCCCGCAAGCTCAAGGTCAAGCAAAACAGTTTGCAAAACACTTATATTGAAATGACAGCTTCGCAAGAGTACGTCAACCGAAATAGGCGTAAAAGATAATTTGTCCATGATCTCGTCATGGGCGTTTTCTGGTGGATCTGCGACAATATCCACAGGTGGATGAAGCGGGATAAAGGGAGGGTATGGTTCGCGCATAGCATGGCCTGAAAAATCCATCATTCCTTCCATTATATCCTCGCAAGAACGCACCAGCGTGGCCCCTTCGCGGATAAGGTGATTGGGGCCGGCCGCGCGGGGGTCCATGGGGTGGCCGGGGATGGCATAGATGTCGCGCCCCTGTTCACCGGCCATGCGCGCGGTAATTAATGATCCTGAACGCTTGGTGGCCTCAACGACAACAACGCCTTTTGACAGGCCCGAAACAATGCGGTTGCGTTTGGGAAAGCTCTGTGCAAAGGGTTTTTGATCAAAAGGGCTTTCGGCAATAATAAGGCCTTGTTCTTTCACCTGTTCATAAAGACCGGTGTTTTCTTCCGGGTAAATCACATTTATTCCACCGGCAATGACGGCGATGGTTCCGCTTGATAGCGCCCCTTGATGCGCAGCGGTATCAATGCCGCGGGCCAGGCCGGAAACGATAACCTGCTTTCGTTTTCCCAGATCTTCGGCCAGTCTGGCCGTGAATTTTTTCCCGTTGATAGAGGCATTACGTGCCCCGACAATACCGATGCAGGATTTGTGCATTAGCGAAACATCACCAATAACACTGATCACAGGCGGCGCGTCATCAATGGCGGAAAGGGCAAGGGGGTATTCTGGGCAGGCGGCGGTGATGATGCGCCCGCCGAAATTCATCAGGGCATCGTATTCGCGTTCTATTGTTTCATATTTTGCGGCGATCAAGGGTTTTTTGCGTCCACCGCGCTTGGCCAGTTCGGGAAGGGCTTTTAAGGCATTTTCTGCGCCCCCGTAATATTCCACCAAACGGTAAAAAGTGATAGGGCCAATATTTTCGCTGCGGAATAACTGCAGCCAGGCCAGCTTTTCGGTCTCAGTTAATGGCGCATCGCGGCGGCCGTCCGGCTGGTTAAATAAATCGGTCATATTTCTTTCTATAACCGTAAAGGAATGATGGGGACAAGTTCTTTTTTTCAATTTCGGCTTTACCGTCTCGTGGGTGACGGTGGCTCAACTATCTTTTTTCTTATCGCCAATTCGTGGCTCGGTGCCGGCGCGGATGCGGGCGATATTGCTCCGGTGACGCCAGATCACGAGCGCGGAAATCAGCGCATTAATGATTGCGGGGTACATCCCGTAAAACACATAGGTCATCACAGGTGCCACGATCATCGCACTCATCGCCGCCACGGAGGATATCTTGCCGAATTTCGCACTCACCAGCCACGTCGCGCACGCAATTAATCCGGTGAAGGGAACAGCGGCGAGAAGAACGCCGAGCGTGGTCGCCACACCTTTCCCGCCTTTGAATTTCAGCCAGACGGGGTAGCAATGACCGATGATGGCGGCGAGGCCAGTTAATAAAAGCAATGCTATATATTCAGTTTTATAAACACTTATTAAATTATGATGATCTGGATTTATTACAGATATCATATTTCCCGTAGCTTTTTCTGCAATTAATGTGCTTTCAGCATTGCTTAAAAACAGGCTAGGAAAGAAAGAATGACCTAAGAAAAATATAATTAACAGTATAAAAATTGCACCTTTGGTAGCGTCAAGTAGTAATGTTAAAAAGGCTAATTTTTTATTGCCCGTCCTTAAAACATTCGTGGCACCAATATTTCCAGAGCCAATAGTTCGAATATCACCATATCCCCAAGCTTTTGACATTAGAAATCCGAAGGGGATAGATCCAATAAGATACGCTATCAAGCATGCTATAGCGGTTGTGGTTGACAATTCTAAGTAATCTATTGCCGGGATATATTCAGGGTTAGCATTCCAAAATGCAATGTTATCTATACCTAACATCACCCCTCCAACAACAAATCAAGTACCGCCATCCTTGTCGGGATGCCGTTGGCTACTTGCGGGGCGTAGAGGAAGCGCGTTTTGTCTTCCGCCAGTTCATCCGAGATTTGCAGGCCGCGGATGAATGGGCCGGGGTCGAGGACGATGGCTTCTTTTTTGGCGTGGGCGAGGCGTTCATGCGTCAGGCCGTAATCGTTGAAATAGGCGGCGTCATGGATCAGGACCTTGTCCATGCGTTCCTTTTGCGGGCGGATCGACATGACGACATCGGCGCCGCTCAAGCCCTCATTCAGATCGGTGAATTTATCGACGCCTTCGGCGGCCAGTTTTTCGGGCATAAGTTCCAGCGGCGCAATGACGCGCACATTCGCCCCCATCTTGGTGAGCAAGCCCATATTCGAGGATGCAACGCGGGAGTGCGCAATGTCGCCAACAATGGCCACAGTTAGCCCAGCCAGCTTGCCGAAATGCTGGCGCATGGTCAGGGCGTCCAGCAAGGCCTGCGTCGGGTGCTCGCGCCAGCTATCGCCGCCATTGATGACGGGGCAATCCATGCGCTTGGCAATGTAATTGGGCGCGCCGTATTCGCTGTGCCGTAAAACAACGGCATCGGGACGCATGGCATTTAAGGTGTCAATTGTGTCCATAAAGCTCTCGCCCTTTTTAAGGCTCGAGGTCTCGCGGTTCCAGTTGATGACTTCCGCGCCTAACCGCTTGGCCGCCATTTCAAAACTGGTTAGCGTGCGCGTAGAGTTCTCGAAGAAAAGGTGCAAGATAATTTTGCCCTTATGTTTCTCGGCGTCATAAGAACCGTTGGTCAACCCCTCGGCATACATTTGTGCATGATCAAGAATTTTTTCAATGTCCTGCGCTTTTAGATCGCATATTCCAAGTAAGTGCTTCATGGATTTCACCAAACCAGAAACAATTATTCCTGTCTAGTACGAAAAAAATCGTGTACACTTGTTTTATTAAGCGGGGCTTCTCCTGCCCTTTTACAAAACGTTCTGTAATCACTCCAAATAAAAAGAGTCTCCAATGACCGGTCTTATGAATTTCTTAAGAAATATCCTTTATAAACTAGGTGTAGGCTCACCGCCTGCCGAGGATACGGCCATACCGAGCCAGGTGCCGGAACGGACGCAGCCTCGCATGGGGAAGATTGATCAGGAAGTCGTCTTTGCCATGAGGGATGGATATATGGTTTTGATGGTGGATCATCAATTTGACGGCGTGCCAAGTTGGATTGAATGGGACAATGATCGTAAGACCGTTAGCTTCACCCAGATGGGCGGTGATATGGACGAAATGAATGCGGATATTAAGGTTGAATATATTGATGCCTTGATGGATGCGAAAAAAGTGCTGCTGGTCAGTAATGATAATGAAAAAAAGATTGTGCACTTTGTTCCGTTTATAGCCCGTAAGTAAAAGCTAAAAGAAACTGGCACGGAATTTGAAAGAACTTGGCGGTTCTTAAATATGGAGGAGAAGCACATGGTTGTTGTATACAACACAAAAACCCCAGATATGGATGTCGTAGAAACTTTAACATCTGCCGCCGTTGAGCAGGCGGAAAAAAATGGGCTTACCCCCAATAGTGAGCCGAATATCGATGCGACAGAGATCGGGCATTTCGAATATACTGGTAAGGCCTTGTTTGCATCACCTGAAGTCACGGCGCCAGCGCCGGAAAAAAAGCCGGATGGGCCTTCCTATAATTAAATAAGGGCCGTGTGCGGTCCATGGCTGTGATTTTTAAAGAATGCTTTTCGCGCGAAGGGCGGCAATTTCTTCCGCGCTTTTTCCCAAAATATCGTGCAATATCTGATCGGTGTGCTGTCCGCATGTCGGGGGCGGCAGGTCGTAACGCGGCGGTGTTTCTGACATTTTAATCGGGCTTCCCACCAAATCGATGGCATCGTTGCTGAAATGATGTTGCATTTTTATTTTCATGCCGCGCGCGTCAATTTGGGGCATGTCGAAAGTTTTATCCATGGTGTTGACGGGGCCGCAAGGCACATCAATATCGGCCAGCCCCGATAGCCAGTAGTCCATATCATGGGCGGCAATTTCTTGTGCGATCATGGTGACAAGCTCGGCGCGGTTGCTTACCCGGGCGGAATTGGTGGCGTATTTGGGGTCGCTGGCCCAGCCCGGTTTGTTAATGAACTCACAAAACCGTGTGAATTGGTTGTTGTTACCGACCGCCAGAATGATAAAGCCATCCGAGGCTGCAAATGTTTGATAGGGCACAATAGTGGAATGGGCATTGCCCAGACGCGGCGCCAAATGCCCGGATGTCAGGTAATATTGCGCAATATTGGTCATGGCGGCCACGGTGCAATCCAGCAAAGCAAGATCGACATGCTGGCCTTTGCCGGTTTTGTTGCGGTAATTCAGTGCGGCCAAAATGCCAATGGCGGCATTCAGTCCGGTCATGATGTCGCTAAGGGCAACTCCGGCCTTCATCGGCTGTTCATCGGGTTCGCCGGTAATGGCCATGAGCCCGCCCATGCCCTGCGCGATAAAATCATATCCAGGTTCGCTTGATAGCGGGCCGTTTTGGCCAAAACCGGTAATTGAACAATAAATGATATGCGGGTGACGTTTTTTTACGCTCTCGTAATCAAGGCCGTATTTGGCGAGTCCGCCGGCCTTAAAGTTTTCGATCAGAATATCCGATTTTTCCAGTAGTTCATGAATGATCTCCTGCGCTTCTTCTTGCCGGATATCCAGCGTCAGTGACTTTTTGTTGCGGTTGCAACTCAGGTAATAGGCGCTTTCTGATGTGTCGTCTCCCTGATCGTCTTTCAGGTAAGGGGGCCCCCAACTGCGGGTGTCGTCCCCGTCGCCCGGTTTTTCAATTTTAATGATCTCGGCGCCCAGATCTCCTAGCAATTGGGTGCAGGACGGGCCAGCCAAAACGCGGCTAAGATCGGTGACGCGAACGCCTTCTAAAGCGCGGTTTTGTGTTTGCTGGGGAGGGGGATTTTCGTTATGGCTCATGGCAGTAAAATCTCTGGCAAGGTGCAAAACATATAAATGGCGGTACATAACAAGCCGGCGGCAAATCCGGGGCCTGCCGGGACCGAAAGCCTTGACAGATCAAAACTTTTTACCGGCACCTTGGCATGAAATATAGTGTAAATAGCGATGATGACGCCGTGAAAAAAACCGGCCAGTGCGCCCGCAGCGGCGGCAATCAGGATGTGTTCGGGGCCAAGCCATAGGCCGCCAGCGGTTAATAGTTTAACATCCCCCAGCCCCAGCGTGTCCTCGTCATACCAATAATTGGCAAGGCCGCGAATAACGTAAAGCAGGCCGCCCCCAATAATGGCACCCAAGGCCATGTCTTCAAGAGTGACGTAATGAAACAATGTGGATAAATGAAAGACGAAGCCGCAACAGGCCAGCCCCAAAACCAGTTCATTGGGCAAAAGATAGGTTTTTAAATCAATATAGGCAAGCGCACCAAGGATAACGATGCCGCCAATGACACAAAGAAGGGCAAAAATTTCAAGCATTTGGAGCCTATATCTATATTGTCCACGTCATATTGAAGAAATTCAGAATCTGTTCTATTACTCTGATGTAAATTGGTTTAACATGATTTGATTGTGCAGATCAAAACATAAAGTTCAATATAGCCTATGAGCGATACAGATAAAATTTTAGTAGTAGAAGACAATGACTTTGTCCGAATGCAGATTGTCCGCTTTCTGAACGAGGCAGGGTACCAAACTGTCGAAACTTCCGATGGGGAAGAGGCCCTGCAGGCGATGACCAAAGACATTATGATGGCCATTGTCGATGTGCGGATGGAGCCAATTGGCGGATTTGAATTTATCAAATCCATCCGTGGTTCGGATATGGATACGCCCGTTGTTCTGGTGACGGGGGATGATAATCCTGATTTGTTGAATGATGCTGCCCGCTGGGATGTGACGGCGGTCTTGATGAAACCTGTTCAGCGCGATAGGCTGGTTAAAATGGTGCAGCGGACACTTAAAGGGTATGGGAAATAAATTTTTTTCGAAAATTTAATTAAGGCAATAAGAATGCAACGTTTTTTTAATAGACAAATAATAAAGCCGGGGAAGGGGGCACTCTTGTCTTCGGCTTTGTTGCTCTGTCTTGGTTTAAGTGGGTGTGCGCAGGAAAATATTCCCGGGGCCAGAAATGTGGAAATTCCGTCACCTGTTATGGCGAATAAGCGCGAATCGGCCATTAATGAGCGCCCTGACAGTGTCCTTTATTTGCCGCTTGGCAGTGATGTTCTTGTGCCTGAAAGTGAATCGGGCTCGCCGTTCCCCAATGAAAATGTGGGGCCGTTTGAATTGCGTTCGGAAACTTTGGCTGGCGCCCTGCAATTGATTTTGGCTGATTATGAGATTCCTCTGGCCTTTGAGACAGAGGAGGGGTTAACCCGCACAATTACGGTGGCCAATTTGCGCGGTCCTTTGGACCGGGTCGTGGCAAAGGTTTGCGGTCTTGCTGATCTGTATTGTTCTTATGAGGATGGCTTGCTTGTCGTAAAGGAAACGCAAACCTTTACTGTGACGGTGCCACCAATCGGCGCGGATGACGGGTTGATGGAGTCTTTGTCAACGGGGATTGAGGCCATTACCGGTGAGGCGCCCATTGTTGAATCGGCCACGCGTACCATTATTTATGAAGCCAGCAATAGAACATCCCAGCTGGCGGAGCGTTATTTTCAGCGCTTGCGTTCCAATACAGCCTTGATTGTGTTTGAGGTCTATATCTGGGAGGTGTCTTTGGATGCGGATAATGCCACCGGTATCGATTGGGAAAAAATTGATACATTCGGCAAGTTTAATATGGGGATTAGTATTCCGGGCGGTACGCCTGCCGGGTTTAACCCAATCAGTATTGGATTGCCAACCACCGGTGATGTAGCCTTTGGCGCGGATGATGTTTTGCAGTTTATATCGGGGCAGGGGGCCGTTAAGACGATATCCCAGCCACAAATTACGGTTCTTGCGGGGGCTGAGGCAACATTGCGGGCCGCGGATACGACCAATTATGTGTCCTCGTTAAGTCGCTCCAGTGATAATGGGGAGATCACGGTTTCGACGGAAACAGATTCTGTTGATACCGGCTTTACCCTGACAATTGCCAGTGATTGGGACAACGCGACAATATATGGGTCTATCGATATTGAGTTGCAGGAGTTTCAAGGTTTCCAGAATTTTGATGCCGATGGAACGGTGTTGCAGTTGCCGCAAACAACCGAGCGTGAGCTTTCAACGCAAATTCGCATTCGTCCGGGTGATTCATTGTTGATTGCCGGGCTTGTCCGGGAATCGGATGAATATGATTCGTCCGGTCCAGGGTTTAATAAGCCAATTTTTAGAACATCCCGAAGCGCGATTGTTTCGAATACTGAGCTGGTGTTTTTGCTGAAGCCGCGCGTAATTGTTTATACTGCGGAAGGTGAGGGCGTGGGCCCGAATGGCGTGAAGAGCAGTGTCTTTAATAATGGCGGTGCGGGTAGTCTGTATAACGAAGATGTTTTCCCATCTAGTACGCTGTCTAGCGATCAATTAAATCCCGGCTTGTCCAACGATTAAATTGACGTCATAATAATATTGTGTGATTCGCTCGTTTTTTGTGTGGATTGTGCTATACTTATTGTCAATGTGTATCTCGCCTGCCAATTCTCAAACTAAAAAATCGTAATGCCCGGTCGTATAGTTCAACTTTTTACATCGCTGATTCTAATTTTACTTTTGTTGGTAAGCGCCGCTTACGCGCAGGGGCCTTCTGCGTTTTTTGATCCGGGTGCTCAACAATCGGGCGGTGGGTCGCCTGGTGGTGGGCTGGTCCCGGTTGAGCCGAATGTCGATGGCGGCGCCGTTCCAATCGGTGCGACTGCACAGGTTGTTGTCCGGTTTCGCAATGATGGTGCAACGCCGGTGCAGACAACCTCTATTCGTTTATATCCATCCTCAACGGTTTCCGCGACCATATCATTGGATCAGTGTCAGGAAGCCGCATTAAGCCCGGGGGCGGAATGTGCGATTGCTCTGTCGGTTAAAGGGCTTCAGGCCGGCGCATGGCGCGTTGAAATGTTGGTTTCTCATACTGGTCGTACGCGGTTGGTGTCATCAACCTTAACCGGAACGGTTGAGGCTTCGGGCGAGGGAACGGAAAAGCTGAGTAGTGATGTTGAGGCTATTCCGGATGAAGTTGATTTTGAATCTTTGACCGCTAGTCAAACTTTGGTTGAGCCGGTTATCTTGCGGAACATTACCTCTATTCCGATTAATATTTCAGATATTTACATTGATGCCTCTGATAATGCCGGGTTTTCCTTGAAAACTGAATGTGAATCCTTGCAGCCCGGTCAGGCTTGTATTGCGACTGTGCGCTGGTCACCAAAGTTGCGCGGCCCTGTGTCCGGGGTGTTGGTTGTTAAGCACGATGGCCCGACCGCTTTGTCCAGTGTGCCATTAAAGGGGGCTTATGATCCTGAAACTGTTAATCAGGCCGAAACATTCCCGGAGGCTGTACCGGGCAAGGGGTTGTTGGTGGCCTCGCAGACAGAAATTGATTTTGGTAATGAAATTGAGAAGGCGTCAACCATCACGGTATCTTTGGTCAATGCCGGGGATTCTGATTTGACGCTGCGTACGATTGATGTGGCGGGGAAAGATAATGGTTTAACCATTCGTGGTACAGGGTGTCAACCTGGTCAGGTTTTGGAGCCTATCGAGGCTTGTCCGCTGACGGTTTCATGGTCACCAACCTATGTGGGAACATTACTGGATGATATCCAGATTGTGCATGATGGGGCGCGCGGCGTTCTGGTTCTGCCTGTCCGCGGTGAGGCAGAAGGCGTCGTCTCGCAAGATCAGGGTGCGATTATGCTGAGTAATGTTTCGGCTGGTCCGGCAGTTATTGGCCGTCAGGATATTACCGATCTTGAGACGGAAGAAGATGTTGAGGCCGCTTTGGATATACCGGCGCCGCAAAAGCCGGCCTCTGCGCAAAGCGGCGGGCAGGCCAGAGGTTTTGTTCCGCAGGTATCAAATCCGGCCAGCGTTTTGGACGGTTTGAAAATTACCTCTTTCTCTCCAACGCGCGCTATTGTGGCAGGTCCGGGCGGAAGCCGTATTGTTTTTGATAATGAGGCGGTTGTTTTGGGTGGAATAGAATGGGATGTCCATATCCAGCGCAATGGAATTGAATTTACAAGTCAGGGGCAGACAGTGTTATTGCTCTTTGATCGATCTTTATCTTCTGTTAACCGCGTTAATTCACAATCAAGTAATGCATCATCCAGCTCTTCCGGGTCAGATTCTGATTCAGGTGACGGGGGCGATGATTAGTTTTGATATCCTAACGTTAGCACAATAGGCCGGACATGAGTGATACAACCAATCCAGAAGCAGATGAATCCAAGGATTTGGAGAAGAAGCGTCTTCAGGAGCGCCGCCGCCTTCGTTCAGGCGAGGGACGTGAGCGTTACCTGGATATGGTCCAGCGCGAACGTGCATTGTTGCTGGATCAGGGGATTTCCCGTTCTACGGAGCAGCTATTGGATATGGCTGGTGCCGTTACGACCTCTGAACAGGAAGATGAGGCCATTAAGGACCGCGCGACCGGTGACCAGCTGCGTGCGGTGTTGCCGGTGCAATCATGGCTGCCGCTTAGCATTCACCTGATTGGCTTGCGGGATTCTGTCCTGCGTGTGGCACCGCTGCATGATTTAAATGACCGTCAAATACAATCGCTGTTATCAACCGCCAACCGAAGCGGTTTTCACGTTGAACGTGTCGAGATTGAGGTCTGGGACCGTAAAGAACTGATTGATACGTTGCGCTCTGTGCATGATTTGTCCGCCGATCGGTGTGAGAAAACGCTCTCTCTATGGCTGGCCGACACCGATAATGGTTTGCTTTTGAACCAGTTCCAGCGCGATATGCTGGCCGAGGCCTTGCAGATGCGTGCTTCCGATATTCATTTGGTGCAGGATAACAACCCGGCCGCGCCGAACTGGATTCAATACCGCATTGACGGGGATATGATGCCGATGCACCTTTTGCCGCCCGAGGCGATGGCGCGTTTGACGACCCTTTTGAAACGTGATGCTGGTTTGAACTTCGGTGACCGGGTGACACCAAAAGACGGACGTTTTGGTTTTGTGTGGCAAGGGCGCTCTATTGATGTTCGTGTGGCCGCGGGGCCGCAGGCGCAGGACGGGGAAAAACTGACCTTGCGTTTGCTGGACCGGGCCGCGCTGAAGGGGTTTGATGAACTGTTCCGCCGTCACGAAGATGTTGGTGATTATCTCGCCAAGCTGCTGTCGCCTGAAATTAAAGGGGGTGGTGGTTTGATCCTGCTGTCCGGTCCGACGGGGTCTGGTAAAACAACAACGCTTTATGCGTGTGTGCAGCAAATTGACCGCCGCCGCCGCCATGTTTTGACGATTGAAGATCCGATTGAATATGAATTACGGTACGCGACGCAATGGCAGGTGCGTCCGGGCATGCCGGGAGGATCGTTCGCCGATCTTATTCGTGCAGCCATGCGTCATGATCCTGATTATATTATTATCGGGGAGATGCGTGACCCGGATACCGTTGAGACATCGCTGAAGGCAGCGGAATCCGGCCACACGGTGATTTCGACCATTCACGCTGATACCGCCTTGCAAACATTCGAGCGCCTTAGGTCTTTGATGCCGCCTGAACGGGAAAAATCATCGTCTTATACCCTGGCGCAGCAGGTGCGTGCCATTATGAACCAACGCCTGGTGCGGACCCTTTGTCAGGGGTGTTCTCATAAGGTGGAGGTCCGCGAGGTTCTAAACGAACATGATCTGGACATGCTTGACTTAAACGGTGATGAAAAGGTGCGCCGCCATAATGCATCGGGCTGTGATCTTTGTAATCGCACTGGTATTTCTGGCCGGACATTGCTGCTGGATGCGCTTTTGATTACTGTCGGCCCGTCACAGCGGAATGACATATACGAAGCCTTGATGAGCAATGTGAACCGAATTCCCGAACAAGAGGGGGTTATGGTGCATACCCGTAAAGAAGGGCTGGTTGATCTGGTGACATCCGGTTTGGTCGACCCGAAAGCGGCCTTAAGCTATCTAGAGGAGTAAATTCGTCCTTGTCTTGCGGATTTCTGCGTTTCAAGGACAAATTAAATCATATTCTTTTCATAATATATTAACAAATTTTAAAAATTATGGATTTATAATATTTATAGGATTGATACAGCTCTTATTCTAGAGGACTTTAATGCAGCAATGGATCGCACAAATAGCGTATGAAACGACTTCCGGGCCTAAGAAGGTTCAGGAATCGTTTTATTTGCCGTCAACTGAAGATGTGCGTGCGGCCATTCAAAAAAAGGGCGGTTTTGTCCTAAGTATTCGGCCGCATGCCCGCTCACCGCTGGAACGTTTGCTGGCGCGCTCTACCTGGTGGCAGGTGCAGCTTTTGCGCGGTATTCAGTTCCGGGCAAGCTCGACATCGCCGGGTGTCGCGCTTTGGAAAATTATTCAGGCTGAAACAAATCCGCGTCGTCAGAATATTTTGGCGCCGGCAAGGGAAGCGCTGGCCAGAGGGCTTGGGGTTATTGATGCTTTGAAATCATTGAACATCTTTGACCATTCTACATTGGCCATTCTGGCAGGCTCGGAACGGGCCAATAAATTGGTGGAAGGTATTCCCCACGCTATTCATTCGATTACGCAAAAACGCAAAAATACGCGCGCGATTATGGGGACGATGTCATGGCTGGCCTTTGACGTCTTCTCAATTGTGACATCTCTTTGGGCCGGTAAAGACATGGTTCTGGGCTGGTTCCGGGATAATCCCCCAACGGACCCGGATGAACTGGAAAAATTTGAAGACGTTGTGTCCAATCTCGGGCTGTTTTGGGATGTACTGATTTACAGCTCAGTATTTTTGGGGGCCTTTATGGCCTGGGTTATTTTTTCATACTGGATTAACCGTGGTAAAAAAGATTGGCCGACGGCCAGAATTGTACGAAAAATACCGCTTATTGGCGGCTATTTGCGCGATTTGGCCTTTACAGATTCGATGATGGCGGCCTCGCGTATGTTACGCGGTCTGGTGCCGATTAATGATACATTGGAACAATCTGCCGATGCCTCGACCGCGCCGGATGTTATAGCCTATTGGGAAGCCGCGCGCGAAGAACTGAGCCGCGGTGTCGGTCTGGGGTCCGCCCTTGACCGGGAGCCTTTGACGCGGAATGAAAGGCTGGAACTTGCGAGCTTGTCTGACCTTGATCAAGTTGCTACAGTAATGGAATCAATCGCAGAAATGCGTGCGGCTGCGGCAAAAACGAAACACTCCCTGATTGTGTGGATTGCTTTTGCCTTGACAGGCGTGTTTCTGGTTCTTGCGTTTGGTAGTGCGATTTACGCGCTGACAGTGATGAATATGAGTATGGATTCAATGATGGGCGGCCTGATGGACGGCGCAATGTAGAAAGGCACATTCGTGGCTATTATTAAAGACACAGATATCAATGATAAAGGTCTGGTGGATCCTAAAAAAACCGAAGGGGCTGGTGTTTCTCGCCCGCGGCCCGGTATGGCCGATGCTATGGCCGGGGAATCGGCCGATTTTGTTCGTGATTTAAAACCATATTTGCCGCAGGAAATGGTGGGCGGTTCCATTCCGCATATTCCGGGAACGGAAGAGGAAGCTGTATGGAATGCGGCATCACAGGCATGTGGAACCGAAAAAGTGCATTTTTGTTATTCCGTAGATGAGGGCCGCGTTTATTATCTGGCCTGCCCGTCATCCATGCTGGCGTCTAACCCGGATAGCTGGTGCCCCTTGGCGGCGGCCTTGCCGGGCAATAGTGAATATTGGGATCGTGAAACGGTCTATTTATACGAACAGGAAGGGGTGGCCTCTGCGCTGCGCTGGGATCCGGAAACGGGACGCATGCAAGTGTTTTTAGGCGCGTCCAGAACAATTTTGCCCCGTATTCAGTCGATGGATGCCAATTTCGTGACCATTAATCCGGTTGTGGCCGATATTGTGCCGTGGCGGAATAAAAATCTTAAGACCGAAAAATTATCACGGGCAACGGCGCGTATGCTGGTTATTATTGCGTTGTTTATCAATTTATTTGCGGTTGTTATTTTGTTCTACAATTTCATTGCCATTAATATGATTGAACGCAATCTGGATGTGGTGAAATCGGAAACATCCCGCGCATCCAATGACTTAATGCTGAATGCATACAATGCGATGCAAAGTGATACGATCAAACATATGGTGCGCATTCAGGAATTGCTGGATAGCCTGGCGCAGGTGGATGGAACATTGGTGCGCTATGAGGTCAAAAACCGTCAGGTGGAATGGGAAGCCCTGATCCCTGAGGCATTCGCCAGTAAATTCGGAACGCCGATTGGTATTGATGATGAAGATCAACGCAAACGTATCCGTGTACAAGGTAAACGTTAAGAGTTATAGTGAAAATGTACATAGGCGTAAAATTTAAATGGTTAACACGCTTTTAATATTTTGCATTTATAATAAACTATGTACATTTGTATTTAGAAAGTTGGGGTAGATTAAAAAATGGCCACTAAGCCACCGCTTCCAAAGATGGATTTCCTGCAGTTTGATTGGAAAAAGCTGCAGAATTTCGATTGGCGCAGCCTCAAGAAATATACCTCGCCTCAGGCTTCTGAAGATCTCAATAAATTCTTAGAAAAAATGCCGACCAATGTCGGGCAAACCATGCTGATTATTGCGGCTGTCGCATGGGCAACGGCCGGGGCTTTGGGGCTCTATGTCACCATTCAGGTGCAGCAATTGACCGAAATGCGCGCGGAATTGGAGGAGGCCCAGGCCTTAAAGCCGATTGTGCCAAGTATTTCCGACGTGGCCATTAACCCTGCCGAAGTGCGGAATTTCAGTGAAAGCGTGAAAAATATTTATCGCGGCATTGAAATTAAGGCATCGGGCTCCGCCGTGGCCTTAAACGCAAAGGCAACCGGTGATTTCGGGCAATGGCGCGAAGCCATCGGGCATGTGCAAAATGGTGGGTCCGGGTGGCGCGTGAACGTTGACCATTTATGTGTGGGCCGTGAATGTAAACCAAACCCATTATCCGCCACATTAAGAATTAATAAAGTTTCGGTGAAAAACCCAAACTCGTAGGATAGACGTATAAGAATAAAACAACTATAAAAATAGTAAGAGTTTAGTAAAAAGGAGAGAGAACCATGAAAAAATTTAAAAAGACATTTAGGCGCGGTGAACGCGGGAACGTTTTGTTCCTGATTTTGATCGCTGTTGCCTTGTTCGCGGCTTTGTCATACGCCGTGACGTCATCGTCCCGTTCCGGTGGTGGTGATGCCAATGATGAATCGGCGTTGGTGCGCAGTGCGCAGATAACGCAGTACCCGTCTTCTGTAAGAACGTCAATGATCAGAATGATGGTTTCAAACAGTATTGATCCCACAGATATGATTTTTGCCGGGCCGTCAGATTTCTCTACGGCTTGTGATGATGTCAATGTTGAACGTCCAAATTGTGTGTTTCATCCGTTAGGTGGCGCGGCAACGCTGACAAATATACCAGCTGATTTGATGGTTGGGACAGTGGCCGGAGAATGGGTTTTTAGTGCCAATTACGAAATCGCTGATATTGGTACATCTGATACGGCCGCAAGCGATGCTGGTAACGATATCATTGCATTTTTGCCCGGCATTACAAATGGTCTTTGTGCCCGTATAAATGAAGAGCTTGGTATCAGTGGTAATACAACTGATGCCGGTACGGACTGGGATTTGACTGATACGAGTGAATATATGGATGATGCGGCTTATTGGGCTACGGTCTCAACTGAGACGGACATAATAGGTGATGGAGCGACAGCTGGTCTTGCTGGGCAGGCTTTTGGTTGCCTAACAGATAGCGCTGGAGAGAATATCTACTATCACGCCCTCTTAGAACGTTAAGAGCTTTAATAAATAATTCTCTCTTTTTGTTTTCCCCGTGGGTGTGTAGAATGCTCATGGGGAAAATTTATTTTAAATATGCGCATTAAGGATATTCAGATGTTGATAAAGAAAAACAATAATAGAAAAGCGGAGCGCGGATCGGCGCTGGTTTATATCTTGATCGCGATTGCCTTGCTTGGTGCGTTGACCGTCACCTTTATGGAGCCTAGCTCGCAGCAGACATCCTCCCAGTCCGGTTTTAGAACCGTTACGGCCGTAAAAAGCCAGATCGATGTTATTCGCTCCGCCGTGCAGGAATGTGTATTGCGTTATTCCAATGGGGATCAGACGGCCGCCATTCAAACCAGTGACTCAGGCGCCAATCAGATTTACCCGCTGAAGCCGAATTCGACCTATCTGGCCTCTCCAACCGTGGGAACGCGTTTGGTGAAAGACCTGAAATGCCCCGGTAATCAGGGATCAACAGTGAATGACCATCAGCCGATTTTCGGCGGCAGTACGGGCAAGTTTTTGCAACCGCCCCCCGATTTATTTGAAGACTGGCAGTGGTATAACGGTGATGATGGCGTGTTCTTTTGGACCCGTACATCCAAATCTGATGCTTTCTTGACCAGTGCCTTGCAAAAGATTGATGAAAATTTTTCTGAATGTGAAGCCGATATGGTTGATGCCAGCGGCGGCGATGTTGATATGGATAGCGATGCAACATCACAGGCCGTTTGTCCAGATGGTTCTGTTTGTTACCGCGTCTGGATGATCAATCTGGGCACTGCGCCACATGGGGATTATAACGTTGACAATAGCTGTGGTGCCTCACAGACATAGGTCTG
The DNA here is from genome assembly GCA_002359735.1 of Micavibrio sp. UBA2638. Lineage (GTDB taxonomy): Bacteria > Pseudomonadota > Alphaproteobacteria > Micavibrionales > Micavibrionaceae > UBA2638. Next base: position 106,072 of record DENS01000005.1, read on the forward strand.
GTTTAAAGTGCCGCAATTTCGGTTTTTACCCGTTCAAATTCGGTCTCGATCTGCGGGATTAAATCATCGCCATATTGCCCGTCTTCGGCGGCGTCCTGCAAATCTGCAGCAAGATCACCCAAAACATTACAACAGGCTGATCGCGCCGCACCTTTCAGGCTGTGGGCGGCTTCCTTGATATCGTGCAAATCTTTATGCGTGTGCGCCTCGCGGATTTTGACGATCAGGGGCGCGGTCATATCGGCAAACATGCCCAGCATTTCAATCGCCATGTCATCAAAGGCGCCCATTTGGTCAATCATCGCTTGCCGGTCAATGGCGGGTGGCTTTGCGTCCTGCGGAGGGCGTTGGCCCGGCGCGTTGTCTTGCGGCTGTATCGTATCATCTTCCGCGCTTTCCCCGTTTTCTTTGGGGTGTTCATGTTCCAGCAATCCCCAGCGCATAAGCAGACCGCGAAATTGCCCGAGGGATACGGGTTTCAGCAAACATTCATCAAAGCCGTGGCGCATATAGGTCTCGCGCTGTGCCATTTGAACATCGGCGGTCAGGACGATTACGGGGAAATGTTTGTCCGTATCGGCCTCGCTTTCGCGGACCGAATTCACGAGCGCATACCCATCCATCTCCGGCATATGCAGATCGGTGAAAACAATACCGTATTCGCCTGTTTGAATGGCCTCCAGCGCCTGTTTCCCGTTTTCAACAAAGGTGGCCTCCACGCCGCCGATTTTTTCCAGCTGGCGTTTTAAAATTTCCTGCACGCTGTCTGTATCTTCCGCAATCAGCAGCTTGCGCGGGCCATCAATAGATAAATTGTGTTTGCGTGCGGTATTTTTCACCGCTTCGCCCAATCCGGCGCGGCTGGCCGGTTTTGTAAGATAGGTCGCGCCCAGTGCCTTAAGGGAATGCGACAGACCGATGTCATCACGGACGGTATACATGACCATGCCCATCCCCGGGCGTATTTTCATGATCTCTTTAATAAGGTCCAGCCCCAAACCATCGGGCAAGCCCTGATCAATTACGGCCACGTCAAAGGGTCTGCGCCGTGCCAGCGCCAAGCCTTCCGCATAGGTTGGGCAGCTTTCGACCGTTGCGCCCATTGACCGTAGTGAATTCATGATTTCTTTGGCACCCTGGGGGTGGTCTTCAACAGAAAGAACCGAAATGCCGGTCAGGTCAGGCAGATCGACGGTGGTTTTATCTGTGTCAACCTCGATGGTCGGGATTTCAAACCAGAACGTTGATCCTTTGCCTTCCTGGCTTTGTACCCCGATCTGGCCATCCATCAATTCAACCAGTTTTTTTGAAATGGACAGGCCGAGGCCGGTGCCGCCATATTTGCGGCTGGTGGAGCTGTCGGCCTGGGCGAAATTCTGGAATAGCCTGGCGCAGGCTTGCTCGCTCATGCCGATGCCGGTATCGATAATTTCAAAGCGTAAGCCAACGCCGCCTTCTGGTATGGTGATGTGCTGAACATTGGTTGTAACATGCACAGTGACCGTGCCTTTTTCGGTAAATTTTAAGGCGTTGCCGCACAGATTCATAATAATCTGGCGCAGGCGCTTTGGGTCCCCGACCACCACAAACGGTACGTCCTGTTCAATATTGTCAACCAGATCAATACCGGCGCTATGGACTTTAACCGCGAGTGCCTCTAACAGGCCTCGTACCAACAGACGCACCGGAACCTCGAACACATCCAGTTCCATTTTTCCGGCATCAACTTTGGCCAGATCCAGAACATCATCCAGAATTTCCAGCAATCCGCTGGACGCCTCGCGGGCGATATCAACCAGATTGCTTATTTTCTCATCCGGGTTTTCTTCATCAATGAGTTCCAAAATCCCATAGATGGTTTGCATGGGCGTGCGAATTTCATGGCTCATCGTGGCCAGAAAATTCGATTTCATATCCGCCAGCGCATCGGCCTGCGCGACGGCTTGCTCTAATTCTGCAATTTTTTGTTTTGAGGAGTAGGGAGGGGAGCCAGTCATATATTTATATTAAAACATGGCTGGCTCTATACCAAGATATATTATCGCTCCAGCGTGAATGTATAATCTTCTGCCGGGAACTCTACTGTGTCACTGAAATCTTCTTGTTTTAACTTGTTGTGACTTTTTATAGTATTCCATGCTCGTTCGATTTTACTATGTAGTTGTTCCGTCGCAGCTTTAAAAGCCTCTCTTTCGAAAGAAAAACGTCTTCGGTTGGCATTTATTATGTTCTCTTTCGCGAATTCTGAGCTTAAATGGTCTCCGAATAGCTTTAATTCGATTGCTTCAGCTTCATCATTATCAAGTATTGCATGGATAGAACCATATACATTAAGCGCACATACATCTTGTAGAAAAAAGGGGAATGGGTTGTGCTCATAACGATCTTCATTACTGATATTGCAGGTAAGGCTGGCGACTTTCGTGAGGTCAACCGAGGTTTTTGCGTAAGATCCAAATTCTGTTCTAAGTAGGCCCTGTTGGGTAACGGTGATACCTGGATGCAAGGTGACTTCATTCTCGTATTCCGGAACTTCAATTTCACTTCCGATTTCTAGTGGTGGTAATCCTGATCCGATTGGTCGCGTTACTTTAACCATTGTATAATTCCTTTTTATTTAATATGTATGCTGCTGGAGCAATATGTTTTAATAATTGATTACATAACATCTGTCAAGAGAAATTACATAACTATGAGTGAGGGAAAAATGGGATATAAAGTTGCGGTGGTTGGTGCGACCGGTAATGTCGGACATGAAATTTTAAGTATATTGGATGAGCGGAACTTTCCTGCGGATGATGTGATTGCGCTGGCCTCCAGCCGTAGCGTTGGCCGTGAAGTGTCCTATGGTGATAAAGATCTGAAGGTTCAGGATCTGGCCACGTTTGATTTTAAAGGCGTGGACATCGTTTTGTCTTCACCCGGTGCCAAAGTATCTGCCGAATATTCCCCGAAAGCCGCCAAGGCGGGTGCGATTGTGATTGATAATACATCCCATTGGCGTATGGACCCTGATGTGCCCCTGATTGTACCGGAGGTCAACCCGGAAGCCGTACATGAAGCCAAGAAAGGCATTATTGCCAACCCGAATTGTTCAACCATTCAAATGGTCGTGGCGCTGAAACCATTGCATGAGGCCGCCGGCATTAAACGCGTTGTCGTGAGTACGTATCAATCTGTGTCGGGCTCCGGCAAGGAGGCTATGGACGAGTTGTTTAATCAGACCAAAGGCATATACATGAACGAGCAGGCAAAACCTGCCGTTTATCCGAAACAGATTGCCTTTAATGTCATTCCGCAAATCGATGTCTTTATGGATGATGGTATGACCAAAGAAGAATGGAAAATGGTCGTGGAAACCAAAAAGATCATGGATAAATCCATCAAGGTTTGCGCCAATTGTGTGCGCGTACCCGTGTTTATCGGTCATTCGGAGATGGTAAATGTCGAGCTTGAGCGCGAGCTTAGCCCCGCCGAGGCCAAGAAGTTATGGCGTGAAAGCCCGGGCGTAACGGTGATTGATCTAGAAACAGACATTGAATACGTAACCCCGCATGAAATTCAAGGCGAGGATGATGTCTATGTTTCCCGTATTCGGGAGGATGTGACAGTTGAAAACGGCCTGAATTTTTGGTGCGCGTCTGATAATTTGCGCAAAGGGGCCGCATTAAACACTGTTCAGATTGCCGAGCTTCTGATAAAAGAGGTTCTATCTAATAAGAACTAGGCGGTAGTGGCTGTGGTGGAATTTGTATAATAAGGGAGGAAGGTCCCCGTTTGTGGATCTTTTTTTAATGGCAAATCCATTAACAACAATTTTGAGCATGCATATCGGGGTTGATTCAACCGATCCTGAGGCCCTGTCCCGTATCTTTCGCCGGTCGGCACTTTTTGATAACGAAGATCTTCGCTTTAGAACTGTGTACGCTCCGGCCGAGGTTTATGACCTGTATTGGGATACGTATGATCTTGCCATGCGCCTGGCAGAATCCATTGATGCCGTAATGGCCAATGATGAACACCAGCAAATTATCGATGAGGCCAGAAGCCTTGGTTATGACTTGCCGGATATGGAGATGTTCAAGGAAGACGTTGCCTTGTATAAACAGGCGCTTGCCGATATTCAGCCCTATACGGCGGAGCTTTCGGGGCGTGGTTTTGTCAAGGTGCCCATGACCATCGCCCGTGATCTGGATGATTTGATGCAGAAAAATTGTCACATGATCGCGCGTATATTTGATGAATGCTATAATACTGAATATCTGAAGCATTTTGCGTTTTATCGCAAAAGCGGGTTCCGTTATATGGGGCCAAATGCGTTGCAACCCTCTGTGGATTTATTGTTGAACATGGTGCGCACTATTAAGGAAATTGACAAGCAGGCCAAGGCCGGACGGCAGAGGCCAAATTGGGCTGCCTTAATAGAGGGTGATCGGGAGCAGTTCTTGAAACCTGAAATCTAACGCGAGGGCGCCGGCGGGCTTATTATCTGGTGCATATAGCTGGCAAGCGCGCGTCTAATGCGCACTGCCGGACGGGCGCAGCCTTAAGACATGTCATCCAATGATGCCGCGTAATACATCTTTCTTGGTGTCAGGAAACAGTCCTGCATCTCAATAAGGGCCAATTCTCTTTGCCCGTTATTATATGTTTTTGTGAACACATCACACAGGGCCGATGCTGTCAGGGACAGCGCTTCATTTAGCGGGGTGCCGTCAAGGGTGTGACCAAGCAATAAAGCCGAGGTTACATCCCCGGCACCATTTGGGGGCGGGGTCAGGGGAACCTTTGGCGTTGTGACGAGATAGTGTTCGCCATTAACATTACTGGCCAGCATGGCGATTTTATCTTGATCCATACCGTCATATTCAAAGGACTTCACAATAATGGTTTCAACGCCCTTGTCATGAAGAATTCGACAAGCATGTAACGCATCTTGGGGGGTGCGTATGGTTAAATCGGTCATAAACTGCAATTCATAATGGTTGGGCGTCATTATTTTTGCGCGTTTGACGGCCTCGACCTTGAAAAATTCAGGCAAGCCCGGACGTACAAAAATATCGCGGCCAAAATCACCCATAACCGGGTCGCAGAGCCATAAATCACAGTTGAATTTATCTTTGGCGTTCATGACGATGTTGCCAATACTGGCATCCCCCAGATATCCGCTTAAAATGGCATCAACCTGTTGTGTGTGTTCATACACGCCGTTCAGCAGATCCTGAATATGGGCGGGGCTGAAGACCTCGCCGGTCCATTTGCCGTACCCGGTATGGTTAGAAAACTGTACGGTGTTGACGGTAATAACCTCGTAGCCCATGCGCTGTAGAGGAAACACCGCGGCGCGGTTACCGACATAACCATAGGCAACATGGGACTGAATGGAAAGAACGCGTTTTGTGGCCATCTTACCCGCCCATTACATCTATACCGCAAAATAACAGAAATCGATCAAGCAAACCGCTTAACCCGTTTTCCGGGCGCGTGGAATCTGTTTTGATATCATTCACGACCAATTCACGCTTGCTTTCGGCCTTTATGCTGGCGCGGATGCCCTCTATGTCTGCATCGGTTGATACACTTAAATGCAGATATTTCAACAGGTCATCTTCCTTTGGATGCAAGTGTCCATCCTTATGCGCCAGAAGTCTCGCAAAATAGACAACTTGTCCGCGGTGCTTCGGGGTATCAATATGCGAAACCAGCTTCGCCGCATCCTGTTTTGTTTCAAGATCAGATAATAAAATCTGTTTTTGGTCTGCGTTGAAAGGAAGTTTTTCTATAAAACCGGTAAGGTAATCATGCTCTTGCGGCGTGATGATGCCATCGGCATGGGCCATTGCAATGACACAGCGGAACATGTGTAACTGGCTGTTGCTAACGTCTGTCTGGCCAAAGGCGTGCTCTTGCATCAAATCCTCAATAAACTATATTTTATATACTGCCCATGATTATGCCATGGAAATGCGTCTTTATAAAGCGCCTAAAGGCAAAGAAAGCCATTGAATTCTTGCGCTATCGGCATATTATATGGGGAGCATATGATATATGCTATGAATAAATCATCAGTATGGTTAAAGGATTAAGAATGAGCGACGCCCAGGATATCAAGTCAAAACGGCCCCTGTCCCCCCATTTACAGATTTACAAACCTCAATTGACATCGGGGTTATCTATTTTGCACCGCGCGACAGGTGTGGCCTTGGCGATTGGGACACTTATGGTTGTCTGGTTGCTGGTGGCGGCTGCCTCCGGGCAGGGCGCCTATGAACAGTTTATGAGCTTCACGGCCAGCCCGCTGGGGATGGTTATGATGCTGGGCTGGTCTTTTTCGTTATTTTACCACATGTTGAATGGCATGCGTCACCTGGTTTGGGATACGGGCCGTCTGTTTAACGTGGATTGTGCCAAAAAAGCCGGTTTGATGATTTTGTTGGCGTCCATCCTGCTTACGGGCGCGACATGGTATTGTGCATTTAATTATTAGGGGGAAGCCGTTATGAAGAAATTGCTGTTATCCTGCTGCGTTGTGGCCACCGGTTTTGCCGTTGCCGCTCCTATCGCGGCGCAGGCGCAATCCACCAAGCCCGGGCAACGCATGATCTATGACGAACGCGGCCCTGCGGATTCCAAACAGCTGGAAAAACCGATTTTCAATAAACGCATTGTGGCGCCAAAAGCACCCGGCGCGGCAGATGAAAGCCCTCAGCCGGCGGGTGAAGGTGGTAAAGCCGCGCAAGAGACATCCGGTAATCAGGACAATGTGTTTGCAACCCCGGAAGCCGCCCGTAAAGCGATAGAGGACCCGGATAGCGACTTAAAGGAACGGGCCGACAAGGACGGACAGAAAGAGCTGGATATCGGCAAATTGACAAGCCGCGATAAAAGGAAGTTGGAGAAAAAGGTCTCTGACTTTATGGAAGATTTTCCCCATACCGGCGTGACCAAGGAAGAATTTGAAAAAATGAGCGTGCAGGATCAGCAAAGAATCCGTGATCAGATTGAAAGCTATATTCAAAAGCATGGCGCAGATTTGCAAAGAGATCTGGATATGGCAAAGCAAGATAATGCGGAGAGCGAGGAATAACCTCAAATAAATGCGATAACCTTCGCCTCCGAAAGAAAAACCGAATGAAAGGGTATACGGAACATGACAATGAAATGGGAAGATAGTGGTATGAAGGCTCCTTTGGCGCGGGCACGCGGCTTAGGGTCGGCCAAGGAAGGAACCCATCACTGGTTTATGCAACGTGTTACGGCGATTGCCAATATTCCGCTCATGCTGTGGATGGTATACAGCATTGTTGATTTGCGCGGTGCCGGTTTTGTGGAATTCACCAGCTGGCTTGCGGAGCCTTTGAATGCAATCCTGATGATATTGGCGGTTATATCCACGTTTTATCACGCCATGCTTGGTGCGCAGGTCGTCACGGAAGATTATATTCATCATGAAGGCTTTAAAATGGTCAAATTGATCGGCCAAAAGCTGTTTTTCTTTGGCTTGGCCATTGCCTGCATTTTCTCTGTTCTGAAAATCGCGCTTTAGTTACCCTATATCGGCTGATGGCGCGTTGCCCGGTGTGGTTTGTAGCGCCTTGCCGTGTTTAATGATGGTTTGCCGCATTTTGTCTGGAATTTCCGGGTTTTTTAAATCTTTTGTTTGCATAAGCATATGCACGAAATTCTCGGCCAGTATTTCTTCCGGGTGAATAATGTAATTTGTGTTGTTACCGATTTGTTCAAAAAATCCGCGCACGTCTTTCGGGGCCTGCAGGCCATAGGCGCTGGTGTTAAAGGCTGTTTTTATATCGGCTTTTTTATTGTCTTCGCATTTCGTCAGCAATAATTTGAATGTGAGATAGTCGAAAAATGTTTTGCCTTCGCTTTCGTCAAATTCCCGTTCGGAATAAATAACGGGCACGCCCCAATGATCAACCCCATCGGATTGTACTTTTATGACATGATCATATATGGGGGCATCAGGGTTTGATATTTTCAAGGCTTCCAGATCGGCAGGCAGTTCCACCTCTCCGCATTTTTCAAAACCGATAAGTTGATAAAGGTTCTCGCGCAGGGCCGGGTTCTCTCTGGTTAAAACATGAAAAAATTCATGGCAAACAACCCAATCAATCGTGTCTTGAGGGTGCTCCAGAAAGTTTTGAGGAATAAATATGGCGTTCGCACGGGTGTACGCGCCGCCCCCTTCTTCTTTTCCGGTTGTCTTTACGAAGAAAGTATCTTCAGGCAGTTTTAGGGATAAATCCGAGGACAAATCTTTAAAAAGATTGATGCCGCGTTGAACTTTGTCCCGTTCTTCCGCGGACCATTCCAATGTGTGCTGACCCATGAATGTTATAAAGTCCTGTTGGGTCACTTTTTTGTTGCTTTGCATCTTGGATTGGCGGTCAAAGGGGCTCAGGCGCTTTAGGTAATCATCCTCGTTCGTAATAAGGTCTTTTCCCTTTTGCGCAGTGGCAAAAACAGTATTGATATTTTGTGCGGCCATGATTATATCCCTGCAAAATGCATTTTATTATTGAACTTGCAAGTTTTTTACATATTTTTTATTGGGAATGCAAGTATTAGGTAAAATGATCTGGTTGTGCCGGCCTCAAGAAGGTGAAAAACATGGCGATTAAGCAAAAAATCTATGTGGCGATAGAATAAAGAGTTTGATAGTATCTACGGCAACCAGTCATAAAGTTAAATTTTCGGAGAGTACGCAGTGCAAAAGGAATATGAAATTGTCGATCATGAATATGATGTCGTTGTAGTCGGAGCAGGCGGCGCGGGCCTGCGTGCCGGTTTTGGTTGCGCTGAAAAGGGGCTCTCTACCGCGATTTTGTCAAAGGTCTTTCCAACCCGGTCCCACACAGTTGCCGCGCAGGGCGGGATCTCTGCGGCGCTGGCCAATATGGGGGAAGATGACTGGCGCTTTCATATGTATGACACCGTCAAAGGTTCGGACTGGCTGGGTGATCAGGATGCAATCGAATATATGTGCCGTGAGGCCATCCCCGCGATTATTGAGCTGGAACATTACGGCGTGCCGTTTTCGCGCACCGCCGCGGGTAAAATTTACCAACGTGCCTTTGGCGGCATGACCACCCATTACGGGAAAGGGACGGCCCAGCGCACCTGCGCCGCGGCTGACCGCACAGGGCATGCGATTTTGCATACGCTTTATACGCAAGCGCTGAAAAACAAGGCCGAATTCTTTATCGAATATTTCGCCCTAGATCTGATTATGAGTGATGATGGCCAGTGTCTGGGTGTGATGGCCTGGAATTTGGATGATGGAAAAATTCACCGGTTCCGCGCGCATCAAACGATTTTGGCCACCGGCGGCTATGGCCGCGCTTATTTCTCTTGCACGAGCGCCCACACCTGCACGGGTGATGGCGGCGGCATGGTGGCGCGTGCCGGTATTCCCCTGCAAGATATGGAGTTCACCCAGTTCCACCCCACCGGAATTTTCGGTGCGGGCTGTTTGATTACCGAAGGGGTTCGCGGTGAAGGCGGTTACCTGACCAATTCAGAAGGGGAGCGCTTCATGGAACGCTATGCGCCAAGCGCAAAAGACCTGGCATCGCGTGATGTTGTGTCCCGTTCTATGACAATTGAAATTCGCGAAGGCCGCGGCGTTGGGGAAGGGAAAGATCATATCCATCTCAACCTGATGCATCTGGACCCGGATATTATCCATTCGCGCCTGCCGGGAATTGCTGAATCTGCGCGTATTTTCGCGGGTGTGAATGTTGAAAAGGAACCGATTCCTGTGTTGCCGACCGTGCATTATAATATGGGCGGTATTCCGGCCAATTTCCGCTGTGAAGTTGTGAACCCGAATGCAAAAGACCCCAACGCCATTGTGCCGGGTTTGATGGCGATTGGTGAGGCGGCCTGCGTGTCCGTTCATGGGGCCAATCGTCTGGGGTCAAATTCTCTGCTGGATCTGGTTGTTTTTGGCCGCGCCGCCGCCATTCGCGCCGCCGAAACAGTGCGCCCCGGTATGCCGCATCGCCCGCTTGGCGCGGATGATGGTTCCAGGGCGCTGGATCGCCTGGATCATTACCGCCATGCCAAAGGCTCCATTTCAACGGCAGAATTGCGTATGAATATGCAAAAAACCATGCAAGACCATGCCGCCGTATTCCGCACCGGTGATGTATTGAATGAGGGCGTTGTGAAAATTGACAAGGTCTATGCTGGAAAATCCGACTTAAAAGTATCGGATCGTTCCATGGTCTTTAATACCGATCTGGTTGAAACGCTGGAGCTGGATAATTTGCTGGATCAGGCGGTGTGTTCTATGCATTCTGCCGCGAATAGAGAGGAATCGCGCGGCGCCCATGCCCGTGAAGATTTCCCGGATCGTAATGATGAAAAATGGATGAAACACACCGTTAGCTGGATTGACGCCAACGGGAAAGTGACCATTGGTTACCGCCCGGTTATTATGCAGACGCTGACTGACGAGGTTGAAGTTTTCCCGCCCAAGGCGCGCGTTTACTAAGTGATCGGTCCCCCGGGTGGGCGCCGGCCCATGCAGGCTTTGTCCAGGAAGGCTTTGTTTAAGTCTCACTAGAATATTATAAAACACCCTTGGCGGCCCGGTGCCGGTAAGGGTTTTTTTATGGGCATTGGGGCCTATATTACTTTTTAGATGAAATTTTACCCTATATATGTTAAATTGATGGGGCGTAATAAGAAAAAATAGCCCCCAAGGCGGGTAACGCCGCGCATATAAAACGATAAGAAGGGGCAATTAAACGGTATAACAAGAGGCTGGGTCGATAGAGTGAGTAATAAAAACACCCCCCCAAATGATAGGTTGAGCGCCGAATTTTCCGAGAGCGCGAGTCTGGATGCGTTGATTGAGCGCACATCGGCTTTTTTGCGTGAAAAGGGGCTTGGTGTGGAAGGGCTGGATCTGGAACAGGCTTTGCGTGAATCCCCGCTGGGTGAGGCATTGTTACAAACGCGAGAGATGTTATCACGGGCGGAACATCAGAATTTAACCGATGCCTTAACCGGCATACGCAACCGCGCAGGGTTTATAAAATCCCTGCATGAACAGATTACAACATTACAGGAAAACCCGGATGATTTGCGCGAAAGCATGGCGGTCGTTTTTATTGATCTGGACGGTTTTAAACAGGTGAACGATAAATGCGGTCATGCCTGCGGGGATGATGCGCTGGTTAAGGTTGCGGATCGTTTTCGGCATAAATTTGCCCCGGTGGATGGTATCGTCGGGCGCCTTGGCGGGGATGAAATGGTGCTGTTTTTGCCATCGGATACAGGCGTGCCGGCAGATCAGATTGAATCCAAAATCCGCGGCGATGTCGATGAAGCCCTTGACGGATTGGTATATTGGAATGATGGCACGCCGTACCCCATTGGGGCCAGTCTGGGGGTGCATGTCTTTAATCCGCAGGAAATGGATGATGTGGGCGAAAGCGTGCGGGATCAAATTCACGATATTTTGGAACAGGCCGATATTAAAATGTATCAGGACAAATGGGGCGCTTATGACCCGGAAAGCGGTCTGGACCCGCTGAGCGCGCCAAAAAACCAACGCTTGCATGATTTGTGTGAACGCTATATCCGTGAAAAAGCGGCTTCCTCAACGCCTTCTTTTGATGTGCCGGGGAACAATCTCTAGGCTGCACTTGCCGATATTGTTGTTTTAATAGGCTTGAATGTTCCTTTTACACGGATTTGCCCTTCACAAAGCTGGAATTGTGGACTATTTTGATTGATATGGTTTGCGCGGTTTTCAGGTGATGGGCTGGCGGCAGATCAAACTGATAAAAAGGCTTTAAAACCATAGGGATAGATATCCTTGCTGTGGTAAATCAACAAAACAAACTGAAGAAAAACGATGGCTGAATTCACACTTCCCAAAAATTCGAAAATTCAAAAAGGCAAATTTATCGACGTATCGGAAGGCGCCAAGACAGCGCGGAGCTTTAAAATTTACCGCTATGATCCTGAAAGTGGTGAAAACCCCCGCTGGGACACCTATAAAATTGATCTGTCCAAATGCGGGCCCATGGTTCTGGACGCCCTTTTATATATCAAGAATTCGGTTGATTCGACGTTGACTTTGCGCCGGTCTTGCCGTGAAGGGATTTGTGGATCATGCGCTATGAATATTGGTGATGGCCGCGGTACCAATACCTTGGCCTGTACCAAGGCTATTAATGATTTTAAGGGCGAGATCACAGTATCGCCCTTACCGCATATGCCGGTTGTGAAAGATCTGGTTCCGGATTTAAACCATGTTTATGCGCAATATACCGCCATTGAGCCATGGTTAAAAACCGATACGCCCGCCCCTAACCGTGAACGTTTGCAAACAGAGGAAGATGCCACAATATTAAATGGCGCCGATGGGAATGGCCCGGCGGCCTGTATTTTGTGTTTTTGTTGTTCGACCAGTTGCCCGTCTTATTGGTGGAACGCTGATCGTTTTCTGGGTCCGGCTATTCTATTGCAAGCCTATCGCTGGATTGCGGATAGCCGTGATGAAGCCACCGGCGAACGTTTGGACCAGCTGGAAGACCCTTTCCGCCTGTATCGTTGTCATACGATTATGAATTGTACGAATACATGCCCCAAGGGGCTGAATCCGGCCAAGGCGATTGCGGAAATTAAAAAACTCATGGTTGCACGCCGTTAAGGGTGGGGCTGATTCATATCCTTGTAATTTATCTAAAATTTTTTGTTGCCTGATTCCATTACGTTTTTTAGGAAATTTTGACTCCATGACCAAAATCATGGACAATGGGGGTAATTAAAAAAAGAAAATATAGAGGGTGAACGCAATGACTTTATCATGGGCGCAAATATCTGAAGATTCAGATCAGAAATACGCATTCAGTGAAATTACTAATTATTGCCATCAGTTTGAGCTGCAGAGTTCGAGTTTCTTTGACTTGAGCCATGTCATGTTGGCCGTTGCCATTAACGCCATGGATTATGAAGACCCATGGGATCACAGACGTGATTTATCGGAAGACCCGATGCGCGCGCGCAAAATCAGATTGGCCAATTTTATGGATTACACCTATGAATTTGCCGAAAAAAGATTGGCTCTTGTTCAAGATGGGGATCGGTATCTGGATCAAAAGACCGATCATTATAATAAAAGTAAAAAGCAAATGCGCGTTCTGCAGACTTTTTCCGATGCCGCCCATACCAAGGCTGCGGATATTGAATATTTCATGGGCGCGTTTGATGGTTTGAAAGACCAGTTGTTGATGGAAGGGGTTGACCGGGTTTCCCTGTCCAAGGCGTTTTTAGATGCAGGCTTTGTTTTTGCGAAACAGGCGCCGCTGGATGATTATATCTCGTTTTGTAATTACATTAGCTCCACATTAAACCCGGATGCAGGTCAGGCCGCGCCGGAAGAACATCTTTTGGAGCATGACGATCAGGATTGTTATAATGATGCGATATTCCTGAATATGGAAGCGGCGTCGGCCAGCATCCATTGAGCATATATTGAATATACATCACCCCCTGTAAAACTAATGGCGGATATATAAAGCAAGCGGAGGCGATGACCTCCGCTAGAATCCTTCGATTTGAATGGTGGTCAGACATTTTGCATTATATAGCTGCATGATGTCCTTATCGTCCAATACGATCATCTGAGTGCATTCACTGCGACCTTCGATGGGGACTTCCTGAATGTCACCGCTTTCGTCCGGTACATTCATATAGCCTTGTTCGCTGCTTGTGCTTTCCACTGTGGCCTTGCGCCCATCTTTTGACAGGCGTATATCGCCGATATCGACATCACTTTCATAGTCTTTCAGGGTTTTTGCCCCGGCGGCAAGGCTTTGTATAAACTGTCCTTTGTCAAGGGTCATTTCATTTTGTTGCGGCGGCGCGCCGGGAATCATATAGGTGATTGTGCTTTTCATGCGAACATGTTTGTGCAGGTGCCGATCCATAAAACGTTGCGCCTCCCCGTTGGATGATGACAGGTCGCTGTTGTTGCCGGTACTCATATCCGACATGGCCTGCAGGAAATCACGTATGTCACCTTTGGTCAGGCGGCTGGTTTCATGCGCGGCGCTGGCCGGATGGCCAAAGCAAAATATCACGCAGGCAAGAACAAGAATTGTCGACAGGTTTCTGGCCGGTGCGGCATATAGTGTATTCATTATAACCCATTGTTTTAATATGTTTATTTTATATTGTAGGACTTGATCGCAGGTCTGCTCCCCATCATTCCCCACTATAATTATGCCGGGGAAAATATGAAATCTTCCCTAATTTATGAAAAATAATTATTGCCAATTAGGAAATATCAAGCCCGATATCAAGGGCGGGGGCGCTGTGGGTTAATGCGCCGGCGGAAATATAATGCACGCCGGTTTCGGCGATGGCGCGAACAGTATCAATAGTCACGCCGCCCGATGCTTCAACCGCCATGCGGCCCTCAACCATTTCAATGCCTTGTTTCAAGATCTCAGGGGCCATGTTATCCAACATGACAACATCGGCATTGCCGTTGTTGATAACCGCTTGAAGCTGTTCCAGCGTATCAACCTCAATTTCAATTTTGACCATATGCCCGGCCAGCATTTTCGCCTGATTGAGGGCTTGGTCAATGCCGCCTGCAATGGCGATGTGGTTATCTTTAATCAAAATGGCGTCATCAAGACCAAAACGGTGATTGGCACCGCCGCCAATGGAAACCGCGTATTTTTGGAACATACGCAGCCCCGGAATGGTTTTGCGTGTATCGCAAATTTCCGCGCCCGTACCTTCAATTTCTTTCACATATTGGCGGGTTAAGGTGGCGATCCCGCTAAGATGGGTCAGGAAATTCAGGGCCACACGCTCCGCTGTCAGCAAAGCCCTGGCAGGCCCGGTAATTTCGGCAATGACATCGCCGGGCTCCAATAGGTCACCGTCTTGTTTATGCACGCTCATGTCAAAATCAATATCGGTCAGGGAAAATGCCGTTAGCGCCAGCATGAGACCGCATAACACACCGGGTTGGCGGGCGCGTAAGGTTGCCGTGGCGGTTTCGGATGCCGGGATTAACGTATCTGAGGTAATATCATGCCCGTGGCCTAGATCTTCTTCCAGTGCCATGCGGACAATGCGTTCAATATGCAGATTGGATAAATTCATGATGGCGCGGCCTAACTCAATTCCAACATACGTTCAACGGCCTGGCGGGCGCGGTCGGCGATGGCAGGGTCAATTTCGATTTCCGGGCCTTCCTCTTGCAGGGCTTTCAGGATTTTAGGCAGAGATATACGCTTCATATGCGGGCACATCTGGCACGTGCCGACCATTTCAACATTTGGGTTATTGGCGGCGATGTTATCGCTCATGGAACACTCCGTCATCAAAATGGCCTTGGCAGGTTGATTGTCCTTGATATAGTTATCCATCTGCGCCGTTGATCCGCTGTAATCGGATTCGGCCAGCACTTCGGGCGGGCATTCAGGATGGGCCAGTATAACGGCGCCTTTATGTTGCACCCGCAGATCTTTCACATCCTGCGCGCTGAATCGTTCATGCACTTCGCAGGTTCCATCCCAGATAATGATGTTCACATCGGTTTGCGCCGCGACATTCTGCGCCAGGAATTTATCCGGCGTCATGATAACGGTATCGTGCCCCTGTTTGCCCAGGGCATTGATGATTTTTACGGCATTGCCGGATGTGCAGCACACATCGCTTTCGGCCTTGACGTCTGCGCTGGTGTTCACGTAAGTGACGACCGGAATGCCGGGGTGTTGTGCCTTTAACTTACGAATGTCTTCGCCGGTAATGCTATCGGCCAGTGAGCATCCGGCCTTCATATCGGGAATAATGACTTTTTTATCAGGGCAGAGAATTTTAGAGGTTTCAGCCATGAAATGTACGCCGCATTGAATGATGATGTCGGCTGAGGTGTTGGCCGCTTCTTGCGCCAGCTTCAAGGAATCACCGACGATATCGCCAACCCCGAAGAAGATATCGGGGGTCATATAATTATGGGCCAGTATAACGGCATTTTTTTCGGCCTTTAAACGGTTAATCTCATGGATATAGGGCGCGAGTGTTTTCCAGCTGTCTTTTGAATACTGTTTTTCGAGTTTGTGATATAGCGTTTCTGTCGCCCGGGCGACGTCTGGGGTGTACTCTAAATTTTGCGCTTGCATCTCTCTTACCTAGCATGGCCAACGGGTTATATTCCAGTAAGAACGTATCTTTCATATCTATGGTGTCAAGGTCAACTATAAAGCACAAAAAAGTCAGTTTTGATCAGAAGGTAGCGCCGCGGCGGTTTTGATATTTCGCATTGATTTTCCGGGGGTAATACTCTAATTCAAACCTATGGGTGACTTATTCTTAGACGAAGACTTATCAGCGCAAAACAAGAACCGTCCGCTTGCGGATCGCTTGCGCCCGACAAGGCTGGATGATGTCGTTGGGCAGGGGCATATTATCGGCGATGATGCGCCGCTGAGTAAAATGATTAAGGGCGGGCGCCTGAGCTCGCTTATCCTCTGGGGGCCGCCGGGATGCGGTAAAACCACATTGGCGCGTATTTTGGCCGCCCATACCGATTTACATTTTGAACAGATATCAGCCATTTTTTCCGGTGTTGCCGATTTGCGCAAGGTTTTTGATGCGGCAAAAATCCGTTTTAAAAATGGGCAGGGAACATTGCTGTTTGTGGATGAAATTCATCGTTTTAACAAATCCCAGCAAGATGCCTTTTTGCCGGTTATGGAGGATGGGACCATAACTCTGGTGGGGGCAACGACGGAAAACCCGTCATTTGAACTGAATGCCGCCTTGCTGTCGCGGGCGCAGGTGTTTGTTCTGAAACGTTTGGATGATGAGGCGCTTGAGGAATTATTACAACGGGCAGAGGCGGACATGGGCAAGGACTTGCCGCTGGATGAAAACGCGCGCGCCACTCTGAAGGCCATCGCCGACGGGGACGGGCGTTATGTTTTGTCATTGGCGCAGCAAGTTTTTGCGCAGGATGAGCAACTGGATGTGGAAGGCTTGTCCGCGTTGGTGCAACGCCGCGCCCCTTTATATGATAAAGGCGATGAGGCACATTTCAATCTGATCTCGGCCTTTCATAAATCTTTGCGCGCATCGGATGCGGACGCCGCATTATATTGGATGGCGCGTATGTTGGCGGGGGGTGAAAACCCTGAATATATTCTGCGCCGTATGTTGTGTATGGCATCGGAGGATATATCCAATGCCGACCCACAGGCCTTGCAGGTGGCCTTGAACGCCTGGCAGGCCTATGAGCGTCTTGGTTTGCCCGAGGGGGAATTGGCGATGGCGCAGGCCTGTACTTATTTGGCCTGTGCCCCTAAATCCAACGCCAGCTATATGGCTTTTTCCAGCGCCAAACGCATGGCGGGGGACACAGGGTCGCTGATGCCGCCAATGCATGCAACCAACGCGCCAACAAAATTGATGAAGGACCAAGGGTATCACAAGGGGTATATCTATGATCATGATACGCCGGAAGGGTTTTCCGGTCTGTCTTATTTTCCCCCTGATATGCCGCGGCAAAATTTTTATAAACCCGTTGAGCGGGGCTTTGAACGTGATATTAAAAAACGTTTGGAGTATTGGAACGCTTTGCGCCAAAAGAAGAATTAGTCCCTTACCCCGTTTTCCTGCTGCGCCGATGTATCTGGGGGCGTGGTCGCAGATAAAGCCGAAGGGGCAGATGCAGATTCCAGCGGGCCTGCAGACGCCGGGCGTTTGGAACGTTCAAGCAATATGAGATATAGCCCGCTGGCGATAATAACGACCGTCCCGACCAGCATCCAGACATCAGGAATGTCGCTGAAGATGAAAAAGCCGAAGATCAGGCCCCAGACCATTTCAATATACATGAACGGGGCCACTTGCGCCGCACTGGCGACACGGAAGGCCAGGGAAACACACAGCACACCCGTTGTGGCGAACAGAGCCGTGGCCATGAAAAACGGTATATGTTGCGGCTGTACGGGCTGGCTGTAGGCCATGTTGAATTCACCCGTGGTCAATAAGATGTGGAAATCGGGCGTGCCGAAAATGGCAAACGGTAAGGCCAGAATAAAAGTCCCAAGTATGGGGTAAAAACAGATGATAAACGGGCTGGCCTGTTTTAATGACCGCGCCGTTAAAAACATGATCGCAAGGAAGAACCCGGCCATCAGCGGCACCAGTAGTTGCGGGCGGAAGCTGTCGGGACCGGGTTGTAAAATCACCAAAACGCCGATAAAGCCGATAACAATAGCCAGCCAGCGCGGAAGGTTCACGCGTTCTTTATAAAAAATGACCGCCAGGATGGCCGCAAAAAACGGTTTTGTAAAAATCATGGCGTAAATACTGGCCAATGACAGCATGGTAAAGCTATAGAAAATCAGGATGCACACCAAAATGTTCATCAGGGCGCGAATGGCGTGATATTTCATTTCACGCAGATTGCGCCCGCCGGTCCAGCCCCCAAGAAATTTTGCCGACAGTAAAATGCCTAAAGAGGCAATGGCTGTTTGAATACAGACAAGTTGTAACGGCGGGTAATAGGGCGCAATGTATTTAACCGCGGTGTCGCTAAAGGTAAAAGCCGAATAGCCGACCAGCGCAAAAATCATTCCCTTTTGGTTTTCTGAAAGTTGTGACATCATGGGTTATTCATTATAGATATATGGCGATTAAGGGAAGGAATAAAATTAAAAATGCTAGGAAGTCTTGCAGCAATAGCTGGCGGCGGAGCGCTGGGCGCGGTTTTAAGGCATAGCGCTAATCAGGGCGCGATGCATCTGTTTGGCCCGGATTACCCTTATGGAACGGTTTTTGTGAATGTTCTTGGTTCCTTTATCATGGGGGGGCTTATTGCATATTTTGCCCATGTCTGGCAGCCATCCAATGCATTAAGGCTGTTTGTTATTACTGGGTTTTTAGGGGCTTTCACAACGTTTTCTACGTTTTCTCTGGATTTTGTGACATTACTGGAACGGGGGGCCATGGCTCCGGCCTTCGGTTATGCTACGATTTCGGTGGTGTTGAGTATTGCGGGGCTTATATTGGGGATATGGGTTATACGCTGGGGGTTTGCATGAGTGATATTCGTATTATAACGGTGCAAACCGATGATGAAGGCCAGCGCGTTGATCGCTGGATTAAACGCAATGCGCCTGATTTGCCTTATGTACTGGTGCAGAAATTATTGCGCAAAGGCCAGATCCGCGTGGATGGAAAACGCGCCAAACCCGATACAAAACTGAGCGCGGGCCAGGATGTTCGCCTGCCGCCTTATAGCGGGGAGCGCCTGCAGGAAAAGCGAAAGATTACGGCTGATGAGGCCGCGTTCATGCGTTCATTGGTCATTTACGATGACGGGGATGTTCTGGCGATTAACAAGCCCGAAGGCTGGGCCGTGCAGGGGGGAACCAACACGCAGCAGCATATTGATGGCTTGCTTGAGGCTTTGTCCAATAAGGACGGCGTAAAACCAAGGTTGGTGCACCGCCTTGATAAAGACACCAGCGGTGTTTTGTTGCTGGCGCGTTCGGCCAAAGTGGCACGCGAACTGGGGTTTGCCTTTAAGGGGCGCGATGTCAAAAAAACGTACTGGGCGCTGGTTAGTCCGGTCCCGGAAATTTATGACGGTACCATTAAGGCGCCTTTGATGAAGGCGGGCGGCGCGAATAAAGAGCGCATGCGCATTGATGATGAAGACGGCAAACAGGCCATCACGGAATATAAGGTCGTTGAGGTTGCCGGCAGTGAGGTTGCCTTTGTGGCCTTTTGGCCGCGCACCGGGCGCACACATCAGATCAGGGTTCATGCGGAATATATGGGCTGCCCGATTTTAGGGGATGGGAAATACAATCACCGCGATATTGATCATGAACATGAAAAGATTGACCTTGGCGGGCTTAATCTTGCCCGCAGGCTGCATCTGCATGCGCATCGTCTGGTTCTTCCCCATCCGTCGCAGCCGAACAAAACGCTGGATATTTCTGCGCCGCTGCCGCCTGAATTGGCAAAAAGCTGGAAAAAGCTAGGCTTTGATGCCAATTTGAAACAGGACCCATTTGAACAAATGAAGACTTGATGCGTGGCCATGCATTTTATAATCATGGCCAGGCAAGAAACAGGACAGGATGACTATGAACACCAAAGATGAAACAACTGGACATAAAGAAAAAGGCTCATGGTGGGGGCTATGGGCCAAAATTACATTTTTTCTGGCCGTTTTGCTGGTTGTTATCTTTGCCATTCTTTCGTCGTTGGGCGGAAACAGTGATACTTTGCGTGAGGCGATTGAGCAGTTTCTTTCACAGCGTTTTGGTGGCACGGCAGAGGTGGGCACGCTGCATCAAATGACGTTCTATCCCTATATGGGCGCGGATTTTGAGAGTGTGAATATTTACCGCGGCGATGATAAAAGCAATTCTATTTTAAACGCAGACAGGGTGAGCGTCGCCATGGGGTTTTGGGATGTGAGCCTGAACACAGGGAAAATAAAAACCCTGAATGTTGAAAATTTGCGCGCCGTCCCGGGCAGCCTGTTTCGCAAAGGCGTGACGATTAACCGCCTGGCCGTGGTTGATGAAGGGGACGCCGCCTTTATGCGCAGCAATGGTAAGATTGGCGCTGCCCCGTATTCATTCGAGGCCACACTGGAAAAATTCGGTCAGGGAAAAAAACGTAAATATGCTTTTGGCGATGTCCGCCCGTTTCAGGCCTCTATCGGGCAAGCCCGGATTAAAGGGCAGATTGAAGATTTGGATACAGATATGATGCAGATCAAGAATATTGAACTTGGGCTGGATCATCCCTTTCTGACGGGGAATTTGAAACTTTATTATGGCGGGGCAGGGCGGATTACCATGAAAGGGGATCTGCATTTTGGCGAAGCCACAGCCTTGCAACCTGACTTGCTAATAGAGCTGGAGCGCGACGTGCCTAAAATCAGTGGTGATCTGGTGTTTACAACACTGGATTACGATGATGCGCTGGATTACGGCCTGCTGGTGGATTTGATAGATGTGATTAAAGAGGCGCTTTATGACCCGGAAGAAGAACCGCAGCAGCCCGGATATGACTGGTCCAAACTTGAGATTGAGGCCGACATCACCGTAGAAGAACTGGCCGAAAATGGTGTTGGCTTTCTTGCGTTTAAGGCCCCGTTGACGTTGCAAGAGGGGGCGCTGGCGTTTGGTCCGTTGAAAAGCCTGTCGGATCAGGCTGTGATGGATGGGCGCGTTACATTTGATACATCGGCTGAGCCGGCCAAAATGGCGGCCCGGATCAATTTGCAAGAATGGGACTATGCCGCTTTGCAAAAGGCGTTTCGGGACGTCTCGGATGTAAAAGGCAAGGCCAATCTGATTGTTGATATAACCAGCCAGGGCAACGGGAACGCGGATTTGAAAAACAATCTGGGCGGTCATGTCAGCCTGATAGCAGGGCGCGCCAATTTCCCGGTTAAAACTCTGAATTTATGGGGCAGCGGCCTTGTCAATATGATGTTGCCGGATCTGTCTGCGGATACGCAGGCGGATATGAATTGTGCGGTGGCCGATTTTGAATTTGAAAATGGCGTGGCCAGTGCCAATGCTTTGTTTATAGATACCAGTGTGGTAACGGTTCGGGGCAAGGGGACGTATGATTACCCAAGCAATATGCTGGATTTATCACTGGAGCCGGAATCAAAAGGTGTGGAGGTTTTGGATGTTGCGGTGCCTGTGCATTTGCGCGGCGCATTATCCAGCCCGGATATTTCGGCCAGTAAGATAGGCATTGCCGAAAAACTGGGGAGTTTGTCGCTGGGGCTTATGAACCCAGCATTTCTGGTCTATAGCCTGACAGATTTGGGGTTGGCGGAAGATCATCCATGCCGCCAGTTTATTGAGCGGCCGGATTAAATTCAGACAATGGAAAAAAGTAATACACAATGAAGCGTTTTTATAAAGCAGTCAGTATCAACGCCGAGGATAACGGCTTTGCCATTCATCTGGATGGCAAGCCCATTCGTACGCCGAATAAAAATATATTTCTGGCGCCTAATGAGGCTCTGGCCCTATTGGCAAAGGCGGAGTGGGATGCACAGGGCGATAAAATTAATCATGACACCATGCCAGTAACCCAGCTTTTGAACACATGTCAGGACCGCATTCATGCTGACCGGTCTGTATTGGAACCAGAAGTTCTGAAATATATTAATACAGATCTTTTATGTTACCGGGCCGATGCGCCGGCGGAACTGGTCGCGCGTCAGGATAAAATCTGGCAAAAGCCTTTGGACTGGTTTGAAAAACAATACGGATTGAAATTTGAAACAACCTGCGGTTTGGGCGCGTTAAAGCAACCGGCGGCCATTCATGAGGCGATAACAGGTGAAATCAAGGCCATGGATGATCAGCGTTTTACCATTGTGCAGATGGTCACGCCTGCTTGCGGGTCTGTTGTTTTGGCGCTGGCCTTTGTGCAAGGGGCGGCCACAGCCGATGAATTAATGGCCTGCGCGTTTTTAGAAGAAGATTACAAATTTGATTTGTATAACGAAGACATCCATGGCGGTGATCCGCTGACGGAAAAGAAAAAGGCCAATTTGCGGCGCGATCTGGATGCCGCGCAAGCCTATCTTCAGGCGCTTTAGAACCAGACGCGGGGGTTTGCGATGCGGTATCCTTTAATCGCCCGTGATAACCCGCGCACAAACCGAACGGCGAAATAGATCAGAACCGGTACAATGGTGATAATGCCGGCGGTGATGAGGGGCTGCATATTGGCCTGAATGAAAATATCAAAACACGGGCTGGCCAGATCCCAGATTTGGGTGTAAGTCGCATTGGCGGCAAATTCTACGCCTTGCGCGGCAAGATTATTCGCGCAGGGGCTAAAAGGGTCGTAATTGATGTCGTTCATCATAATCAGCCCGCCAATTGTAGTTGTGATGGCGGCCAGACCTGATCCGATCCAGATGGTGCGAATGATATAGGTCGTGTGATTTTGGATCAGGCTTTCCGGTTCGGCCTTGGCGCGGATTATATAAGATGCAACCAAAACCCCGATCATAAAGACCAGGGCAACAATCGCGATAATGCCATGGGGAATCGTCGTCAGAACGAGCGAAACCGCAAAGGCCGCGTATAAATTTAAAATGGTTTTGCGCTGTGGGTGCTGGACGTTGGCTGGCGGTGGCGGCGTTGGTGATGGCGTCGGGGTTTCTGACATGGTCGTTGACCTTCCTTTTTTCTGTCTTTTGCTTATCTTCGGGCCTGATTTGGGCGCATTTACCTGCGGCCGAATAATTTTTCAATCTCTTTTAAAGATAGGGTGATATAGGTCGGGCGGCCATGGTTGCATTGGCCCGATAACGGAGTTTTTTCCATGTCACGCAACAAGGCGTTCATTTCTTCGGCATTCATACGCCGCCCTGATCGGACAGAGCCGTGACAGGCCATGGTCGATAATATTTCGTTGAGTTTTTCTTCCAGCATATCGGCATTGCCATGTTCGGCGATGTCATCGGCGATGTCATGGATCAGGCCCTGTATATCGGCTTTGGGGCCCAGAAGGGAGGGAATGGTTTGCACCGATAAGGCGCCTTGGCCGAATGGCTCCAGCTCCAGCCCCAATTTGGCAAACACGCTTTGGTGCTCCAGAATATTGGTGATGCTGCCTTCGTCCATTTCAATAATTTCTGGCGTCAGAAGCCCTTGTTTTTCAACGCCATTTTCTGCCATCTGACCCTTGAATCGTTCATAGACCAGTCGTTCATGGGCGGCGTGTTGATCAACGATAACCATGCCCTCGGCCGTTTGGGCAATGATATAATTTTCATGAATTTGCGCCCGCGCCGCGCCTAGCGGATAGCTTTCGGCGGCTGCGTTTTGATTGATGCCGGAATCTGGCGGCGCTGCGGTATAGGAATAGGCGGCCGGTTCTTCATGCCGTGCTGAGGGCTCCGGCTCATATAACAGGCTTTGAGGCTCGGCCAGATGAGCGTAAGATTCGGCATGTGCGGGGCCGCCGCTTAAGGGGCGGTAATAGGATGGCGCCGCGCCCGGGGCGCCGCCCCTGTTTAAGGGCAATGATGGAGCCGCCGCAGCGCTGCTATGGGCCGGGTATTGGGTGCGCATGGCGCCCAGCGCCTGGGCGGATACGGTGGAGGAAGTCTCAAACCCATGGTCATGGATCGCATGTTTTAATGTGCTGATAATCAGGCCGCGGATCATTGCCGGGTCTTGAAACCGCACTTCGGCCTTGGCCGGGTGCACGTTAACGTCTACCGTTTCGCAAGGCAGATTTAAAAACAAGGCCACCATAGGGTGGCGCCCACGATGCAAAACATCCATATAGGCGGCGCGCACGCAGCCCGTAATTAACTTGTCACGCACACTGCGCCCGTTGACGAATAAGTACTGATATTGTGATGTTCCACGGTGAAGAGTCGGCAAACCGGCAAAACCGGACAGAGTGATGCCTTCACGTTCGGCATGGATTTCTATGGCGTTCTGGCCAAAATCTTTTCCCAAAACTGCGGCCAATCTGGCCTTTGGGTCCAGGGTGATGGGCAGGTTCAAGGCCTTCTTTCCATCATGGGACAGGCCGAACGCAACATTGGGATAGGCCATGGCCAGCCGTTGGATTGTATCTTTAATGGCCATAAATTCGGCGCGTTCGGCTTTTAAAAATTTTAAACGGGCCGGCGTGGCATAGAATAAATCGCGAACCTCAATGCGGGTGCCTTTCGGGTGGGCGCAGGGTTTGATGGCTGATTTTTTTCCGGCCTCAACGGTTATTTCATAGGCATCCCCGCCTTTTTGCCGGGTCTGGATTTTTAAACGGGATACGGCGGCGATTGAGGCGAGAGCCTCTCCGCGAAAACCCAGATTGGTAATGTTCAGCAGGTCATCGCCCGGTAATTTCGATGTGGCATGGCGGTCAACCGCGGCGGCCAGTTCTTCGGCGCTCATGCCATCCCCATCATCGGAGATAACCATCAGGCTTTTTCCGCCTGCCTTGATATCAATTTGAATTTGCGCGGCG
>DENS01000016.1:0-514 GCA_002359735.1 Micavibrio sp. UBA2638
GATTGGTATGGGCGTTTTGCCGCTACAGTTCAAAAATGACACGCGTGAGAGTTTGAACCTGAAAGGGGATGAGAAATTCGACATTCTGGGTATTGATGGCGATATCAAGCCGCGTCAGGATATCACCATGACGGTTACCTATCCCAATGGCGATAAAAAGGACGTAACCTTGCTGTGCCGCATTGATACGGCCGATGAAGGCGATTATTACCGCAATGGCGGAATCTTGCATTATGTCCTGCGCAATATCGCCAAGGCAGCATAATTTATTTGCATAATTTCTAAAGACTCGCTAAAACCCTTTTCATAATAAGTGGGAAGGGTTTTTCTTATGGCTAAAAATCAATCAAAACTGCGGCACGCGGTGGATGCGGTCTTCGGGTCTGCGCAATATTTAACGCATGACGGGGCGGCGTACTCTCAGTCGAAGTTAGGGCAAATATTCAACCGCGCCTCCAAGCCGCATTATCTGGCCTATGGTGTTTTTGCCGCGGCAGAAGCGGCCATTGGCGGC
>DENS01000016.1:837-36018 GCA_002359735.1 Micavibrio sp. UBA2638
GCGGCACGCCGAATACGGCGCTGGATTATGGCACGGATTTGGCCTTGATTGCGTTTATAGATTTATTGGACCGGTCTATATCAACACGGACATTGTTGAAGGGGCTGTATTTTGATACAAAAGGCGAAACCAAGGGCTTTGTTGACGCGCCAACAGCCAGTGCTTTAAAGCACAAAATAAAGCAAAGCCGCGCTGACACCATGATTTTTGGTACGGTGGCTGCTGTGTTCACTGCCGTATCGGGAACGACGGAAATGCAGCCAGCTATCCCTTATTTTGGGGCCGCGTTTACGATGTTTTTTGGCAATTACTGGCGCTCAAAACAGGTGCTGGACGGGAACTGGACATTGCTGGATAAAACGCCGCCCGCCAAACAAACCAGCCGTGAAAAGTCAATGTCACCGGGCAACGCGATGCCTGTCAAAATTTACAGCCGTGATATTTCCCCAGCCCTTGACTTGTAAAGACTTATACCATCGTTACTGAAATTACGGCTTGAAGAAGACAAACCCATAGGCGGGCAGGCGAACGGATTCCCCATTCTCGTTTGCGCCATCAGAGGCGTATGCGAGCGCGCCGTGTGAAGGAACATCTTGTAACTCGGCAGACAGGTTAAAGGCGCAGATGATTGTATCCTGCCCTTTTTTGCTGCGCTTGAAGCATAAAATGTCCGGCGCGGTGTCAAGGAATTCTATATCTCCGTCTTTCAGGGCGCCTTGTCGTTTACGCCAATGCAGGAAATTGCGCACAGCGTGCAACGTGGATGTCTTGTCTTTTTCCTGCGTTGCGACGGTTAAGCCGCGGTGCGTACTCGGGATGGGCAGCCAGGTCTCTTGCGCGGTGCTGAACCCCGCATGGGGGCTCTCGTTATTCCATGGCATTGGGGTGCGGCACCCGTCACGCCCTTGCCATAATGGCCATAGATACCGGCCCCACGGGTCGCAAATTTGATCTGGTGTAATGGCTGCTTCGGGCAGGCCAAGTTCATCGCCTTGATACAAAAATGCCGTCCCGCGCAGCGAACATAACAAAACAGGCAATAGCCGGGAAAGCGCCGGGCTATGCCCGTACTCTGTCCCTGACCAGCGCGAAGGCGCCCGCACAACATCATGGTTGGAAAAGGCCCAGCTCGGCCAGCTTTGTCCGGGCTCGGCCATCTGGTTGGTTAGTGTCTGGATGAAAAAACGGTTACCCGGCATTGCGCCTTTATGCCCCATTAAATCAAAACTATAGGCCGTGTGTAGCAAATCATCATCGGCGGTATAGTGGGCCGATGTTTGAACGGCGTTGTCATCACCGATTTCGGCCAGGGCAAACCGGTTATCATAGTCATCCAGCAAGGCCCGAATCTGGCGCATGAAGCTCAGGTTTTCCGGCTGAGTCTTATCATGGATATGCCATTGCATGTTATAGGCTTCGGGGAAATCCAGCTGGGATGATGAGCCGCCGTCACTGCGCGGTGGATTGTCGTGCAGACCGCGGTTGTGGGTGCAGAAATTAACGGCATCCAGACGAAACCCATCCACCCCGAAATCCAGCCAGAAGCGGCAGGTGTCAAGCATGGCCTGCCTGACATCTTTGTTGTGGTAATTCAGGTCCGGTTGTTCCTTTAGAAAATTATGCAGATAATATTGCCCGCGGCCGGGATGAAAACGCCATGCAGGGCCGCCAAAAATACTCAGCCAGTTATTCGGCGGTGATCCGTCCGGCTTTGGGTCGGCCCAGACATACCAATCGGCCTTTGGGTTTGTGCGGTTTTGTTTGCTTTGCCGGAACCATTCATGCTGGTCGGATGTATGGCTCAGCACCATGTCCATAATGACTTTCAGCTTCAGACGATGCGCTGCGTCCAATAAGTTGCGATAATCGTCCAGGCTGCCAAATAGCGGGTCAACCTGATAATAATCGGACACATCGTATCCGTAATCTTTCTGCGGGGACTTTAAGAAAGGGGATATCCATAAGGCATCAACCCCCAAATCCGCAATATAGCCCAGATTTTGCGTTATGCCGGGTAAATCCCCCACGCCATTGCCGCTGGTGTCCATAAAGGACCGCGGATAAACCTGGTAAAAAACGGCGCCGCGCCACCAATTGTGTTCAGGGCTGTTTTCGAGGCTGTTTTCGGGGGGCATGGCTATAATGGCTGATCCTTTTAATGGCGGGGGCGGGCAATCTTGTCAATTCGCATCTGCGTTATTTGCATTGTTACCATCACCGTCATTATTCAACTTGTCCGCAGGATTGTCATCTTCATGGTCTTCCTCTTCTTGGTCTTCCTCAGGCGGGCTGAGGGTTTTTTGTCCCAAACGTTCGGCATCACTCACGATTTTATGAAATTCCGGTTTTTCCGGCCTGTAATGTACATCATAGCTGCGTTCCAGATTGGCGATTTCGGCCGCCAGACGGCCCAATCTGCGTCCGGCATCTTTGGTTTGCTTTTCTTCGGTGCTATGGCGCTTGATGATGCCCATATAGAGTTTAATGTTATTCATGCCCACCATAAACGCCAGTTGTATGCCCTCTAGAAAGCAGGCGGCGGCGGCCAGGCACTGCGCGAAATTTATGGGGTCTTTGGTTTTTGCGTGTACTGAAAAATTAAACGTGGTGGTGCGGCTTGGCCCCCGCATAATGACGCCGAACCGCCCGTGGCTTTGTTCCAGATTTATAACCAGAGCCACATTGGAATCGTAATCGATTTTTACAACCTTACCGGCTTTTTTAAATGCATCTTCAGCCATAGGCAGGGCCTTTTCATAGTTATGGGCATTGCGGGCATCACATTTTTCTATCACATCCAGTAATAAATGGTGCTCCCCGGCCTCAAACACAGTGTGGCCGTTATGATAGATCGCAATCCATCTTTCGGGGTTATATCGGTATTCATAGTCATTCACGATAGCATCCCATGCCGCTTCCCAGTCAAAGGGTTTGGTTCTGTTCGTTAACGGGCCGGATGTTTTGTAAGATTTTATTATGCGCGCGGCCATGCGCACGCAGGAATGCATGTTCTGGGCGCGAACGACGAAAATTTCCGTATGATTTTTCTTCGCACCTTTTAGTTCAATAACCAGGCGGTTGCTCAGGGCGATGATCATCTTTTGTTCATCTGTTCCCTGTTCGGAATCATGAATGGAAAATTTTTCCCGCAATAATGATGAATGGAATTCGCTCATAAATCCTAGTGTATAAGTAAAAGTCTTTGTTTTACTATACTATCATAAATATTAATCCGCGATGAAGACTTCTCTATTTTATTGCGGATTTTTATTATGCACTCATCGGTAACGGCATGGGTGCGTTTTTGCGCAAGGCATAAAGGCGGCGCGTTTCGTGGGCTAGCCATTTTTCCAGATGCAGGCGGGCGGGCAGGTCGGCCATAAAGGCTTCCATTTGTGCCAGATATTCCGGGCCGCGGGCCCCTATGGAATTGAAATCATTGGCGATTACCCGTTTGCTGCCGATTTTTATCGATTTTGGCGCGCGATCCTGCATAAAGGTTGAGGCACATTCTGCGGCTTTGTCCATGCTGTTGAACCAGGAACCGGCCATTTGGCTGGCGGCACTGCCGAATGCGGTGCCCAGCATGCTTTCCATGACCATAGAACCCAGTGCGCTGTCGTATTCAGCCGGCAAGGCGTGATTGGCATCCTGATTCAGGAATAATGGCCCGTTATGGTCGGGTTTGTCCGGGTGCGGCGCGCATTTTTGCAGTTCCTTCATCAGGTTCTGTATTTGCGCAATGACGGTATGCTCCTGCTGTGTATTATTAATTGTTTTCATGTCACCCTCTATATTCTTTTTGTATATTTTCTTTGAATATAGAGGAGTTAAGTAAATACAGTTTTAATAATACATAAAATTCGAAGTAAAACTAAAATCTATACTTCAATAGTATTTATCTTTTATTTGTATAAAATTTTATATAACAGTCATAGCCTGCGTTATTGATCCAGTATGTCAATCAGGTCCCGTTGTTTATTGCCCAGGCGTGTAATATCCAGTTTTAAACGGCTGAGTGAATTGTGAAACTTTCTGAAATTGATATCCAGACGGTTCAGTGAATGGTCAAGCCTGCCAAAGATTTCATCCCTTTGGTTCAGTGCGGCGCGCAATTCAACATAGGCGCGGTCAAGTTCCATCATTTGGTGGTTTAATTGAGTATCCATTATATCTATCCCCTTTTTATATTAGTATATCCGAATATTAGGATTAATGCAATTATGGGAATACTTGTGGGGCGTCGCTATTAGGGCTGGGCATGATTGCTTGGAAACGGCCGGTGGACGTATTTATATGCGGTAGTGTATGGTAAGGGGGGCAGAACTATTGGGAAAACAGAGCGTCTATATCGTCTTGTGATGCCACGCTGCTTTCGTCAATCAAGGTGCTTTTATCGCCGGAACCACGTTCATCCGCGGTTAATTTAATGCCCAGCTTATCCAAAACGCCGCCAAGGCGATCCTCGATTGATTTTAAGTTTTCCAACGTCTTTTTGATACGTTGGCTGGTGATATCTTGAAAGGAGCAGGCCAGAAAAATTTCTTCGACATCCTGATTGACCTTTTTAATGGCTTGTTCTCTGCTGCTTTCGTTATCCCAGTTATTTTCTTGTCCGATTGTGCCTGCAATGCGCCCGGCGGCATCCAATATTCGGTTGGCGGCATCTTCGGTCATATCAACGACGGCGTCCAGCTCCACCCCCGCATTGGCGGGGGTCGTTCCGTCACCTTTATAGGAAATGGCATGGATAACATCCAGAATTTCGCTGAATTTTGACGTGATGCCGGTTTCTGCCATATCAACCTGTTGGGATGTGGCGTTTATTTCCATTGAAATTTCATCAAATCGGCGGGCGATAAAGCGTTCTAATGTGTCGATTTGATCCTTAATATGATCAGAAACTTCATGCACTTTTTCACGCTTATCGTCTGTTATCTTTTTTGTCTGTGGGTCGCTCATGCCATTATTATCGCCTGAAAAGATTAAGAACTTCAAAACAAAACCGTTTTACTATGGGCAATTGGTAATAATACATACATAGGCATTTTAGAAACGGACCCGATCATAGAGCTATGGTCCGATTTTATTTTTTATTTTGCCGCGGTAATGGGTGTTCAAATGGCCAATGAGGTCTTATAATGTTATGAATTTATTGGGGGCCTTGAAGTAAATGCCAAGCGAAGATAGACGTATAATGTTCACATTTGATGAAGCCTATAAGGCCATCTATAGCTTGTGTACCCAGAAAAGCATTAAAAAGCCGCCCGCGGGATTCATCACCAAAATTGAAAAAGATGAAAAAGACGATACCGTCATTTACGTTTATTTAAAGAACGAAACCGAATGGGAAGGTGTGCGTAAGGCTGAATATTCCCGTGATTTTATCGCTGCGTCGTTGATGTTGTTTTGCCGCGGCAGCGGCATTCCCATTCCGCGTATGGCGCGTAAGTCTGTTGTTCTGGGGAAGGAAAACATCATCTTGCGGGTTGAAATATAAGTCCGCATACCGTGAGGCCAGGCGCTAGGCGCTGTATCTTTTACCATTAATCAGAGTTTAATCATCTTTCTTTGCGGGCGTTTCCGGCAGGGGGGCATCCTCTTCGTTTGTAGATGCGTCCGTATGGTCCGGGCCGGGCTGCATGTCTGTTTGTTCCGGTTGCTCGCTGACGGTCGCGGGGGCCGCGTTTTGCCGGTTTTCTGGGCCGTGGTAAACATCGATAATATCAATGATCGATAAAATTTGTTCAATCTCCTGTTTGCACCGCATCGCAGATTCGCTCGTTGTGATGGGGATATAAACGTCAGAGGCTTCAAACATATCCTCTTTGGCGGGGATGGCCATGAAAATATATTTCCCCTGGAAGAAGGCAGCGGAAATCTGGGCATTGCCAAACAGGGCCGATGTTTCCGATATTTCTTTCAACAATTGATCATTTTCAAGGTTTGGGCGGTTTTTTTCATCATTGGTCAGGATAGTGAAATGTCTGGAAAAAGCATTGTTGCCCGGCGGCAGGGGGGTCAGTTTTTTACTTAGGCGTTTGGCCAGGGACGCATCAGCGGTGATAACGGAATGGCCGTGAAACACAGTATTTTTGATTTCGATCAAAACAAAAATGCCGTCAAAAATCAGATCATTCGATTTTTTCGGGTGGCTCAGGCGGGCCTCTGAAAATGTGATTTTGGCCCCTTTGTAATGGCCAGAGAAGCAATCTTCGGCCATATATTTTCCGTGAGCGGGCACCACGCCGGTTCTGGCAAGAACTTTACGCCCAACACCGCGTGTCGGATAATATTTTAACCCGCCCAAGGCATCGGCCAAACGGGGCATAAAGGTGGATTTGTAGTTCTTTTTATAGTCTTGAACGGGTTGGCGCACCCAACTCATCAATAATAATGGCGGCGCGATGGCCAGAACCATACATAACAGGGCCAGCAGGATATTGCCCATGATCAGCAAATACCAGGCAAATCCCCCCGCGCCCAAAACCACCGATGTCAGTGTAACCGTTAAGGAGACAAATTCCCGGCTTCGGTTCTCGCCCATTTTTTTCAGGCGGTATTCTTCGGCTTCTTTTAAAAGATGTTCAATCTTTTCATGATAGATGTGGTCTTCAACATTGCGGATTTCATTGTCGCCAATGTCACGGGCATTTTGATTTTGTGCAGAGTCTAGCGTATCCATAAAAATAGTCTACAGTATGACGAAGGTGGATCAAAGCTAGTATTTGAAAAATGGAAAATCTCTGCGATAATAAAAACGATTAAGGAACAACAGAAATGGAAAAGTCATGGATCAAGATTTAACCCCGGAACAAGTCGATCAGATTAAATATATTCTGATGTTCGTGCTGGCCATTCCTATGCTGTTTTTTGTGCGTTTCATTATTTACATGATATTGCCGCGCGGCATATTAAAGATGTTTCATAAAAAACATGGTTATAAGAACAAAGACGTCTTGAAAAAAGAAAAGAAATTTTACGAAGACGATTAATGTTATATTCCCGCGAATCCCCCTCTCAACGAAGGATGGAGTGCTTTTCAGCAATAATATTTATCGGCTTTACAGGTGCAAACCGGAATGTTGCTTAGGGATTAGAGGGGGCATTGTTTAATTCCGGGCAGAATGGATCCAGGTGTGGCTCAGGCACGGCCATTTTTATGCCGAATGCGGCTAAATCCTCATCGTCGGGCACATCCAGATAGGCCATAATCTTGTTTCCGAATTTTGGCGGCTCATTAGGTTTCGGGCCGCCATGACCATAGGGTAGTGCAACCGTTGTTTTATCCAGTAGCATGAAATAAAAACTATTGCCGCCTTGTACGTAGCTATCCGTTAATGGCTTGAGGTTGCCAAGGGGGCCGCCATATAAAGTTCGTTTTAACTGCGCGTCTGGTCCTTCGCGGGATTCAACCAACACAACTGTGGTATCATCACCGGCCTTGGCAGCATATAAAATTTTTGGCGGTTTTGCCCCGGCGAGCAGCGTGAGAGTACCGTTTTGCAGTTTCGTTTCTATCTTCTGTATATCGGCATCATCCAGAAGCCTGCCTGCGCTGCGTGTGAATGGCGTAATCAGTCTGGCTGCCAGCAGTGATTCATCCTCTATTTCATAAGTTACATCGTATTGGTCAAAGTCCGCGCAGCGCGTCGGTAGATTATGCGCGATTTTGCCGTGCAGCTCTTCTTGTGCTCCATACCCTAGATAGGCCTTGTCGCTATTGCTATCGGGCATAAAATAAATGCCGCCACTCTCGGGAAGTATGAAGATGCCTTCCGGGAATTCCAGTGCCAATTCTATGCTGTGGTCTTTACTCATTTATTATAGCCTTTTCAGGTTGTCGCCTATGTATTATAGAAAATGATTTGTATATAAGTTTTTGCATGTTGTCAAATCCACCACATTACAGTCTTACAGGTCATCGGCCAGCGGTTCATACCAATCGCGGATCATACCGGCTTCTTCACGGCTGGGGTGATTGAACGGGCGTTTCAGCCTGCCATGGAAATAGGTGCGGACAAGGCTTTGCCAGGTTTCTTCTATATCTTTGCCGTGATGATTGCACCAGGCTTCGAACCAGACAGTGCCAGCGCGGACATGGGTGATTTCGTCATCATGAATAATTTGCAGAAAATCAGCCGTTTTTTCATCGCCCTGCGCCGTCATGGCCTTGATCATGCCGGGAGTAACATCCAGCCCGCGGGCCTCCAGCACCATGGGGACGATGGCCAGGCGTGCGGCAAAATCGTGCGCGGTCTGTTCCGATGCCTCCCAAAGGCCATCATGGGCGGGTAAATCGCCGTATGACGCGCCCAGATCGTTCAGCCGTTCCTCCAGCATCAGGAAATGCTTGGCCTCATCATCGGCAACTTTGCACCAATCATCATAGAAGGCCTTTGGCCGTTCAAAATCACCCAGATCAAAGCTGCGCGCCATCACGTCCCAGCTCAAATCTATCGCGTTTAGCTCAATATGGGCCAGCGCGTGCAAGAGCGCAATTTTCGAACGTTTGGACCCGGCCTTGGCCCGTTTAGGCATGTCGGCAGGGGGGAGCAAAACCGGTTTTTCCGGGCGGGCAGGGCGCAGCGGCAGATGGGCCGCCCCTATTTCCGTGATCTCGCCGCCGCGCCAGCGGGCGATAGAGTCCCTCGTCTTTCGGGCCTTTTCTGCCGGGTTTGGGGTTTGAAGCACATCCAGTGCGGCGTCGCATAAGCTGGTCATTGTTTTTTGTCTCTTCGCCTCTGTTTTACCCATATCTATGCCTGTACCTATGCCAAAAACCTGATGGCGTATTGATGGATAAAATAGGAGCCAACCAGACAGACCAGCCCAAGACCATACAGCGCCCAGAACCCGAATTCCTGTGGTATGACGGCCATAATTTTATCCGCAAACAAAAACGGTAGAAAAAAGCTCAAAGAAAGCGGCACCGCCAGCATAATCGACTTGGCAAAGGTCACGGAGGTAGCCGCGTTTTGATATTCCGCATAGGAAAAGGGGAGCACCAGCAAGGTCATCAGCGGCAGGGCAATGATAAACCCTGCCAGCTCCGGGCGCTTCCCCGATAGCCAGCTGGCAAAGGCAATCACGCAGGCCGACAGTCCGATTTTAAACAGCGCAAACCACATAGGCGCGCCTTAAGGCTTTAAAATGGCGCGGGCATTGACATTCAACGTCAAGGTGGTTTCCCCCGCCGCGGCAACCGGCGCGGCCATGGGGGCGGCGGCCATTTCCATCTTCATGGCGCTGGCCCGCATCATTGGCTGATAGGGGACGCCGGAACTGTTGACATTGACCTCGCGTAACTCGGCGCCGGATTTACCCAGCGCTTTGGCCGCGCGGTTGGCCCTGTCCTGAAGCTGCTTCAGGGCGGCCTCCATCAAGCTGTCTTGCACATCAATCGCCGTTTCGGGCGCAAGTGTATAATTCAGTCCGTTCATGGTGAGGCCCATTTTCTGCAATTTACCGGATAGCTCCAGCACGGTGTCTGAATCCATGGACTTGATTGTCAGGCTTTGTTGGCCGCGCCATTTGGTTTCTTTGCTGCGCTGGTCGGTGATTTCATATACGCGGTAGGCACCGGTATTAACCTTTATATTTTCTGTGTCTTTGGCGGCTTTAACCGCGCGGGCCATAACGGTGTTGATCTTGTTTTGCACCTGCCCTGAATCGCGATCTGTAACAATGTAAGATAAGGTTCCGACCAGTAAGTCCTGCTCAACCTCTTTGCGTTCTTCGGCGGATATGTTCAAAATCACCTGACCATCGGGCAGAGTTAGGATCGGGTCTTGCACTTGCGCGCCCGCAGGGGTGCTAAAGGCCAGCAAGGCAAGGGCAGGAAGGGTTCTTATAAGATGTTTCATGGTGGATATCTCCTTCGTTATTCGTAAAACTCTATTGGTAAAACTTTGTGCGGATGGCGGCTGTGTTCGGGCGTATTCATTCATGACGAACGCACCCCGATCCAGCGGCCCACGCGGCCCGTATAGTCAAGATAGGCGCCGCCGAACTTTTCGGCCAGATACTCCTCCTCGGGCTGGATGATATAACGGTCCAATACATACCATAGGACGGGAAGGCACAGGAACATGGCTGGCGCATCGGCCAGCATGGCAAGCCCGGCGTAACCGGTTAAAAAACAAAGATAAATCGGGTTGCGCGAATATTGATAGGGGCCGTCCTCCACCAGCGCCAGCGAAGGCATGTCGGGGCGGATATTGGTTCCGGCTTCATCAAATAATTTTTTGCACCAGATCATGCACGCGCCGCTGGCGATTAATAACGCAAGGCCAAGCCACCCCCATAAATGCCCCAGCGGATAAGGGAACACCCAGTTCAGGACCAGCCCGGCAATCAGGCTCAGCAATAAAATATTGGGCGGTAATGTTATAATATCTGGTTTGTCATTGTTTTCGGCCGCCGCCATGGCCGGGGCGTCTTTTATGACGCGCGGCGGTTCTTCTTCGGTGAATTCTGCGTCTTTTGCCTGCTTGTTTTGGTCGCTCATGGTCTTTTATAGTCCTGTGTTTGTCTTCCGAACAGATACTTGAATAATGCATAAAAAACATACATCATTGTTGCATCTGATTGTGCACTATTATAGGGAGAAAAGCCATGATGGAAGTAATTGAAGATTTGCCGGACGGGGTTGTGGGCATCGCCTCCAAGGGCCGTATCACCAAAGCCGATTATGATAAAATTGTGATCCCGACGATTGAAGGGGCTTTGAAAACCCATGATAAAATCAGCGTTCTGTTCCATCTGGAAGATATTGAGGGCATGGAGCTGTCGGCCATGTGGGAAGATACCGCGTTCGGTTTGAAACACTGGAGCGATTTTAAACGCCTTGCCCTTGTCAGTGATGTGGAATGGGTGAGCGGCATGACCGCGTTTTTCGGGTGGATGATCCCGGCAGAGGTGAAAACCTTTAAGGAAAAAGACGTCGCGGCCGCCCGTGAATGGGTTTGTACCGGCCATTAACCTCCCGTAAACATTTGTTTTTAAATAAAAATCCAGCTTCGTCATTTCGTTTGTCAAAAATGGCGGGGGGGGGGGGATCGCTTTCATCCTTTTGTGGGGGGTGACGGTGGTATAGGCGGCGCATACAATCATAAAAAGATTATATGATTAAATTCCTATTTTGTCGAGTTTTGACGAATGCTACTTACTCAATGTTAAGGGCTTAATGTATCAAGTTGTGGCCTTGTAATGCTATGCTCTGTTGGGTTAGGCGTATCTGGGAGCATATGAGGTGGGATGAGGTTTTCACCATTCATTCCGATAATTTCGGGACTGCTATCATTAAAGAATTCATTGACCTCTTCAACTGGGCTAATGGTTATGATGACTTCTGTATGATAAGTAGTATAGGTAGTGTTGGCTGCATTGATTAAAGCGTCATAAATTTCCGGATCCAGTTGAGATGGATCGAAATCCGGTTGGTGGCTTTGTTTAACGATCTCTTGTGCTGCTTCCCAGCCACCTAGATTATTGATTGTTTGTTGTACTATTGCATTTCCAACAGGGTCTTCAGGCATACCATTTTCTATTAGTTGCTGTAGTCCGTCTAATGCATCCTCAATTCCATATGGCTCACCACCATTAAAATCCTTAGCCTCTAAGCTATTACGGACGTGCATCAGCTTTTGCCATTCTTCCAGAAGGTCAAGGTTTAGCATGTCTTCCATTGAATCATTCGCATCCTGTTCTAGACGATTGAAGAACGCGATTGTTTGTTCTGCAGTTAGCCTGCTTCGAAATTCATCGAAATTTTTTGTGTAATTGATATAATCTTGGCTAGGATTAAATGGTGACATTTTGCGCTCCCGTTGGTAAATTAATATTATGTTAAATTAGTGAAGTTAAGGAAACCTTAAGACAGGCTCAATTTTATTTATAATTCTCGGGAGACGCTTAAGGGAATGCGGAAAGTTTCTTGCGGCGTGCGTTTTTTATCTTGATTAACACGAATTAATAGCAGTTCAGTGTTAAGTTCTACGCGGTTATAGATGTGCTTATTGCTTTGGTCTAGGCTTATAACCTGCAGTAGATCGTTTTCGCCGCCAATGCAAACTTGTCCAACTTCTATATCTATAGAGGCCCATTTAGGAATAAATGATAAGGCGCTATCGTAAAATAGAGCAATTTCATCATTATTATTAAGAGCCAAGGTGCAGTTCATCAAGGTATTATAGCCTGATCAATGCAAACTACCAATAAACTTTAATAATAAAACCTACTCATCCCCCATCTTCAGGGCATTGATAAACGCGCTTTGCGGGATGTCCACGTTGCCGTATTGGCGCATTTTGGCTTTCCCTTTTTTCTGCTTATCCAGCAATTTTTTCTTACGGGAGACATCCCCGCCGTAACATTTGGCGGTGACGTCTTTGCGCAGGGCGCTTAGGTGTTCGGCGGCGATGACCTTGCCCCCGATGGCGGCCTGAATGGCGATTTTAAACATCTGGCGGGGGATCAGTTCTTTCAGGCGTTCACACATCTGACGGCCGCGGCTTTCGGCGTTGTCACGGTGGACAATCATCGCCAGCGCGTCAACAGGTTCCTGATTAACGCGAATTTCCAGCTTCACAAGGTTGTTCTTGTCGTATCCGTCCAGTTCATAATCAAAACTGGCGTAGCCGCGACTGATGGATTTCAGGCGATCGTAAAAGTCAAAGACGACCTCGTTCAGTGGCAGGCGGTAAACCAGCATGGCGCGCCCGCCTGCATAGGTCAGGTCGATTTGCACGCCGCGCCGTTCCTGACACAGTTGCAACAGGCCGCCCAGATATTCATCCGGGGTTAAGATGGTGGCCTTGATCCACGGTTCCTCGATATGTTCGATATAAACCGGGTCCAGCATATCGGCGGGGTTGTAGAGCTCCACCATCTCGCCGTTGGTGCGGTAAATGTGGTAAACCACGCTGGGCGCGGTGGGGATAAGATCCAGATCAAATTCACGGCCAAGACGTTCCTGAATGATTTCCATGTGCAAAAGCCCCAGAAAACCGCAGCGGAACCCCATGCCGAGCGCCTGCGATTGTTCCGGTTCAAAATGCAGGGAGGCATCATTTAGCTTCAGCTTGCCCAGGGAATCGCGCAAATCTTCGTAATCGCCCATATCCACGGGAAAGAGCGAACAAAACACCATAGGTACGGACGGTTTAAAACCGGGCAGGGCCGTGTCACACGGTTTGCGCATATCGGTAATGGTATCCCCGACCAGCGTATCTTCGATGTCTTTGATACCTGCGGTGATAAAGCCCATCTCGCCGGGGCCGAGCTCATCGATCATAACCGGCTTGGGCGAGAACACCCCAACGCGGTCAATTTCACGTTCGGCGCGGGTGTTCATAAATTTGATTTTCTGGCCTTTTTTCAGGTGGCCGTCAATAATGCGCACCAGAATGACCACCCCTAGATAGGCGTCATACCAGCTGTCAATCAGCAGGGCCTTGGTGGGTTTTTCGGCATCACCTTCGCTGGGCGGGGGCAGTTTTGTGACAATGGCCTCCAGCAGGTCGTCAATGCCGATACCGGTTTTGCCGGAACATTCAACGGCCTCACTGGCATCAAGGCCAATGACGTCCTCAATTTCCTGACGTGCCTTTTCCACATCAGAGGCGGGCAAGTCCACCTTGTTCAGCGCGGGAATAATTTCGTGATTGTTATCAATCGCCTGATAGACATTGGCCAATGTCTGGGCCTCAACCCCTTGTGTTGAATCAACCACCAGGATAGACCCCTCGCACGAGGCCAGCGAGCGCGATACTTCATAGGAAAAATCAACATGCCCCGGCGTGTCCATCAGGTTCAACTGGTATTCATGGCCATCTTTGGCGGTATACAATAGCCGTACGGTCTGGGCCTTGATGGTGATACCGCGTTCGCGTTCGATATCCATGGAATCAAGGACTTGCGCGCTCATTTCACGTTCGGTCAGGCCGCCGCAGGTTTGAATAAGGCGATCGGCCAGCGTTGATTTGCCATGGTCGATATGGGCAATAATCGCGAAGTTGCGAATGTATTTAAGATCTTGTGTCATGGGCATTAGGAATAGGGCTAAATGCACAAAAATTCAAGTGTAATTAGGGATCGGCCATAAAATTAAAAAGCCCGCCGGCGCGCTGGCCTGGGGGCTTTGATATCTGATGGTGGTCTTGCGGCACGCGGCGTTACCGCACCATCACGGACATTATATGGCTGGCCCGTTACAGGTCAATGCCGGGCAATGATACGGTAGGCGCGGGCATGAAGCTCTGATCCGCTGCTCGTTCGAATTCTTTATGCAGTTCGATATTCGATAATTCATTGGCATTACCATCGGCATCGAATTTTCGGACCTGACGTTCATCGGCATTTAGAAAAGCCCTTGATTCAACGGCGTAGGCTATATCGGCTTGCAGTGCGGCTTCCATTGGCATGATTTTTTATCCCTCTTTATTTTTTCACCCTTGAAGTTATGGTAATCGGATAGGTTTAAGAATTCGTAAAACAAGCCATAAAAAATTGTGTTTTATACGCGCCGGTTTTGTGGATGGGGCTGTCATCGGCAATTCAGGCAAAATAAAAGCCCGCGAAGCTATATCTTCTCGAGCTTTAGAACGGTTTTATGCCTTGGCTTATAAGGCCGCTGCCTTGGCGGGAAGAAAGGGCCGAGTTAAACCCGTTCACGCGTCACGGCGCCCCTGATTAGTGTAAACAGCAATCGGTTATGAATTAGATAAGATATCCAGCGTTTGTGTCTGCGCGGGAGCCATATCCATAGACGGATCATTTGCGGCCTCGGCAAAGATGGGGGATATGCTTTCATGCAGCGGCTGCGCGCCCTCTGCGCCTATTTTCATCACCGCGGTGTTCTCCGCTGAGCGCTCCATTTGGCGCTGCTCCATGATCTCGTTCAAATCAATTTCTGATATTGCTTCTGGCATATTTCCGTCCCTCTATATTTTTCTTATTGTTATGGTAATACATTCATGGTTAATTATTGGTTAAATAGTGCCCTAAAACACCAAAAATGCAGTGCAGGCCCCGTAAATATTACGGCTGTCCCAAATTCAGACTTAAGGGCTGATTTAATGGCTCAGCAGCAGAAGCCGTGGGCTCTTGCGTGTCCATATCAAGTACTTGAATCGGTTGATGATCTCCCCCATCAACACTCACAGTATTATTGTTGGCATCAAATCGCGCCACCATCTTTTGATTGCCACCTGCTGCGTGCTCTGCAAAGGTCGCTCTTAGGACGTGGTCTTCGATGCGGGGGTTGAATCGTTCTGTCATGTGGTACACTCCTCTATTTATAAACTATTACCGTTTTACACCTTGCCTGAAACGCCGGGATTGTTTTTATAGGCTCCCGTTTGTCCTTCAGGACTTTTTTAGTTTTGATGAATAATCAGCGGGATATAATAACCTTCTTTGGCCTCACCCGTATCATCATCCAACAAAATTAACAGTATTTGATGGGTGTTCTGCATGTTCTTCGCAATGCTTGGTTTCACCGGAAATCCGATATTGCGAACCTCCCCATCTTCTAAAATAAAATCCAGCCTGTTTGCCGAAACATTATATTCCAGCCAGGCAATCTCGCTCTTAAAGGGTTTGTTGTGAAAGACTGCGACTTTACCATCTTTCATGACCGATATTTCCAGCTGAAACTCACCGGAGCCCTCCGCATCGTAGACGAAGTCGAGGACGTTACCATATTGCTTTTCAGTGGGTGTTTGTTCAGTGGTCATAACAGATTGTATCATAATTTATTTTCACATCACCCTTTTTCTTTATTACCTGAAACAAGTCTAGCAAAAACAGGGCTGAAATGCAAAGAAATGCGCGGTTTTTAGCGATGTTTTTTGTATTTTTTTTGTGTTTTTTTGTTGTTTTTTACGGCGGGGTGTTTTCAGGCCTTGGGGCGAATAACCAAAGGCACCATAAAACCGTCAATCGCTTCGCCATCTTTGGTCTGGACAATGGCCACTTCGCGGGCCTTTATGAAGTAGGGACGCACCAGCCATTGCAGCTTTGCGCCCAAATCCATCTGGTTGCCGTCTTTTTTGAACACGGTGACGCTGTGGTCATTCGGGTCATATTCCAGACGGTCAATATCCTGCGCCACGGGTTTGGTGTGAAAGATATAGGCCTCCATTGTGATTTTGTTGACGAAGATATCAAATTCATCTTCCTGAAACAAAATCCCGGAATTGGCAGATTTTCCGCTGGTGAATGCAGATTTCATTGAATCTATCTTCGTAGCGGGCGGAGTTTGTATATCAGAATTGTCGTCGGACATGATTTTGGAATAAACCTGACAGTTGGCACAATGTTGCGGTAAGGCCAAATAACCTTTCAGCATTATGGTTTAGTGTATCACCTCGTTCAAAAAGGATAAAGCCTGTATGTTTGTGATTATGCCAGTGAATTAAAGGAAACTGGCGCGTGGTGCTGCATTTCACGTTCGATGGCCGGTGTTGATACATCTGCGTTCCATCCGGCGTTGGCGATGGCGGCGTCTTTATTATGGGCCGTTGTATCAAAACGGATGGCGGCCGGTTGATCCAGCAGGGCGGCAAACTGGTTTGGCAAATGCGCACTGCCTGTTGCGGCGGCTGTGCTGGCGGCGATATTGGCGGCGCCGTCAAAGCCCAGACCGGTTTGGCCAGCGGCAAATGTATATCCTTGCGCGGCCGATTCCGTCATGCCGTTCAGGGCAATTTCGCTCATGTTATGAATGCCGGTGGCCCCTGATGCATCTGAAATAACCGCCAATGTGTGCAGATCACCATTATGATGCGCGGAGGTGCGAAAATCGCCTTCAATCGCCAATTCGCCTGTGTTTGTGTGATTGGCTTGAGTGTCCAGACCGGCCAGCATGGCAACATTATTGGGCAGAGCGTTCCCGTTTCCTTGCGCGGAGGCGCGGGCGTTCAGGTCCATGCGGTTTATGGCATCCTGATAGGTATCGCGGTGGTCTCTTTGCAGGGTTTCTCTGCCTATGCCCTGGCCACTAATGCTTGGGTTGTCATTGGGGCGAACGGTCAGACTTTCACCATTTCTGCGGTTTGGATCGCGGTCCTGATCCTGATCAAAACGATCACGCGCGCCGGAGAAATGTTCGAAGGCGTATAATCCACCGACGGCCAGCGCCGCGCCCATACCCAGTTTCATCACTCCGCCACCTTTAAAGAAGTTAAAGATGCCTTTGACAAAATTCAAACCGATCATACCGCCAACCAGCGCCAGACCAACACTTGCAACCGGGCCCCATGTTGAGCCCAGCATGCTGTCCATGTTGCGGAACAGGCCGGTGATTGTGTTGCCGATACCGCTTAGGAAATTTCCTGCGCTGGCGGCGGCGTTACTCATGGTTT
Organism: Micavibrio sp. UBA2638; assembly: GCA_002359735.1. GTDB lineage: Bacteria > Pseudomonadota > Alphaproteobacteria > Micavibrionales > Micavibrionaceae > UBA2638. The sequence goes on from DENS01000016.1 coordinate 18,207, forward strand.
CTTTGTTTTCCCGTGTCAGAAGTTTTTGTACCGTTACGGGCAGCTTGCTCTGAATATCCGCAGCGTTAATGTCGCCAGCGGCGCTTCTGAATGAACTGGCCGCGCTTGGTGTGTTTCCGGTATTGCCGGCGTTTGCCCCTTGTGATGTTGCTGGTGGCATTGCCGGTGTTCCAGCCGCAGATGTATCTGCCGCCGGTGTTCCAGCCGCAGATGTGTCTGCCGCCGGTGTCCCAGCCGTATTATTTGTCGGGGCCGCGCCGTTTTGAGTTCCTGATTCAATCGGGAAGAAAGGTCTTTGCGGCTGTGCTGATTCTTCGCCATCACCGAACCAACCCGGATAGACTCTTGCCCAGTGATCCTGGGTGATCATATCGGCGTCAAAGGTTTCTGATCCGTCAAAGCTGTATGAAAGATCGGGTTCCCAGCCCAATTGCGGGCCAATAGTATTGGCGGCCAAAGAAAAACCATTATAGCCAAGCGTGTCAATAATGCCCGGAACGCCATAATCCATGCCGACATCTGTGATCATAAATTCGCTGGGCGCCCCCAGATAGGACAGCATGTAATCGCGCTCGCCATCCCAGCCATCATAGGCCGAAAATGCCGCCAGCCCCATAAGGGCAGGGGTCACACCTTTTTGTATCATCGGCCCCAATGTAATCAGCTTATCGGCATAACGGTGCATACCGAATGTACCCAGATTAAGGGCTGTATTTTTAAGGGCGTGGCCAAGGCTGTAATTGACGACATCGCCTTCTTCGTTAAAGTGACGGCCAAACATATAGCCAATATTCTTGCGCATGGTGACCATGGATTGCGGGTGTGCATAATATCCTATGGCGCGCGGTACCATCAGTTTTGGAATATCTTTCAGGAAAATCTCCAGATTGGATCTCATCTTCAGATCTGATTTCGCACCGGGGCGGAAACCATCCATTTGCAACAGGAATTTATCGGCACGAATACCGGCGGCGCCATCAACAACCAGAAGTGGACGCACGAAATGATCGTAAAGCTCGGTTCTGTATCCGCCATATGCCATGAGTTTGGTGTGCGGGGAGTCTGTACCGGATCCACTGAGGTGTTTCATGATGTCGTGCCGCAGACCTGCAACCCTGGATTTTAGAACCAGTCTTTGCATTTCTTCCGGGTGCCATCCTTGCTGAACGGCGGCGTGTATCGCGTTGGCGGCGGTTACGGCCAAATCTTGTCTTTTTGCCGCGGGCATTTTGCCGTTGTTAATGGCATCGTCCAGATCTTTGTATAGTTCATACAGGTCTTTGGGGTCCATTTTTCTTTGCTGAAATCCGGTTTCGGCCCATTGCTTATCAAGGCTGTCCCGCTTGGCCATCAGGCTGGCAAAGTTTTCTTCAATAACGTTGGATTCGGCTTCTGTTTTTTGGGCCTCGGCTTCCGGGTCTGTTTTTGTCTCTGCCTCTGCTTCTGCTTTTGCTTTTGCTTCGGCTTCGGTGTCTGATTTCGTCGCGGCGGTTTCGCTTTCGGGCTTTGTGACGCTTTCCGGGGCTGTTCCCGCGCCTGTATCAGTTTCGGCGCCGGGCTCTGTTTTGGCGGCTTCGGTTTTGGGGGCCGGTGTTTGTGCTTGTGGCTGTGCTTGCGGCTGTTCATTGGCGCTGGTGCGGCGAACGGCTTGAATGCTTTCCAGTCTGGGCACAAAGGCCTGGGCTGTTTCGGTGCGGAAAGATCCGCTCAATACCGGGTCTTGCGCGATGGCAATCATCACATCTGCGTTCAGATTTTCGATATGCGACGGGTTTAATTTGCGGATGAACGCCGCGTCCAGATTGGCCACATCCTGCGTTTGCAGGGCAGGGGCAACGCGGTTCATGAAAATGTCATTTTGTATGCGGCTCAGGCTGTCGCGTTGTTCGGCGCTAAAGGCCTTCAGCGTATCGGGTTGAATGCGGCGGAAGTTTTCATCGCTAATACGGCTTAGGCGTGATGGCGTGAAAATATCGGCCTGATCCGGCGTGTAAGTATGGGCCTGATTGCCGCGGTAACGCGGTGTGTCTGCAGGCACCTGCGCGGCGGCCTTATCGGGGCCGGTCTCGTTCGTTGGTGGCTGATCTTGCTGGGCGGCCATTTGTGGCTGCTGGGCATCATTGGCAACGGTATTGAACTGATCTTTACGGGACAATGTCGCAGGTCTTGGTGTCTCGTCTGGCTGAGTTAATGTAACCGCATCCGGCGCGTTATTTGTTTCTGGCGCGGCGCTTGTGATCTCATCGGCATTGACGCTCAGTGTTGTATCCGGCGTATTTTCCGGTGCGCTGTTTGGCGTGTTATCTGGCGCGGCCTGTGATCTGCCGGGTTCTGATGGCGTATAAGTCTGCGTATAGGTTTGCGGTGATATTGCGGCGGCAATATCGTCGCTTGTTCTTTCCGCGGTTTGTTCTGCTGCCTGGTCTGCTGTTTGCTCTGCAACCTGATCGGCGGCTTGATCGGCGGCATTACGTGGGCGCACCGGGCTGAAATTTACGTTGCGGACAATGGCGCTGGACATGCCTTCGATGGCAAAGCCAAGGCCTCTACCCAGTGTGTAATCGGCGGCTGCGCCAATACCGGCGGCGGTTACTGTGCTGCCCCAGCTGTAATTTCCGGCGTCCATCAGGCCCGTTTCAATGCGCAGTGTCTGGCTGGTGTCGGCGTTTAATCCGCCATCCATTCCGCCTTCTACCCCTTCAACGCTCGCCAGTCTGGTTGTGAATCTATTCACGCCCTGCATAATGGTTTTTTCGGCTGTTTCGGTGACCAGCTGTTCGCTGGTTTCACGAACGGCCGCTTTTGTGGCGGCTTGGGCCGCGGCTTCGCGGGTTTCGTTCATGACCTGGTTGCGTACGGCTGTCATAAAGCCTTTTTGACCGGCTCGTTTTGCGGCCTCAACACCGGCGGAGCTGGCGCCCCCTGTTACCACGGATAATGCGGCCGCGGCCAAAGAGACAACATTGGCTTCGTCTGTGATGGTGTTCCATGCGGCGCGCTTGAAGGTGCCGAAATCATCACGGGTCAGATCAAATGTCTCGGACGCGTACATATAGGCCATTTTTTGATCCATGGTGAAAGAATCACTCAGATACAGGCTTCCGGCTTGTGAGATAACCTCCCATAGCTGGTTTCTTTCCTCTGACATGAATTCCAGACCCCATTCACCAATGGTTGCGGCGTCATATTCATTGTTTCCGCCAGCCTGATCCCAGCTTTGTCCTGTTTCGCGTTCAAACAGAATATGGGCAGCCTTTTGGAAGCTCTCATTATTTGCCAATTCGCTCTCGGTCGGGCGCGAGGCTTGTGTAAAGATCGAACCGTCATATCCATAGTTTTGCGCTGTGTCGTCAAAGAAACTGCGCATGGCTTCGCGGCTTTCAAAATTCTCTGTCGCCTCGACCAATTCGCTTGGGTCATCAGGAATGGTTGATATGAAGGTCTCTAATTCCTGAACCTGTGCCAAAAGGGCATTATCGGCATCGCTGCGCTCATCAACGGGGGGAAGCAGCTGTCTTTCGATGCGTGCGGCCAGGTTATCACTGTATCCTGTTTCGGCGGCCCCTTTAACGCGGGCATAAATGGCGGACATAACACCAAGGTCTCTGATGTCCTCGGCATTCATATTCGGGTTGTCCCTTGCCAAGCCTCTTGCCCCGGTAATCAGGAAGGCAGAATTTTTGTCGGCCATTAAACGGGAAATATTGGCATCAGCGTCGATGCGTTCGGCGGCAAGACCCCATAATTTGTCGGATAGTCCATCGTAAACATCCATATCGCGTCGGATTGTTTCAATGGCCTCCGGCGTCATTTGGCCATTTTCAAACCCTTGCAGGGCAATGGCCCCGCGTGAGGCATAGGTGGCATAGTGCAAGGCCGCGCTCATTAAGTCTTGGGAGCTGCCGTTTTCGATCAGGTCCTGAACGTTGCGGGGATAGCTTTGGAATTCACGGGCCTGTTCTTCCGGTCTAAGTCTTTCCGATGCAAAATCATTGCGGGCCCACTGCGTCAGTAATTCATCGGGATCAAAAGCGGCCAGCGCTTCATCGCCATTGTCGAAGAAATCCCAGAAACTATCGGCGTCGTCTTGCAGGTCCTGACGGGTGCTTTCAACATGCGCGGCCCATGCGCCTTCGCCGTGAATGCGGTTATAGTCAGCCTCGGCGGCGGCCAGAAATTCAGGATTGGTATTTAATGATGTATTCGGGGCGGATAATTGCGTCATCCAGTCCGTCATGGCCCAATTGATTGGGGCGGCCTCTGGAGCGCCTGTCTCATCTTCATATATATTTGGCGTATCAGCCATATATTTCACACCCTTTATAGTTACGCTTTAATTTTGTTTTTTATTCTTATTTATTCTTGTTTATTAGTTACCCTTATATAGAAAAAGTCTTAAGATCCGGTTAATTATGACGGTTCCGGCAGCTGCGGCGGCTGTATCTGCGGCGATGCAGGCTCCTGTTCTACTGTCAGGGAACGCGTCTGCGCTGGGGCGGCCGGGTTGTCGGCCTTTTCACCGAATATACCGGGCAGCAGGTATTTCTGTGCTACATAGGCGGCGCCTGCAACCAGAAGGCCGGTCACCACCGAATTGATGATGCCGCGCCCGCCAAAGCCTGCACTCATGGCAAAAGCGGCCAAGCCGGAAACGCCGATTAGCATCGGGTTTTGGGCAAGACCTTCCCAATCGCCGGCTTCGAAATCTTCCATCAGTTCATGCAGTCCATTGGCGTCAATGCCTGTTGCGCTGCGGAAGGCACCTCCGGCCAGTTCACCGCCTTTGTCTAATACGGCTTCTGTGCTGCGGCCATCGGTGGCCACGTGCGCACCATACCCAATGGCGGCCATACCGGGCAGGCTGGTGCCTATTCTTGCGGCTAACCCTGCGGCTTTAAATAATAAACCTAATCCTGCCATGTGTTCGTTCCTCTTTACTACGCTTGTTAGCAAAGGTACGAAACGTTTCCACTTTATATTTAGGGGGAGGTGTCCGTTTACGGACTTATCGTTTCATACCCTCTATATTACCGTTTTTTACTCTTATTATTATTTTTATACTTTTTTATTTGTTAAACACATGGTATCCGATTTTGCCATTTTTTGCAAATTTATGACGGCTTTAAACCTGTAACCATTTGTTTTGCAATGGTAATTATAGCATATGATGCATTGAGGGTGCATAAAAAAAGCCGCTGTCGGGGCGGCTTTTTTTGTATCTTTTTTATTGTTGCCTTAATGTCTGAAATGGCGGTGACCGGTAAAGACCATGGCCAGGCCGCGTTCATTGGCGGCCTCGATGACCTCTTGATCACGGATGGACCCGCCCGGTTGAATGACGGCGGTAACCCCGGCATCGGCGGCGGCAATTAACCCGTCGGCGAAGGGGAAAAATGCGTCAGAGGCCACGACGGAGCCCTTGGCAAGGGATTGTTCCAGACCTTGCTGTTTGGCGGCTTCCTCGGCCTTCCAGGCGGCAATGCGCGAGGAATCGATGCGGCTCATTTGTCCCGCGCCAATTCCAACGGTGGCCAGATCCTTGGTGTAGACGATGGCATTGGATTTCACATGCTTGGCCACGCGGAATGAAAACAGCAGGTCCTGTAGCTCTTTTTGCGTGGGTTCGCGGTCAGTGACAACCTTTAGATCCTGTTCAGAAATGCTGAACGTATCGGCATCTTGCACCAGCATACCGCCGGCAATGCGGTTGACAACGCGGCGCTTTTGACCCCGTTCGGGCATGCCCCCTGTGGTCAATACACGAATATTGGGCTTGGCCTTCAGGGCGTCCAGCGCCGCCCCTTCGATATCAGGGGCGATGATAACCTCAACAAAGCGCTGGATAATCTCTTCGGCCAGATCTTTGGTCAATGTGCGGTTAATCGCAATGATGCCGCCAAACGCCGAGACAGGGTCACAGGCCAGCGCACGTTTATAGGCCGACAGGATATTATCGGCCATGGCAACGCCGCACGGATTGGCGTGTTTGATAATGGCAACGCTGGGTTCATCAAATTCGCTTACCAGTTCAAAAGCCGCATCGGTATCATTCAAATTATTATAGGATAGTTCCTTTCCCTGCACTTGCGTGGCAATGGCGGCGCCGCAGCGGACGCTATCATCAATAAGATACAGGGCCGCGTTCTGGTGCGGGTTTTCGCCATACCGTAAGGATTGCTTTAAAGTGCCAGAGAAGCTGATGCGGCGGGGGAAGCCGAAATTTTCACCCATTTGATCAACGAACCAGCTGGCGATATTTGAATCATAGGTTGCGGTCATGGCAAAGGCCGTTGCGGCCAGTTTCTTGCGTAAGGCATGTGTAATTGCGCCTTCATACGCGTTCATATCATCCAGAACATTTTTGTAATCTTGCGGGTCGGTTACAATGGCAACAAAATTATGATTTTTGGCCGCGGCGCGGATCATGGCCGGCCCGCCAATATCAATATTTTCAATGCAGGTATCAAAATTGGCGCCGCTTTGAACCGTTTCAACAAAGGGGTAGAGATTAACAACCAGAAGATCAATGTCACTGATGTCATTGTCCTGCATGGCTTGAACGTGGCTTTCATCATCGCGCTTGGCCAGAATGCCGCCATGGATTTTGGGGTGCAGCGTTTTAACGCGGCCATCCATGATTTCGGGAAAACCGGTATGGTCAGATACGTCTTTAACCTTAATACCGGCCTGTTCCATGGCCTTGGCGGTGCCCCCGGTGGAGAGAATTTCAACGCCGTAGCTTTGCAGTTTTTCGGCAAATTCAATAACGCCTGTTTTATCGGATACGGAAATCAAAGCCCGTTTAATTTGGATCGCACGCGGATCACGAATGACATGTTCACCCATTTTATTTAAGCCCTTTTTTGTCTCGTTTTATTACCGACTAGAGTCTTAGGCTCTATTGCGCGCTTAGGCAAGTGCCTGATTTTGGGTATTTGCCTTTTTTTCCAGATGCGGGCTGTCTTTACGGGCATAAACGCCGCGCAAATCGGGGATGGGGGCAAATTCATCGGTGATGCCAATTACGGTTTCCGCCCCGCCAAGGAATAAAAATCCGTCGGGCTTTAACTGTTTGGCCATACGGTTCAAGATATCGCGTTTGTCACTCTCGTCGAAATAAATCAGGACGTTGCGGCAAAAGATAACATCGTTCTGCCCCATGGAAGCCATGCTGTCCAACAGGTTGAAATATTTATATTCAATCATCTTTTTGATGTCATCCGAGATTTGCCAGCGATCACCTTCCTGTTTGAAATATTGTACCAGCATTTGCACAGGCAGGCCGCGTTGCACTTCGAATTGTGAATACAACCCTTTTTTGGCGGCTGCCAGAATGTCGTGTGAAATATCGGTTCCGACAATGTCTATCGTCCAGCGCGCAAACTGGCTTTCCTGATTTTTAAGCAGCATTGCAATGGAGTAGGGTTCTTGCCCGCTGGAAGCGGCGGCGCACCAGATGCGGAATTTACGTTCATGCATCCGTTCTTTCAACAGGAATGGCATGACCACATCGCGGAAAGTATCAAAGGGACGCATATCTCGAAAGAATGATGTTTCATTCGTGGTCATGGCTTCGACGATGTCATTGATCAATTTCGGGTCGGGGACGCCGCGTAAATGCGCGGTTAACAGATCCAGCGATGCAAAATCCCATTTTGTTGCGACCGGTGTTAAGCGGGATTCCAGCAGATAGGCTTTGTCCTGCGTTATGACTAGACCGGATTTTTCTTTCAGTAGGTCTTTGTATATGTCAAAATCGGTTAATCTCATCCTGCTACCAGTGCTTTCTTCATCTCGTCTTTGTTTTGTTTATAATACATTCTATCCTGAAACGGTCTTTTGAATCCATGGGCCAATTTCGTCTAAAGGCAGGACGGCGGTGCAGATTCCTGCCGTTGCAACGGCGCCCGGCATTCCCCATACAACACTTGTTTTTTCATCCTGCGCAATCAAGCGGCCCCCTAAGTCCGATAGAGTTTTTCCGCCGCCCAGACCATCATGGCCCATCCCGGTCAGAATAACGCCAAGGACCTTGTTGCCATAGATTTTGATCAAGGATTCAAACATGGGGTCCACGGCCGGTTTGCAATAATTTACGGGTGCGCCGTCATCCAGTTTTATACGCAATTGTTGATTGGATCCGGTTTCAAACAGCATGTGAAACCCGCCCGGTGCAACATAGACTTTTCCGTTCTCCACTATCATTCCATTTTCGCCTTCTTGCGCGTTCAGGCCGGTTTGCTGTGTGATGTGCTGGGCCAGAATTTTGGTGAATGTGGCCGGCATGTGCTGGGTTATCACAATTGGAATATTAAACCCATTACAGCTTTTCAGGACCTGGAACAGGGCTTGCGGCCCGCCGGTTGAACTGCCGATCGCCAGAATAGCGGGTGTTCCCGTATACAGCCCGGCCGATGACCTGAGGGAAACACTGGTTCCGGGTTTGGCGCTTTGCGCGGCTGTCTTTGCCAGCGCGGCTTGCGGGGCCTGAGTTGACACTGATGATGTTGGCGCATTGACGGCGCCAGATGTGCCAGAACGGTCTGTTGCAGGCCGTGGCCGTGGGCACAGGTTCTTGATCAGCTTGATCAGGTTTTGTTGAAAATCGCCGCCGCTTTTGGCCTCGCCCGGGCCGGGCTTGACCAGACATTCGACAGCCCCAAGCGCCAGAGCCTTAATGGTCACTTGTGCGCCTTTTTCGGTCAGGGTGGAAAACATGATCACTTTGGAATTGGGGCTGCGTTTTAATATTTGGGGCAGGGCGGTGATACCATCCATCACCGGCATTTCAATATCCAGTATGACAATATCGGGCTTATGACGTTCGGCCGATCCAATGGCCATTTCGCCGTTTGTAACAGACGATATAATCTCAATCGCCGGGTCTTCCTCCAGCAAACGGGTGAGTGCGCCGCGAATAACGGCCGAATCATCAACCAGCATGACTTTGATTGTACCCTGGTTATTGCTGTCCCCCTGCCGGGGCATCCCTCTATCTGTGATCATATTTGTTTTTGTTCTTTTGTGTTCTTATTGTAATGCGCAACTTATGGAGTGTTGAGAGTTAATCCAGCAAGCCAACCTGTTTAAATTTTGATGCGATAATTTCGTTATCAAATGGTTTCATGATGTATTCATTGGCACCGGCGCCGATGGCTCGTTGTATGTGGTTGATATCATTTTCTGTCGTGCAGAAGATGACCTTGGGGTCTTTTCCGCCTTCCATTTCACGCAGTTTTTCCAGAAATTCAATACCGCTCATGATGGGCATATTCCAATCCAGTATTATGGCGTCGGGCATTCTGGTTTCGCAAAATTCATACGCTTTCTGACCGTCTTCGGCTTCTTCGCATTCAAATCCCAAATCTTCTGTAATGCGGCGGGCAACCTTTCTTACGACGCGGCTGTCATCAACAATTAGGCAAAGTTTCATGGTTTATTCTGTCCGTTTTTGTTTATGTTTTTTTATCCCCCCGGCCCGTAGAAATATTGTAACCGGAAATTCTTCGTTTGGCTGTTTTTTTATTTTGTTTTACGGGTCCTGAACAGCCCCTAACAATTTTGGCACATCCAGCACGACCATTAATCTGTTTTCCAATCTGTAAATACCCGATGACACCGACATCCATAGTGGATCAAGCGTGGCGGGGTTGGATTCAAAATTATCGCGCGGAAGGCTGAGAACGTCGCCAACCTTGTCGATGGTCAGGCTGAATAATTCGTTGTCATGTTCTACAACAACGCTCATATCCTTGCCGCCGTTTTCTTTTGTGCGTTCGGGCAAGCCTAAACGCTTGCGCATGTTAATGGCTGTGACAACGCGGCCGCGAAGATTTAAGGACCCCGAAACCTCTGGCGGGGCCAGCGGGACTTTTGTGACGCGTTGTTCCCGCAGGACGTCTTGCACCTGCAAGACCGGAATGCCAAATAGCTGGTCCGCGATGGTCATCGTTAGGAAATCTTTATTCAGGGCGTTGTTATCAATGGCATCAACGTCATCATAGGCTGATTGCGCACTCATGAGGCTTCTCCTTGGATTTTGTTTTCAGATAACGTCTGCGAGAGCGTATTAAGCAGCGTATCCCGGTCGAATTTTGCGATATATTTGGAAAAGCCAACCTCAACGCCCCGGTCAATATCCTGCGGTGTTGCATGGGATGTCAGGGCCACCATGGGGGTGTTCTGCCATTTTGTGTTGTTTTTCACCTTTTCGGCAAATTCAAAGCCGTCCATTTCGGGCATTTCGATATCGCTTACGATCAAATCGAACTGGGCGCCGTCTTCGCACATTTTTAGGGCATCCAACGGGCTTTCCAGTGTGGTGACTTCATATCCGGCCACGCTGAGCAGGGGGGTCAGCATATTGCGGAAAAACGGACTGTCATCAACCAGCAATATGCGGCGCTTTCTGTTGTCCTGTACGGTATCTTTCGCCGATCCATAGGGCTCATCCCCATGGTCTTTGTACCAGTCTTTGTTAATCGAGTTCAGGAAATGGGCCACGTCAATGACATCCGTTGCCTTGTTGTTAATAATCGCGCTGCCCATCAGGCCGGGTTCATTGTTGCTGACCTGGATATCGATATGTTCTTCGGTGATATCGATGATTTTATCGACAATTAACCCCAGTGATGTTGTCTTGTCAGAAAAGACCAGTACCGGTTTTTCCTCCGCATCTTCAATCGAGGTCTGCGTGTTAAAGGGGATCAGGGGCATTAAGCTGCCGCGGTATTGCACCAGCATCTGACCGCTGGATCTTTCAATCGTATCCATTCTGATATTTTCAAGCCGGGCCACAAGCGAAAGCGGAACGGCCTTTGGCGCTTTGTCGCCGGCAGAAAACAACAAAAGCGAGATTTTATCTTTTGATGTGTTGTCTTTTTGCAGCGCTTCGGCGGCTGTTGCGGCGGCTTTGGATTTGCTGGTGTCAATTTCACCGGTTGCCCGCGCAACCCCATTGGGATCAAGGATCATAATAACGCTGCCGTCACCCAAAATTGTGTTTCCGGCAAACAGATCGATATTGCGCAGAATTTTTGATACAGGCTTGACCACAATTTCTTCGGTATCGAAGACTTTATCAACGATGATACCAAAGGTGTAATTGCCCACCTGTGTGACGATAATATAGTGGTTGTGGGCGCTTTTCCCGGTTTGGCTTGCCTGATCTGTCCGCCCGCTCTGATCTGACTGGTGTTCTTGCGGGCTGGCGTGGTCACTGTCTTCAACGCTTTCTTCATGCAGTGCAGAGGCCGCGGCCTGTTGTTCAGGGTTGATCTGTAAAATATTGCTTAGGGTCACCAAAGGCAATAAATGGTCACGCAGGCGGAATACGGGGGACCCTTTAATCATTTCAATACGGTTATCACCATTGGCCGAGGCCATAACCAGTTCGCGAACGGCAAGTTGCGGAATGGCAAAGCGTTCACCGGCCGATTCCACAATCAAAGCGGAAACAATGGCCAGCGTCAGCGGTATTTTAATGGTAAAGGTTGACCCTTTTCCTTCCTCGGAATGCAATTCGATCGACCCGCCAATTTTTTCAATATTGGTGCGCACAACATCCATACCAACGCCGCGGCCTGATACGGATGTTACCTTTTCTGCCGTCGAGAACCCGGCGCGGAATATATATTGCTGGATTTGTTGTGAGGTCATATCCTCCAGCTCGTCCCGTCCGGCAAGACCGTTGGAGAGGATTTTCTCTTTGATTTTTTCGGTGGAAAGCCCTTTTCCGTCATCGGAAATTTCAATAATGATGTGGCCGCCCTCATGGAAGGCGTTCAGAATAACCGTTCCCGTTTCCGGTTTGCCTGCGGCAAGGCGGTCCGCCGGAAGTTCAATGCCGTGATCGGCGGAGTTGCGCACCATATGGGTCAGCGGGTCTTTAATCAGATCCAGAACCTGGCGATCCAGCTCTGTATCCTGCCCCAACATTTTTAATTCAACCTTTTTATTCAGCTCCAGGCTCAGGTCACGAATAATGCGCGGCAGTTTTGACCAGGCGTTGCCAATGGGTTGCATGCGGGTTTGCATGACACCTTCTTGCAAATCGGACACAACGTGATTGAGGCGTTGCAGCGGCGTTGTAAAATCAGTTTCCCCCTGAACGCGCAGAATTTGTAACAACTGGTTTCGTGTTAAAACCAGTTCGCTGACCATGGTCATCAGGTTTTCCAGCACATCGACATTGACGCGCAAGGTTTGGTTGCTGACCGGCGGTGTGCCTGCATTACTTTTCTTTGCGGCCGTCTTTGGGGTGTCCTGTTTAGACTCTTGTGGCGGGGCGGCTTCCGGTTCTTCAATGATGGCGGTGTCTTCGTCGATTGGTGCATCATTGTTTTCGTCCAGATCGCTCTCAGTTTCTTGTGCATTTGCGGCGCCATCTTGTGCGGTTTGTTCATCGGGGGCCGCCTCGGCGTCATTATTCTCTTCTTCACTGGGGGCAGAGGGCCGGTTTTCGCCGCTCTCTGCTGCGCTGCCGCCCAGGCCGCGGCCTTCATATACGGCGTCCAACTTGTTAATAAGGGAACTGTCGTCGGTGTCCGGCTCTTCGCCGTTCATTTCAATCTCGCCGACAATAAATTTGATGGTGTCGATCGATTCAAAAATTAATGTCACATATTCCGGTGTGACTTCTAAATCGCCATCACGGAAACGCCCCAGAACGTTTTCGGCGTGGTGGGCGACTTTGGCCAGTTTAGGGAGGTCCAAAAACCCGCACGTGCCTTTGATGGTATGCATCAGGCGAAAGATTTTGGACAAGAGGTCCTTATCATTGGGGTTTTGCTCCAGATTTACCAGATCATTATCCAGCTCATCCAGGCTTTCATTGGTTTCGGTTAGAAATTCTGCGACCAGATCATCCATATCTGAACCCCTTTATACTTATTGTCGTATGGCTTTAAAAAATATACGCAGTACGCTTAAAATCATCCTATTCAGATTAGGATGCCAGAATTTAATTAATAACGCCTTACCAAGGCCAAGTTATTTTACCTCGAACAAGGCAAAAACGGAATCACTAATTATTTCAAGGGGTTCGAAACATGCTATTCAATACTATCGTGTGGATGATGCGGCGCTTGGAAATCTAAACAGCCGGAGATATCAGGTGAAATTCAACGCCGCCCTGTGTATTGGCCTTTGGTTCCAGCTGAAAGCCATATTGTTTTGCCAGAAGGCCGCTCATATAGGCATGAACGTAGCGCGGCTCCAGCGCATCTTGATGTATTTCATTACTCAGGGCTTTGTCCATCGGCGGTTTTAGAGCCGCGTCCTGCCCGCTGGCTTTGATGGATGTGATGTTTTGACCGGCTTTATCGACGGTAATAACCCCACCCTTTGGCAAACATTCGCATGACAATAGCAATGCGCACATGAGGAGTTTCGAAAATCCTTCGGATCGTTCATCCGGGCCGATATCGGCGTGAGGGTCCCAGTCCTGCGTAATTTTTTTGTCAAGCTGGATGAATTTGGCGAAGGATTTGTGAACATCTTCCGGTTTGATAGATATATCGCCCCCACCAGCGCCATAGGCCATGCGATAGGCTTGTAATTTGGCACTTGCCTGCGTGGCGCTGAACTTTAATAAATCAATCGCCTCTTCAACCGCATCCGGGCCCATTTCTTCCATAAACTCAATGCCGTTTGAAATGGCGCCGATAGGGCTGATCAGGTCATGGCAGACTTTAGAGGCCATAAGTTCAAGAAAGGCGATGTCGATTTGTTGTCCCACAGGTTATATCCTTGTTGTTATTTTAGGTGAGCATGCCCAATTAAGGCTTTGTAAAGTCTAGAGTATACCCGATTTTTGCAACATGTGAACAGGCCATTTCGGTTAATCTTTTCAGGCCCTCTTCGGTTTTGCTTTCGGCCCGGGCGACCAATACATTCTGCGTGTTGGAAGGGCGCAGCAGCCACCACCCGTCTTTGGTTGTAACCCTGACGCCATCAATATCGTTGATATCTGTGTAGCCAGTGCTGTTTTTCAGGTTTTCGTAGACGCGCGGCACCAGGTCGAATTTTTCGCGTTCATCAACTTCAAAACGCACTTCGGGCGTGGAATGTAAATTGTTAATATGGGCGGTCAGTTCTGAAAGGGGCTTGCCATTATGGGCCACTTCATTGATCAGGCGCACCGCACAATACAGGGCATCATCATACCCGTAATAATGATCGGCAAAGAAAATGTGACCGCTCAATTCCCCGGCCAACGGTGAGTTTAGCGCGTGCATTTTATCTTTAATCAGGGAATGCCCGGTTTTCCAAATGACGGGCGTGCCGCCCATGCGTTCAATTTCTTCGAACATAACCGAGGAACATTTGATGTCGCCGATAATGGGCGCGCCGGGGTGTTTTTCCAGTACGCCGCGCGCATAAAGTGTCATGAGAATATCACAGCGCAGAACATTGCCTTTGTCATCAACCACGCCGATGCGGTCACCATCACCATCAAAGGCGATGCCGAAATCGCATTGTTCCCGGTGTACCAGCTGGATAAGATCACTCAGGTTTTTATCAACCGTGGGGTCAGGGTGATGGTTGGGGAAATCGCCATCCACTTCATCATACAGCAGAATGTGTTCACCGGGCAGCTTGGCCGCCAACATGCGCAAGGCATTGCCTGCGGCGCCGTTGCCGTTATCCCAGGCAATTTTAAATTTATGCGTGGTTTGCAGGTCTTCCATCAAGCGGTGGATATAGGCATTGCAGATATCCGCCGTGTCTTCCGACCCTTCGCCGGTTTCGAAATTGCCTTCGGCCGCAATGTGCCCGATTTGTTGAATGGTCTGGCCAAAAACAGGGGCGTTTTGCAGGCACATTTTGAAACCGTTGTAATCGGGCGGGTTGTGCGATCCGGTAATCATAATCCCCGCATCGGCCTTTAGATGCTTAACGGCAAAATAAAGCTGGGGCGTCGGCCCTAAGCCAGTGTTCTTGACGGCGATTCCGGCGGCTTTCAAGCCTTTGATCAGGGCTTCGCATAAGCCGGGGGAGCTGTGGCGGCCATCAAACCCGACGCAGATAATATTACCCCCGGTTTCGCGCCGGACAAAGGTGCCAAAGGCCTTGCCAAGGGCAAGTGCGTCTTGCGGGCTTAAATTTTTGTCGATTTGCCCACGAATGTCATATTCGCGCAAGATCGTTGGGTCAAAGATATAGGGGGTTTTTTCAGGGGTAATGGCGGGGCTGGACATGGTTTGTTTGCTTCTTTGTCTTTGGAATGGTTGTTTCTGGCTTTAAAGTTGTGCGGCCATGGCTTTGACCATGGCTTTGATGTGTTCCCCGATCTCCGGATCATGGGCGCCATAGACCAAATTGGCCTCGATGAAGCCGGTTCGGCTGCCGCAATCATAGCTTTTTCCGTCAAAACGCATGCCGGTAAAGGGTTGTTTTCCAATCAGCTTGGCCATGGAATCGGTCAGTTGTATTTCGTTACCGGCGCCGCGTTCAAAGGCGGAGAGGTGGTCAAAGACTTCGGGCTGAAGGATGTAACGGCCAACCACAGAAAGCCGGGATGGCGCTGTACCTTTTTTGGGTTTTTCAACAAGGCCTTTAATTTCAACCCGGTTCTGGCTGTCGTGGCCAGGTTCGATAATGCCGTATTTATAGGTTTCGTCTTCCGGCACCTCTTCCAGCGCAATAACATTGCCGCCTGTCTCGTTATAGACAGAGACCATTTGTTTCAGGCATCCGGTTTTGCCGCGCATTAAAACATCGGGCAACAAGACGGCAAAGGGTTCATTACCGATTAATTTAGAGGCGCACCAAATGGCGTGACCCAGCCCAAGCGGTTTCGGTTGGCGTGTTAAAAACAACTTTCCGGCCGGAATTTCCAGATCGCGGACAGCCTTTAACATGTCGGTTTTGCCGCGCGATTCCAGTGTCTGTTCCAATTCAGGTTGGTAATCGAAATGCTCTTCCAGCATTTCTTTCTGGCGGCCTGTTACAAAAATAAATTCTTCGATACCGGCTTCTTTGGCTTCTTCAAAGACGTGCTGGATCAATGGGCGATCATTGATTGTCAGCATTTCCTTTGGCATGGCCTTGGTGGCCGGTAAAAAACGGGTACCAAGACCGGCAACGGGGAAGATGGCTTTTCGGATCGGGGATTTGAACTGGGTCATACTTTTTTCTAATCACTTTTAAATAAATGTATTTAGGGTAATTTTATGCCTATTGGTCACGTAATCAAGCGACTTATCTTATTTCTTCAACAACAGATCCTTGGCCTCGTTCAATTTTTCGGCCATCCATTGCGATCCTTCCTGATCGGGGTGGACTTTTTTCATGAGTTTTTTATAGGCCGCCTTAATGGCGGCATCATCGGCCTGTTCATCCACGCCCAGAACCCGCAAGGCTTCAGCGCGGTCCATGGGTTTTTGGGGGTCTGTGCCGGTTTGGTTATTGGCGCCGCGCGCGCGTCTTTTCTGGCTGAACCAGGCCACAAGAAAGGGCGATAATGCCGACACGATGGCAATGGCCGCGGGCAGGCGCCCTGTTACGGATAATACAAACAAGGCCACGCAAATTGTAATCACAAAGGCCGCAAGTATCAGGGATTTAATCTGGTTGATATCGGCGCGAATGAAAAAACGGTAAAGCGCATATGTGCCAATTAACAGGCCAAGAATAAGTAATAAATAGGGCATGGTTTAATCAACGGGGGGTAAGGGTTTGAATTGTTCGGGAGCAATCAGCATCATTAAGTTACGAACTTCTTGCCGCGCCGATATTTGTGACAGGGTCAGGGCGTTTTCAGCATCATCTTCCAGATCCAAAAGCGTTAGCCCTTTCAAAAACAGTTCTTTAAAGATAACACGTTCGCCAAAACCCGGGGCAATCATGCAGCCAAACTGATGGGAAATATTATCCAGAATAGTGGCTATTTCAGATTTGTTCTTGGCGTTAATATGCGACAGCCGGTTGCGCATAACAATCCAGCGAATGGGCAGCGCGTTGTTATCGCGTTCAATTTTTCGGGTGTTTTGTTCAATAACCATTTGCGTATAGATTGACGGTTCAAGAATTTTATGCGTATCGGGGTCTATTTTTGCCAATAGATCCAGATCGATAAAGCTGTCATTCATGGGGGTGATTAGTGTATCGGCGTAGGAATGGGCCAGTCTGGACAGGTGCGAATCTGTTCCGGGGGTGTCGATCACGACAAAATCACATTGCGAACCCAGCTCCGCCAATGCCAGGCTTAAAAACGACTTTTCTTCCTCTTGCTGGGTCTCCACGGTTGCGGCGCTGCTTTTTTGAATGGCCATGTGGAGTGGTGAGGGCAGGGCCTCATGCGTTTTGGTGATAAAGTTAAACCGTCCGCTCATGTAACGGGTCATGGTGGCCTGCCGGGCATCCAGATCAATTGTTCCGACCTTATAGCCCATACGAAGCAGGGCGATGGCAACATGCATGGCGCTGGTTGATTTACCGGAACCGCCCTTTTCGTTGCCCAGAACGATAATATGGGCACCTTGCGGCGCTGCGGCAACGGCAGAGGATTGTAAATTGATCATTTCGGCGTTAGTGTCAAAAGACATAAATTTAATTGCGTCAGTGGGGTTTATAATTATGCCAGATAAGAATAGCACAACAGCAGAGAAGCTGGGAAGCCTTCGTCAACAATTCAACACAATTGGCGTTGATGGTTTTTTGATCCCGCGCGCGGATGAACATCAGGGCGAATATGTCGCCGATTACGCCAATCGGATGAGTTGGATCAGCGGTTTTACAGGATCGGCCGGAACGGCGATTGTCTTGCGTGACAAGGCCGTTGTTATGACCGACGGACGGTATCTTATTC
>DENS01000010.1:0-13047 GCA_002359735.1 Micavibrio sp. UBA2638
GCTGGATTGCAATTGCCCCTGTTCAGGTGAAACCCGGCCGGTTACATCCGGGTGGCTTGAAAGCTGCGCGGGGCTTCGTCGATCACGCGCATGGTCCCGTTGCGGAATTCCAATACGGCCAGGCCGCGTTCAACCAGCCCGCCCTCGCGGAAGCGGAAGATCCCGTCTATGCCCGCAAAGCCGTTCGGGTTTTCGATAGAAACCGAATCAAAAGACGGGCGCCCTGTGGTTTTTAGACCATTACGCGCCAATATGGCGGCCAGTGCTGTGGCGTCATAGGCCAGTGAGGTCAGGCGCGGTGGGCTGATGGCGTAGATTTCGAAGTATCGGCGCTCGAACCCTTTGCGCAGGGATGGGGATGGCGCGGCAAACCAGGCCCCTTGTAAAGCAGGCTCCGAGGCCAGATTTTCATCATCCCATAGCCCCGTACCAAGGCGGCGCACCTGATCCGGGCGCATGTTGTACTGGCTGGCAACACTGGCAACTGTGCGTGCCATTTCGCCGCCAACCGGCATAAAAATGGCATCCATTGGCGGCGGCGCGTCTGTGTCTTTGCGGGCGTCATAATCCGAAAAGGCGCGCATGTCGCTGGACAGGCGGGACGTATTGGGCGCAAATCGTTTTGTGGCAACCGTGTTTAAACCGGCCTGATAAGAGATATTGTTATAGGCACCGATAATTGTATCACCGTAATCTGTTGCCGGCGAAAACACACCGACATTGCGAATGCCCTGACTGACGGCAAAATCAACGACGCGGCTGACCTGATCAAAGGGGAGAAACCCCATCATGAAGGTGCTGTTATCGGCCAGCGTCCAGTCTGTTGAAAAGGCAACCATGTTCACGCCGGCACCGCGTGTAATTGGTTTTGCCGCCCTGACCGAATTGGAAAACAGGGGGCCCAGAACCAGTTGCGCGCCGTTCTGGACGGCGTTGCGCGCGGCCTCGGCTGCGCCGGAGGCATTGCCCTTTGTGTCGCGCGGCATGAGTTCGAACGCGTTATGCCCCACTTCAAATAACGCCATTTGTGCGGCATTCAACATGGCTTGCCCCAGTGTTTCATGTTGACCGCTTAACGGTAGCAAAATCGCAACTTTGACAGGGGGCAGGTTCTCCTTGGCCTGGCTGAGTATGGCGGCTTCAGATTCTGTTTCCAACTCGCCCCGCCCGTTTTCAGGGGGAAGGCTTGTGTCAAGATTGGCCGGTTCTGCCTGTGCCTGTTTGGCGGGGGCGGGTTTGTATTGCCATGTTTTTCCATTGGTGTAATTGCTTCCTGCGCAGGCTTGTAATAAAAGAGTGGCACTTAATAAGAGGCTGCAAAATAGAAACTGAAATCTTTTCATGGCGTTTGGGCTCGCTTCGTACTAAAAATTAAAGAATGACATACCCTAACGAAAAACAAAACAAATGGCCAGAGGCAAGCAAAGCTATCCCGGGATTAAAATCCGGCTTGTATATTGTGGCCACACCGATTGGAAATTTGCGGGATATAACATTGCGCGCCCTGGATACGCTGGCGGCGGCCGATGTAATTGTGTGCGAAGACACCCGGGTATCGGGAAAGTTATTAAGTGCCTATGATATTAAAGGCAAGATGATCCCCTATAATGATCATAGTGATGAAAAAAAGCGCGATGAAATTATACGGAAGATCAAGGACGGGCAATCTGTTGCCTTAATCAGCGATGCCGGATCGCCTTTAATTTCTGATCCCGGCTATAAACTGGTGCGTCAGGCAAGGCAATGCGGGGTTATGGTGACGGCCATTCCGGGGGCAAGCGCGGTTATAGCCGGGCTACAACTCTCTGGTTTACCATCGGATCGTTTTGCCTTTATAGGGTTTTTGCCCAATAAGCAAAAGGCGCGGCAGAGCTTTTTACGTGATTGGGCAGGCCTGCAGTCCACATTGGTTGCTTATGAAACAGGGCCACGTCTTCTGGATGCCTTGGGTGATATTGCCGAAATTATGGGGCCGCGTCATGTGAGTGTTGCCCGGGAATTAACCAAAATGTACGAAGAAGTGCGCGCCGCGGCGGTTTCCGAATTGATAGACCATTATAAAGATAAAGGAGCGCCCAAGGGGGAAATTGTCCTGATTATCGAGGGCGCCGCCGATAAGGTGTGGAGCGATGCGGAAATTGAAGAGGCCTTGCAAAAGGCCCTGTTGAGCATGAAAACCAAAGCTGCCGCAACCTATGTGGCCGATTTGTCGGGGCGGCCGCGCAAGACACTGTATGATCTGGCGCTTCAAATCTCCGGGAAATTCTGATCATGTCTAGGGCGCGTTTAAAGGCTTACCGTAAAGGGCGCTGGGCCGAAGTGCTGGCCGCGGCCTATTATATGCTGCGGGGGTACCGCATTGTGTCTTCGCGTTATAAATCCCCATATGGGGAGGTCGATATCATTGCCCGCCGAGGTCGGAGTCTTGTCTTTACGGAAGTAAAGGCGCGTGCCAATCTGGATGGCGCGCTGGAATCGGTGCGTAAAACGGCGCGTGGACGCATTGAGCGGGCAGCATTGCATTATATCGCGCAAAACCCGGCCTATAATGATTATGCCATGCGTTTTGACGTTATTGGCGTTGTTCTTCTGTGGAACCTTGTGCCGGTTCGGTTTGTACGTATGGACAATGCCTGGTTGCTCGGGGCATAATGCGTTTGTTCGTTCTGGAACATTTTAAAAAGACCAATTCAGGTGAATATAGATGAAAATTCATAATGTTGTATTACTGGCCTCTGTTTTGTTGTTGCCTGCCTGCACCTTAACGGGGATTGCAACTGGCGCGGGGGCGACTCTGGGCGTTGCTGCCTCGCAAGAGGGCGGATTAAGACGTGCGGCCAGTGATTTGAAAATCCAGGCCCAGATTAACGATTTGTGGTTTCGTTCAAATGTTGATTCTTTCCTGAAACTGGATTTGACCGTCAATCAGGGCCGTGTATTGGTGACCGGCGTGGTGCAGGACCCCGAAGAACGGGTCGAGGCCATTCGTCTGGCATGGCAACCCGAGGGCGTGAAGCAGGTCATTAATGAAATTCAGGTGGCGGAAAGCGGTGGAATTGTTGGTTTTGCCCGTGATACATGGATCACAACGCGCCTAAGAACCGCCCTGACCATTGATAAAGATGTACAATCCATCAATTATTCTATCGATACTGTGTCGGGGGTGGTTTATTTGATTGGCGTTGCGCAACACCAGGCGGAGTTGAACCGTGTGATAGAAACCGCGCGCACCATTCCTGATGTAAAGCGCGTTGTTAGCTATGTTAAGCTGGCAGGGGCGCGGATTTCCGATTCTGTGACAGGGAATGCAGGCGTTCAGCCCGCCCCTGAAACCATTCGCGATTATGAGCCGCACCCTTTGACAGAGAGGCAAGAACAGGCGGGAATGTATAGTGATGATGGGGACGTTGCGGCGTATCCAGCCCCGAGCGCGACGCCGGATCGCTATGGCGCGACGGGTGGGCCGCAATCCCTTATTGAGGTGGAGCCGCTAAACGATTAATGAGCATTGACCCGCTGGAATATCTAGAGGCCATCGGCCATCTTCCCGATCAGGAAATTGATATCGCCCCCAGTGCGATTTGTCTGGCGGCTGTATCGGGGGGGCAGTATAAAGGCAGGAATTTTGATCGCTATTTCCACCATTTAAAAGTCATCGCCGAAGAGGTTGGGCAGCGCTACGAAAGTTTGATGGAGGCCGGGGCGGATGATACGCCCGAAACCCAAATTGCCGCGCTAAAACATGTTTTGGCCGATAAATTTGGATATTGCGGGGATGAAGATGATTACGATAATCTGCGTAATGCCGATTTGATTGCTGTGATTGATCGGGCGCGCGGTATGCCGATTGCACTTTCTATTCTTTATATACATGCCGGGCGGGCGCAAGGATGGGATGTTGAGGGCATTAATTTTCCCGGACATTTTATGGTTCGGATTGAACGTGCGGGCCGTCGGGTTATTCTGGACCCGTTTAATGGTTGTGATCTGGTGGAGGCCCCGGGGTTGAGGGCCATGTTGAAAAATGCAGCCGGTCCGAATGCGGAGCTGTCATCGGACTATTTCGAACCCTGTAGCAACCGCGATATTTTGATTCGCCTTCAGAATAATATCAAGCTGCGTCAGATAGAGGGATCGGATTATCTGGGCGCTCTGGAAACGATTAAGGTGATGCGGCTAATTGCTCCGCAGGAATTCCGGCTTTTGCTGGATGCGGGGGTGCTGTATTCAAAAACCGGGCAAATGCCCAAGGCCGAGGAGGCATTGGTGCGTTATATTGATCAGGCCACAAATCCGCAGGATAGACACGATGCCGCCATGCTTTTGGAGCAGGTGCGCGCGGAAATGCGTTAGCACACCACGAATTTTCTTATCCCGGCTTGTTTAGGCTGTGTCATTTTTAAACCACAATTCTGCCCGATATTGCCCCGGATATCGTCTTGATATTTCCTTGATCCGGTCATTGTATGGCCCTGATCCAGGGCTTTAATTCCTGTTACCGAAAGGTGATGTAATAATTCAAGGAGATAAGATTATGCAATGGGTGGCTTATATATTGGTTGCTTTGGTGTTTGGGCTTTTGCCGGTGGTTGCAAGAGCCGGTGATATCGTGGCCGTTATGCATCCTTAAAAAAGGAATGTGGATAATATGCTAGGCCTCTTGCGAAGAGGGCCGTAAGGGAATATATCTAGAACTAATGATTTTAATAAGGAACACTTAACCGTTTCGTCTGTTAGAGATCACAATTAACGACTTTATTCTTACCTGTTAGGAGAATTTTTCTATGTTTAAAAAAACCAAATTAACAAATCTGCTGATGATTTTTGCTGTGATGTTTGTTGTCAGTGCCTGTTCGACAACAGATGAAGCCTCGATGGATGATCAGGCCGGGATGGAGCGCGAAGGCATCACAGATAGCGCGCTAAGCGATGTTTATGGTGATAACACGGGGGCCGCCCCTGGTACACAGGCTGATCTGGTTACGAATGTTGGTGACCGGGTTTTCTTCGGGTATGACCGGTATGACCTATCTCCTGAAGCCCGCTCAGTTCTGGAAGCGCAAGCGCAGTGGTTGGCTCAATACCCAACATTGTCTATCACAGTTGAAGGTCATGCGGATGAGCGCGGGACACGTGAATACAACCTTGCTTTGGGTGAGCGCCGCGCAAATTCAGCCAAAAACTATCTGGTTGCCCTTGGTGTTGATCCGTCACGCATCAATACAATTAGCTATGGTAAAGAACGCCCTGCCGTTCCTGGCTCCAATGATGCGGCCTGGTCACAAAATCGCCGCGGCGTAACAAAAGTAAATTAATCGTTTTTCAAACGAATTCTAAGTTAAGGAGATTCGCGGATGCGAAAAGCGGACACGAAAATCGGTAAATTTATAGGCGGGGCTGCAATTTTTGTGGCCCTGTTTGCCTTCTCTGGTGATGTGATGGCGCAATCAGCCAGAGAGTTGGGAAACCGGTTGAGCAGACTTGAAAATGAAATCGAGACATTAAGCCGCGCGATTTATCGCGGTGAGCAACCCCCTCCATCCAGTTCCAGGGCTGGTGATGCGGCTGGTTCGGCGAATATGGAGATACGCCTGCAACAACTCGAACGGCAGATACAACAGCTGACCGGTAAGGTGGAGGAGCAATCATACGCCACCAGAAAGCTGAATGATGCTTTGGAGCGCATGCAGGGCGACCTTGAGATGCGTCTCGGTGATTTGGAAAGTGGCGGCGCTCAAAACGGTTCGTCCTATGGGGCGGGGGGTACTGCATCCAAGCCGCGGCCGGGCGATGTGACCCTGTATAACCCGGCCCCTTCAAATGCCTCTTCCGGATCTCAAACCATGGGCGGATCGGAAACTATGGGCGGTACGCGCAATTTGGGCGGCGGCGGGAATGATGCGGCCGCGGCGTATGAAAATGCTTTTTCTTTGCTGAAAAATGGTAATTACGATGCTGCAGAACGTGAATTTGAAACGTTCCTGCAGAATAACAAAGGGCATCCTTTGGCTGGTAATGCAAAATACTGGCTGGGGGAGACATTCTATGTTCGCGGTGATTTTGACCGGGCCGCCCGTATTTTTGCAGAAGGGTATCAACAATACCCTGATGGCGCCAAAACGGCAGATAATTTGTTAAAGCTGGGATTATCCTTATCAAGTATCGGCAATAACAAAGACGCCTGTATTGCCTTAAATCAACTAAAGAAAGACTTTAGCACAGGGTCTGGTCCTGTTTTGCGCCGCGCCGAGCAGGAAATGCAAAGGCTTGGCTGTTAAGCTCACCCATGCTACATAGCTTTTATGATTAAGCGCTTTTTAGACACAATGGAAAAGGGGCCGTTTGCGCCCCTTGTTCATGAACGCGGGATTGCGATCGGTGTTTCCGGCGGGCCTGATAGCATGGCGCTGGCGCATTTGCTATCGCGCTGGTCGCAAGTGAAGAAGGGGCCCCATATTCATGTTATGAGTGTTGATCACGGTTTGCGCCCGGAAGCGGCAGCAGAGGTTGCATTCGTTGGTGAGATTGTTTCCGCCTGGCCGGGGGTAACGCACCATGCCTTACATTGGGACGGTGAAAAAACTGTGCAGAAAATTCAGGAGACAGCCCGGCTCATGCGCTATCAGTTGATGGAACGTTGCTGCGGGGGGCTGGGTGTTAAGTATTTGTTTTTGGCGCATCATCAGGATGATCAGGCTGAAACTGTGCTGTTTCGTTTGGCCAAGGGTAGTGGTCTTGACGGGTTGGCCGGCATGCGCCGTGAACAGCTTCGTGGCAAGATTATGCTGATGCGGCCATTTTTAGACTTTTCCAAGGATGAAATACTGTCTTATTGCGCATCGGAAAATCTGCCTTATATCGATGACCCGTCGAACAGGAAAGAGATGTTTGCGCGCGTGCGTCTGAGAGCCTCACGTGAGGTTTTAGAGAAAGAGGGGCTTAGCGCCAAGCGCCTGAGTATAACGGCCAGACGTTTGGAAAGGGCGGCGCAGGCGTTAGAGGATATGACAGAAAAATGTTATGCGGAAAGTCTGTCTATTAAAAATACGAACCGTATCGCATTTAATGTTTCTGTGTTGCTGTCCCAGTCAGAAGAGATTGTCCTGCGCGTGTTAATGCGCGGCATTCGGGCCTTAACCGATTACGGCGAACATGGCCCCCGTATGGAAAGGCTGGAGGCCTTGTGCGACGCATTGATGCAGGGGCGGTTAGGTAAGGCGCGAACATTGGGCGGTGTTATATTCCGTGTCAGTGAGAATGAGCTGATATTGGAGCGTGAGCACCGTAAATAAAAAATCTCTGTAATTTCGCTTGTTACCACACTAAAATGCTATATTTTAAAGGTATTGATTTTAACGCATCATGAAAAGGCAAAAAGAACGTGAATACTTTTGGTAAAAATCTTATGTTTTGGATGGCGATTGCGCTGTTCATGGTCTTTTTGTTTAATGTCCTGCAAGAGGCGCAAGACAAGAATGTCGCCAATGCCGATCGCATAGCATATAGTGATTTCATGGCCGATGCGCGCGGCGGGCGCATATCTAATGTGACCATTCAGGGCGATGAAA
This sequence comes from Micavibrio sp. UBA2638, assembly GCA_002359735.1. Lineage (GTDB taxonomy): Bacteria > Pseudomonadota > Alphaproteobacteria > Micavibrionales > Micavibrionaceae > UBA2638. Next base: position 7,569 of record DENS01000010.1, read on the forward strand.
TTACAGGGAACTTTGCCTCTTCCGGTCAAACATTTCGCACGCTTGTTCCCCCCAATGAAAATGTGGTTGACCGTTTGGAAGGCACTGGCGTGCAAATAAAGGCCGAAGAAGTCGCCAAAGAACCCGTTAATATTCTGAGTATTATTATTTCGTTATTGCCTGCGATCCTGATTATCGGGGTCTGGATTTTCTTTATGCGACAAATGCAGGGAAAAGGCGGCGGCGGCGCGATGGGATTTGGTAAATCCCGCGCGAAGATGCTGACAGAAAAGCAGGGGCGCGTGACATTTGAAGATGTGGCGGGTATTGAAGAGGCCAAGCAGGAATTGGAAGAAGTTGTTGAATTCCTGAAGGACCCGCAAAAATTCCAGCGTTTGGGCGGTAAAATTCCGAAAGGCGCTTTGCTGGTGGGGCCGCCGGGGACCGGTAAAACATTAGTGGCGCGCGCCGTTGCTGGTGAGGCCAATGTCCCGTTCTTTACGATATCAGGGTCCGACTTTGTGGAAATGTTTGTCGGTGTCGGTGCCAGCCGGGTTCGCGATATGTTTGAACAGGGCAAGAAAAATGCCCCGTGTATTATCTTTATTGATGAAATTGATGCGGTGGGTCGTCACCGTGGTGCCGGTATGGGCGGCGGAAATGATGAACGTGAACAGACCTTGAACCAGATGCTGGTTGAAATGGACGGGTTTGAATCCAATGAAGGGGTGATTATTCTGGCCGCGACGAACCGCCCGGATGTGCTTGACCCCGCGTTGTTGCGTCCCGGCCGTTTTGATCGCCAGATTGTGGTGGGGCTGGCCGATGTAAAGGGCCGGGAGAAAATTTTGAAAGTTCACATGAAGAAAGTGCCGCTGGCGAATAACGTGGATGCGTCGGTTATTGCACGGGGCACGCCCGGTTTTTCCGGTGCTGATCTAGCCAATCTGGTGAATGAGGCCGCATTGTTGGCCGCGCGAAAAAACAAGCGCGTTGTCACTATGGAAGATTTTGAGGATGCCAAGGATAAGGTTCTGATGGGGGCTGAGCGAAAGTCGATGGTGATGAGCGATCAGGAAAAGAAATTAACCGCCTATCACGAGGCCGGCCACGCGATTGTGGCGTTGAATGAACCGGCATCAGACCCTGTTCACAAGGCGACGATTGTTCCGCGCGGGCGTGCCCTCGGGGTTGTTATGCGTCTGCCGGAAGGGGATCGTTTGTCTATGGCCCGTGATAAGCTCGAGGCTGATTTGGCTGTGGCCATGGGCGGACGCGTGGCTGAAGAAATTATTTTTGGCCATGAAAAGGTGACCACCGGCGCCTCTAGTGATATAAAACAGGCAACCAGTATGGCCCGTAAAATGGTTACGGAATGGGGCTTGAGTGAGAAAGTGGGGCCGTTGGATTACAGCGGTGATGATGATGCGTTTTCCGGTATGCCGGGGCACAAAAGCAATTTATCGGATGAGAAGGCGTCTTTGATTGATGCGGAAATCCAACGGATTGTTAATGGCGGGTATGAGCGCGCCAAGCAGATATTGACAGACCGTCTTGATGATTTGCATAAACTGGCCAAGGCTTTATTGGAATATGAAATCCTGAGCGGCGATGAAATCAAGGATTTGTTAGCCGGTAAAAAAATTATCCGCGAGGAAGAGGATGATGACCCGAAAGATAATAAGCCGCAATCATCTGTTCCATCAGGGGGTGGATTGGGCGGTATCGGCAAATCCGGTGAATTGCCGCAAGGGACTTAATGTTTTTTAATCTGCTTTATTTAAAAGGGTGCTTTGGCGCCCTTTTTTTATTGAGATAGCCGGTGCCGGGTGGGGCCGGGGCAGTGTAGTGCAGTGCAGTGCAGGGTAATGGGGCGCGGATCAGGCGCTGTAATAAGTCTATGTATGCCACCCAATGCCAAAACAAGCGGCGTTATGATATGGCTTGGGTCAGGCGAATGATATGGTTGGCCATATCGGAAATTTGCCTGGTGCCGGAAAGTAAGTCGTTACGGATTTCAAGGCCGAAATAATCCAGATTATTGCGCGCGGCAATTAAATGCCCGCAAGACATCTCGCGGTGGCGTTCGTCTGATAAATCATAGGGTTGATCGGCCATAAACAAATGGGGGAATTGTTCAGCGAGCCATGCCTCGGCTGTCTCGGTAAGGGAGGATCTGGCCAGTTTAAGCGTACCAATTCCAACGGCGCGCGGTTTGCCTAGCCATGTGGGGCTAAAGCTATGTATATCAAGCCAGATAACTTTGCCGTGTGTCCGGCGCGTGTCTGTAATAAGGTCATCAATGGCTGAATGATAGGGAGTGTAATAAGTCTCAATGCGCTCCAGCCGCTCTTTGTCGCTGAGATTTCTATTGCCTGGGATAGGTTCGCCGGTTTCGCTGGACCCTTCACAGATGCTAAAGGCCGGAATGCGGTTTAAATCGACCAACAGGCGGGAATATTTAGCCGATAGCAGGCAAATATCGCTGTTTTGGCGCTGGATTTCATCGAAGAGATCCTGTACCCCCCAATCGCAGGCTTCATGGCGGCGCAATTTACTGCCCCGGGCAAACCAATGCGGCGCCAGCCCCAAGGGGCGCCCGTTATCAATATGTGGAGCCGGAATGGCCCAGCCATTATGCGGGCCGGTCAGAATAACCGGTGATTTGCCTTTGTTTACAACGCTGATTATATCGGTTTTTATGGTCATGAATATTTTTGGTTTACGCCGTATGTCACGTAAAATCAAGACCTCTTGTTTTCTTGCGCTTTTATAGGCATTCTATATCCCATGAGCAGAAAGTATTTTGGAACAGATGGAATTCGCGGGCAGGCCAACACGCCGCCGGTAACGGCGGAAATGGCGCTTAAAGTTGCAATGGCCGCGGCTATTGTCTTACGAGAGGGCCAAGCGCGCGATAAAACCGATCGCGTGGTCATTGGTAAAGATACGCGCCTTTCGGGATATATGATCGAACAAGCCATGACGGCCGGGTTTTGCGCCATGGGGCTTGATGTGGTTTTAACAGGGCCGATACCGACGCCGGGGGTGGCGATGTTGACCCGTTCACTGCGGGCGGATTTGGGGGTTATGATATCGGCCTCGCATAACCCGTTTCAGGATAACGGAATAAAGCTCTTTGGCGCGGACGGCTATAAGCTGGATGATGCGCTTGAGATGGAAATCGAGACCATGATGGACCGGGATATGGGTTCGTATTATGCCGCCCCGGGGGATTTGGGTAAAGCCAGTCGTCTGGATGATGCGCTGGGCCGTTATGCGGAGTTTATCAAACAAAGTTTCCCCCGCCGTCAAAGCCTTGACGGGTTAAGGGTCGTGGTCGATTGCGCCAATGGTGCGGGGTACAAGGTCGCGCCGCAGGTTTTGTGGGAGCTGGAGGCCGATGTCGTATCAATTGGTGTGTCCCCCAATGGCCGTAATATCAATGATGGGTACGGGGCCACGGCCACGGATAATTTACAAAAAGCGGTACTGGATCACCGCGCCGATATTGGCATTGCCCTTGACGGGGATGCGGATCGTTTGATTGTGATTGATGAATTGGGCCGTAAAATTGACGGTGACCAGTTAATGGCCACTATGGCGCTGTATATGAAATCGCGCGGGCGTTTGTTGAATGATCAGGTTGTTGCGACGGTCATGTCTAATTTGGGGTTGGAGCGTTTTTTACGAACACAGGGGATTGAGCTGGTTCGCACGGCTGTCGGGGATCGCTATGTCGTCGAAAAAATGCGCGAGCATGATTTATCGCTGGGTGGGGAACAATCCGGGCATCTTGTGATCAGTGATTTTGCCACAACCGGGGATGGTCTTTTGGCCGCGTTACAGATTTTGGCCGTTGTTAAGGCCAGTGGTCTTCCGGCCTCAAAGGCTTTGTATCATTTTGATCCGGTCCCACAGATTTTGCAGAATGTTCGCTTTACCGCCGCAGGCAAAAGTGCGGCCATGATACTGGATCACGATCACGTTAAAGACGCCCTGGATCAGGCCAATTTAACGTTGGCCGATGATGGAAGGGTTCTGGTTCGCCCATCAGGCACAGAGCCGGTCATTCGTGTCATGGCGGAAGGGGATGATCAATCCCGGGTCGAAAAGGTTGTCGGTGATCTGTGCAGCGTCATTGAAAGGGCTGCAAAATCGGCGTGATGATGCCAAGAGTCTAATTGACTTTTTCTGTGCATATGAGTATTGCATAGGGGATCACAATGAAGAACAATCATTAGAGATTATGAGCGAATTTGAAGCACATTTAGGACTTCTTCCCACCGGGTTTGTGGATTTGATGCCGGAGGAAGCAGAAAAAGAAGCCAGCGCGATTCAAGCGTTGATGAGCCTGTTTACCGGTTACGGGTATTTGCGTATTAAGCCGCCATTAATGGAATTTGAAGAAAGCCTGTTTGCGCCCGGGCCCGGGGCTTCGCTGACCAAGGATACTTTCCGGGTTATGGACCCGGTATCGCGCCGTATGCTGGGCGTGCGCGCCGATATTACACCACAAATTGCCCGTATCGTTTGCACCCGCCTGCCACAGGATCAATCGCCCATGCGTTTGACCTATGCCAATGATGTTTTGCGCGCGTCTGCAGGGCAATTGCGAACGGCGCGACAGTTTACGCAAGTCGGTTGTGAAATTGCCGGGGATGATAGCCGCGCCAGCTACGCCGAAAGTGCAACATTGGCAATTTTGGGTCTAAAGAGGCTTGGCGTCCATGATATTACGCTTGATATTACGCTTCCCCGCCTGCCAGATGCGCTGCTGGATCAATGGGGGCTTGAGCCGGCGACCCGCACGAGTCTTTTGAACGCGCTGGATAAACGTGATCGCGATGGTATTGCGGCGCTGGATTTTGAGGGCAAGGGCTGTATTTTGAGCTTGCTGGATGCGACCGGATATGCTGCCGACGCGCTTGATAAGGTTTCTGCGCTGGATTTGCCAAAGACGATGAAGGTCGAGACCGAAAAGTTAACCGGTGTTGTTGCCGATATTCAGGTCGCGCTTGATCAGTTGGGGCTGGATGATGTCAGATTAACGTTTGACGCTTTTGAAACAAAAGGCTTTGAGTATCATAGCGGGATTGCTTTTTCGCTGTTTGCGAAGGGGCTTCGCGGAGAATTGGGGCGCGGCGGGCATTACTCTATCCGGTTTGGCGCCGCCGGTAAAAGTGATGACACTTCGCAAGATGATACTTCGCAAAAGGCCATTGGCTTTACGCTGTATATGGATACAATTCGATCAGCCCTGAGCCGGACTGATGATAAAAAGATTCTGGCAGTTCCGCTCCGCGTTGGCTGGGGTGAGCTGGAAACATTGCGTAGCGAGGGGTGGACCCTGGTGCGCATGGGGGAATGCGATGATATACCTGATCGTGTCACCCATATTTATAAAAACGGAAAACCTGAAGAAAGATAGAAAATTATGGCGAATGTTGCGGTTGTTGGATCCCAGTGGGGCGATGAGGGTAAAGGAAAAATTGTTGAT
>DENS01000010.1:13364-46162 GCA_002359735.1 Micavibrio sp. UBA2638
AAAGGAAAAATTGTTGATTGGCTTTCCAATCGTGCCGATGTGGTGGTGCGTTTTCAGGGGGGGCACAATGCCGGCCATACGCTGGTGATTGATGGCGTTGAATACAAATTGCATTTGCTTCCTTCCGGTATTGTCCGTGAAAATAAGCTGTCTGTTATTGGTAATGGCGTTGTGGTTGATCCGTGGGCGTTGTTGAAAGAAATTAAGACAATTCGGGAACAAGGCGTTGATATTACCCCGGATAATTTGATGGTGGCAGATAATGCCAATTTGATTTTGCCGGTTCACGCCGCCATGGATCAGGCGCTGGAACGGGCAAGAGGTAAAAACCCTATTGGCACAACCGGGCGCGGTATTGGCCCGACATATGAGGACAAGGTGGCCCGCCGCGGTATCCGCGTTTGTGATTTGCGTGATGAGGCGCTGTTAAAGGAAAAGCTGGAAACGATGATGTTGCATCATAATGCCTTGTTGAAGGGTTTGGGCGCGGAAGAGCTGGATGTTGGCACATTGTATAGTGATTTGCTGGAGATTTCCGGTGAGGTTCTAAGCTATGCCGGCGTGGTCTGGAAGGTTTTGGATGAAGCCCGCCGTGATAATAAGAAAATCCTGTTTGAGGGCGCGCAGGGGATTATGCTGGATGTTGATCATGGGACCTATCCGTTTGTGACATCATCGAATATTGTGGCCTCGCAGGCCGCGACGGGGGCCGGTGTTGGCCCGGACGCTGTGAATTACGTATTGGGTATTACCAAGGCTTATACCACCCGGGTGGGGTCTGGCCCTTTTCCAACCGAACAGGATAACGAGGTTGGTGTGTTTCTTGGTGAAAAAGGGCATGAATTTGGCACAACAACAGGCCGTAAGCGCCGTTGCGGCTGGTTTGATGCCACCTTGGTGCGTCAATCGGTCAAGTTATCTGGTATTAAGGGGATTGCCCTGACCAAGCTGGATGTTCTGGATGGGATGGAAGAGATTAAAATTTGTGTAGGATATGAATTGAATGGCCGGAAACTGGATTACTTCCCATCCGGCCAGGCCGATCAGGCCGCTGTGGTGCCAATTTATGAATCCATGCCGGGTTGGAGCGGAAGTACTCGCGGTGCGCGGACATGGGGTGAATTACCGGCCGAGGCGGTAAAATATGTTCGTCATATTGAGGAGCTGATTGGTTGCCCGGTTACATTATTGTCCACCAGCCCGGAACGGGATGACACCATTTTGATGGAAGATCCGTTTATAGGGTAAACGCCGCCTGATTTTACAATGCTAAAACAAACATAGTAATTATTTTTTCGCGTTATCGCGCCAAAATGGTATGATATTTGAATATTGATTGCCATTACGGGGCTATTTTAGAAAGAATTTCTATGTCTGATACGCAGGATGAAGTAGACAATACAGAAGCAGAAGAGGCGACCATGGAGAACGGGGGTAATAAAACTTCCCTGAAAAAGGACGCGCCTGCCGATGAAAAGACGACCTCCACTAAAAAGAATTCCGTAATCAGCGAAGGCATCGCGCGGTTGGGGGATTTCTCTATTGAGGCCTCTACGCGCCTTGATAGTTATGACAATGGAAAAATTCAGGCGTTTCGCGCAACCACAAAAAAAGGTAATGGCAGATTTGTGGCCTATATTTCCGATCCGTTGCTGGTGCCGCGGCACAATAAAGTAGAGGTCTATCAGGGGATTATCAATCCTCAGCTCGCGAAACTTGTGCGTCATGGCACGGTCTATTGGCCACCAGCCAAACAGGAGCGCTATGTTTTTATCTATCAGGATAATCTGGGGCGTAAATTGCTGCAACCGGATGAAGAACAGGCGCTAGGTTATAAAAATGATGTTGTCATGGAGAAGGTGTTAAAGCCTTTCGCCGGAATTCTTCAGGATTTCAGGGACCGTGATTTTGTTCACGGCTCTATCAGGGCCTCTAATATTTATGATGGCGGTTCCAGTAACTTGAAATCGATAGTGCTTGGCGATTGCCTGACGTCCCCGTCTGGCTTTAACCAGAACGTGCAATATGAACCAATTGAACGCGCCATGGCCGACCCGATTTCACGGGGGCCTGGAACGCGCGTGACGGATATGTATGCCTTTGGCGTTACCTTGGCGGTTATGCTGCGTCAAAATGACCCTTTGCACGGGATGGACCCGGAAGCCATTATAAAGCGTAAGATTGATGTCGGAAGTTATTCAGCCGTAACCGGAAAAGACCGTTTTACGGGTCCTATTCTGGAGCTGTTGCGCGGCTTGTTGCATGATGACATGACCCAGCGCTGGACCATTGATGAAATGTTGGCGTGGATGGATGGGCGGCGTTTAAGCCCAAAACAGGCTATCCGTAAAATTGTGGCGCCGCGCCCATTGGTTTTTAATAGCAAAAAGTACTTCCAGCCCGCCATTTTATCTATGGATTTGGACAAAAACCCCGGTGATGTCAAAAGAATTGTCGAAGACGGTGAGTTAAAGAACTGGATTAACCGGGCGTTGGAACAGCCGGACCTGTATGAAAGAATAGAATCCTATATCGATATTATTAAACATTCGGGACAGATTTCGAATTATGAAGAAATGCTGGTTAGTCATTTATCAATGGCGATTGATAAAGATGCGCCTATTCGTTTTCGTAATTTGCGCGCTAGCCCTGACGGGGTTGGGTCTGCCCTGGCGGAATCTGTGGCACAAAAAAAGGATTTAAATGTTTATGCCGATATGTTTTCGCAGAATATCGTCTTGCAATGGGTGAAGGCGCAAACGAACCCAAGCGTGGATATTGGGTCTTTGGTTTCCAGATTTGATAGTTGCCGGATGTTCGTAAAGCAGAAAAATATAGGGTTTGGTATTGAGCGCTGTTTGTATCTTTTAAATCCTGAGGCCCGCTGTATGAGCGATAAATTGAAGGATTATTACATTTTATCGCCTGATGATATATTAACCGCCTATGAGGATATGTGCCAAAAGGGGAAATCAATTACCGTTTTTATTGACCGGCATATTGCGGCGTTTATCTCGGTAAAAGATTCCAAATCCGTTGATGCGTTTTTACCGGATTTGAATGCCCCGGAACACTATAAAAAGGTTCTGGCCAATTTGATGATTTTGGCAGCCATACAGCGGCGGTCGCAATTGCCGTATTTCCCAGGTATCGGGCAGGCAATCGCATCACAATTGGGCGTGGTGTATAAGCGTTACCATGACCGCACAATCCGTGAAAAATTAAAAAGGAATGTTGATAAATTTGCCCAAGAGGGTGATTTGATAAAAATGGCCAGTTTGTTGGAAAACCCGGATGTACATATAAAAGATTTTAATGCCTTTAAACTGGCAATGAAAGAATATGATGATTTGCGATCGGAGAGCTTACGGCTTGAATCCCGTTTGATGGATAAATCGACATTTGGACTGGCAACGGGGCAGGAGGCTTCAGCTTTGATATCGAGTATTGTAGCGGGTATAGTAATACTATTCGTTGCGTTTTTGTACTTTACAGACAATGGAATGTTCTAGACCTATAAAACGGGGAATGGCAATAAGGGCAATATGGCGAAGAAAAAGAATAAAAATAAAAAGAAAATGGGGTGGCGCGGGCAGATCCTGATGTTATCGGGCATTATGACGGCTGCGGTTTTTTTGCCGTCCACTGTTTTACTCCTTATTGGCATGATACCGACGCCTTTTGCCTTGCTTACCGACCGGACGCGCGGGAAAAACAAGGTGATTACCGTTGGTGCCATGAATGTGGCGGGGTGTTCGCCTTTCTTGTTTGAATTATGGACGACCGACCATAGTTTTGTGCAAACGATGGCCATTGTTACCGATCCTTTTGCGATTGTTGTTATGTGGTCGTCTGCGGCTGTAGGGTATATTATTAACTGGGCCATGACGGGGCTTGTAACTGCCACGCTGTATCAACGTGGCCAATCACGCCAGAAGGCCATTCAAAAGCGTCAGCAGGAGCTGGTGGAGCGCTGGGGGCAGGAAGTCACCGGTAATTTACCGCTCGATCCGCAAGGGTTTCCCGTTGATCAGGGGCAGGCAACGCCGACCAAGAATAAGTCAGACCCGTAATCTTTTGCCGGTAATCTTTTGATTGCATTGTATCTATCCTTAAGGATTTCTTACCTTTTATTTGTTAGGGTTAAGATTAGAGCATGTCCTGTTAGGGCTTCTTTTTCTGCGTACGAATAAGAAGGATTAACGCTAGGTTGGACGTGCTTTTTTGTGGGTAAAATATAATAATAATTAAATATAAATAATGATAAAATTTTTTGGAAAATGGGGTAAAAACCGCGACGGCGCAACGGCGATTGAGTTTGCCTTTTTGGCGATGCCGTATTTGCTTTTGTCTCTGGGGATCATCGAACTGTCTTTAATGTTTGCCTCTGAAAGCCTGCTGGAGGGGGCGACGTCCCGTGCGGCCAGAACGGTCAAGACTGGCCAGTTGCAGCAAAGCGCCCCTGAAAATATGGAAGGCGAATTCCGTGAAAAGATTTGTGATTACGCCCCGGTTTTAATTCGTTGCAATGATATCGTGATTGAGGCGCGGGTCATGAGCAGTTTCGCAGATTATGATACGATGCAGCCGGCCTATGATGAAGATGGAATGATGGTGTCTAACGGGTTTGCCCTGGGCGGGTCATCGGAAAAAGTTTTAATTCGCGTAGCGTATAATTATACGGCGCTTACGCCTTTGGTTGGTCAAATGTTATGGGGCGCCGACAGTTCGCGTTTATTTATGTCCACGGTTGTCTTGCAGGCTGAACCCTATGACTTTTCTGAGGAAATGGCCTTGGATGGGGGGGCTTAAAAATGATGGTGTTGGGTTTTATGGTCCGGTTACAGTATGCGATTACGCGATACAAGCGCAATGAAGATGGCGTCGCCGCAATTGAGGCTGCTTTTGTGTTTCCTGTTTTGCTGGTTTTGCTGTTGGGTGTTTTGGATATGGGGCGCGGGATCATGTGTAATCAAAAAACCATTCGGGCCTCGCAGGTTGTGGCCGATTTGATTACGCGCGAAGCAACAATAGATGCGGCCGGCATTACCGAGGCCATTAATGCGGGAACGTTATCTTTATTGCCGTATAATGATGCGAATTTGGCCTTTGATGTCATTAGTATTCGTTTTCCGGCGGATGATGCCGCTGAAATTGTCTGGCAGGAAACCCGCAATATGAGCCCGACAACAGAGGCGGATATTATGGCGCGGGTTTTGCCTTTGGCCGCTGCGGGAAGCGGTGTAGTAATGGTGGTGTCGGAGTATTTGTATGAACCGATATTCGCCGGATTTGTTGTGAATGAAATTCCAATGCAAGAGATTGCATTTTCCAGAGGCCGCCGTAGTTCGGTGGTGTGTAAAAACGGTGCGCCGGGGTGCTCTGTTTGATTTTTCCCATAGGGAAGGGGTATAGAAAATGTCTGATAAAAAAGAAAAGATGATGAGTTTTGCCTTTGCAAAACGGTATGTTCGGAACCTGTCCGGGGCGATTGCCATTATGTTCGCGTTTATGGCTCCTGCAATTGTTGGTTCGGCAGGTTTTGCGCTTGATTATGCGATGGCTTATCTGGTGCAACAACGTCTGGCGCAGGCGATTGATGCATCGGCGCTTGCGGGGGCCGCGGAATCAACCGATGAGGCGGAAATCGAATCCCGTATTAGACAGTTTTTTGCTGAAAACTACCCGGCCGATAAGGTTGGTTTTACGTTTGAGCCACAGGTCGAAGTTGTGGGCGATGAGGTGCGCGTCACCGGTAATGCCCGTTATGATACATCCTTTGTACGGATTTTGGGTATTGATGAAATTGAAATGCAGGTTAAAACCGTTGTTGCCCGTAAAGTGCAAGGCATTGAAGTTGTGTTGGTACTGGATAACACCGGCTCTATGGGCTGGAATAATAACATCACGTCTTTAAAGCGGGCCTCGCAGAGTTTTATCAATATTATGTTTGATAATGCTTCACGGGATGAATTTGTCCGGATCGGGTTGGTTCCATACAGCAATTCTGTGCGGGTTGGAAGCTATGGTTTGGGCAAGAACCCTGATGGAAGCCAGTACCGTGACGGCTCCAGCTTTGTAACCTTGCCGCATGATGTGTCTGTTACCAATAACCATAACGCCAGCAGCGGTTGGTATGGTTGTGTAATCGAACATAACGGCACCAATTATAATGAAAATGCCACCTATGTAGATGGCAGTTACGGTCAGCTTTGGAAATCCGGCGTGAATTGGAATGGTCATGGCTGGGACCCGGCGCGCGGGGATAACGATTCTTATCCTTATGATGTGTTCCCGGATCTTGCGGATGGTGAGTCCGAATATGAAGGGCCGTTTGATATTTACCAATATGGGGATGTGGAGCGCCGTTGTGTGGAAAGCACGTATGTGTGTACACGGTGGCGGAACGGCAGGTGCCGAAGCGGTTATAATCGTTGCGATGCCTATGACGGGTATGAGTATGATGTGTCCAGCCGCCCGAATAACAGCTGTCCCTACGCGCAAATAGTGCCGATTAACAGTGATCGCGATTTTTTACTGTCTCAGGTTGATCCGGATGATTACAATGTCATGTATCCGCACGGTAATACATTGGGCAATATCGGTATGTTGTGGGGCGGGCGATTACTGTCCCCCGCGCCGCCATTCACTGAAGGCAAGGCCTGGGATAGTGAATACTGGAAAAAGGCCATTGTTATGATGACCGACGGGGATAATACCCGAAATGGAACCTATTCATCATTTTGGGACACCAGTAACAATAATTATAATGTGGCAACGTATAATCAGCGTTTTGAAGAAACCTGTACCAATTTGAAAAAGATGGGTGTGCTGATTTATACAGTAACTTTTACATCGGGTATTAATGACAACACAAAAGGGTATTATAAACGCTGCGCCACCAGTGAGGACCAATATTATGACGCGCCGGGACAGGAGGATTTAGAAGAAGCGTTTAGAAAGATCGCACGTGAGTTGTCAACTTTGCATATCAAGGAATAATAGAGTTAACCCCTTATACTTACGTAAATACAAGTATAGGAGATTTGGGTAAAATTTTAGCTAAATAAAAGGTTGGAAAATACTTGTTTTTATCAGTAAAGGGCTAAATTTTTAACTTCTCATTAAAGAAATAGTTGGTATGATTAGGAATACACGGTTGGGAGCTTCATAAAAAATAAGAATAAATATGAGGCATGGGATTAACCGGAATTGTAAAAAACTTGTCAAAACTTATTAGGAGAAACTAACATGAAAAAATTACTAGCTTGGAAAGAAGCCTATTTACAGAACGAAGATGGTGCAACGGCTATTGAATATGGTCTGATTGCCGCCGGTATCGCATTGGCGATTGCTGCGTCTGTCTTCGCATTTGGTGGCGATCTGGCCACAATGTTCAGCTCAATGGAAACAAACATTGGTGCGGCGGCAACAGCAACGTCCGCAATGGACCAAGTGCAATAAGTTTTGCATTCAGAACAAGAGAGCCCGCTTTGTACGAGCGGGCTTTTTTTGTGACAGAAAATAGGGTAATTTGAACGCGATGATATCTCTTATTTTATTTCTTATCTTTGTTTTTGCGGTGCTGGGGATTGGCGTATTGGCCGGTGTTTCGGATTTGCGCGGATTGATGATTCCCAACCTGTACAGTGCGCTTATTCTGGGTGCGTTTCCGCTTTGTTATGTTTTAATGTGGGTGTTGGGTGTTGATGTGTTTAAGCCGCTTTGGTCACATATGGGCGCTTTGGTCGTGATTTTTGCGGTGAGCGCGGCCATGTATCATTTTCGCATTATGGGCGCGGCCGATTCAAAACTGGCCAGTGCTTATGCGTTGTGGCTGGGGCTGGGGGCCTTGCCGCTGTTTTTGTTTGTTATGACCCTTGTTGGCGCCTTGCTTGGCGCGACGGCGCTGTATATCAAAAAGAAAAAGCCCTTTAAGGCTCCGCCAGAGGGGAGCTGGGCCGATCAGTTACAGGCCGGGGTAAATAAGGTTCCCTATGGCATTGCCATTGTTGCCGGGGCGTTTTACGGCTTTTATGTCAGTGGGTATTTGGCGTTTGGCAACCTGGCCGCGGCGTTCGGTATATAAAAGCCAAGATAAAATTCATCGTTTTTTAATTTCAAGGCTTCATGATAGTATAAGTGAAAAGAACAAAAGTATAATTTCTGAACTCTTCTGCGTTATCACCAAATAAATCTTTGCGCATATTTAAATACGGAAAAATGATTCATGAATAAGAATGTAATTATTGTTTTGATCGGTGCTGTGATCGTGGCTGTTTTAATGGCCGTGCTGGTGCAGATGATGCTGGGCGACAAAAAAGAAGAGGTCGTGGCCGTAAAAGAGGAGCCGAAATCGGAAATTCTGATTGCCGCAAAAGATCTGGGTATTGGCCGGGAATTACGCGAAGGTGATTTGAAGTGGCAAACCTGGCCGAAAAATAATTTATTTGCCGGTGCCATCGTTCGAAAGGAATCGCAATCACCCGAGGAGGCGTTGGAGGGGCGTTTGCGCCGTGATGTTGCCGAGGGCGAACCGGTGATGGCGTCTTATATGTTGGGACAAACCAAAGGTAACCTTGTTGCCGCGTCGTTGGAACCGGGGCAGCGCGCCGTTTCTATTCAGGTGTCTGCGACCACAATGGTGGCCGGCTTTTTGGCTCCGGGCGATTTTGTCGATGTGATTTTAACCTATCAGCAATCTGTCACGGTTGAGGGCGATGATCCGCTGTTGAAAGAGGTTGTGCGTCAGGGATTGAACAGAACGGCCGTTGAAACCATTTTGGAAAATGTGAAGGTTTTGGCCGTGGATCAAAGCGCGCAGCGCAGCGCTGAAGAAGAAAGAATTAAGGTCGGTAAAACGGTGACGCTCGCACTGGATGTTGAGGAAACAGAAAAAATTGTATTGGCCCAACAAATGGGGGCCTTGACGCTGGTTCTGCGCGGGGTGGGCGATGATGCCCCAATCCAGCGCAAATGGCCGATTACATCGGATGCAAGATTGGTGAATGCAGATGATGAAATTCTGGCGGAATATCAGAAACTGAAAAATGAGTCTGGCATTCAGACCAATAATGTGCGAATCTATAGTGGTGGAGCGGTGCAAGTCGTTCCGTCCAATTAGTAACTACTTATCCACTTTTAATTTCATTTTTCAGTTTTCATTCGTTCTAATCAACTGAAAGATCAAGATCATGATGATGTCTTTTAAAAAAGCCTTTGGTGTGCGTCCGTTGTTGGCCGCGATTATGCTGGTTGCCCTGCTTGGGGCGGCCCCTTTGGTGAGCGCATGGGCTGCCAAAGGAGATTTAATGAGCCTTGGGGCTGAAGATCAATTGCGCGCTCCGCTCCGTATTACACTGGGTAAGGCTGAAATGGTTGAGGTTCCGGGCGCGGTGTCTGATATTATGGTGGCGGATTCTTCGATTGTCAGTGTGCAGGCTGTTCAAGCCAACCGTCTTTATGTTGTCGGTCTTGCGGTTGGGGATACCAATATTATTGCGCTGGATGATAAAGGGGATGTGATTGATACGATCGATGTGCATGTCACATATGATCTGAAGGCCATTAATGCGTTTTTGAAGGGACGTTTCCCGGACGATAATGTGCTGGTTGATGTTTTACATGATCAGATAATTCTGTCTGGAAAAGTATCGACCCCCGAGGTTGCATCAAAGGTTACTGATATTGTTTCGAATTATACCAGCGATTTGCAGGATATTGACGGTTCGCCGGATGAGTTAATCTCCAGTTTGCTGGAGGTGAAGGGTGAGCAGCAGGTGATGCTGCAGGTTAAGATTGTCGAGGCCAGCCGCAGTTTTGTTCGTGACCTTGGGATTGAAACGCTCAATAATGATCTGGATGAAACCGCAGCGACGTCAATTTTTGGCAGTACGCGCCCAACCAGTTCGCGGGGGGGTAATGCTTCTATTACCACGGCGATGGGCGGCGGTATTTCCTTGCCAAATGATCCTGCGGCCACGTTCCGTGTTTTGACAGATAGCGGGATTTTGGGCATTGGTTCGCTTGGATTGTTTATTGATGCGTTGGAACGTGAAGATTTGGTGACGGTATTGGCTGAGCCGAATTTAACGGCTGTTTCCGGTCAACAGGCCGGGTTTTTGGCTGGCGGTGAATTTCCTATTCCTGTGGGGCGTGACCAGGTTGGTAATTTGGTGATTGATTACCGTGAATTTGGTGTGTCCTTGAATTTCCGTCCAGTTGTTCTTTCTGGGGATCGCATTAGCCTGCAATTGAACACCGAGGTGTCTTCATTGGATTTTGTGAATTCGGTGAGCGCAGGGGATTTGACCGTACCCGGGCTTGATGTCCGCCGCGCCGAAACAACGATTGAGATCCCTAGCGGGGGAAGTTTGATGATCGCTGGCTTGTTGCAGTCTGATGCGGTTGAGGGAATGGCCGGTTTGCCCGGTATTCGCAAAACGCCAATTTTGGGGGATTTGATTTCATCGAATAGCTTTGAACGCAATGAAACAGAGCTGGTTGTTATGATTTCCGCGTATTTGGTGGAGCCTTTTGCTGATAAGGAAAAAGTGCAAAAAATGCCCAAGCAGCAGAATAACCATTTGGCCAGTGCTTTTGCGGCCAATATACGCAAGCAATATGGCGCTGTGGATGATGAGATATTTAATCTGGATAAAGCATTCGGATATATACTGGATTAGACAATAAAGAGGACGTTGTGATGAAGCCAACAATAAAAATTGCTGCAATGGTGTTGTTGCTGGGTGCTGCCGGGTCCACAAGTGCTTGCCGTATGTATGAAGAAGGGCATTTGACCGATAAAAAGATTCAGGTTTCGGAAGAAAAAATTGTGCGTGAATTTGCAGTTGATGGCAATCATTACGGGGCTTTGGGCGATATAGCGCAAAACTACGAACGTTACGGGGATGGTAGTGTGCATTTGACGCTTGCCTATAACCCTGCCTCAAAAAGTGCAACGGCGATGAAAGCCACGCAAGAGGCTGCGGATATTGCTGCGTGGTTGCGTAATGAAGGCGGCGTTGCGGCTGTGCGGACGGATATATTGCCTGTGCGTAATACGGATGGCATGAAGGCTATTGTTACTTATAACTCATATGTCGCACGTGGCCCGGATTGTGATTCCCTGCTGGCGGGTTTTGAAGATAGTGATCATAAAACCGATATGGATTACAAAATGGGATGTACGGTGCAAAATGTTATCGCGCGTCAGGTTTCCAGGCCAAAAGACCTTCTGGGCCGTGACTTTAATACAACCCATAAAGATGCACGCGGTGTGTCGAACCAGATTGAAGTTTATAGAAGCGGTGCGCAAAACCCCAGCATGGGCGGGGAAGGTACGTCTGAATAAGAGCAGGTCTAGAAAGAAAAATTTAAGAAATGTGCTATATTATTGACCGGGTATGAGACACGGCACATTTGAAGGGCATGAGAAAATAATATGAGCGAGGCGGATACTCACGTAACGGCGACCTTACTTCCGCAGTCTAGGGTTGCTGTCTTTTCAAGAGATAAAGGTACATTGGAAGCGGCGCGTTCAATCCAGAATGATTGGCGCTTTGCGCGTGTTGAGGTGCAGGTTGAAGAAGGCGATGTTCAGACCGCGACGCAGGCCTATTCGGAATTTAAATCGCCCGATATTCTGATTATCCAGACAGATACGATTGATGAGGGCTTTGTACCGCAGCTAGAAGGGTTGGCGGCGCATTGCGATGAAGGTACTGAGGCCATCATTGTTGGCCCTGATAATGATGTAAATTTATACCGGAAATTAATTGATATGGGCGTGCGTGACTATCTGGTGCGCCCGGTGGTTACGGATATTTTGGCCGAGGTGATTGCCAAAACATTAATTGATCAGCATGGCGTGACAGGCTCACGTCTGGTGGCATTTATTGGCGCCAAAGGCGGCGTGGGCACCTCAACAATAGCGCGTAATTTTGGCTTGGTCTTGTCCAATGATTTGGGGCAGAAAACCATGCTGGTGGATGCATCTGGCGGATGGAGCAGCCATCCCGTGGGGCTGGGGTTTGAACCGTCCACAACCTATAAAGAGGCCGCCAAAGCCGCCGATAGCCTTGATGAAGATTCGCTGGCGCGGATGATGTTTAAGGTGAATGAAAAATATATGACGCTGGCCACGGGCGGTGATGTGATGCTGGAACCGATTATCAAGCCGCCACAGATGGAAGCCCTGCTTGAAATGTTGATGGTTAAATATCCGGCCGTGATTGCCGATATTTCCGCGTCCTCGCCCGAACTCAGAAAACTGATTTTATCGCGCGCCAATGATATTGTGCTGGTATCCAACGCCACGGTGTCTTGTTTGCGCTTGGCACGAAGCCTGATTATGGAGATCAAGGATATTCGCGGCGGCGAAGATGATGAAGTGTCCTTGTTTTTGAACATGCACGGCTTGGCGCCAGCCAATGAATTATCAAGCGGCGATATTCTAAAGGCGATGGAATTAGAGGTTGATGGCACTTTGCCGTTTGATCCAAAAACGTTTATGCGCGTGGAAAGCGAAGCCATGTCTCTGGCCGAAGATAAAACAGGGAAAGAATACTATCAAAATGCGCTTTTGCCATATGCTGCCCGCATATTTGGTGCGCAACATAAGGCCGTGAACAAAGGAGCAGAAAGTGGTGCAGGCGTATTTTCAGGCTTGTTAGGCAAGATTGGTAAGAAATAGCACTTAGGGTGATGATAAGCAAATGTTCGGTAAAAAACAAAGCACAGGAAAACCAGACGCAAAGAAGCAGGTAAAGTCTTTATCTGATGAAGCCGGTGCTTTGGATAAAAAAGAAAAACAATCCGAAGATCTGGAAGAAGAAAAGAAACAGGCGCCGCCCAGCCGCGTTACAGAGGAAAAACCTGCACCGGATAAAAGTGGTGCAAGTGAGGATCAGGCGCGGCCCGCAGACCATTCTGAAGTGCCGGCGGCGGCCATGCTGGATGGGTTGGATGCCGCGTTAAATGCAGATGAGGTAGATGCGGCCCAGGCCCAGACTAAGGTTGCGTCTTCCAATGATAAAACGGATAACAAATCAAAATCTGCGTCTAAAAAGGCGGCTAAAACAATTACTGAAGATGTGTTTGATGATTTGCATGTGGTAGAACCGGAATCAGCCTCAGATGAAGATTCTATTACGTCGATAAGACTGCAACGGTCACGTAATCGTATCTGGCTGGATTTACGTGATGGTATTGATTTGAAGGCGCTGGCGCGTATGGATGCGAAAGCGGCGCGGGACGAAGTGCAATCGGCCGTGGAAGAAATTGCGCGTTTTCGTAATTTGGACCTTACGCCGACTGAATTGTCCGGCATTGCCAAGGAATGTGCAGATGACATGCTGGGCTTTGGCCCGTTGGAAGAGCTTTTGGAGCGTGATGATATCGCCGATATCATGATTAATGGTCCGGATACCACCTATATTGAGGTTGGCGGTAAAATTGAAAAGGCCAGTATTCAATTTCGTGATAACCAGCATTTGACGACAATCTGTCAACGTATTGTAGGGGCGATTGGCCGCCGCGTTGATGAAGCCTCCCCTATTTGTGACGCTCGTTTGCCGGACGGATCGCGTGTGAATGTGATTATCCCGCCTTTGGCCGTTGATGGCGCATGCATGACCATCCGTAAGTTTACCAAGGATAAATTGACGCTGGATAAGCTGGTTGATTTTGGGTCAATGACGCCGTCGTGTGCCAAATTGATTATGGCCATCGGGCGTTCCCGCGTGAATGTTTTGGTTTCCGGGGGTACGGGGTCCGGGAAAACAACGATGTTAAACTGTCTGACGCGCTATATTGAGCCGGGTGAGCGTATTATCACCTGTGAAGATGCTTGTGAGCTTCAGTTACAGCAGCCGCATGTCGTGCGTTTGGAAACGCGCCCGCCAAACCTTGAAGGTGTGGGGGAGGTCACGATGCGTGATCTGGTTAAAAACTGCCTGCGGATGCGCCCGGAACGTATTATTGTGGGGGAGGTGCGCGGGCCAGAGGCTTTTGACCTGTTACAGGCCATGAATACAGGCCATGATGGCTCAATGGGAACGGTGCACGCCAATAACCCGCGTGAGGCGCTATCGCGTATGGAAAATATGATTGCCATGGGCGGGCTAAATTTACCGCAAAAGGCTGTGCGGGAGCAGATCGCGGGCGCGGTGCAATGCATTATTCAGGTACAACGTTTACGCGATGGGTCACGTAAAACCACCCATGTGACAGAGATAACGGGCATGGAAGGGGATGTTGTCACGATGCAGGATCTGTTCGTTTTGGATATTGAAGGCGAAGACGATGATGGAAAACTGATTACGCGTCAGAAATCAACCGGTCTGCGTCCGAAATTCTTTGATAAGGCCCGGCAATATAATGTTGATGGACTTGTGCTGGATGCTATGGAAGAGGCGTATGGCTAATGGATCCCATTGTTTTGGTTATTGCGGGAATAGTTTTCGTAGCGGTTGTTACGGTGGCCATGTTAATTGCAATGAACCGGGAAAAGGCCAAAACAGATAAGGCGCTTTCGATTGTAACAGGCGGTAAAATACAGGGCGATAACAGGGCTTCGGACAAAGACGACCAGAACAAACGCCGCGAACAAATTGCCCGCAAATTAAAAGAATCCAGAGATGAACAACAGGCCGAAGGGGCCAAGAAGAAAAAACGGACCATTGCTTTGATGATGGAACAAGCCGGGTTAAATGGATCGGCGAAGAAATATTGGATCATGTCGGTTTTTTCCCTTGTGATATTTATGATCTTGGCCAAGCTCATGAATGTCTCACCATTTATTTTTGTAATGATGTGTGTCATCGGGTTTTTCGGGATTCCGCGTTTTGTTCTGCGGCATTTAACGCTGAAACGTCAGAAAAATTTTCTGGAAGAATTTCCTGACGCATTGGAGGCTATGGTGCGGCTTTTAAAAGCCGGTATGCCCGTTTCCGAGGCCATATCGATGATTGCCAAGGAATTTGAAGGCCCCGTGGGCGAGGAAATGATGCGCGTCTATGACAAACAAAAAATTGGCGTGCCGTTGTATGAGGCCGCACAAGAGGCCACGCGCCGTATGCCATTAACCGAAATGCAGATGTTTGCGACGGGGCTAACTATTCAGGCGCAAACTGGCTCCAGCCTTTCCGAGGTTTTAATGAATTTATCCGCCGTTATCCGCTCACGTTTTCGCCTAAAACGAAAGATTAAGGCTTTGTCCTCGGAAGCGATTGCTTCGGCTTCAATCATTGCAGCCTTGCCTTGTGTGGTGACGCTGGGCTTGTGGTTTGTGAACCCGGAGTATATCGGCATTTTGTTTACCGATTCATTTGGTAAAATTTTATTGACCGGTGCGGTTATCTGGATGGGGCTGGGTGTTTTGGTTATGAAGATTATGATTAACTTTAAAATATAGTCTTTCCGGCGGTGTTGTAGATATATAAGAAGGAGCAGGCATTTATGTTTGGCGCGAATGACGAGATAATAATTACCTTGATATCCG
Source organism: Micavibrio sp. UBA2638 (assembly GCA_002359735.1). Classification (GTDB taxonomy): domain Bacteria; phylum Pseudomonadota; class Alphaproteobacteria; order Micavibrionales; family Micavibrionaceae; genus UBA2638. Next base: position 28,867 of record DENS01000010.1, read on the forward strand.
CAATTGTGGCGGCTGTATCTTTTGCGGCTTTTGCTTTGCCTTTTTTAAATAAATCCGAAAAAAAAGAACGGTATCGTTCGGTTGTGGAAAAACGCCGTAAGGCGCTTTTTGATGCGACGAAGGATGGCAGCATGAAGAAAAAGGTCATTCAGGATGTGTCTGCGCAACAAAATATTGCCACGATGTTTAAGGTGCAGGAACTGACCGGTAAAATGGGGGAAAAGGTTCGTGATAAAATGCTGCAAGCCGGATATCGCAATCCAAAGGCGCCGTTTAAATTCATGATGGCAAAGATATTTGTTCCCGTGTTTTTGTTTTTGATTGCCATGATGTTTCTATCCGGCGTAGAAAAAGAAATCTCTGGTCTGGTGCAGTTAATGATTTTGGGCGGGGCGGCGCTATTTGGTTTTAAATTGCCGGATATCCTGATTAAGAACCAGATTATGAAACGCCAGGAGGAGATTAATCTGAGCTTTCCTGACTCTTTGGATATGATGTTGATTTGTGTGCAAGGGGGAATAGGTCTGGAGCAAACTGTTGACCGCGTTGCCGCCGAAATTGCCGACCATTCCGAGGTGTTGGCCGAAGAGCTGGGTATTTTAAGTGCGGAAATGGCCATGTTGAATGACCGCCGTAAAGCCTTGCAGGATTTTGCTCGCCGCGTTGGTAGTGGCGCTGCCAAGAGTTTTGCAACCTCATTAATACAGGCCGAGCAATATGGTACCTCGGTATCACAGGCGATGCGTGTCATGTCGGATGAGCTGCGCGATATGCGTATGGCCGCGGCAGAACAAAAGGCGGCATCGTTGCCGCCGAAGCTGACGGTCCCCATGATTTTGTTCTTTTTACCCGCCTTGTTTATTGTGATTTTGGGCCCGGCAGGTATTCAGGCCAGCGCGGCTGGCGTGGGCGGTTAAGGTCGCGCCGATTTATCCCGCCTTACATTTGATGCGCGGCCTGTGAAATCAAGCTGATCGCAGTTTCTGGCGGCCCGAAGAGGGTTAGGCTTGATTGGGCTTTTTCTTGGGAACGACCTTGATCTTTGTGTCGCTTTTCTTCTTTTTGCTCCAATGCGCGGTTTCTTGCAAAGTGCGAACGATACGCAGGTTGCGTTCGACCTCCATTCGGTCAGGAGCAATGCTCTGGGCTTTTTCCAGTATTTCAACGGCCTCATCAACATAGCCTTGCGTGGCCAGGTTTAAAGCCAGATTGTTCATGATGCTGGTTGGGTCGCCTTCCCAATGTTCAAGGCCCTTGCGATAGGCGCGCTCGGCCTCTTCATACATGCCTTGGGCATCAAGCGCTATGCCTAGGTATTGGAAGGCTTGTGCGTTTGTGTTGTCGGCGATGATGACCTGTTGCGCAAAGTCTTCGGCAACAACATAGTTACCCAGTGCCAGCTGAATGGCTGTAAATTCATTTTTGGTATAGAGGGGGGCCTCTTCATCCCGGGCGAATGGGGCAATCACAATTGAGGCCCTGTTCAGGTAATCCAGTGAACGCAGCGCGCTGGCATATTCTGTTGCAATTAACGGGTCGTTGCTGTTGCGCTTATAGCGGTTTTCCAGGATCTGCAGGCTCTGTTCTGTGTGCCCGACACGGGCGGCATCGCGCGCCGCACGTTCCAGAACGTTGTTTATTTTTGCCGTGCGGTCGAGAGAACTTTGCGAACCAGTGGTGTTACAGGCACTTAAGGCCAGTGCACTGGCGCTTAACAGAACGATGTTTTTAAAATATATGTTTTTCATGATGTCAATTTTATGGTGCTTGGGGGTTAATGGCAACCTTTATTCATTTATGTCTGTTTGTTCTGGCGGCGGTGGCTGGCTGGCGTTATCACCGGCGACGCCGTAAACATCTGATGCGCCGCTATCTGCGGCCGCGGCTGCCGCATCACCGGATTGCTGGTCTTGCGTTTCGGTGGTGATGATTTCATGGCACATATCAGGGCAATAATACACGCTGGTGGGTTGGCAATCTGTCCCAGATGAGCACGTGTTGCGTACGCGTAAATATTTTTCTTTCGGGCTTGCGATAATAACGTGGCGCTGCATCAATAATTGCCCGTCCTTGTCCAGAACGGTAAAGAAAGACGCCCCGGGGGCACGCGGTACAACAATCAAGCGGTTTGCACTATCGGCCAATATGTTCACATGCGCAGGATTGCCAACAATGATGCTGCCTGCAGAACGTTCTAACGTGACAATTGATGATTTATCAGGGGTTAAACGCAGGGGCGGGTGTGTGATTTCATCGTTGTTAAAGGCGGCGTCCTTATCCGGCGCTTTGCTGACCGGGATGTCCAATGCCGCGAATGCCGGCGGCTTTGTTCCTGTATCGTTTTGCGCGCTGTCTTGCGCATGAGCCTTCGGAATCGCTGCCGAAAAACTGAATAACAATGCGGCACAGGCCACAGATGGAATTATTTTATGGAACATTAACGCCTCAAGAACTGGAGGTGAATTGAAGATATACTATTCATGATTATAGCGTGAATAGAGGCAAAAGGCATGCACTTTTTGTTTGAATTTGATTTAAGTTGTAACAAGCTGATTGGTTCAGGGGGGATTCGGTTCTTCGTTACCCGTACTCACAGGAGGGGGAGATAATTTCGCTTTGCGTGCATAATAATAAATTGAGCCGCGAGAATAAGACTGCTATAACCATTTGCGATTGCAAAATTTTACATCACTGAAGGAATGTTTATGCGTACTTCACCCGTTTTGGTCACCGGTGCGGCCGGCTTTATCGGTTTTCATACATCTTTGCGCCTTTTGAAAAGCGGCAAGACCGTTGTGGGTATTGATAATTTAAATGATTATTACGATGTTAATCTGAAAAAAGACCGCATTAAGGAGCTGGAAAAATTTGATGGCTTTACGTTTGTAAAGGTTGAAATTTCGGATAAAGGCCAGATGGAAAAGCTCTGGAGCGATTATGGCCCGTTTAAGCGCGTCGTGCACTTGGCCGCACAGGCCGGGGTGCGGTATTCGTTGGAAAACCCCTATGCTTATATTACAAGTAATTGTATGGGGCATGTCACTGTTTTGGAAATGTGCCGCCATACTGAAGGGTTTGAACACCTGGTTTATGCCAGTTCGTCCTCTGTTTATGGTGGCAATGAAAAATTGCCTTATAGTGTTAATGATAATGTCGATCACCCGATATCATTATATGCGGCCACAAAACGCTCTGATGAATTGATCAGCCACAGCTATGCACATTTATATGACTTGCCGCAGACCGGTATGCGTTTTTTCACCGTTTACGGGCCATGGGGACGCCCGGACATGGCCTTGTTTATCTTTACAAAGGCCATCTGCGAGGGGCGCAAACTGCCTGTGTTTAATCATGGTAAGATGAAACGGGATTTTACTTATATTGACGATATCATAGATGGGGTTTTGGCCGCGTTGGATACTCCGCCCGTTCGGGATGGTAAAAAAGCACCGTGCCGCGTTTTGAATATCGGTAATACCCGCAGTGAAAACCTGATGGATTTTATTCGTCTGATTGAGGGGGAGCTAGGGAAAAAGGCGGAACTTGATCTGTTGCCCATGCAGCCAGGTGATATTGCGGAAACTTTCGCTGATATTGAAGAAACAACCAGACTTACCGGGTTTCAGCCGCGCACGACTATCCATGAAGGCGTGCCAAAATTTGTCAATTGGTATAAGGATTATTACAAAGTAGAGACTTGATTCTGTGCAGGCTTTGTATCTCCATTTCTCCTTTTTTTATTGTATGTTAAACCGCTTTCCAGTATGAACATGGGCATGAATTTGAAATTAAAAAATATGAAAGTTGCAGTGGTTGGCCTTGGTTATGTCGGGATGCCGCTTGCCGTTGCTTTGGCGAAATACGGCCCTGTTCAAGGATATGACGTCAACAAAAAGCGCGTGGCCGATTTAAAAGAAGGCTGGGACAGTAACCGAGAAATTTCTTCGGCTGTTTTGCGGGCAACCTCGTGTGAATTTACTGATAATATTGCCGATATTGCGGATAGCCAGATTTATATCGTTACGGTACCAACCCCGATTGATGATAATAATGACCCTGATCTGGATATTGTTGAAAAGGCCAGCGCGGCGCTCGGGCGGATTGTTAAAAAAGGCGATATCATTGTATATGAAAGCACAGTCTATCCGGGTGTGACCGAAGATGTCTGCGGGCCAATTATTGAACGTGCAAGCGGTTTAAAGAGCGGCGAAGACTTTTTCCTCGGGTATTCGCCCGAACGTATTAATCCCGGTGATGAGGTGCATACGGTTGAAAATATCACCAAGGTGGTTGCCGCGCAAAATGACGATGTGGCCGATTTGTTGGTGGAACTTTATGGCCAGATGAATGGCGGCAATATATTTAAAGCAGTGGATATCAAAACGGCAGAGGCCTCTAAAGCAATTGAAAATGCGCAGCGTGATATCAATATTGCCTTTATTAATGAAGTAACCATGTTGCTTAATAAGCATGGGTTGTGCGCCCACGATGTGATTGAAGCGGCCTCTACAAAGTGGAATTTTTTGCCGTTTCGTCCCGGTCTTGTTGGCGGACATTGTATTGGGGTTGACCCGTATTATCTGGCAAAAAGTGCGATTGATGTGGGACACCAGCCAGAGGTGATTCTGGCCGGACGCAAAACAAATGACGGCATGGGGGCCTATATCGCAGACCGTATTGATTATTATCTGGGTGAAAATGATCGGCGCGATGCCGATATTCTGGTTTTGGGATTTACCTTTAAAGAAAATATCAATGACATACGCAATACCAAGGTTATTGATGTTGTGCGTGCATTAAAAGATAAAGGGCATAATGTGGATGTGCATGATCCACATGCTATGGTTGATGAGGTTAAGGATTATTATGATCTGGATATCCTCTCGGCATTGCCTCAAGAGAAACAATATGATTGTATTGCCTTGATGGTTCCACACAGCGCTTATAAAGAAATGGGCGTGGAAACCATCTGTCGCTATGTTAAAAGTGACAATGATGCCCGTTCCATTGTTTATGATTTAAAGCATATCTGGAATAATCAGGATTTTCCTGATAGCGTCGATTATAAATATCTATAATTGTTTTTCCGTACGGGAAGGCGAATAATAATAAGTCACTATGAGTAATAATGCGTCCCGCAAAAAAATCGTGTTTGTATTGCCCCGTTTGTACCCCGGCGGGGCAGAGCGCGTTCTGATAACGCTTATGAATAATCTTTCGCGTGATAAATATGATATTCATTTTATATCAATAACCGGCGAAGGAACGATCAAGCACTGGATTGATGATGAAATCCCAATTCATTCGTTGAACCGTAAAAACATGCTTTCCGGCGTGGTTGCGTTGTACAAAAAGTTGAAGGAAATTCAGCCTGATACGGTTGTTACGACCATGATTTTATCGAATGCAGCGCTGATCCTGCTAAAGCCTTTTTTTCCGGGCGTTCGTTTTGTTATTCGGGAATCATCCCTGCCTACGGCGATGATCAATGAATATGGATATAAAGGGCGTTTATCCTGGTGGATATTTAAATATCTTTATCCGCGCGCCGATCTGGTGATAAGCCCGGCCAAACTGATCGTGGAAGAATTTAAGACATATGTAAAAATTGACGTTTCCAATCAAAAGGTTCTTTATAACCCGGTCAATGAACGTCGTTTGCGTGGAACAATATCGCATTTCGATTGTCCCGCGGAGCGTGCCAAAATTGTACAGTTCGTGTGCGTTGGTCGATTGGGGCATGAGAAAGGGTATGACCGCCTTATTGAGTCTCTTGTCGGGTTTAAAATGCCAGATGGTTATGACTGGCGGTTGGATATTATCGGGAAAGGGGCCGAAACCAAGAGGCTGGGGAACCTGATACGGTTGCATAATTTAAAGGATCATGTGCATTTGAATGGGTACCGCAACACGCCGTGGCCAGATATTGCGGCGGCTGATTGTTTGCTGTTGCCTTCGCGTTGGGAAGGAATGCCCAATGTCGTGCTGGAGGCGTTGGCATGCGGAACGAAAGTTATTGCTCATCGGGATGCTGGGGGCGTCACTGAAATTTCTGATCTGGCCGCTGATGGGGATGTTGGCGTCGCACAAGACATGGATGCATTTATTTCTATGATGCGTAAGGTTAAGCCCGTCGTACCGTCCTTGCCTCTAAAGTCTCTGTTGCCAAGTCAGTTTACTCTGAAAAGCGTTATGAACAAGTTTGAAGAAATGATTTGATATATTGTTTTCCTGTTCAACTTTTATTGCGACACGTAGTTCTGACGTATAGAGTGGTGAAAGTTTTTTGATTTACAATAGAAATTGAAGTTAAGTTAAGTATGAAAAAGAAGATTTGCGTTGTTGTAACGGCCCGCCCCAGCTATTCCCGCGTTCGTTCCGTTTTAGAAGCCTTGCGTAATCATGAGGACGTTGAACTTCAGATCGTGGCCGCCGCGTCTTTTGTTGCCAATAAATTCGGGGAGGCCGTCAAGGTTTTAAGGGAAGATGGGTTTGAACCGAACTGGACGATTAATACGTTGCTGGAGGCCGATACGGCCTCAACCGCGGCAAAATCAACCGGGCTGCAAACCATTGAAATGGCCTCCGCTTTTCAGAATTTAAAGCCCGATATGGTTTTAACTGTGGCGGACCGCTATGAGACTATATCAACAGCGATTGCCGCTTCTTACGCCAATATTCCATTGGTACATTTGCAGGGCGGGGAGGTCACGGGCAATATTGACGAAAAAGTACGCCATGCAATTACAAAAATGTCAGATATCCATCTGGTGTGTAATGATGATGCCTATGACCGCGTTCTGAAACTGGGGGAAAACCCGGATACGGTTTATAATGTCGGGTGTCCTTCTATTGATATCGCTAAAGAGGTCCTGGATGACCGGGAAAGCTGGGAACAATTTACCCCGTTTAAAAAATATGTTGGTGTCGGTAGCGAGATTGACGTTGATTCCCCTTATATTGTGGTGATGCAACACCCTGTCACGACAACGATTGAAACATCGCGGGATGATATTTTGACCACCTTACACGCGGTGAAGGAAATCGGTATGCCGACCATTGTTATGTGGCCGAATCCGGATAGCGGGACAGAAGGGACAGCGGAGGGGATACGCCGTTTCCGGGAATTGGAACAACCTGAGAATTTCTATTTCTTTAAAAATATTCGTCCCGGTGATTTTCTGCGGATGTTGCTAAAATCAAAATGTTTGATTGGTAACTCCAGTGTGGGGATACGGGAATGTTCGTTTTTAGGGGTTCCTGTCGTAAATATCGGCACGCGTCAGCTGGACCGAAAACGGGGATCCAACGTGATTGATGTGCCGTGTGAACAAAGTCTGATCGCCGATGCGGTTCGTAAACAAATCGCCCATGGCCCTTACCCTTCGGAACATACATATGGCAATGGACAAAGCGGTAAAAACGCGGCTGAGATATTGTGCCGTGTGACACCGAATACGAATAAGCGGATCACATATTAATAAGCCCGCCGCCGCGGCGGTATTTTGGCATTGCAAGGGACGTGGCATTATACAATATGCGCATTGATTATCTATCCAGTTCGACCTTAATTTCCGATAGTGCCAACGCGGTGCATGTTTCGGCAATGTCCGGTGCGCTTTGCCGTTTGGGGCATGATGTGCATCTACATGCTTATGAAGGGCGCGGCGCGGAGACGGATGTCCGTGATTATTATAATATGAATGCGTCTGTAACCCTGCTGCGTTATAAGAAACAAAGCGATGAAATGCCCGCGTGGCTTGGGTTTTTGCATCAATGTTTTCCATCTTTACGCCTGGGCGGGTTGCCTGCGCTTTGTTTTGGGGGCGGTGAACTGGCCGGATCTTTGCGCGGTAAAAGTGATCTGGTTTTTGCCCGTAATATGTATTGGGCTTTTGGGGTGCGGGCGATGCAGCCTTATATTTTTGAATCCCATAGCCCCGCCGCCAATGTTTTTCAACGCTTTGTAGAACGCGCTTTATTACGCAGTAAAAACTTAAAAGCGCTGGTTGTGATTTCTGATAAATTGGCGGATTTATATCGCCGGGCCTATCCTGATATGAAGGCTCCGATTATTGTGGCCCATGATGGTGCCGATGACCCGGGGCAAGGGGTTGTGGCGCTGGATAGTAAAGTGCAAAAACCGTTTAGGGATGTGGGATATGTCGGCCATTTATACCGTGGGCGCGGGATTGAGATTATTTTGGCCGCGGCTGAATTATGCCCGGATTTACAGTTCCATATTGTTGGTGGACAGACCGCATTGATCGAAGACTTTAAGTCCAAAGGGTGCCCGGAGAATGTGACATTCTATGGTCATCTTGCCCCGTCTTCCTTGCCGGAATTTTACAAGAAATTTGACGCGGTTTTGGCCCCGTATCAGAAAAAGGTCGCGGTGCATGGTAATGCCGGGGATACATCGTCTTTTATGTCGCCGCTAAAAATATTTGAATATATGTCATGGGGCTTGCCGATTTTATGTTCTGATTTGCCTGTCCTGCGAGAGGTGCTTTGCGACGGGGATAATGCTATGCTGCTGAAGCCAGATGATCCGCAAGACTGGGCCCGGGCATTGCAGGCTTTGCAGCAAGATACCGATTTGCGCCAATCGCTGGCGCGCAAGGCGCGTTCTGATTTTTTACAGCATTACAGCTGGGAAGGCCGGGCAAAGCGCATATTAAAGGAGGCCGGATATGAAGAAGCCTAGAATTGTGATAACGGAGCCTGATTGGCTGCCTGATGGAGTTGAAGATAAACTGGCGCAAGTTTTTGATGTCTGTAAGGGGCCATTTTTACCACAGGATCTAGCGCCCGCATTAAACGAGGCCGTAGGGGTGCTGGTTGGGTTAGACCATGTTCTGAAGGGCGATGCTTTGCCGGTAACATTGAAATTTATCGTATCGCCAACAACAGGGCTTAATCACATTGATCTTGATCAGGCAGGGCGGCAGGGCATCAAAGTGATTTCGCTCAAAGGGGAAACCGATTTTCTGCAAAACATCACGGCCACGGCGGAACTATGCTGGGGGCTTGTACTGTCTTTGCTTCGGCGTATTCCTGCCGCCCATACTTCTGTTATGAATGGGCAGTGGGACCGTGATCATTTTAAAAGCCGCGAATTGCAGGGCGCAACTTTGGGGGTGATCGGATTTGGGCGCTTGGGTAAAAAGATCGCACATTATGGCCATGCCTTCCAGATGCGGGTTATGATCTGCGATAACAAACCTTTGGGCGTGGAAGGGGCGCAGTTCACAAGTGTTGATATGCAAACTCTGTTAAAGGAATCCGATATTATTTCATTACAGGTGGATTCCAGACCTGACAATTATCATATGATCGGTGAAGCCGAATTTCAGGCAATGAAGCAGGGGGCTTTGTTTATTAATACGGCGCGCGGAGATCTTGTTGATGAGGCTGCCTTGCTGCAGTCTTTGCAGGATCGGCATTTGGGCGGCGCCGCGCTGGATGTTCTGGAGCAGGAATATGACAGTGATAAAGCGGCAGGATCGCTCATGGCTTGGGCCCGTGATCATGAAAACCTGATTATTACCCCCCATATTGGCGGTGTCACGTATGAATCCCAATACAAGACCACCCATTTTGTCGTTGATAAATTGCTGGATTGGTATACGGCTCATGATTAGTGGTCTTAAATCGATGATCAAGGCCATCTTGCATATGTTCTTATACAAGGTCCGTAAGTCCATAAATATAAACGAATCGTATCGTATTTATGGTGATGAGGGGCATCACACCTTTATCGGTTATTACGATATTCATCCTTTTGACCCGCAGGATAAACTGCTTTTGGCGGGCCGCTGCCGATCTGACCACAATGGGCGCGCGATGGACGTTCGGCTTGATCTGGGTGTTATTGATCTGGCGAGCGGTGATTTTAAGTGTTTTGATCAAACGCCGCTTTGGTGTTGGCAGCAGGGGTGCCGTTTGCAATGGCAATCATTTCAGGGGAAAGTTCAGATTGCTTATAATACCCTGCAAGACGGGCGGGCAATCTGCGCGTTTTATGATATTGAGGTTGGTCGGCGCAGTGCGGCGCTTCCGTTCCCTGTTTATTGCTTTACGCAGGATGGCGGGCTTGCCGCCACGCTGGACTTTAATGATTTGCAAATGTGCCGGCCTGGCTATGGATATGATTACCAAAGCCTGTCAGAGGCGGCGCCGCGTAATCCGTATATTCGGATATATGACACGGGAAAAACCGAATTGCGCGCTGAAATCCATGTGCCTGATATTCTTACCATAAATCCGCACCCCAGCATGCATGAAGACGGGTGCCTTCATTATTTTAACCATCTGCATTTTAACCCTTCTGGCACGCGCTTGATGGTCTTTCATATATGGGAGGTGCAAAACAAGCGGCGCGTGCGTGCTTTGACCATGGCGCCCGATGGAACGGATATTCGTGATGTGACAAAAGGCGTGCATGTTTCGCATTACTGGTGGCTGGATGACGATCAGTTGCTTTTTTATGCCACAGATACCGATCATGGCATCGGGTATCATATTTATAATCAGGACGGTTCGGGCCGTATCGAATCTTTTGGTCATTATGTTCCGCAAATTGACGGTCATCCTTCTACTCACCCGGCAAATAAGAGCTTGGTTGTGTCTGATACGGTGCAGGATAGATTATATCGGCGCGGTCTATGGCTGTATGATATTGGGCGACGGAAAAAATGTGATCTTGGTTATTTGCACAGTGTTGACTGGTTAAGCGGTGAGCAGCGTTGTGATTTGCACCCGCGTTGGTCCTCGACTGGGCGGTATATAGCCATTGATAGCGGGCATAACGGGTACAGGCAGATTGTTGTTGTTGAACCGAAACAGCGCTAAGTCTGTCATAAATTCGGGAAGAAATCCGCGATGGGCCAGATTTAAATTGTAAATGACGGTCAAATATTTCATGCTCCCACTAATAATAAAATAATACTGATCCTGAGCCTATGCTGTTTAAAATATGGAAACATTGCCGCGAGTTGCGCCTGAAGTTAAGTCTGTTGCTTTTTATTACGGTGCTGGATGCTTTTCTTGCGACGTTTTCTATCTCTCTGGTTTTACCGATCACCAGTGCGGCATTGGGCAGCGGCGGCGAAAGTGATGTCTGGTTTAATCAATACATTCCCGGCGGCATGGCAGATAATATCAAGCTGCTGTTGTTTTTTATGGCTATTATTTTATGTATTAAGTTTTTTGTGACATTATTGCGTGTATTGCTGTCTATTTACTATACAGAGGATTTGCGCCTGCAATGGCAAAAAGATCTGAGCAAAAATTATATATTGCAGCCATTAAAGGCGATTAATGCCAATCGTCAGGGCATGGTTGTGAATGACTTAATTTACGAAACGGGTAATGGCGCCAGCTTTATTTTTAATTACCTCTCTTACCTTAGCCTGATTATCATTACGGCTTCGGTTTTGATTTTGCTGCTCACCATTAACTGGTTCTGGATGGGGCTGGCCTTGATTGTTTGCGCTTTGGGCTGGTTTACGGTGGGGCGTACCTATTTTAAATATGCCCGCCGCCTTGGTAAAAAAGCGATTGCGCTGAATCAGGATTTAAATGCCATTATGATCGAAAGCATTCAGGGGATTAAGGATATAAAAATCTCCAACAGCGAAACATTCCATACGGGAAAGATTGAAGAAATTGCGGAAGCGACCAATTACAACAGGAAATTGGTCAAGATAGCTCAGGATTTCCCTGTTTTTGCGAAAGATTTGATTTTTGCCGTGACGGTGGTTGTCATCGCCCTTTATATGCCCACTGATTTAGAGCAGGTCAAGACGGTGATGCCCCAGATTGCCTTGTTCATTGTGGCTTTTACCAAATTGGCCTCCAGTATTTCGCAAATATCGTCGTTCCGGTTTAAGGTGACCTCTAAATATCCGTCGTTTAAGCTGGTGATTAAATTATTGAACACACAAAAGGCGCCGCCGGAAAATCTGGAAACCGGAAAAAAGGTTGCCTCGTTCGGCGACTATATCCGCTTAAAAGATGTTCATTTCGGCTATGATGAGGATAAACCGGTTCTGGACGGTGTGGATATTGAAATTCGTAAAGGCCAGATTGTATGCATTACCGGGCCATCGGGGTCCGGGAAAACAACGATTATGGATGTTTTGACCAGATTATATGACATCGATTCTGGAAACATTGAAGTGCCTCAAGGTGATGCGGGGCAGTTTAGTTTAGGCAGCTGGCGGCAGCTGATTGGATATGTTCCGCAAGATCCAATTATTTATTATGGGACCATTCGTGAAAATATAACATTGGGGCATCCGGACATTAGCGATGATGATGTCCATGAGGCTTGTCGTCTGGCGGGGATTACCGATCTGCTGGATTCCCTTCCTGAGGGGATAAACGCCATGCTGTACGAAAAGGGGGAGAATTTATCCGGCGGTCAGAAAAAGCGTCTGGCGCTGGCCCGTGTGATTGCCCATAAATGCCAACTTATTATTCTGGATGAAACAACCAATGCCATTCAGGAGCAAGCGGAGCGAGAGATTCTGGCCAATCTTAAGCAGAATGAAGATTTAACCATCATTATTATTACGCACCGCGAAAGCACGATGAAACTGGCCGATGTGAATTATCGCATTGAGGCGGGACGTGCCGTGCAAATTGACCTTTAAGTTTGGTTCGTAACCTTATTGGGTTTTTTTAGGTTGTGGTCGTGGCGATAGAGCGCAGAGTTTGCGCGGTTGCTATTGATGCGGTTCCTCTGTTGACCGGGGCCTCCTGATCGACCAAGGCGCATCGCTGTGATTTTTTTGTACCAGGCTTATTCAGGGCTTCGCTGATCATGGGTTCAATTTGTTCCGGAGTCTGGACGCGGTAAATGGCCCCGGTTCGGTACAGCCTTAACAGGTGCTCGGTTTTGTAATCAGCGATTTCCAAATCATATTTATCGGTAACGCGGCGCCCAAATTCCATGTTGATGGCGGGTTTGTCAAAAATGCAGGCTTCGATCATTTGCGAAGACACTTGCGAAATGGAAACATCGCATTGTCTTAGGCATTCGGTCATATAGGCATGGTCTTGTGCGCTGGGCATGAAGTTTTTGCCGTCAAATTCTACCTGCGGGTAAAGAATACGGATGTGGTGTTCGTCTTTATAGCGTTCCAGCAAGGCTTCAATTTCATCTTTCTTGGCTTTGCCCGGGCCCGATTGTGTGACTGGCGATAGATATTGCGGGTACATACGAAATACAATATAGATTTCATCGTCAAAGGGCTGGCGTCTGGCCAGATCAAAAATGCGCGGTATGATTTGCATATTGGCCGGATGGCTGCCAAAACCGCCGCAGGAAAAGAACAACACTTTGGCGCTCTTCGGGATATTGAGGTCAGACCGCCATGACGGGTCTTTGTCTTTCTCGCATTTGTTGAAATGTTCGTCCCAAAGCGGGGAGCCGGTGACATGAACCTGATCGTCCTGAAAGTTAAGGTGCACAAGGCATTCCTGTTTCATGATGTCGTTCCAGACCAGCGCATGATCGGGATGAATGGTCGGGTAACCTTTGTTGGATGTGCGGTCCCAGCTTTGTACGATGACGGCGGATTTTACGTTATGGTGGCGGGCCTCTGCCAAAAAGGCGGCGTCTTCAATGCTGAGGCCGAACGAACACCCTATCATAAGATCGGGGGAGATTTTGTTGATCAGATCATGGTGTATGGTCTTGGGCAGCAGGCTTTGGTAAATTGCGGTACATAGCCGCAAAGCCCTCGGTGATTTTGATGCAAGGCGCGCCATGGCCAAAACCAGGTGGTATTTCAAGCGGTTGCCCGGTTTGTAATGATCCCTGTGGAATTGGGCGGTCGCGTTGGGTAATTGATCTGTGTTCGGAAAGGTCAGATACAAAATATCACCAAATGTGTTCAGGACCAGGTTTTTAAGCGGGGACAGCTTGCTTTTATAATGGCTGGTTTCCAGTGTGACGCCTTCCGGTATTAAGGGGCGAAAGCTGTCTTTTAAATCTTCCGGTAACATCAATGTGACGGTTCCTCGTTCCGCCAGATGTTTCAAAATGCCGGAGACGACAATAAATCTGAGCTCAAAGAAACGGTGGCAAAACAGCAAATAAACGGGCATTAAAAAACAAGGCCTTATTAGCGTCGGAACACGCCAATAAGGCGGCTTCCCAGCATATTTTCGTGTAAAAATGATGGTGTGATGAAGTCAAAATTTCCGTCCGGATCACCATAGCCGCTATAGGGCCACGCACCATTCATATAGCTTTTGACATTTTCAATTTCAGAAATGGATGTTTCCATCAGAGCCGTTTCAAACCCGGCATCGTTCATTAATTTTTCCAAACTTTTCGGAGAGAAATGCGCCACATGTTTCCAGTTGAACGTGGCCGATTTTTCACGGATCAGCTTGGTCGCCATGGATTCGACGTTCGGTACCATAATAAACAGTAGCCCGTCCTTTTTCAGCAGGCTGTGGATTTGACGAACAATCGATTTTAGGTCATATAAATGCTCCAGCACATTCCATAGTGTTATGGCGCTATAGCCCTCCCCAATGGCGTTTGTGTCCAGTGTTTCAAAGCTGGAATAGATAAAACGAACGCCGTTGACCTCCTCATGGATGTCCTGAAAGGTGGGGTTGGCGTCAACACCAATACATTCATTCCACCCGTGCTGTTTGGCGGTGGCCAGAAATTTACCTGAACCGCATCCCAAATCCATGATGCGCCCGCGATCGGGAACGCCCAATTTGTCCAGCAGGTTTAGGCCATAGGTTGATTTAACCCCGTCAATGTCCATTTGCGGTTCCGAACTATAGACTTTATTGGCGGTATAGTCCTTGGCGTAAAGGGTTATTAGTTTTTCAAATTTGATACGCGGGTGCATATAGCGATGCGTGCAATCGTCGCAGCTATATATATCCAGTGCAAAGCGGCTGAGGTAAAATGAACGATTTTTGGATCCACAGATCGGGCATTCATTGACATCTTCCCAGAATTCCGGGATGCGCTGGTATCTGTCTGCGCCGCTATCGCGCACGACGTCATGTTGTTCGTGATGCATGGCGCCATCTGCCGGACCATCTTTTTTAGCGTTGCTACGGTGGGTTGCTGTATGGAATTTTTTGCTGCCATAGACAAGATGGCCGTCAAATTCATTTTTAGCAATTAACCGCGATGCGGCGTCATTGAGATCAAAGTCTTTTACCTGGGGTTTTGTCATCAGTTTGGTATTATTCGATTTGCGGTTAATAATAGTAAGTCATCATAATTAAAGCGCTTTAAAAGAAAAAGCAATTCCTGTAATGATTATCTATTAATAATGAATAACCAAGATAATGTGATGACAGCGTACCAGGCCCTAAAAGAAAAATATGAGAAAGTTATTGTTCCTTGCGAGATATGCGGAAGCCATGATGTCGTGAGTTTTCAATCCTATGGACGAAATGCGGAGCCCGGCGTTTATGGTGATATGCCGGTGACTATATGCAAAAATTGCGGCTTTAAGATGCAAAATCCACGCTATGAAGATGGTTTTTATATTGATTATTATGATGTCATGTACCGCGAAATTGCCTTTGGCGCGACCAGGCCTTCGGATGAGTATATCGAGCAACAAAAAAGCCGCGGTAAACGCGTTCTGGATTTCGTGAAAAAGCATGGCGTTACTGAAAAGGGCAAGATGCTTGACCATGGCTGCGCGTCCGGTGCGACCATGCTGGGATGGCAGGATGATGGCTGGGCGGTATCGGGTATTGATCCGCATCGCCCCAGCGTAGAAGAAGCCAGGTTGATGGGGCTTGATGTGCGTGTCGGCGCGGGCGAAGACCTGCCTTGTGAGGATGAAGAGTTTGATTTAATTCTCAGTCTGGGATCAACGGAGCATTCATACAATTTAGAAGCCACAATGCGCGAAATGAACCGTGTTTTGAAGTCAGGCGGGAAGTTGATTATCCGTTGGCGCTCAAATGAAATTTTTGGGTCTCCTCTGGAATATTATAATCACAACCACTACCGTTTCTTTACCCGCAACACTTGGGCGCTATGTCTCAAGCGATATGGTTTTAGCGTTGATGTCATGAGTGATGAGCGCGTGGAAGGCTGGGATAGTTATGAGTATATCATCGCAACCAAACAACAAAGTGATATTGATGCCATTGATGTTGATGCATTGGTGGCGGAAGGGCCGATTGACGATTACCGGGCAGAACTGGATGAAATAAAAACGATCCGTGAGGCTTATTATAATAAATGTAAAAAGTTTCTGGATTTGCAGAGTGAATATAAAGATGATCCGGCGGCGTTGATTGATAGATTGCGTTCTGACCATGCAGATTTTAAGTGGGGCTGGTTAGGCGGAGCGCCGGAAGACGTTGTTGAGCGATCAGCGAAGGAGGCGCGCTTGTTCCTTGATGAATATGAACAAGGGCGTGTCCAGTAAGCTAGGGGGGCAATAATGAGTAATTCTCCGTATATTCTGGGAATGATCAATGCGCGGGGCGGCTCCAAAGGGGTGCCGCGCAAGAATATTAAACCATTGGGCGGCAAGCCTCTGATCGCCTGGAGCATTGAAGTGGCGGCCCAAGTGCCGGAAATTACCCGCTGTATTGTTTCGACAGAAGATCAGGAAATTGCCTCTATCGCCCGCGAATATGGCGGCGATATTCCCTTTATGCGCCCTGACCATCTGGCCAGTGATACCGCCGTTCAGCTGGATACGATTATCTATAATTTTGAAAAAATGGAAGAATTGGAAGGGCGTAATATTGATGCGGTGGCTTTGCTGCAACCAACCCAGCCATTCCGCATTGCAGAGGATGTTTCGGGGTGCATTCAGACCTTAATCAAGACAAAGGCCGATAGTGTAATTACGATTGCCCCGAATAAACATCACCCTTATGGCCTCTGGACAAAGAACAAGGGGGGGGCGGGCCTTGATCTGTTTATGAAAGATGGCGCCAGCGGACAGGGTTTTAACCGTCAACAGGTTGATACGTTATACATGCGAACCGGCGCGGTTTATGTGATTGCCCGTGATACATTACTGAACAAAAAATCACTTTATGGTGATTATGTGGAAGGGCATATTGTTGATGCCCCGCGATCCTGGATCAATATCGATGATTTGCAGGACTGGGAAATGGCCGAAGCATGGCTGAAGCATATCCAATCTTAAGCTGAGCTGAATTGTCGTATCGATAAGTCTTGCCGTTCAAAAGGGGCGGCATGAAACGATATCAGAGACCCGCTCTTTGCGGCGGGGGCTCGGGTTTGGCTCTGCCTCTGCCTCTGCCTCTG
>DENS01000010.1:46480-62543 GCA_002359735.1 Micavibrio sp. UBA2638
GCCTCTGCCTCTGCCTCTGCCTTTAATGTTGTTTTGGTGTGATCACGAACCATTCATGTTTGGATTCATGTATGGCAAAATCATCGTAACCAAATTTGCGCAGAAGGTTTTCTATTTCCTGTTCTGTGACACCCGGGTATTTTTGGTTGGCGTATCCTTTGCGGGCCTCTTGCAGTTTTTTTCCTTTTTTGACGGCGTCTATCAGGCGGTTTTTTGTGTGGCTAAGGGTTGTGCGAAACGCGTCATAAAGGCGCCAGATATAATATGAGGCGCGGCTTTTTTGCCAGTCTATTTTTTGTATATGGTTTAAGATGACAGCGCTTGACCCGACTTTTTCGACATTGCTGATATGTTCTTTCAGGGCGCCGCGCGTGCGCAAGGAATAATCTTCGCGGATAGGCTGGCTTAACTTTTGGACATTGGCCAGGGCTGAAATCAAAGACTCGCTGTCATAATGTTTGTGACTGACGCTATTTGGCAGTGCGGCATCATAAAGATTGTCCCCTGCCGGTAAGTAAACATAGGATGGTAACCCGCTTAAACCCGCCTCAATGGCGGTTGTGCAGCTGTTATGGATCAGACAATCGGCGCGCAAAAACCAATCAGATGCGGCGCCTTCATAAAGGCACTCGCAGTTATCATATTTTGCGGCCAGATTTCCCCAAAAACCATGGTTTTCTGAAGGGTGTGGCCGAATGATGATTCTGTAGTGCGGATAGGCTTTGGCGATTTTTTCCGTTAGTTCGGCAAAGGCGATAAACATTTTATGGGCGTGGCTCAGCCAGCCGTCAATATGTTGCCCGGTGTCGCTGTCGCGGGCGATACCAAATTTTTTAAAAACGTTTTCAAAGGCTTTTTCCCGTGAAATATAATACGGATTCACAATTGAAAACCGTGAATTGATTAACAGGGTGATGGGGCGGTTTTTATTGTCTTCTATTTCCCCGGTCCATTGGGGCTGAAGGATATCCAGCCTTGGATTTCCGGCCGCGATTAATTTTTCTGAATGTCCCGGATAGGCATGGTCGACGGCCTTTTTATCGCCCTCTCCGCGGCAGAAGAAATATTCAATTAGATCCAGTGTTTCCGGGCAAACCCGCAACTGGGCATATATGGCATCGGTCAGTGTAACCAGGCTTTCTTCATCCCATGCGACGATTTTATATCCCATTTTTTGGGCCTTTTTAAAAAACTGGGCGCTTCTGGGGGTGGCATCATTTTCAACAAGAATACCGCGCGGGAATTTAAAAAGCGTTCGGTGTAGGGGTTTACTGCGCCCTATCATGACAGTATATCCGGCCTTCACGGCCAGGCCGGCCAGGAAAAGCCGCGCCGAAAATTCACGCGCTTTTATCTCTATCGGGAACAGTAATAATGGTTTTTTGCTCATGGTTTGAATACTTTACACCACGCGGCGAAATTCATCCATTGCCAAATAAAGAATGAATTTTCTGCGCCATATTTAATATAGTGATCATAGGCCTGGTGTACGTCCTTAACCTTAAACGCGCCAGATTGCGTGAATTCTTTGCTGCCCAGTAAATCCCACGCCATATCTTTCATTTCTTTGCGTAGCCACTCTCTCTGCGGGGCGGAAACGGCGCGTTTTTGCTCACATGTTTTGGCGAAGTCCGGGGCGCGTTTATCAAGGGCTTTTTTCAGGATGCTTTTTGCCTGGTTTTCCGTCACTTTATGTTCAGGACGAATTTTGGCGCAAAAATCCACCAGTACATGGGTTAGGAACGGTTCGCGTAATTCAATGCTATGGGCCATGGATAAGCGGTCATTCATGCGCAGAACCCTTGGTACGCGGCGATGGAATAAATCGGCATACATTGCGTTTTCTACGGCTGTATCAAACGGGGCTTTAAAGTCCCTTAAGTTACTTTGTGAAATGGGCCCGCCGGGATCGATCAGTTCAGGCGCCAGAAATTTGGTGTTATCCTGATAGAAAAGCGGGGTCCCATCTTTCTGGTTTGCCGCGCCGGTATTGGTTTTACAGCTATTGGCCTCGCCAAGCAATGTTTTGTAGTATCCGTAGCCGCCCAAAAGCTCGTCAATGCCTTGGCCTTCCAAAAGAACGGTAACGCCCTGTGAGCGAGCATATTGATGCAGTTTTTTATAGGCTTGCGTGGCAATGCCGCCTATGGGTTCTTCGAAGGTGTAAATATCATTGTGGAAATGTTCAATGGAATCCTGCGCTGAAAAAGAAACCTCGTGGCGTTTCCATTGTCGTGTTTTCGGGATCAAATCGGCATAAATGATTTCATCATATTGCGGTTCCCCGTATCCAATGGTGTAAGACGATAGATCAACATCGGGGGAGGACAGGGTATCCATCAACATACACAGGGTGGCCGAATCCATGCCGCCGGACAGGTTCAGGCCAATGGGAACATCACTGCGAAGGTGGAGCTTTACACTGTTTTCCAGTTCTTGCCAAAGCAAATCAGACAAGGCTTCCTCGCTTAGATTGGCGTCGAAATAGGTGGGCTGTGACGGGCGCTTCCAATATGGCGAGGGTGCAATGGCGCGGCCCGATTGTATGTCGGTCAGGGATATGCTGACATAATGACCGGGTTCCAGCGATAGAATGTTGCTGAAAAATGTTCTTTGGCTGTGGTTGTAAACGCCGTAGCGGAAATAATCGCCCCATATTTCCCAGTCGTGATCGGCGGGAATGCCCGCGGCCAGTAATGATTTTATTTCCGAGGCACCATAAAGTGTTTTGTTGTGCACTGTATAATATAACGGCTTAATGCCCAGACAATCACGGGCAATAATCAGGCGCTTTTCAACGCAATCCCAAATGGCAATTGCAAACATGCCAATGAATTTCGGCAGGCAATCCGTCCCCCATTTTTCCCAGGCCGCCAATAAAACCTCGCTGTCGCTGGTTGATTGATAGGGGTAATCCTGAAGCTGCGTTTTTAATTCTTTGTAATTATAAATTTCGCCGTTAAAAACCATGGTATAGCGCCCCGAAGCGCTGATCATGGGTTGCATGCCTGCTGATGACAAATCCAGAATGCTGAGCCGGTTAAAACCAAGCGCGATCTGGTCGGTTTCGTAGATTTTTGTCTCGCGCGCGTCAGGGCCTCTATGATGCTGCGCATCCAGAATGGCGCTGATATTTTCCCCGTTCGCGCCCGGGCCAAAAACAAAACCGATACCACACATGAGACAATCTTATTTTTTCGAGAATAAAAAGCGGTGTATACCAGAGCCCCAAAGGATTTCTTTGTCTGCGTAATTTTCGAATTTTTCAAATTCATCGACATCGGCGCCGCGTTCCAGACGTTCAATATCTGTTGCACCATAGGAGGCAAGTTTGTCGGAGATTTGCTTCGCGCTCAGACGAATATTGATCGGGACCAGAATATGATCCAGATATAAGAAGCGGAGATGCGTCGGCATGTTGAGCTTTAGGAAGATGTCATGTGCATATCGATAGGGCACATCGCGCAATAATTCGCGGCATATCTCAATCATATCCCATTTGATTCCGCCCGGATCATTGATCAGCATCAAAAATCCGCGGCCTTCGGGCTTCATAACGCGGACCAGTTCCTCCAGTCCTTTATCAAGGTCTGTTGTATGGTGTAAAACGCCGTTGGAGAACACGAAATCAAATTCCCCATCCTTGAAGGGCATATCAAGAACCGACCCCAGTTGATAAGACACACCTTCACGCGGGCGCCCGGATAAGCGCTTTTCAGCATCTGCAATATTGGTTTTGCTCATATCAAGGCCGGTGACTTTGCTCGCGCCTAAATTGCTAAGGGCATAAGTGTAGCGCCCATTGCCGCACCCGGCATCCAAAACGGATTTGCCATTTAACCATGAAAGGTCAAAGCCATTACGTTCAAGGCGTTGCCCCAAAAGCTCTGATGGTTCTTCGTAATATTTTTCATCATTGAAATAAGAAAACAGATTGCCATAGTGATCGGCGGTTACGTCCTCAACTTTATCGGTTTCATCCTGTTGGGATGGATACAGATAGGGCGGCATCGTTTCAATGGCCGCTTTCAAATAATGTGTAACGTCATCCAATATTTTCGCAAAGGCTTTATCGGGCTGGGCCGGCTTGTCTTCCTCCAGTTTACGGAAATGAAAGCAAATGCGATAAACGGCCATAATTTTATGCAGATCCCAATCCGAGCTAGCGGGGGCGTTCAGGGATATTAATTTTGACGCTTCGTCTTTATAGCTGGAATCTTTTAAGCAGGGGCATCTGTCGATTATGTCCTGGGAAACAAGTGTGGCTTGCATATTCACAATATTATCCTTTTGTCTGGTTCGGTCCGAAAATAATCAAGAATATAAAGCTATTGCAATAAGAAATAAAATATATTCGATATCGGTGACTAGGGTTATACAGGACATAGTGATAAAATGTAAAGGCGCTGGGCTCGTCTTGTTGTCTCAAAAATGCATTTTGGCAGGGATAACACGCATTTTCTCTGCCAGTGTTGATCCATTCATGATAGAAAGGGTTTAATATTCTAGAATTTAATGGCTATATTAAAGCCCTTGTTGAGTAAATAATCAGGCACCGTACACGCTTTATGACCACATCTAAAAAATCGACACCCCAAAAATCCATTCAGATGATTGCGCTGACACAAGGCGCCAGTATTGATATCTTTCTCCGCAGTCTTGAAAAACTGCGCGAATCAGATTTTCCCTTGGGGCAGGTCGGGGCGCTTTGTTCCTTTGCGCAGCACTATAAATCATCTGATGTGGTTAAGGCGCATGCGGATGATGTGACCTTTATCAAGGAATGGGACATCGTGGCCAAGGCCCTGCGGGAGCCTTATGATAAGGCGGAGCTGGAAATTGCAGAAAGCGCGCTTTCGCCCGCCAGTGTGTGGAGTGCCATTATTGCCGACCGTCGTTTGATCTATGGGCGCAAATCCAAATACACCCAGGATTACCGCGTTCATTTTACGGATGAACAGCTCTGGTCCATTGCCTATCATTTTATCAAGGCTTTTGATGATTTGATGGAGCGCATTCGTCCAGATGTTATTATCGGGTTCACCCCTGTTACATTTGGTGAAATGTTGGGGCTGGAGATTGCCAAAAGCAGGGGCATTCCGACATTGCAGTTACATTCATCGCGTGTGAAAAACTATTTTGCCCTGCATGATGTTGTGTCCGGTACATCGCGTCATTTTTATGATTTGATGGATAAGAATGCATTTAGCGCCGAAACGACCAGCATTGCCAATGCCATTATTGACGAGGCTGCGAATAAGGGCCTCGTGTATGAAGGGGCGAATAAGTCCATTGCCTCGGGCCGGGCGCTTGATGTTGTGGGCGCGATAAAAACATTGCCGGCCGCGGCGGCGAAAGAGGTGCTGAAACTGGCAGATCCGGTTATTCGCGCTGATCATCATGACCCGGGGTATTTGGTGCCCTGGGTTTACACGAAAGTGTTGCAACCATTAAAGGAACGCTGGATCAAATGGCGTTTGTCATCGCATCCCCGCGTGATTAAATTGGATCAGCTCTCTGATCTAGGCAAATACTGTTTCTTTCCGCTGCAAAGTGAACCGGAAGTATCGTTACAGGTTTTGGGGCGCCCGTATCACAAAAATCAGATTGAATTACTGCGTAATCTGGCGGCCAGCCTTCCTGCCGGGATGAAGTTGTTGGTGAAGGAACACCCGCGTTCCATGGGGCTGCGCCCGTATGCGTATTATAAAGCCCTGTTTGAAATACCCAATTTATATCTGGCTGATGTTCATGCGCCGTCCATTCCCATGGTGAATGCGTCTGAATTTGTCGGCATTATCAGTGGGACAATCGGCTTTGAAGCGGTGATGATGGGCAAGCCCGTTTTGATTTTGGGGCACCCGAAATACGAAGCCATTCCCGGTAAAATGACCCGAAAATGCCTGAATCTTTTTGATATGCCGGGTGATATTCGTGCCCTTTTGACGGACTATGAGTACAGTAAGGATGCTATTGTCCTGTTTATCTCGGCCTTGATTGAGGGGTCTGTCGATATTGATTTGTATTCGAATCTGCTAAAAAAACCGGGGCGTCATTCGTTCCAGGATGGCCGCATCAGCGAAGATGAAGACTTGAACAAACTGACCAATTACATGATAAAGCGTATGAACGAGGTATTGGCATGAGCGCAAAATTTAGTATTGATGGCCGCGCCGTTGGGCCGGGCGAGAAATCTTATTTAATAGCGGAAATTGCACAGGCGCATGATGGCTCTTTGGGGTATGCGCATGCCTTTATCGATCTGGCCAAGGATTGCGGCGCCGATGCAGTAAAATTTCAGACACATATTGCCCGCGAGGAAACAACCCGTGAAGAAGATTTTCGGGTCAGGATATTCCCGCAAGACAAGACCCGTTACGAGTATTGGCAACGTATGGAATTTGAACCGGACCAATGGCAGGGGCTAAAGAACCATGCTGATGAGGTTGGTATCACGTTCTTGTCTTCCGCATTTTCCCACAAGGCCATTGATTTGTTGGACCGCATTGGTATGCCGGCCTGGAAGGTCGCTTCCGGAGAGGTTTTGAATTTTTCCTTGCTGGAGGCCATGTGCGCCACTGGAAAGCCGGTTTTGCTGAGTTCAGGGATGAGTGCGATGGATGAAGTTGATCAGGCGATAAAATTTGTGCAAGAACAGGGCAACCCAGCCGGTATTTTTCAATGCACAACCAAATATCCCACCCCGCTAGAGGAAACGGGATTAAATGTTATGCAGGATTTTGCAACACAATATGGCATTCCCGTGGGCCTGTCAGACCATAGCGCCAATCCGTATGTGCCGATTGTTGCGATGAGTAAGGGCGCCGATATGATTGAGACGCATTTGTGTCTGCATCCCCGCCAGTTCGGCCCCGACACATCGTCGTCTTTAACGCCGGAGGGGTTTAAAATGATGAGTGAGGCCCGTGACGTTGCGCATGTGGTGTTGAATAACAAGGTTGAAAAAGACGCAATGAGCAAAGATTTGAACGTTGTACGCGGCCTGTTTCAAAAATCATTGGCGCTGAGAGAAGATCAAGCCGCAGGAACGGTTTTGAGCGAAGATATGATCACCCTGAAAAAGCCGGGGACAGGTCTTCCCGCCTCACGTTTGCAAAGTCTGGTGGGTAAAACTCTGACGCAGGATGTCAGCCATGAGCGCCTTTTGCGGGATGAAGATGTGACGGAATAGGGGGGCGATAATCATGGCGAAGCTCGGTAAGGTTTTGGGGTTAATCTGCGCGCGCGGCGGTTCTAAAGGTGTGCCCGGCAAAAATATTAAGGATATTTGCGGAAAGCCTTTGATTGCATGGTCGATAGAGGCGGCCTTACAATGCCCTGACATTGCCGATGTTGTCATTTCCACCGATGATGAAAATATCGCGGATGTTGCGAAAGCCTATGGTGCGGAAGTGCCGTTTATGAGGCCGCCTGAGCTGGCCCGTGATGATACAAAACAAATTGATGCCATTGTTCATGCCGTGCAAAGCCTGAAAGATGCCGGGCGCGAATATGACGCCGTTGCGTTGTTGCAACCAACATGTCCATTGCGCATTGCCGATGATATAACCGGCGCACTGGATTTGATGGCGCAAACGCAATCCGATACGGTGATTACGGTTACGGCGGAAGAGGGGGTGATCCTGTCGACCTTTTATGAGCTGGAGAAGGACAATGAGGCGCGCCTGATGTTTCCATCCTCGAAAGAGGGGACTTTACGGCAGGATTATAATGCTATATACCGCAGATGCGGCCTGATTTATGTTCTCAGGCCGGATTATGTGCTAAGAAACAAAGTGCTGTATGGCACCAAGGTAAGTGCCTATGTTGTTCCCAAGAAACGATCATTTGATATTGATTGTCATTTTGATTGGGAGCTGACGGAATGGCTTTTACAGCAGCAAATACAAAACAATGAGCGTGGCCAGTGAATGGACGGCAATGGTGGTGGTTTTTGTGATTGATCAGTTTAAAGGAAAGATAGATGAAAGTAGATAACCAGATTGAAGTAAAGCGTGCGGATTGGAATTTTGGCGGAAAAGTATGTGACACATTCGTTAGCCATGTCAGAAAATCTGTACCTGGCTATGAAGAGGGGCACAAAATTGTTTGTGGCCTGAGTGATTTCTTCTGTCTGAAAAACAGCGTGGCCTATGAAATTGGCACATCTACCGGCGAGCTATTGAGCAAACTTGCGAAATACAATGAGCATAAGCCGGACATGCGCTGGATTGGTATCGACAGTGAAGAGCCGATGATCAACAAGGCCAAGGAACATTGTAAAGACATCAAGAATATTGAATTGCATCATGAAGATGTAAGATTGTTCCCGTATGAAAAATCAGATTTTATCGTTAGCTATTACGTGATTCAGTTCGTACCCCCGCGCAGCCGGCAGGAATTAATTGATAAAATATACGAGACATTGAACTGGGGCGGGGCGTTTGTCTGGTTTGAAAAAGTGCGCGGGCCAGATGCGCGCTTTCAGGATATCATGACCAATATGTATCATAATTTTAAATTGGAAAACGGCTTTAGCCCTGAAGAAATTATGAACAAGTCAAACAGCCTGAAAGGCGCGATGGAGCCGTTCTCAAGTGAAGGGAATCGCGGATTGCTGGAGCGCGCAGGATTTAAAGACATTATGCCGATCTATCGTAATTTATGTTTTGAGGGTCTGGTTTGCATTAAATAGAAACTGGCTTTGGCCACGACAGGGGAAGATGTGAGCGCAGATTTAAAAGAAAAAACAATATTTATTACGGGCGGCAGCCGCGGTATCGGTCTGGCCATTGCCCTGCGGGCGGCCGCTGACGGTGCCAATATTGTAATCGCGGCAAAAACCGATGAGCCGCATCCTCAATTATCCGGTACAATCCATAGCGCGGTTGAACAAATTGAAAATGCAGGGGGGCGCGGGCTTGCCGTAAAAATGGATGTCCGCGATGAAGCGCAGGTCAGTGATGCCGTTGATAAAGCGGCGGCGCATTTTGGCGGTATTGATATTCTGGTGAATAACGCCAGCGCGATATTTTTAAGCCGAACCAGTAAAACGCCAATGAAGCGGTTTGATTTGATGCATCAAATCAATGTGCGCGGCACTTTCATGACGGCGCAAAAGGCTCTGCCGTATCTGAAACAATCCGATAATCCGCATATATTAACCCTGTCACCGCCTATTGATATGCGGCCAAAGTGGTTTGAAAACCATCTGGCCTATACGATGTCAAAATATGGTATGAGCATGTGCACGATCGGCCTGGCTGCCGAGCTGTCCGGTGATGGTATTGCCTGTAATTCTCTATGGCCGCGCACATTGATTTATACGGCGGCTTTGCGCAATTTGGGGGAGATTAAGCCCGAAAATTGCAGAACGGAAAATATCGTGGCCGATGCCGCGCATGTTATTCTAAGCCGGGATTCCCGCCAGCACAGCGGTCATTTTTATATTGATGAGGATGTGCTGCGTGAGGCAGGTGTGCATGACTTTTCCTCCTATAATATCAAAGACGGGGCCTCGTTAATTACGGATTTATATCTGGACGAATAAAGGGGCTAGTGGGCGTCTTATTGTTATGGCGGTTTTGTTTTTTTACCTATACAGGGAATGCGTATTGTATTTGTCTGGTCTTTAAGGTGTTGTTTTTAAATGATTTTGCCCGTTCCGTATAAATTTATTTGGACAGACGCGTATTGATTATGTATAATCTGGCGCATGGGAACAATTAGAATTTTAACCGGTGATGGCGGCGGCGGCCGGGGTAAGATATCAACGCGGATTTACCGTGATATTGAAAAAGATATCGGCCCCTTGCATAAACATTTTCACTTTATGGTGGGGACCTCCGCCAATGCATTAAATATGGCGGTTTTGTCGGATGTAGGCGGCGGCGCGTTAATGAGCGCAGAGCGCCTGGATGATGTCTATACAAAGCGCGTGCCTGATATTTTTGACCGCAGCGTGTTACGCGCGGCGCGCACCGTCAATGGCTTGGTGGGGGACAGCAAATATGACCCGCAAAATTTACAATCGGTTGTGCATGATGCCTGTAATGACACCATGCTTTCAGAGGTACAAAGCCGCCTTATGGTTACGGCCTATGATATTCAAAATCGCAAACCGGTGGTGTTTAAATCATGGGAAGCGGCGGGCATGACTTCTCCGCTGGATGGGCGGTTGGTTTACGATGCTTCGAAAGATTTTATGCTCTCTGATGTTGTGATGAGCAGCGCGGCGGCGCCGACCTATTTCCCGCCTCATAGAATCCGTAGCATGGACGGGGAACTTTATCATATGATTGACGGCAGTGTGTGGGCGAATAATCCGGCGCAGGTGGCCTTGGCCGAGGCAAGGCGGATATTCGGGGATACGCATGATTTTCTGATTGTTTCTGTTGGAACAGGTGAAACCGAACGTCAGATTAATGCTGATAAAAATAGTGACTGGAGCACGACAGGGTGGTTAAAAAACGGGTTGGTTAGTCTGCTTATGGATACCCCGACATCGGCAACGGACCAGCAAATGCGCCAAGAACATAATGTGAGCTATCACCGCCTGCAAATTGATTTAAGGCGCCATGCGCCAAACAAGCCTGCCCCGAATGACGATATGGATGATGGTTCGCCGGAAAATATTGCGCGGCTTGAAGAACGGGCCGATGAGTTTTTGCACAAAAATCGTGATTACATGGCCAAATTAAAGATGTATTTTAATTATAATGCCTTGCCGAATTATCAGAGTTTGCTGGAAGAATCGATAGAAGCCGCAGAAAAGCGTGCAAATAATCGTGATCCGATCATGTCTTTACCGACCCATGATCAATTTATGCCTGCCGCACCCTAACACGGGTATAGGGCTAAGAAATATGCTAGGGTTTTTTCCATCCTGTTGTAAGATGTGCGCATGGCCGATATTTCTGTTGAAATAATCCTTGTTCAGGCACTTGGTTTTGTTGCACTTGCCTTGGGCGTTCGTGCTTTTTTAAGCCATGATGATCGCCGGCTAAAGCTGTTTTTGACGGCGCAGTCACTTGTTCTTTGCGTGCATTTTTTCCTGCTCGGCGCTGGCGGCGGGGCGGCGGCGTCATTGATCACCGGAATACGTAATTTCAGTTCGTTGTTTGCCAAAGTTAAACACGCGGCTCCTTTGTTTATTGCGTTCTATGTCGCCTTCGGGGTCTATTCGTATCAAAGCTGGACCGATGCGCTGCCAATATGCGGTTCTATAATCAGCACAATCGGCTTTTTCTATCTGAATAAAATACCGATGCGGTTATGCGCTTTGTGCGCGACCTCGCTCTGGCTGGTTCATAACATGGCGGTGGGCAGTATCGGCCCGTTGTTGATGGAGCTGTTGATTTTTACCGCCAATGTCAAAACCATTTACGCCTTACGTCAAAATTCGCGGGTGTAGAAGGGGTGCGCGCGTGTTTATGCTGCGTAGACACAATTGCCAGTATCTATGAAGATGTGTGGAGAAGAAAATGGTCGGTACTGGTATGGGATTTGAAGGATAGAGTTTTGAATGTATTCAATAAATATAATTCAATTTTTTATGCTGCCCCTTTTATTGCCCCCGTTATACTTTTTTTGCCTCCTTTTGAAGGTGTTTTACAAGTATATGAATGTGAGAAGATGGGTTGTCGGTTTCAGCTTTGGTAACTCTTTTCATTACACTTTCTGAATTTTTTATAGCTGTGTTTGTTTTGTTTTTTAACTGATCGTGATAGGTGTTGATTAGGTTGGCTTTATCATATTTCTTGATGTGCTCTTTTAACTTTTTTGTTGCTGTTTCTCCATTCTCCAAAGGTTTTTCTGAGTCTATAAAATGGAATAATAACCACACTTCAAAGCAAGGCACAGAGGTAATCGCATCTATTTTTGTAGATTGTTTACATTTCTCAATGGTGTCATCGTAATCAGCGTGTTGATCCTTGTCAAAAACACAGTAGACTTTATCATAAGTATTATCTTCTCCATATTTTTCAGCATCTTCTCTATAGATGCGTTCAGCATCTGAATATACAGAGCTAGGGGCGCTACCTCCTTCACCATAAATTCTTATGTCTGTACCTGATAGATTGTAGTCTCTGATCATGGCATCAAAATAATGGGGTGAAGAAAGGCTGTCTTCGCAGACAATAAGGATGCGATTTCTTGAGGTTTTAGTTTCTGTGTTTTTTCTCTGGAAGTTTGTTTTTGGTTGTCGTTTTTTTGGTTGGTATCCAACTTCCGGTGATTTTCGTTTCTTTTCTCTAGGCATCGGAAATAAGGCTCCCGATGTTAGGAATACCACCGTAGCGGCCACTCATGTATCTTTTGGAAATTTTATTTGAGCGTTCACCTTTGAATTCGGAAATGGATTTTAATTTTGTTTGACCATTGCGATCTTTGTCAGTGATCCAGATTTCATCGTTATCCAACATGTCCATACTTTCAATGTCATGTGTGGTGAAGATGAATTGTGCTCCATTTGGGTTAGTTTTTGGGTTAGTGAAAAGCTCTATAATTCTTTTCATAACCAAAGGGTGCAGGCTGTTATGAAGTTCATCAACAATTAGTGTAAATCCATTTTCAAGAGTATCTAAAATTGGCCCGGCAAATCGGAATAGCCTTTGTGTACCATCAGATTCTTGATCAAGGTGGAGCTTGTGCGGCTTATTTTTATCGTCAATATGGATCGTGTATACTTCCCAACCCTTTTTATCTTTGAATTTTTTTGCAAATTCTTTTTTGATTTCCTCCGAAAATATATTCTCTGCATCTTTAAGAAGATCAAGCTCAATTTCTTCTGTGTGTATGCTATGAATATGTGGATCAACATCTTTCATGAACTTGTTAATTTGTTTTTGAAAGCGGCCATTTGCAAATTGGCTGGCGCTATATCCGTGAGGCATTGATGATGGCTCTACAATAATTCTTAAAAAGTTATCAATCCATTCGTAGGGTTTTTGAAAATCTTTTGAATTGTTTTGGACCGCTGTAGATAAAAATAACGCATTGTCTCTGGTCAAAGATTTCCATTGAGCCTTTGGACCTTTTAATTCAGGTCTTACATAAGAATTTTCTATGTTATCTGGGTCTCTTTCAAACCATCGTTGTGGTTTTTGCTTTTCACTATCTTGAGGCGTAGCATATAACCACTCTTCATAAACTCTTTTTCTGTCTACGGCAAAGCCGTACTGATATAGAAACCCTTCGTAAACAAAGACAATTTCAAATTCGCTTGGATCGTTACGTGATCTTGTAGAGAATGCGAAATTATCAATGTCAATATCTTCGTCATATTGCATATTTTTAGAAGAATTTTTTACAAAATATCTAAAAAAAGATAATGCTTTTAATATATTTGTTTTTCCAGAGCCATTTGCTCCCCAGATGGCGGCAATTTCATTAAGGTAAGGTGCAGATGAGAAGCCTGTTTCTATGCAGCTATGTTCACGCTTAGATATTGGCGCTTTGGCGCTTGTGAATGAAAGCGTGATAGCTTTATTAACTGATCTGTAGTTTGAAACGCTAAATTCAACAAGCATGTGATTATCCTTTTAAAGGTGAAATATGCATTAAATTTGTTTAATTTCAAGTTAAAAAGATTTTTATTTTGTGTTTAAGGTTATGAAATGCGCATAATAGTCAGCGTCACACACAGTCCTGAAATAACGCCTGAAATTTGTGAGCGGAAAGAGAGCCATCCATTCTCACCAACTTGGCCCCAATCATCCGGGATGAACCACAGGACAGCATGCACACCATTGTAATAAATGATGGCCCAACCAAGCAGGGCAAAGCTAAGGAATAGCTGAGGGTGCTGAAATAGCCAGCCTTTATCTTGGCGCTCTTGTCTGCTGGCGTTCATGGTTTTGTATATAGCCGGAAATTGTATCGTTACGGCACACACAACCGCCAGAACGCCCCCCCGAGCCATGAGAGCTTGCAAGAGAATCACAGGGACCTCAATAGCTTGTGCATCTTGTCGTGGAGCCTGCGGTATTGCAGGTGGTATATGTTGGCGTATCAGTACCTAAATCCCAGCTATCACCTACAATTTCCCACGCCCTGCGTTCTTCATCGGCTACGCATTTATTGAATTGAGGTGTGCCGGGTTGAAAGCCGAAATCCTGACATGTGGACGCATGCCATTCCTCAGAGGACGTGCATCCGGCCAGCGTAAAAACAGCTAAACAAAATATGAGGGTATTTCTCATGTTATCTCCTTAAATATCCTGTTTTGGGATAATCCTAAAATAGGTTTAATTAAGAAGCCGTTCTTTTACAAGAGGAAAGAAAAGAGCGGTGAAATCGCAGCATCAGGACGAATACAAAAAACTCATTCAGGCTTTGGTACAGGCCCGCAAGGATGCTGGCGTGACTCAGGAGGCGCTGGCTGTAAAGCTACGCAAGCACCAGTCCTTTGTATCAAAATATGAAACATATGAGCGCCGACTTGATGTGCTGGAATTTGTGAAGATTTCTAAATTGATTGGTGCAGATTACAAAAAGCTGATTGATGAGGCTTTGGGTTAATTTGCGGGAGAGAGTAGTCACTTTTTGTTTTTTGATGCTTCCTGAAACCAAGGGGGCAACTTGTCATCATTAGCTTTCAAAATCGTATTTATCATTTTTGCTTCTGGGGTATTAGCCAAATCTCTGTCAAAAATCTGCAACGGTTCTTTGGGATTGAGCTGCATCAGGTTGTAAGGATCAGGAGTTTTTCTCTGATCAACTTTTATAAGCGCCGTGTATTCACAAAAAAAGAAACGATACCAATTACAGCCTAATAATTTTTCACGATAAGGAAAAAGTACTGTCCCTTTTTTCATTGATTTAACTTTTGCAAACCTGAACAAAACTACTGAATAAGTCTCAGGACATCCCGGATCATTATCCAATATCATTTGTCTGATTTTAGAAGCGTGTGGCCCGATTTTTACACGTGAGAATGGACCTAAAGACGTTTCAGCAGCACGCCAAAGAACGGAAAGAAAAAAGAGCTTTAATTTTTCGTAGTCATAGGAATTAAGCCCAAGTCCAACTTCTTTACCTTCCACGATTAGAGGGTGTAGCTGCTCTCTCCCAGAAATAAGCAGTTTATGTGCGTAGTCATCCGGTGCATCAAAATATTTTTCACCCTCTTCAATGACAAGGGCTTGATCGTATAATCCTGTCCGTGATTTTTTAGGAAACACATTCTCACCTGTAGCCATTATCAGAGGAGGCGCATCACCCTGTCTCATAAAAAAAGATGAGGGAATTATATGCGATTTTACGGCCTTCCCCTGCTTTTTTGTCAGTTTACAAACGAATTGTGTTTTATCTTGCTTCATGCTGTTTTTGTGCGCCATTTAATATCAAACTCACTCAAGCCCTCAAGATATTCATCCAAAGTGATGAGATCAAGGCATGGTTTTCTTCAATCTTATGCTGTTGAGAAGGGTGCTGGTAGGTGTTTTGTGAAAATTATCAATATTTGAGGTTTTAACCGCTATCGCTATTTAACTTATTGATCTTGCTAAGGCGGTTATTGTTTTCCAATTTATTGTCTAAAGAGGTTAGAGATTCATCTTTTGAGAATAACCCATGGTTATATATATGCGGTACTATAATGAAACGGTTTAAAAACAAAAGTTGTAACTTACGGGTACGATAATGAAATCATTGTAGACATAATATATTTTAATGAGTACTATAATGAAACCGTGAGGGATATAAAAATTCATTTTAGTACCGATGATTTGTTCTGCATTTCAGCTTTATAATCATCTAATATGCTATCCATTATTGAGTTTTCCTCTGGCTTGGATTTTTTAGAATTTAGTCGTGCCTTTTTTTCTTTCCAGTCATGAGTTGGATGATACCCTTCTGATTGTATAAAAGTTATTTCCCATTCGTTTGCAAGCCGCCCAAGAAATTGTCCTTTCTTTCTCAACTTTATGAAACCGTAATATTCAAGTTCATTATATGCTCTGAACACGGTAGCCTTGCTCATATGGAGCATATTGGCTAACTCATCTGAGGATACAGCAATTTTTCCATTGTTGAATTGACCTGCCCCACATGATGGTAC
>DENS01000006.1:0-1920 GCA_002359735.1 Micavibrio sp. UBA2638
GACCGATTTTAGGGGGCAAGGTCACGGGGAATGGTAAAGGAGCTGGCTGAGTTAAAGCGTAATGATGATGGAGAGCTTTTGGAGGAGAGCGTGCTATGGTTTGCTAATCGCTATGGCTGCCTTGATCAGGTAGGTGGGTATCACAACTCTCTAAGCTCATGGGATCGGTTCTCAAGGATATTTCAGCAGGTTCTGGGTGCGCTGGAAGTTGAGGATATGAAAACGGCCATGGATATATATAACAACTTTCCAGAGCCGCCAGAGGTGAGTATCGGAATAGTTGGCAATGATTTTCATGGTCAGCATCACAGGAGCATCCGTATTCAGCCTAAAACCTTGATATCAGCCATGTGGTTGATGGTGACCGATATGTTCACGAATGGAGTGCATTTGCAGTCTTGTGAGAATCCCGGTTGCCAGAGGTGGATTGTTGAGCGTTCTAATAAAAACACTTGTTCTGATGCATGTAGGCAGGCTTTGTACCGTAAAAGAAAGCAGGGCGCTTAACCTGCCTTGCGAAAGTGGAGTACATTTGCGCCGGAGGCTAATCCGTCAACAAAATCTGCCCAATCTTGCATCATGATGACCCGTGTCTCTAAAAATTGCGTTCGGTCATAGGCTTCGCCCAATGGGTTTTTGGTTTTATGGGCCAGTTGTTTTTCAATCACCTCAGAATCATAACCCAAACGCTCTCTAATTGTTGTTCGGGCCAAGGCACGAAAACCATGCGCAACCATATCTTTGCCGTATCCAAGGCGTTTAATGGCCTTGTTGACCGTGCCATCACTCATTGGCTCTCTAGGGCGTATTTGTGAGGGGAATACCCATGGTGTATTTAGAAGTTTAATTTCCTCATGTTGCGCCTGTAAGACCTCTATGGCCTGATTGGAGAGGGGAACAATATGATCACGATCTGATTTCATCAAGGAGGCTGGAATAGTCCATTGCTTTGATTCAAAATCAATATCCTCCCACCGGGCCATGCGAATTTCTTTTGGGCGGCAGAAAGTAAAGAGTGAGAGATATACGGCACGGCGTGTGCGTTCAAACAATCTGGCTTCATTGCGATCCAGTGCTTTCAGGAAATCAGGAATTTCTTTCCAGTCAATCGTGCGGAAATGTTCCGTCTTTTTTGTTTTAAGAGCACCTTGGAGGTTTTCGGCGGCATTCCATTCGCAGCGTCCTGTTTGAATGGCGTAACGGAATACCTGACCGCATATTTGCTTTGTGCGTCCGGCAATATCTAGTGAACCTCTTTTTTCAATGCGTCTCAGGCATTCGTTCAGTAGTTCAGGCGGTGTGATTTCTTTAATAGGGCGGTGACCAATAAACGGGAAAACATTAAGCTCTAACCCTTTCAGGACTTTATAAGCATAGTTCTTACTCCAGCGCTCTTTGTTCATATCATGCCATTCCAGCGCCACGGCTTTGAATGTATTTTCAGCATTACGTGAGGCTTCGACTTTTTTATCTTTTCGGGCAGTGGAGGGATCAATGTCTTTTAGGAGTAATTTTTTAGCATCTTCCCGTGCGTCACGGGCTTCGGCAAGAGTAACCAGAGGGTATGCGCCAAGAGATATGCGTTTTTCTTTGCTGAGGAAATAATACTTCAAACGCCAGAGTTTCTTGCCCGTAGGCAGGATTTCAAGATACAGGCCACCTCCGTCAAACATTTTGTAGGCTTTGTCGGCTGGCTTGGCGTTTTTGATTTTTATGTCTGAAAGTTTCATCTTGCCCCCATGGGTATATGCTTGCCCCTGTTATTTGCCCCTAAATGAT
This sequence comes from Micavibrio sp. UBA2638, assembly GCA_002359735.1. Taxonomy (GTDB): domain Bacteria; phylum Pseudomonadota; class Alphaproteobacteria; order Micavibrionales; family Micavibrionaceae; genus UBA2638. Next base: position 1,780 of record DENS01000006.1, read on the forward strand.
GGTGCTTGCCCCCAACCATTTGCGGGCGTAAAAAATCACAAGCGAAATTAAACTCATTGATATGCAATGGTTACACGGTTGTTTCTGGGTGTCAATGAAGATGTGTGAAGGAGAAAGTGGTGGGCGGTACTGGGATTGAAC
>DENS01000006.1:2281-23893 GCA_002359735.1 Micavibrio sp. UBA2638
CTCTACCGCTGAGCTAACCGCCCACTCTGTTTTAGCGATAGGGGATTATATTTATAAGCTGACGCATTAAATTACAAGTCTTTTTGTGACAGTGAATGAAAAAAGGGCTTTAAGCCGCATCCAGCAGGTTGTTAACCTGTCCCACCAGCTCTTTCAGGTGAAAGGGCTTGGACAATACCTTTGTGTCCCCGTTGTTGACGTTTTTGCTGCCCATTGCCACGGCGGCAAAGCCGGTGATGAACATCACCTTCATGGAGGGGCAGGCCGTTGTCGCCATTTGCGAAAGTTCAATGCCGTCCATTCCGGGCATGACAATATCGGTCAGAAGCAGGTCGTAATCCTGATTGTGTTCCAGTTCCTGTAATGCCGCAATGCCGTTCTCTCGTGCGGTTACGTTATGACCGGCTTTTGTTAAGGCAAGGGTCAGGAAATCGCGCATGGATTGATCATCTTCTGCAAGCAGTATATTGGCCATCAGGGTTCCTAGCTATTGAAGTTATGGGACGTAGTATTGCAGAACCGGACGATGATATGAAGATCGTAGAAGGGAAAAGCGGCGCCAACCCACAGATTTTTTATTCCGTGTCCGCCGGTTTGGGGTTTTGAACCAGGCCGGATTCGTATTGGCGGCCCGCTATTTCCCAGGTGAAATGATCGCGTGCGTACCGGGCGCGTTGTTCACTGGTTCCGCATGACAGGGCCTGTTTGGATGCGATGGCAAGATTATCCGTGGTTAATGCCCCAAGATAAGGTTCGGTGACGATGTCTTTTGGGCCTGTCACATCATAACCGGATATGGGCAGGCCGCAGGCCATGGCCTCAACCAGTACCATGCCGAACGTGTCTGTTTTGGACGGGAATACAAATAAATCGGCGGAGCGGTAATGATCGGCCAGGTCTTTGCCTTGCTTGGTGCCGGTGAAAATGGCTTTAGGGTATTTTTCTTCCAGATAGGTTTTGCTGGGGCCGTCGCCAACAATGACCTTCGTGCCATCCCAATCCATGGAAAGAAAATCGTCGAGGTTTTTTTCGATGGCCACGCGCCCCACATATAGCGCAACCGGGCGTTTAAGGTCTTTAAATAGGGTTTTTTCGCCTGCAAAGAATTGGTCCAGATTGGCGCCGCGGGTTACGCGCTGCATTTTATTCGTAAAGCCCCACCCCCGCAGGCGCTCTTCCAGGCTGTTTGTGGCGACCATCATTGTTGATGAGGGCCCGTGAAAACGCCGTACATATTTGACCCCCATTTTATGGGCGAAATTGTAAAGTGACGGCATAACCGTGGCCACGCGTTTGGCGACATAGTCGGGAAATTGCGTATGGAATGAGGTTGAAAATTTTTTGTTATGCTTTAGGCAATATTTACGGGCGGCCCAGCCCAGCGGCCCTTCTGCGGAGATATGTATGCAGTCGGGGGCAAACGAATCGATTATTTGTTTTAAAGCGCGGTAAGGGAAAACTGCCAGTTCAATCTCGGGATAGCCGGGCATGGGAAGGCGGCGCTTAAAATCATGAGGGCCGACAACTTTCACGTCATGCCCGAAATCACGCAGCTGCCGGGATAGAAATTCATATGTTCGGACAACGCCGTTAACTTGCGGGTGCCACGCATCTGTTATGATGATTACTTTCATGCGCGAAAAAATTCGTTGTTCTGGGTTTCGGTAAATGGTAGGCATTGCCTGGTTTGGCGCAACCTTTGCATAGACTTTTACGGTTAACGATTTTACACTGATCAGATGAAGTATGCCAAGATGTTCCGCAGTATTTTTATAACACTATCCCTGATTATGCTGGGCGGGGTGTCCATTCCCGCTGCAAACGCGCAAAATTGTGACGTTGCGCATGAGGTGATCTCGAAATTGATCAAGCCATCTTTGGGTGCCTATAGCCTGTGGGATACGCTGTATGGGGAACGTGATACCCATGAGGAATTTAAGGCGCTGGATTTTTCGCTGGATAAAGAAAATGTGCTGGCCGCGGGGGTGCGGTATATCAATAAAGGCAGCGATAAGGCATTGATTCTGAGCGAAGTTGATCGCCGCGGCCGCCCGGTGTGGTCGGTGGATCACGCTTTGCCGGGGCTGGAGACTGTTGTTAAGTTAATAACGCTGAATGATCGGTATCTTGTGTTGGTTAATCGCCGTATGGACAATGATAAGGGCGCCGTGTGGCTGGGTTATTTCGATAAAGATGGCAAGCTGGTGGGCCATGCCGCCATTGCGGATCCTGATTTTAATTTGCAGGCCCATGATTTTATTGTCTCGCATGACCTGAAAAGCCTGATAGTTTCCGTGAGTAAAGACCCACGGGACCGCACAAGTGACAGCTTTTCCGCCCTGTATTGGGTGGATAGTCAATCACGCAAAGTAACCAGGGATGTGGCTTTTGCCCTGGGGATGGAAAACAAGATTCTGGCGCTGGATTACCATGGATCCAGCGGTTATATCGGCGCAGGATCCATGCGCAGCGCCGATGGCCGGATTTCTGGCTGGCTGATTAAACTAAATGAACAGGGCGGCTTTATCTGGCAAAAGCCATTTCCGCGCGGGTTGGGCAGCCGTTTTTACGATGTGACCGAATATAATGATGGGTATATCGCCGCGTTGGGGGAATCCATGCCCGCGACCGAAGATGGCAAGCGTGCGGCGTGGGTGATGATGGTGAATGCCGATACAGGGGATGTGGCCTGGCAACGGTATTACCGGGACGATTATAACCTGAGCGGCGTGGCCCTTGGGGTTCAGGATGACAGCCAGCTTTCTGTTTTGTTTAATGGCTGGGATTTTGATAATTCCGAAGATAAAGATTATGTGCGGTTATTAACCATGAATGGCCGCGGTGTCATTTTGCACGCCGATTCTTATTATAATGCAGAAGGGGCGCATGCCGCCGGTCTGTTGATGGGGGCGAAGAATGAGCGTCTGATTTACGGCCATAGCCTTGTGGAATACCAGATTGAACAACCGGCCATGGCTGGCCAGCCCCAGCAACCGCCAGAGATTATTCGATCCAACCAGGGGTGGATAGTTGCGGGCGCCCCGGCAGAGGTGTACCATGACCCCTGTGTTAAGCGTATAGAGTTTTTACAGTAGAATTATGACCTCCCATGACAGTTTGAATTTTGAAGTGGACGCGCATTGTTCGGGGCAAAGGCTGGATAAGGCGTTGCATTATTATTGTGATGATGTATCGCGCGCCCGTTTGCAGGCCCTTATTAAAGAGGGGCAGGTGCGCGTTAATGGCTTTCAGGAAACCAGAGCTTCGGAAAAAGTGGCTTTGGGGGATGTTTTGCATGTTGTTATTCCCCCTGCGAAGGAAGCCGCGCCGCGGCCGCAGGATATATCGCTGGATATCGTTTATGAAGATGATGATATGCTGGTTATTAATAAACCGGCGGGTTTGGTTGTGCATCCGGGGGCGGGTAATCATGACGGAACTATGGTGAACGCGTTGTTGCATCATTGCGGCGATAGCCTCTCAGGCATTGGCGGTGTAATTCGTCCGGGTATTGTGCACCGGCTGGATAAGGATACCAGTGGTTTAATGGTGGTGGCCAAACATGATAAAGCCCATCAGGGGCTGAGTGAGCAGCTTTCTGACCGTAGCCTGAGCCGCGTTTATCTGGCGCTTGTGCTTGGGGTGCCGATGCCGCCGTCCGGGACGGTCGATAAACCCATTGGGCGTGATCCGCGTAATCGCCAGAAAATGGCCATTACCGCACAGAACAGCCGCGAGGCGCAAACCCATTACGCGGTTAAGGTCAATTACCGTGATGTCCTCTCGCTTTTGCAGTGCCGTCTGGAAAGTGGCCGCACGCATCAAATACGGGTTCATATGGCCCATATCAAATTGCCTTTGGTTGGTGATCCGCTATATGGCCCGCAGCCAACGGCCTTGCGCGCCGCCTTAAAACGCGCCGGTTATGAACGTGATGATATAGAGGTCATCGTTGGTTTTCCGCGTCAGGCCCTGCATGCGACGCGTATCTCTTTTATCCACCCTATGACCGAAGAGCGCATGAGCTTTGACGTTGATCCGCCGGATGATTTTGCTAACCTGCTGAAAATCCTTGATAAATAGAATAGTTTCAAATTTATCTTGATTTTACATAAAATTTTATGTATTCTAAAACTATAAGGTTTAGTACAACAGGTGAGCACATAACAGGGGATATATTATCTCTTAACGAGTTTTTACAAGTCGCTGATTTTTGATCAGTTATTAGATTTCATCCGATCTGGTACCAACTTAGAAGCCCCCGTAAGGGGGTCTTTTTTTGCTCCGTCTTTATTCTGTAATGTCATGCCAATGCCGGGCTAAATGTTTGTATGAAAGGGCGTCCGTTTCTTTGTACAAATCAAGAGGCTTATCCAGTGATTGCCCGTAATTGCGGCCGAATGGTTTTGCGCTCACATGCACCGCGCTGTTATTTGGCAGGTATTTTTGCCCGCCCAGGGGCACGCTCAGGCGCAGGCCGTTATAGGCGTGCGTGGTCCCGCCAAAGACGCTGTAATCCTGTTCATTGGTGATGGTGGTAAACCCTTCTATGGTGGCGCCGTTGGAAAATTCATGCTGCAAGGCGATGGTGGCACCAATATCTTCAGCCAGATAACGCCCGATTTGCGCTTTGATGGTTATGTTTTGTTCGGGGATGCTATACCAGCCGTTTATATGACCGCTCAGGACCCGGTCTGGTGTAAAGCCCATATGCATTATGGTGTTTGGGTCTCGTTTTACGGCCAGCCAGCCTTCCGCGCCCAGAGCAAAGCGTTTGCCAAATGGGCGGTAAAGCACTTCGCCGCCAAGCCCGCCATACATTTCTTCCAGATAACCGCCGCTAAGGGCGCCATGGAATTCGGGGGTGATACTATGGGTGAATGTAAGATAGGACCGGTCAAGCGACAGGACGCTGTCTGCAAAATCGCTGACATTTGCGCGAACAGGTAAAAAAGAGGGGGGTCTGATTTCATTGAGCCGTTCAAGATTATGCGCCAGATTTAAACGCAAATCGGCGGCCCCGTGTATCAGGCCCAAAAACTGCGTGGTCTTCATTCCACCGATTATCCCGCTGCGGTAGAGGATGCCGCTATCGTCCTCGGATAATGAAAATTGATTGTCCAGTATCAGGCTGAAACTATCTGTTTTCAGCTGCGATAACCGATAATTGTTTTGGTTTTTATCTTTGCCTTTGGCATCAAATGTCGCGTTTTGCCAGATTTCTTCCGCGCTGCCTTGCTTGTGCGCCAGTGCATTTTCAAGATCACGGCGGTTCAACCCGATGCGCGGGCCCTTTAGATTATATTTTTCAGGGCGTATCGACAGGGTTTCGATATGGGGGCCGGCGTGATTGGCCATGTTTATTCCAGCCGTGGCCAATTGCCGCGGCGTGGTTTCGTGGGCGTTCAATGATAAAGTGGTCAGCGCGGTATGGCCCTGATGATAGGTGTTGTAGATCAGGGCCCCATCGCCATAGGCGCCGGTTTCCATGTTGCCTGGGCTGGACGCCGTTTGGGCGCGGTGTGGGCGCATAATATGGGTGCGCTCACGCTTTGCCGTTAAGGTTTTCCAGTTTTCGGGATGCGTTTTCAGCGTCAAGCGTGCCATGATTTTATCCAGCCCCATTAGCGCTATACCGGCATCGAACCAGCCACGAACAGGGCGAAAGTTTAAACCGACAGACCAGGGTTCTGCGGCTTCGTAATCGCTGCTTGCGGTTTCGGCGCTGTATTGATCTGCCCCGTAATCAGCCTTGAGGGATAGCCCTTGCAATGGTGTGAAATATTCAATTCCTGCAAAAAGCCCGACTTTATCACCGGTGAACCAGTCTTCGGGGCGCGCGGACAGGCCATCGTCATAGATGCGGTCTTGACCGAAATGACTGGAGATCACTTTCAACGGGTTACTGAAATGTGCCGCCGTGCCATAGCGCCCCCAGCCTAAGCCGGCCGTGATATCAATGTTCTTGTACCGTTTGGAAAGGGCAAGATATTCGCCGGACATGCGTTTGTGGCCAATCATGGATTGCAGGCCCAGCGCAATTTCCGGGGTGAAACGGCTTTCTTTGGTCAGGCGCAGTTTCATATCAACGCCGGGGTATAACCGGTCTGCCTCCTGGCTGAGTGAGGACATCTCGGCGCTTTGGCGGATATTGATATAAACCGGGGCCGCCAGTTGCACGCCCAGATAACCGTGTAAATACGGGTCTGTTGTTGACAGGCCCGCGCTTAAGGTCCCGGATTTGTCCATACGGGCGCTGGGGATTAAATTTAGCCCCAATGGGCCGGTCAGGCTGCTGGAATATTCGCTGTGTTTACCATCATTTGCCCATGCGGTTTGTGTCCCGCAAATCAAAAGTATCCCTGATAAAATTACGAGATATAGAGGCCTATTAGAATTTTGATATACATGCGTATGCATAGGATCTGAAAAAGTAAAATATTAATGCAACCTATAGTACCGTATAAGTTCTAAATTTAATGAATAAGGGGTCGAACGACCTTTGGTAATAGATATTTTATGCTTTATTGGGTGGTAATAGGATTATTTTTATTTGCTTTGGGCGTTTTGTCCACGGCCTTACTGATTTCCTGTCGTAATCAGCGCCGGTCAAAGGAAATTATGGAGGGCATTTTGAGCGCCTCTATTTACGGCAAGGTTTTGTTTGATGAAGAGGGGGATTTTTATGCGGCCAACCAATCGGCTCATAAAATCATTGAAAGTCTAACAGAACATCCGGAAACCTTTAATCAACAGGAACTGGTTGATTTCATGTTTGATAACGCGGTGGATATGGATGAAAATTTGCGCAATGCGATCGTCAGCTACACCGACCCCTATAGTGGGCAGGAAGAAAATTTCCGCGAAGTTGTGCAATTGAAAAACGGGCGGTTGTTCCTGATTATCGCGCAAAAAACCAAATTGAAATATACGCTGTTCATTTTGTTTGATATCAGCCGGCAATGGCGGCAGGAAGCCAGCTTTACGTTGTTGGGGGAGAAGAATAACCAGTTGATGATGGCGATTGAGGCCGCCAGTGTCGGGGTGATTATTTCAACCCCCAAGCGGCGCGGCAACCCGGTTTCTTTCGTGAATTCGGCGGCGGGTCTTATGACCGGTTTTGCCAAGGAAGATCTGGCCGGTAAATATTGGTGGCAGTTGTTTGAGGTCTTTGACAAAGACGAGATGTTTGACAGTTTGATTGAGGCCGCCTTCGAACGCAAAAGCCCGGCAGAAATATCCCTTAGCCGTGTTGATGAGGATGGCCGGTCACACTGGTACAGTATGGCCATTACTCCGGTTCTGGATGATTATGGCGCCGTTGATTTGTTTATTGGCATTTTAAAAGATACGACAGACCTGAAGGTGAAAGAGGCCGAATTTTTCCAGGCCCAAAAGCTGGAAGCGCTGGGGCAGCTCTCTGCCGGTATTGCCCATGACTTTAATAATATTCTTTCGATCATTGACGGCTATACCAGATTGGCCAGTAAAAAACTGGATAGTGATGCCGCGGTGTGTGAGGATTATCTGCAAAGGGTTTGTACCGCCACCCAGCGCGGCGCGGCACTTACCAAGCGCTTGCTTACCTTTTCCCGGCACAAGGTGGTCGCCGAAAAAACATCTGATTTGCGTCAGGTCGTGCAAGATCAGGAAATACTGCTCAGCGCTGTTCTGGACCCCTCTATAAAACTGGTTATGCAGGCAGCCGATGAAAACGTATTCGTTAAATCATCGCCCGATGTCATTTCGCAAATTCTTATGAATTTGGTCATCAATGCCCGTGATGCGATTGAGGCAGAAAGCGGCACCATTACAATTCATGTGGACCATCCGAGCGCCGCGGCCTTGCCGGATGATATTTCCGCCAGGCTGGATGATGAGCGGGATTATGCGCGCTTGTCCGTTGCCGATACGGGCTGTGGGATGGATCAAAACACGCGGGAGAAATTATTCGATCCGTTTTTTACCACGAAGTCGGCAGATAGGGGAACCGGGCTTGGTATGTCGGTTGTTTATGGTCTGGTAAAGGATATGGATGGCTATATTGATATTCAATCGGCGCCCGGGGACGGCAGTGTTATCTCTATTTATCTGCCGCTTTCCAGTGATGTGCCGGAGGAAGTGTCCCTGGCACCAATGGAGGTGGAAGGCAAGTATTTAAGCCGTTATACCGCCATGGTCGTCGATGATGAACCGGATGTTCTGGAGATTACCTGTTCGATGCTGCGGGATGTCGGTATGACCGTCATCGAGGCCGTGAATGGCAATGACGCGCTGGCCAAGCAGGATGAATATGAGGGCAAAATCGATATTCTGGTGACGGATGTTTTGATGCCGGAATTAAACGGGATTAAATTGGCCGAGTTGTTTTTGTCACTGCGACCGGATACCAATGTCCTTTATATCAGCGGCTATCCGGCCTTGCGTGATGATGATCATATCCAGATACCCGAACATTCGCCGTTCCTGGCAAAACCGGTTGAGTATGAAAAACTGATTGGCTTAATCGGGGAGCTGGTCAGCCACCCGGGGAATATGAATGAAGAGAATGATTTGATGAAAGATCAAAGTCATTGGACATTCGAATATGCGCGGGACAAACAGGTCAAAAAATAAGAAGAGGAGGATATAAACAATGACAGGAAGTTTGGTGGATTTACGTATCCTTTTGGTGGATGATCAACTGGAATCACGCTCATTACTGCGCAATATGCTTGGCGAATTGGGCGTAACGCAGGTTTTTGACGCTCCGGACGGGCGCGAAGCGTTATCCTTTCTGGATGATGCGTTTGATATGATTGATATGATTGTCTGTGACTGGAATATGCCCAATATGAACGGCGTGGAATTGTTGCGGCAATTACGCACAGTTGACCCGGATACGCCGTTTTTGATGGTGACAGGGCGCGGCGATTTTGAATCCGTCGTCGAGGCAAAGAGCAGCGGCGTCGATGGCTATATTTTAAAGCCGTTTTCGGCCACTCAGCTAGAGGCGAAATTGCGTATTTTGCTTCAGAAAATGAATGCGAGTAACGAAGATAAAGGGAATAAATCCTCTTTGGCCTGATGCGTTCATGCGTTACTCTATAGGGCATGAACAAACAGCAACAGCATTACGATCTTTGTGTGATTGGCGGGGGCATTAACGGGGCCGGTATTGCCCGGGATGCCGCGTTGCGCGGCCTGTCTGTTTTGTTGCTTGAGATGAATGATCTGGCCAGCGCGACGTCCTCGGCCAGTACGAAACTGGTTCACGGCGGTTTGCGTTATCTGGAATTTTATGAATTTTCATTGGTGCGCGAGTCCCTGCAGGAACGTGAACGGTTAATGGGAATTGCGCCGCATATCATTTGGCCGCTTTCGTTTGTTTTGCCGCATCATGCGGCCATACGTCCATTGTGGATGATCAGGGCAGGGCTCTTTTTGTATGATTTTTTGGGCGGGCGCCGAAAAAGACTTCCTTCATCGCGATATGTTGCCTTGAAAAAACATGACTATGGGGCGCCGCTCAAAGACCAGTATGCGAAAGGGTTTTCTTACGCTGATTGCTGGGTACAGGATTCCCGCCTGGTGATTTTAAATGCCATGGATGCGCAAAAACACGGGGCCACGGTGTTAACCCGCCATAAGGTGACCGGGCTGAAGGGGGATAAAACAGGGTGGAACGTATCGTACCGCAGCATAAATGCTGCGCCGGATGAAACGGATAAGACAGATGGGCCGGATGGGCCGGATGCAACAACCACTATTCGCGCGGATATGGTGGTCAATGCCGCGGGGCCATGGGCCGAACATTTGCTGCAAGAAAACGGGTTTTATGCAAAGGATCAATCCCTGCCGCATTTGCGCCTTGTTAAAGGAAGTCATATCGTTCTCCCCCGCCAGTATGACGGTGATCAGGCCTATATATTGCAACAAAAAGACGGGCGCATTGTTTTTGCCATTCCATATGAAACGGATTTTACCCTGGTTGGCACAACCGATGAACCGGTCGATCAGGATAGCCCTGTGGTTTGTATATCCGATTCTGAAACCGCTTATCTTTGCAATGCTTATAATGATTTTTTCAAAAAAGCGATTGCGCCATCCGATGTTGTCTGGAGCTTTAGCGGCGTGCGGGCCTTGTTAGATGATGGTGAGGATGAAGCCAGAGCCGTGACCCGTGATTACAAAATCTATCACCATGATCATTATGCTGCGCCTATGCTGAGTATTTTTGGCGGTAAGATCACGACCTACCGTAAATTAGCCAAACAAACGGTGGACCGCCTTATGCAGTTATCCGGCCGCAAAGGCGATTGTATGACGGGGGTAAAGCCACTTCCCGGCGGTGATATCGAAGATGGCGATATGGATTTTTTCATGCGGCGTTTACAACATGCTTTTGCCTGGCTGCCGGAAAAATTGCTGCGGCGTTATGCTGTGCATTACGGAACATGCGTTTATTCCATGTTATCCGGCGCCACGTCATTTGAAACGATGGGCCGGCATTTCGGGGACGGCGTTTATGAATGTGAGATCCGGTATTTGCTGGGCCATGAATTTGCCGAAAATCTGGATGATATATTATGGCGGCGCACGAAACTGGGGCTGCATATTTCTGAGGAAACAAAACGCAATATTGAAAATTTTATCAGGGAGTTAAAGCAGTGAAGACCGATAAAACCCTTTTGGCGATAGATCAGGGAACAACCAGTTCACGGGCGATTTTATTTTCCAATGCCGGTGATGTGTTGAACGTGCAGCAAAAAGAACTGAAGCTGCATTACCCGCACAATGGATGGGTGGAACAGGATGCCCGCGATATATGGCATGATACGCTGGGGGTTTGCAGGAAATTATTGGGCACAATCGGGGCGGAGGCCGTTTCGAATATTGCTGCTGTGGGGATTACAAATCAGCGCGAAACGACGATATTGTGGGATCGCAAGACGGGGGAACCGGTTTATAATGCCATTGTCTGGCAAGACCGCCGTACGGCCGATTATTGCAAAACGTTAAAAGATGCCGGGCATGAAGATACGGTGCGGGCCAAAACGGGGCTTTTGCTTGATCCTTATTTTTCTGCAACAAAAATTGCATGGATTCTGGATCATGTCGACGGGGTGCGGCAAAGGGCGGAGGCCGGGGACATTGCCTTTGGCACAATTGAAACCTATTTGCTGTGGAAGTTAAGCAACGGCCGTTCGCATATCAGTGACGTCAGCAATGCATCCCGTACCATGCTGTATAATATCGTGCAGCAAAAATGGGATGAAGAGTTATTGTCCTTGTTTGATATTCCACGCGCAATATTGCCTGAAGTGGTTGATAATGCCTATGATTTTGCTGAAATAGATCCGCAGCATTTTGGCGCCGGGCTGAAGGTTTGCGGCGCGGCAGGGGACCAGCAGGCCGCCCTGATCGGGCAGGCGTGTTTTGAAACCGGTATGGTCAAATCAACCTATGGCACCGGGTGTTTTGCTTTAATGAATATTGGTGAAGATTTCAGGGCTTCGGAAAACCGGTTATTGACCTCTATCGCTTATCGGCTAAACGGAACGACGAATTACGCAATTGAGGGGTCTATCTTCGTGGCGGGGGCCGCGGTGCAGTTTTTGCGCGATAATTTACAGTTTTTTCACAACGCCGCGCAAAGCGAAGCCCTGGCCACCAGTGTTGCGGATACGAACGGCGTGTATTTTGTTCCGGCCTTTACCGGCCTTGGGGCGCCATATTGGAACCCGCACGCCCGCGGCGCCATTACCGGTTTAACGCGGGAAAGCTCGCAGGCCCATATTACCCGTGCCGCGCTGGAGGCGCAGGCGTATCAGACTTATGACCTTTTGGGCGCGATGGAACGTGATAGCGGCGGCGCGGCGCTGGAAACCATTCGGGTTGACGGCGGTTTGGTGGCCAATGAATTTGTTTGCCAATTTCTGGCCGATATTCTGAATGTTACAATCGAGGTGCCGAAAGTTATTGAGACCACGGCATGGGGGGCGGCGTCACTGGCCGGGCTGCAAAGCGGGCTGTATGCTGATTTTTCCGATCTATCCAGCCGCTGGGGCGGGGCTCGTTACTACAGCCCCTCTATGCCCGCGCAAAAGAGAACAGCCCTCATAGAGGGCTGGAAACGCGCAATCGGTATGTTGCTGGATTAATAAAAATCCGGCAGGCACTAGACGGCTACGCCGTCAATTGTTGTGGCGATGTCGGTATCAACCAGCAAGGTGACATCGGCGCCGTCCGAGAAGAATATGTCGTAGACATCACCGCTTGTGGTGTCTGTCACGGTTCCGCCGCTTGTAAACCCGCTGCCTTCTGTATCAAAGTCCAGCGTATCGGATGCATCACCGCGCAAAACCAGGGTGTTTTTATGATCGGTCATATCAAAGACATCTGTTCCGGTCAGGGTGATCGTGTTGGCGACGCCGTTATTGGTGTCCAGAATTTCAATATTCTGGATGATATCATTATCAATCGCTGTGAAATCAATCATGCCGCTACCATTACCGTAGGCAACATGATCGCCGAATTTTAAGGTATCACCGTTGCCATTGAAAGAACGGGCGGCCTGCCCATTCTGGACGGTGTTCTGGAAGTTAATAAAGAACGGGTTTGTCAGGCTGTCCTGACCGCCGTCAATGACCGTGTTAGTCGATGTCGTGGCTTGCAGCTGGGCCAGCACATCATTTGTTTCAAATGAAAATTCAATGATGTCATTGCCGCTGTTACCATAGATATAATGGTCAGCGCCGTCTTTGCTGATTATATAGTCTTCCCCATCCCCCAGCGAGATGTCGTTGTACTGACCAGATGTCAGTGTGACAACGTCATTACCGGCGGCGGTGTCGATGAAGCTGTTGAAAGAATTGATTTCAATAATGTCATCAGAGCTCCAGAATGTGACGGTTCCGCCCGATCCATTTAAATCGGTCCCAATATGGGCGGTGTCTTCCGCATAAAAGACGCCTGATATATTATTTCCGCTACCGTTGGTCAGTGTTCCGGTTGATTGGTACAGATTCATGGAAATAACATCTTCTTCAACCCCGTCGACATAGATCTTGAGATCAATCAATCTGCTGCTACTGATCATGCTCGTGGGCACCGTAAGGGTGAAAAGACCATCGCCGGCCATATTGGCGCTTTCAATATCGGCGGCCAACAGGTCTGCATTGGCGTTGTTCAGATATGGTGTAATACCGGAGTCATAAATTTCATTTCCGGCATCGAAAATTTTAACGGTAACAGTGGGGTCTTGCCCAAAATCTTCGTCAAAGGCATCCTTGGCAAAGTTATAGCTCCAGCTTTGCCCTTGACCTATTTGCCCCGCATTTGCCTGCGCATAATAAAAGGCCGGGTCATCGGCATCAATGACATTGACATTGATGGCACCAGTGAAGGAATTTGTTCCACTCGCGTCACTGGCGTTAAAGCCGACATTAAAATTGTTCAGGGCTTCATAATCCAGATCAAACCCAGACTTTAGCATAACATAGGCCTCGCCCGCCGATGCGCCGCTTGTGACCTGGAAGAAGTCACTGTATGGCCCTGTCAGTGCGATAGAGGCAACATCCAGGTTTGGATCATATAGCGTGGCCACCTGTGCCCCCAGAACATTTTCCGTCACCGAAAAGTTTTGCGTGCTGACACTGAATGTCTGCGGCGGTGGTGGTGGTGGTTGTGTTACGATTGGCGGCGGCTGTGTTGCTGTTGTCTCACCATTTGCTGTTTGTGGTGGTGGTGGCTGGCTGGTCGTGCCGCCTGATCCTGTTGGGCTGGTTGTTGTCGTCGTTCCGGCGCTGGTTGTTGTCGTCGTTCCGGTGCTTGTTGTTGTCGTTCCGGCGCTTTGCAGGCCGCCGTTGCTGCCCATGGCGGGCTGCATGGGGGCCGGGGCCGGTTCGGAGGCACCCATTTGTGCCGTGTCCGTGCCTTGTGTTTGGTCTGTGGCAGTGTCTTGCGCCCCGGCGGCTTCATCAGCGCCGCCTTCGGTGTTTCCTTCTGTATTTGACGCATCGTCGGATGCGGCGGCCTCGTCCCCTTGCTGGGCGGCTTCACCGTCCTCGGGGGCTGCGCCCTCTACGGTGCCATCGGCGGCGCCGTCACCATCGCTATCGACGGTGCCATCAACGGTGCCATCATCATTGGCATCCAGATTTTGTTCCTGGCCTTGGCCGGCCTCAGCGTCATTGCCCTGTTCAGTGCCTTGTTCATTGCCTTGCGCGGCCTTGGCTTGTTCTTGCGCGACATCATTAATGGATGAAAACAGCTGCGCGGCGACGCCGGATACGGATGAGAATTTCCCGGCCACATCATTGGCGGCCATTTGGCCCATATTGTTAATGGTGCCGTTGGCGGTATCGAATTGGGCTGTTTCAAACTGGTTGGCCAGCGTCATTTCGTTGCCAAGACCGTCCCGCAGAACGATGGCCCCTTCAACAACGGTAATTTCGCCGTTATTCACATCACCGGCAATAATGGTTCCGCGAATACCGATGGATCCAACCGGGGTTTGAATGTGGACATCATCCGGGTCTTCCCGGCCAATAAAGCCAGAGGTAAAGACAAATACCCCTTTCAGTACCGAAAAGTTTGTGACGCCTTCGGATGTATCGGCATCATAGACATATTCATCAATGGCCAGACGCGCATCTTCCGATACGGCAAAGGATGTTTCATCAATAAACATGATATTGACGGCGCCATCGCCAGCGGTTTCGATAATGTCACCCTGGTAAATCGGTGTGCCGAGCTGGATTGGTTCGCTGGTGCCATCGGGATGCGTTACTGTTGCGCTGCCGGTTACTTCATGCACCGCGCCGACCGGGGATTCATCGGTCATGGACCCGGCATTGGCATAAAGCGGGCTTGACTTGACGAAGGAATTGACCAGATCTGCGTTCAAATAAGACCCGTCGGGGGCGTGCAGTGTTGGCAATTCGGCCTGCGCGAAATAACTATCGATCACGACAGGGCCCTGGGGGCCTTCCAGAACCAGATCCATGCCATCACGGCTCAGCTCCGCGTCCTTGACATAGGCCGCATCGGGCAGATCTATGCGCTCCGCGCCGCCATCCAATGTTATCGTCTGGTTCTGATGTTCGCCTGTGGCGCCTTCAAAATTCTGAAAATCTTTATATCCCATTTTACACCCCTAATTTACGCATTTATCGGCATGATCGTGTCATCATGAATACCTTAAAAATCCCGCCCTGTTTCCAGGGAAGTCCACCCATATCTTAAAAGTATATATGGGAAACCTTTAAAAAGACGTAAGGAATTGATAAAAATTTATCTAATTTTTGTGCTAAATCAGTTTGCGTTTTCTGGTAAACGCCTGCTGATGGCGGGCGGCGGCAATAGGGGGTGCGGTTAAGAAAAAGTGTTTTATGCGGTAAATCAGGCCGCTGTCCAGCCGCCATCGACGCTGATATGCGTGCCGGTGATGTTGGCGGCGTCTTCTGAACACAGGAATTTTGCGGTGCCGACCAGCTGGTCAATACTGACAAATTCTTTTGTCCATTGTGCCTTTAGAAGTACATCATTGATGACCTGTTCTTCGGATATGCCTCTGGCCTTGGCCGTATCTTTGATCTGGTTATCAACCAAAGGGGTGTGCACATATCCCGGGCAAATGGCGTTAACGGTGATATTGTCTTCGGCCACTTCCAGCGCAACGGCTTTGGTCATTCCCATCATGCCGTGTTTGGCCGATACATAGGCGCTTTTGAACGGGGAGGCCACCAGGCCGTGGGCTGATACGATGTTGACAACGCGGCCCCAGCCCTGTTTTTTCATTAAGGGAATAACATGTTTTGTGGCGTAAAAAGATGATGAAAGGTTAATGGCGATGATGGCTTCCCATTTGTCATCGGGGAAATCTTCGATTTTTGATACGTGCTGAATACCGGCGTTGTTGATCAGAATATCAATCTGCCCGAATGCGTTATGCGCGGCGCTGACCATATCTTGTATTTCTGCCGGTTTGGTCATATCTGCGCCGTGATAAAGACAGGTGATGCCTTTGTCTTCCAGGGCCTTGCGGTCTTGTTCGATTTTATCCGGATCACCAAAACCGTTGATCACCAGATTTACACCGCTTTCGGCCAGACCATGCGCCAGCCCCAACCCGATGCCGCTGGTTGATCCTGTGATGATGGCGGTTTTTCCTTTTAGGGTGTTTTTTGTGGTCATGGCGCGGTGCTCCTGATTTGTTTGTTAACGCGTGTTTAAAAAGATAACGATTCCTCTTAAAAAGTATAGAGGGGAGCAACGGCAATATTTTCCGTTTTGGCGTTTTTGTCTTGCTGCGGGCGGAAAAAATGATCAGGGGGTGAGGGGGGCTTTCACGTTTTTAATTGTTAACCTGTTGAAAGTAAATAATTTTGCAATTTGGCATAATTCTTGAAAGGCATGGGGCAGGGTAACACAATAATAATAGATAGGGGTAACGGCACATGAGCACAAAAAATAATGCACATAATTATATTTTGGCGGGCAATGACAATAACGCATCTTTGCGGGAAAATCTGCATCACTTTATTGAGGCGCAGGATATGTTTTCGGCCGAGGATGCGGCGGCCATCCTGCGCGATTGTCTGGAGCTGGGCAGACCGCTTGCGATATAGCCCGTATTGGCTCTGTTTTCAATTAGCGCGGCAAGAATACCTTTTTGAACCATCTGATATGTTCTTGATACCACACTCTGAAAGTTAGTTTGGGGTGAACCATGGTTGTATTTTCTCCTGAATATCCATTTTATTTAATGTACTATTAAGTAAATTAGCATATATTAATATAGCAAGGGTGCGAACGTGACTTCACGCGCATTTTGCTTAATAAGGGGAAAGGATGGAACGATGTATAACACAGCAAGGAGCTTTGCGAGCAAAGCTGTAACGGAGGAAGAGTCTGATACCGGAGGCAATGACACCGCAAACAAGGCGGCGCAATCATATCAGGATCCTGGGCATGGCGGCACCGCCGATATTTTAAGGGAGCGGGTTGCTTTTGTCGAAATTGATGCCAAGACCAAATCGGCAATACAAGACTTTTACCCGGCTTTAAAGGCCGCGCTGCCCGGTATTCTCAGTGAATTTTATGCGCATATCAATCAATGGCCGCAACTGGCCGGTATGTTTGAGGGACAGGCCCGCATGGATATGGCGAAATCGGCGCAGGAACGGCATTGGCTCAACCTGTTCAGCGCCAGATTCGATGATCAATATGCGGCGTCGGTCCGCAAAATCGGATTGGTCCACAGCCATATCGGCTTGGAGCCAAGCTGGTATATCGGCGCCTATGCCTTTACGCTGAACCGGCTGTATGCGCATGCCGCCCGTCAATATCAATCCCGGTTTTCGCCGGAAAAGGCGCAAATGAAAACGGCGGATTTGATGCGGGCATTAAATCAATGCGCGATGATTGATATGGATATGGCGATTTCGGTGTATCTGGAGGAAAACAAGAACACCTATGAAGCCAAATTGAATGAACTGGCGCTGGATTTCGAAACGCGTATCGGTACGATTGTGGCCGGTGTTTCTTCTGCCGCGACCGAGCTGGAAGCCAGTGCGGGTGAGTTGGCCACTATGGCCTCGCAAACCTCTACAGGCGCGGGAAATGTTGCGGTGACTTCGGAGCAGGCTTCGGCGAATGTGTCGGCCGTGTCTTCCGCGACCGAACAAATGACGGCTTCTATCACGCATGTTGCGGATATGGCGCAAAAATCCTATCAGGCGGCAGACCGCGCGGCATCAGAGGTTGATAAATCCTTCGTAACCGTGACGGATTTGAAAAATACCATTGATAAAGTCAGTGAAGTGGCCAGTATGATCAGTGATATTGCCGAACAGACCAATCTTTTGGCCCTGAACGCCACGATTGAGGCAGCGCGCGCCGGTGATGCGGGCAAAGGCTTTGCTGTGGTGGCTTCAGAGGTCAAGACGCTGGCCAATCAAACCGCCAATGCGACCGAAGATATTAAAACGCAGCTGGCCGAGATTGTGACGAAAAGCCATGAAGCCTCGTTATCGCTGGAATCGGTGAAAACCGTGATTGATGATAACAAAACCATGTCGCATGACACCGCCCAATCCGTGGAGGAACAAAAACTGGCGCTGGATGAAATTGCCCGCAATGTTGAGCAGGCCTCTATCGGTACCAAGGATATTTCCGAGAGCATTGTGCATATCAGCGATGGATCGCAGAGTGTGAAACATTCCGCGGAAAGTATTCTGGACGCGGCGAAAGATCTGGCCCGTCAGGGCACAACCCTGAATGACACAGTGGATAAATTCATTGTCGATATTAAGGCCGAAGATTAAAGCGGCGATACAAGGCAATGCTACCCGGCTTAACAGGTCGCGCGGCGCGCGGCCTTATGCATGATAAAGAACCAAATGACCAACAACCTTACGGCTGAAGCGCCAGAGCGACGGGGCGCGCGGACATGCTGAGCCTGTTCTTAACGTCCCAATCACCGTTACCGTTCGTGAACTCGACACCGTACACGAAGGACGAGAGGGCTGGGTTCTCGGCGGCCGACCACTGCCAAAAGTCAAAGCCAGAGCTAATTTTTGTGATAAATTCATCACCTTGCTTGCCGATCTCTTTTTGCTTGGAGTAGAGATTGGTGTCTAAAGTTACAATGTGTGAAAAGAGATCACGGCCATGAACAAGCTGTTTCGTTGGCATAAACAGGCCTGTGGTGACCTCTTTGCGATCGAGCTGTGCTTGTGCAAAAGCAGCTTTAATCTGATCGGCCCATGCTTTTTCGTAAGGTGTGCCTCTTGCTGTCTCAGAATCATTTTGGGGAGGGTCATAAATCTCCATGCCGTCCAGGCCGTGATAGTTTTTGATCTCACGAATTCTTTGGATGGACTCATCCCATGTGCCAAGACCGCCGCCGTCAATATTGGCCAGATCTTGCGGCGCAACCAGCAATGTGGCCGTGGCTGTGTCAGGAAGGTCGGTCAGATACTGGCTGATTTTGTTAAGCTGCACCGCACCTAGACGGATCATGGAATTGTCCGGGGAAAAACTTTTTACAGCAACGCTGGATGCAATAACGCCCGCGGTTTCTTTGGGGGCGTTTTCTTGTTCCTCAACCGGAATTTGTTTCGTAACCAGGCCCTCGCCATTTGTAATAACATTTACGTTTACGCCCTTTAAGGCTGATACATCGAATGTAAGATCACCGTTTTCTGCGCGGATTACTGTTACACCTTTAAATTCACCTTTTAAGGTGCGTTTGGTAACGCCTTGTGTTTCTGCTGTTGCCATTGCACTGTTCCTTTTTTAACGCAGTTTACTTGCCACCTGACACCCTTTTAGCCCTGTTTTGTTAAGCTGGCGGCCAAATGCGTCACCCCATTCCCCGCCCCTTGCGGAAACTTTCTCAATGAAAGGTTAAAGGGTTTTATCATGTGCTATGGGTGCGGTCAAGTTTATGAAAATTATATTACAGCGCTTTCGTGCGCTCCGCGTATTCTCCACTAGACATGCTATAAAACGTTTCTGGGATGCGGCGCGCTATGATACTGTAATGAACAAGATAAGGGTGGAATATGACTGATATAATTGGAAAAAATGCGATCGATAGGCGGCGGTACTGGATCGATGAGATTGTCACGCTTGGCGATAACTTCGGTTCGGATTCATCGCGGGTTGAGGCGGAATTGGCGCAAGAAATCGATGAATATGGTTTACCCGCCCTGTTGGATCACCTTCGGCTTTGTTCGGCAATTCCTGAATCGTATGGGCACGACACCAGTGAGGAAAAATTATATTCCAAATATACGGACGCGTTGATATCGGCGGCCTATTCCTATATGGGATTAAAGAGTGTAGTTTTGACAGAAAGGGCAGATGCCGCGGATGTTGAGGCGGTTTGCAGGGATTACAGCTTCGTGGCCGATGCGAAAGTGTTCCGGCTTAGCAGGACAGCAAAAAATCAGAAGGACTTTAAGGACTTTAAAGTGCAGGCCATGGACGGGTGGAAGCGCGGGAAGCCATTTGCCATGGTTGTTTGCCCGCTTTATCAATTGCCGTCCAAAAATAGCCAGATTTACGAACAGGCCGCCGCCAGAAATGTTTGCATCTTTTCTTATTCGCATCTGGCCGTTTTGGTTCAACTGGTTGAGACGGAGGGGCAAGCCAAGGTCTTAAATCTGTTGCATACTGTTTTTAAGTCAGTGCAGGCCATGAATCCGTCAAAAGATGCGACGTCTTATTGGCAGGGTGTTAATCGCAGCCTGTTGGATTATGGTGGATCGGTTGCTGATCTATGGAAAACGGAGAAAATGGCAACGGTTGAGAGTATTGATATTTCCAAGCAGATTGCGCTGGCGCATTATGCAGAGCAGCGTGAAGCGATTATGCGGCTAAGTCATAAAGAAGCCCTGCAGCAATTGGTGCACATGCACAAAATAGATAGCAGAGAGGCAACGATCAGATCAGTATGCGATAATCTGATGATGGGCGTTTCCTGATAGATTAGGGCTCAGAAGATATTCTTTTCCTGCATATTTCCACATATTCGGGGCTGGCTTCAAACCCCAGGAAGTTTCGTCCAAGGTTTTGCGCCGCGACCAGTGTGGAGCCGCTTCCCGCGAAAGGGTCAAGAACAACTTGCCCTTCCTGCGTTGTGAGCTCAATAAGCGCTTGCATAAGTTTAACAGATTTTTGCGTGGGGTGAAGCCCGCCTTCATTTTTCTCTAACCCGCCATGCAGAATATTTTCCGGCTCTGGCGCGTAACGCAAAAATGCCGTTTGATTATAGGCGCCGACACCGTGTTCAAGGACGTTATCGGCGATGGTTGTTCCAATTTTGTATGGCTTCGTGAACCATAAAATCGGTTCATATATCGGGCGGAGGTTTCCTATGCGCCAACCATCCCATTCTGCCGCAGATTCGGCGTCGCCGCGTTTATCATAGACAACGCTTAGCCTTTGCGCCCTGTGGGGGGCTCTATTGCGAATCCAGGCAAGATTATCCTTCAGGCTAAAGCCCGCATCTTCCATTGCACATACGCAGCGATGGGCCAAACGCCGCCCGGCAAAGATAAAGACGCTGGCCCCGGGTTTTAAGGTGCGATACCAATCAGGGGCCCATTTGGTACACCATTCTTGATACTGTTTGGGGATGGCTCTGTCTGCTTCTGACCAGCCGTTTATGGGCTTGCCGCGTTTTTTGAAAACGGCCCCTGCTGATTTTTGCGCGGGGCTGGATCCCAAATAGGCCGTGTTTTTATTATCGTGAATGACATCCCAATCATCGGCGCCGATGCCGTAGGGGATATCGCTAAGAATAAGATGAACCGATTCATCCTCGACAGCCTTTATGAGTTCAATCGAGTCGCCCTGATAGATAGAATTCATCATAGGGGCAGCGCTGGTTGCGGTTGGCTCGGTCTTTGTATGCATTGTCGTCAGGGCTCGTTTGTTTATCATACTCTATCAGGGGCGATGCCGGGCTGCACTTGTGAAAAGGCTTTCGGCGGCGCTTTTCCACAGACTGTATTGCCGCGCGGCGGCGCAGAGCATGATTTTTTTACTATAAATTATGCCATGAATGGAGGAGGAAAAGAAAAATGGTGCTGCTGGGGAGAATTGAACTCCCGACCT
>DENS01000006.1:24242-95133 GCA_002359735.1 Micavibrio sp. UBA2638
GCGCTCTACCACTGAGCTACAGCAGCAGCGGTTGGATTTATAATAAAAACTGGGCCCGCTGTCACGTACTAATTTCATTTCACGGTATAAAAAACAGATTATCCCCATGGCTCTGCGGCGCAGGTGCAAAAAAGGCTTCTCATGGGCGCCGGTTTTTTCTATGCTGCGAACACATCACAAAAAAATCATATTTTGAGTCGGATTTTTGACGCAATGACGAATAAAGATAAAAAGCAGGTCAAGCTGGATAAGCGTGCCGAGGCCTTAAAGGCCAATATGCGCCGCCGTAAGGAGCGTGTGAAAGAGATAAAGGAGCTAAAAAAGAGCGATGAGCAACATGATGACAAAAACACTGACTGAGCCTGCGGCCGATATAATCACCCAGCCGGGAATTTTGCCTGACCATGAAATCAGAAGGCTGGCACAGGAAGAGGGCATGATCGAATCGTTTGTGGAAAAACAGACCCGTGACGGGGTGATTTCCTATGGTCTGTCCTCCTATGGGTATGATGCGCGGTGCGCGCCCGATTTTAAAATTTTTACCAATGTTGATAACGCGTTGGTTGATCCGAAAGAATTTTCCGAGCAGAGCTTTGTGAACCGCGAAACCGATATTTGTGTTATTCCGCCCAACAGTTTTGTTCTGACGCACACAACCGAATATTTCCGCATTCCAAAAGATGTGTTGGTGATTTGTTTGGGCAAGAGCACCTATGCCCGCTGTGGTTTGATTGTGAATGTTACCCCGCTGGAGCCCGGTTGGGAGGGGCATGTCACGCTGGAGATTTCCAATACAACGCCGCTTCCGGCGCGTGTATACGCCAATGAAGGGGTAGCGCAGTTCCTGTTCTTTAAGGGTAGTTCCCCGTGTGAGGTCAGTTATGCCGATCGTCAAGGAAAGTATATGGGCCAGCGCGGCGTGACTTTGCCGCGCCTGTAAAAGGGGCGGGCTTTGGACGTTTGCATCCTTGGTGCTTGCCAGAGTATTTCTTCTGATATTTATTTCTTGAGAAATGCAAAGCCTTGTGTGTATAGTGCGCCATCTGGCGAAATATGAAAACAGAATAACATAACGGAATTATATGACCGCTTTAGCCAAACAGACAACAGATCAGCAGCCACCGGTAAAGCCATCTGGCGGGGCGCTGGATAAGATAAAAATTATTGGCGGCGTGGAGCTGAACGGGTCTATCCCGATTAGCGGCGCCAAAAATGCTGCGTTAAAAATTATGTGCGCGTCTTTGTTGACCAAGGATGCCTTGCATCTTGAAAATTCCCCCAACAGCCTGCGGGATATTAAATCGCAGATTGAGCTGCTGACCCATCTTGGATGCCAGATACGAACGCATGATAATTTGATGTCTCTTTGTGCGGCGAATTTAACCAGCCTGACCGCGCCTTATGATATTGTCCGAAAAATGCGTGGCTCGATCTTGGTGCTGGGGCCTTTATTGGCCCGTTTCGGGGAAGCAAAAGTCTCTTTGCCGGGGGGGTGCGCCATTGGAACGCGCCCGGTTGATCTGCACATTAAGGGCCTGGAAGAAATGGGTGCGCAGATCAAGCTGGAGGAGGGGTATATCCATGCCAGCGCGCCCGAAGGCGGCTTGCGCGGTGCGAAGATTTTATTTCCCAAAGTATCTGTTGGCGCGACGGAAAACCTGATGATGGCCGCGGCGCTGGCAAACGGCACGACTGTATTGGCCAATGCCGCGCGTGAGCCGGAGATTGTTAATCTTGGCGAATGCCTGATATCCATGGGGGCCAACATTCAAGGGCTTGGTACGGATACCATTACCATTGAGGGCGTGGAAGCCTTGCATGGGGCCACGCACCGGGTTTTGCCTGACCGCATTGAAACGGGGACCTATATCATTGCCGCGGGCATGACCGGCGGGACGCTGCGCTTGCAAAATGCGGATTTGTCGTCACTTCATGCCCTGGTGGGGATATTGGAAGAGGCTGGATTGCATATGGAACAGGATGGCGATGATATTATTGTGAACCGTAATGGTTTGCGCCTGAAGGGGGTGGATATCATGACCGAACCTTACCCCGGTTTCCCGACGGATTTGCAGGCCCAGTTTATGGCCATGCTGACTTTGGCCGAAGGGGCGGGCATGGTGACCGAGACCATTTTTGAAAACCGTTTTATGCATGTGCCGGAATTAAACCGTATGGGGGCCGATATTGCCGTTCAGGGCAATTCCGCCATTGTGCGCGGGGTGCAATCATTAAAAGGGGCCGAGGTAATGGCCACCGATTTACGCGCGTCCGTGGCGCTGGTGCTGGCCGGTTTGGTTGCTGAGGGTGAAACCACTGTGAACCGTATTTATCATCTGGAACGCGGCTATGAAAATATTGTCGATAAGCTAAGCGCTTGCGGCGCTAAAATTCAAAAGGTTTAAGCCGGTATGCTTGCTCCTGCCATATGGGGCATGTGACCCGTAAACTGATTTCGTTCTTGCTGCGTTTGCGAAAAACGCGTACATAATTTGTATGACAATAAAGCTGAATAAAGACTCAAACGTTACAATACTGGCCGTTCCGAAAGGGCGCATCCTGGAGGAACTTACGCCAATGCTTGATGTGTGCGGTATTGTCCCTGAGGATGATTTCTTTAGCAGTAAAAGCCGCAAGCTGCAGTTTAAGACCAATCGCCAAGACCTTGAAATAATTCGCGTTCGCGCTTTTGATGTGGCGACATTTGTGGCCTATGGCGCGGCGGATATTGGTGTGGTTGGCAATGACGCGCTGGAAGAATTTGATTATAGCGAGCTGTATTCCCCCATTGACCTGAAGATTGGCGGGTGCCGCCTGTCGGTTGCGTGCCATAATGATGATCTGGATGATATAAAATCCGAAGGGAAAAGTCATATCCGTATTGTGACGAAATATCCTAATATTACAAAACGTTACTACGGTAAACTTGGGGTGCAGGCTGAATGTATCAAGCTCAATGGCGCGATGGAGATTGCGCCGTCTTTGGGGCTTGCGCGCCGGATTGTTGATCTGGTGTCAACCGGGTCTACGTTGAAAGCCAATAACTTGACGGAGCTGGAAACGATACTTAACGTTTCGTCGCGCCTGATTGTGAACCGTTCTTCGCAAAAAACGCGCCCCGCCGCGATTAATGAATGGGTCAATGCCTTTCGCCGGGCGGTGGAATAGTCCCATGATAGAAGCTCCGCGAAATGATGATCATTTAAATGCGATTTGCAAGGTGAATTTACCGGGCTATGGCGAATGCGCCGCGTCCGGCTCTATGGGCTCTTCCGGCTCTTCCGGCTCTTCTTGTTCCCTTGAGCAGGATCGCCGCGCCGCCGTGCATGATTTGGAAACCGATAGTTATTTTCGGCCGCTGCGCACTGATCAGGGGCCCTATACGCTCACCCTGTCGGTGCAGGATAACCGGTTGGTGATTGAAATGGAAAACGCCAATGGGGAGCCTGTTCCCATGCTGGTGCTGTCTTTGAAACCCTATAAGCGCCTGATTAAAGATTACTTCATGATCGTTCGCAGCTATGACGAAGCCATGCGCGAGGGTAAGCCTTCACGGTTGGAAGCCATTGATATGGGGCGGCGCGGCCTGCACAATGAGGGGGCGGATCTGCTGATAGATCGTTTGGCCGATAAGGTGCAGATGGATCACGCCACGGCGCGGCGTTTGTTTACCTTGATCTGCGTGTTGCATGAAAGCAAAGCCATGATATGGCGGGGATAGAACAGCGGGGTTATGACCTGCCGCTTGCAATCTGGGAAGAACACGGTATAAATATTGCGGGTTAATCAAATGAATACAGGATTAAAATGGCAAAAGAAGATTTAATTGAATTTAAAGGTGTGGTGACAGAAATTCTGCCGAACGCCATGTTTCGTGTGAAATTGGAAAACGATCACGAAATTCTGGCGCACACCGCCGGTAAAATGCGCAAGAACCGCATTCGTGTTTTGCAGGGCGATACAGTGGTTGTCGAAATGACACCCTATGACCTGACCAAAGGCCGAATTATTTTCCGTGAAAAATAGGCTGATACTCGCTTCAAGCTCTCCGCGCCGCGTGGAGCTTCTTCAACAAATCGGCCTTGAGCCCGATGAGGTCTGCCCGGCAGATATTGATGAATCCCCCCTGAAGGCAGAACACCCCAAGGACCTTGCGCTGCGTTTGGCCTGTGAAAAGGCGCGGGCCGTAGCCGCCGGTTTTCAAGGGGATTATATTTTGGCGGCCGATACCACTGTGGCGTGCGGGCGGCGTTTGCTGGATAAGGCCGAGGATGAGCATTATGCCCGCAAATGTTTGCAAATGCTGTCTGGCCGGGCGCATCACGTTTATGGCGGTATTGCCTTGATTGCGCCGGATGGGGGCATGCGCACGCGCCTGGTGGATACGCGCGTGAAAATGAAGCGCCTTTCGGCGGCAGAAATCGATGGCTATATCCAAAGCGGGCAATGGGATGGTAAGGCCGGGGGCTATGCCATTCAAGGGGTTGCCGCCCGTTATATTTCCTTTCTTAGCGGATCCTATTCCAATGTGGTGGGGCTTTCGCTTTATGATACTGCGCGCCTGCTGGAAGGGGCTGGCTATACCTTATAACGCTTGCTTTGTAATGCTTACTTTTTTTTAAGGTCTTTTTGCGATAATAGGGCAAAATCTGATAAAAGGGTATAGCAATGTCCGAGCGCATCAATCTTTACACGCTCATCCATGATCTAAGCGGGCAATATGATTACATTGCCATTGGGGATACAAATCACCGCGATGAATCCGTTCGTGCATTAAGGGGTGATCTGGGCCTGTTTCGTGTTGCGAAGAACGCAGGCTATGATGCCTTTACGCTGGAAAATCCGCCGGAAGACTATCTTGTGAATGATGTGGTTGCCGCGCAAATTGATGCTGTTCCGGGCAGGGACGCGCAAGCCTTCTTTTATGAAAGTGTAGAAAAAGGCGGGGACCCTGTAGATCTGGTGGGGGCCTTTGCCGCAAAGGCGTTTGATATGACGGCCATTTATCCTGATCCACGGTATTCGCCGCGCTTTAATGTTGAATTAACCAAAGCCTATGATGTCATTGCGCAGGCGCCAGAAGTGGCCTGTCAGGATGTGTTTTTACAAGCGCATTGGAACGCAGAGCCGCAAGCGGCAGACTATTTTCAAGAAGAAGTTCGCAAGGGTGATGATGTCATAGCCAGTCGCACAGCGGAATTGTCAGCAGGGCGCGCATTGATTGTTTATGGCAATGGGCATTTTACCGGTCAAAATGACCTGAATGAAAGGCTTGGGGGTGATAATGTCGTTCATATTGCCGCGATAGCCTCACGGCAGAGCGGCTATGACTTTTCCAGCGATAGCCCGGGGGAGGCGATTGATGCGCCTGATTATCTTTATGTGATTGATGAAGATGCGGTGATTCCATTTGCTTTGGAAAACCCGGATGTGCGCGCCATTATTGATAATTATACATCCAACACGATCGAAAACCTCGATCAGGAGAGCTTTGATTCCTGCACGCAGGCGCTTCCGGATGATTTGCGCGGCCATGCTGTGACGCAGGATGAATATGATCAGGCGCGCCAAAACGCCGCGCTTGCCCCGCCTCTTATTCCGAAATAGATGGTTGGCATTTTATCTGGCGTTGCCGGTATCTGTCCTTTGGTGTTTGTGCATTATGGCCTCGACAAAATAGGAATTTTTTCATATACTAACGCGTATGAAAATAAAGCAAAGACAGAAAAGGTGCCGATTTAATGCCAGGGCCGCCTCAAGCCCCGGTGCAGGGCGTTTTATGGCCGGGCTGTGTGGGCGCAGGGTACGGGGCCTGTGTTCAGGGCGGGGCGGAGCGCCCGGGAGGTACCCCCACCCCCCTAAAATTGACAAACGAAATGACGAAGCTGAAAAAGTATATAAAAACAATGGGTTATGGCGTGTAAATTCCCCGCTGTTAAGGCGCGGGTGATCATGGTACACTTTTTTAAAAAACGGGTTATTTCACTCCTATGGCTTTAGACATCCTTATAGAAGAATTGGAAGGCAGTATCTGGGTTGCGACGTTAAATAATGGTCGTCTGGATGGGCTTGAGGTGGATCCGGTGGACGAAGAAATCCGCTGGGGCTCCATATATTGGGCCAAGGTGAAAAGTATTGATAAGGCGCTGGATGCGGTTTATTTGCAGCTGGATGTTGATAATGTCGGCATTTTGTACAATCAGGATGTGCGCGTACAAGATGAGGATGGCAGTTTTAAGAAAGGCGGTGCGGAACCGATCGGCAAGCGCTTTCAACCCGGTGATATGGTTGCGGTTCAGGCCAAGACGGCTTATTTGCCCAAGGATGATGGCGATTACGAGAATAAAATCGCGCAGATGAGCATGGATATCACCTTGCCCGGGCGCCATTTGATTTTTTCCGCAACGATGCAGGATAACCGTATTTCGGCGCGCATTCGGGATAAAGAGACGCGCAAGCAAATCAAAACCATGATGGATGGCCTGAGTGATATTCAGGGGTTTATCCTGCGGGCCTCTGCGGCCAATACCCAGACAGATATTCTGATCCGTGAAGGGAAGATTTTGAAAGAGGCCTGGGAACAGCTCAGCGCCTATTTTGCTGGCGATGAGCCGGGCCTGATAATGATTGGGCCGGACGCCATTCAACGCACTTTAAGTGATCAGGCTACCAAGCAGATTGAGCGCATTGAGGTGGTGATTATGGAGCATTACACAGAGGCCGAGGATTGGTGCACAATTTTTGCGCCGGATCTGGTGCCGAAAATTACCCCGGTTGAAATGGAAAATGCTTCGGTGGATTTTGCTTTGTTTGATTACCGCGATATTCTGGGACAGATTGAGGATTTGTTCCAATCTTATGTTATGCTGCGCGGGGGCGGCAGTATCATTATTCAGAAAACGGCGGCCCTCACCGCAATTGATGTGAATCGTGGGGGGAATAAGGGCAGCAACCTGTCTGTGAATATTGAGGCCGCCGAAGAAATTGCGCGGCAAATCCGTCTACGGAACAGCGGCGGCATTATTATGATCGATTTTTTGAAAACCAATAACAAAAAAGATGAGGCGCAATTGATCGCTGCCATGGAAAAGGCGGTTCAGGGCGATGCTTGCACCGTTCAGCTACATGGCATGACCAGTCTGGGCTTGATGGAAATAACCCGCAAACGCCGCACGCCTCCGCTGGATGAACGTACGGATGGAAATATTTTTGTGTAAACGGTGATTGAGGGGCTGGACATTGACGTGAAGTTCTTTTATACACCTATTACTAATTTGCTTCGCATGAGAGCGCCCGGGTAGCTCAGTGGTAGAGCAGGGGATTGAAAATCCCCGTGTCGGAAGTTCAATTCTCCCCCCGGGCACCACCTTTTCCCTTTTTAAGACAATTTGTTTTTTATGCTTTATAGATGGATATTTTGAATATCTTCGAGCAGTTGCGCAGATTGTGTTGCCAGCGGTTCTGGCAAGGTGTTGGCCTTGATCAGGGTCAGGGCTTGCGGATAGGTTCTTTTGTAATGCTCTAGCTGGCGCATTTTTTCATTTTCGTCAATATTTGGGTTGCCAAATTCCCGTTTGGCTCTGTTAAATCCGGTGATGATTGTGGCGGCTGTAAATTCCCGCATGCGATCCGAAGGTTGACCGCTGAACTTGATGAGAGTGTCTGCGCGGCGGCTTTTTAGCAAGGCGATCCACATAAAAGCACGCAGGCAGAACAGCGTGGGAGCTATGCCGAATTGCGTGAGCGTGGCACTAAAGCCGCTATCGGTGCTGGCGACAAAGGATGCCATCGCGGCTATCTCGCGCTGTTCCGCTGGCATGCCGTCCTGAATGGAGAGTATCAGCTTTGCGGCATTGCTCTGGTCGAGAATAAATTGTTCCCATTCTTCTTGTTTGCGGGATCTGGTCGCGGGGTCAGCGATGCTATCGATGGCGGAATCTCTGGCATGAAGCGCGCATTCAAACGCCTTGCGCAAGCGCGGCATGTGTTCCGGTAAGCCGGTCTCATGATAATGAAGTGCCATGCGTGATCCTTAAATTCCTGATGAAAATGACAAGTATAAGAATATAGGCGCGCTGTCAATTTTGCCGCTGCCGGGCGCCAGTGGTTGGGCTAAGGCATAATGATCCGGTTTTCCCCGAAAAAAACGCAGGCTATATATAAGTCTCTGGACACGGCGTATAAGATTCCATAGTGTTTGCCATACAAACTCACTAAAAATATTGAGGATACTATGAATAAATATATGAAATACATCGCCGCGGTCCTTCTGGTGCTGGGGGTCGGCTTTTTTGCCTTTCAACAATATTCTGCGCCTGATGCCAATGCGCAGGATGCAGGCGCGGCCACGGCGGCAGGTTTAAAAACCGCATGGGCGGTGCGCTGCAATGATGAGGAAGCCACCAAATCCGAAAACAAGCGCGGGAAATGCGAAATGTTCCAACGTCAAGACATGAAAGACAGTGGCCAGCGCGTGATTGAATTTGCCATTGGCTATCCGGCGGATCAAAGCAATGCCCGCGGTATTTTCATTCTGCCAATGGGCATTTTGTTGCAACCTGGCGTCAAGCTGACCATAGATGATGGCAAGCCGCTGGCGTTTCAGGTGCGTTACTGCCTTCCAAATGGCTGTTATGCGTATGTTTCCCTGAATGATGATCTGATGGATCGTTTGAGCAAAGGCAATCAGGCCACGGTTGAGGTCACAAAGGCCGATGGTCAGCCGCTTAGAATTCCGGTGCCGCTGAAAGGCTTTACCAAAGCGCTGGATCAGGTGCAGGGCTAACCCCGCAATAAAAGAACACCGCAAAACCCCGCCCCGCGCGGGGTTTTTTATTTTTCGCTCAGGCGCGCAGGCGCTACTTTTTTCGCTCAGGCGCGCAGGCGCGCTACGCGGTGCACCCACACCACCGTCATTGCGAGCGTAGCGAAGCAATCCATAGCTGATAAATGGATTGCCGCGTCGGCTGCGCCTTCTCGCAAGGACGTAAATATCTGGGCCGCCGCAATGACGAATATCCACCTCAAGACCCCATGTGTTTATTAGCAAAGTCAAATATAGCCGAGGTGTTGCATTTTTGTAACACCCGTAAAAAAAATAATGTAAAAGCCCAAGCGCGGCCTTGGCGAAAGCCGAATCAACTGGTAAAACTTATGCGTGCTTTGAAAAAGGCATGGGTTTACGTATGAAACTTCAAGATATCCAAACGCTAAGTCAAAAGACTTTTAATTTCATAACTTTAAAAATAGGAGAGAGTTATAATGAAATCTAACTTAAAAACAAAACTACTGCTGGGGGCGGCCGTTACAGCGTTGTCTTTTGGCGTATCACAAGGGGCGTTCGCTGCGAATGAATTCCTTGTTGATGGTAACGACAGTGGCTCGTTCACAACAACTGGTCCTGATGAAACTGCTGACACTAACATTGACTGGGATGCTGGTACAAATGGTGCCGGTACAGCCGTTGCATCACACGACCTTGGCGTTGTTGCCTCAGGTACAATCGATGTAAATGCTGATACTACAGTTGGTGACAGCTCCTCTACAGTGGCTGGTATTACAGCAACAGTAACAGGCCAGACATTGACAATCACTAACGATGCTAACAACGGTGCGACTGAAACATTGACAGTTGCCAATGGTATCGGTCTTGCGTCTGGTATTGCTGCTTTGAACGTGACTGTAAACGGTCAGACCGGTGACAACACAGGTGCCGACGTATTTGCTTTGGATATCAACGGTGATGTAAATCTGGGTACAGGTACATTGACATTTGATTCTGATACAAATGCCAACAACGCAATGACAGCCAATATCTTTGGTGATGTCACTGCAAACGCGATCGTTTTGAAAGATGATGGCGCGCCGATTACATTAACATTTGATGGTACATCTGCCCAAACCGTTTCTTCGACTATCAACGGGGAAACAGATCCTGATGGTAACATGACGATCGCGAATGCATCTGGCGTAACATTCAGTGGTATTATTGGTGGGTCACAGGCTTTGGACTTGATCACTGTTGCGGCTGCTGATGGTACAAACTCTGCTGCTACATTCAAGGCGGCTACATCTGCTACAGCCATCGTTCTTGGTAACGGTACAGGTTCAGATACAAACACAATCACATTTGATGGTACAACAGCTGGCTTTACAGTTGCCGGTACAATCAATGGTACAGCCAATGACACTGATAACATGGTTGTAACTGGTGGTAACACCATTACAACATCAGGTATCATCGGCGGTGTTTCTGGACTGGACAGCTTGTCTTTGACAACAACCGGTACAAAATTGACAGCTTCTGCTGATGTTACTGCTGCGACCGTGTCTATCGCGTCTGGTACAACTTTGGACCTTGATGATAAATTGATCGCTTCTGGCGCCGTGACTGTTGCTTCCGGTGGTACATTGGATGCCGGTGCTGACTCTGTTTCTGCAACAGGCGGTATTGCTAACTCCGGTACAATTCTTGTTTCCGGTACAGGCGGTGTAAATGCTGATATCTCTGGTACAGGTCTTTTGGATGTTAATGCCTCTGCAACAGTGGATGGTGTTATCACTCAAGGTACAGCCGACATTGCTGCTGTGACTTTGACGCAAGGAACAGGTACTGACAACTACACAGTTGGTACAACAAACTTCTCTGCTGATGGTACAATCGCTTTTGCGGCCGGTGCGAAAACAATCACTGGTGACTTTACTGCAACAACAGATGGTGAAGGTACAATCACAATTGCCGACAATGCGTCGACAACGGCCATCGTTGGTAACTTGGGTACAAGTGCCGATGCTGCCTTGAAAGCGTTGACAATTGCCGGTGGTGCCGCGAACGTAACAACAACAACAGGAAACCTGTTTGTTGATGCGATCACACAAAACGCTGCTGACACATTGCAGTTCATTGGTACATCTGGTCAGACTGTATCTGGTACAATCACGGGCGGTATCGTTACCGTTGGTAATGGTACAGATGCAAGTGACGTAACATTCAATGGTGTTGCCGGTACAATTGCTTCTGCAACTGTGGCTGCTAACTCTAAAGCAACAATGAATGCCAACTTCACAACAACCGGTACATATACAAATACTGCCGGTGCAACAACCACTGTTAACACTGGTGCGACTTTGACAGCCGCAACATTGACAGACACTGGTTCATATGTGTTGGGCGTAACAGATGCCAACGGTACATTGGCTGCTGCTGACTTCGGTTCTTTGACCGATACTGGTGGTGCTGCTGCTACTTTGACAGCGTCTAATCTGTCCATTAACGTAAATGGTGATATCGGTACCGGTACCGTTCGGTTGTTGACACACATCAACACTGGCGCGGCTACACTGGCTGATAACTCTATCCAGTATACATTTGTGACAGCCAATAACGGTGACGACACTGACGTTACAGTTACAAGAACTTCTATTACAGATCTTGCTAGCGGAAGCAAAGTGACAGCCGGTGCTGGTGCCACATTGGAAGAATTGTCTGCCTCAACTGACACACAGATCGCTGCTGTGATTGATAACATTGCTGCTGCTCCTACACAGGCCGCCGCGGATGCTGTTATCGAATCAACAACACCATCTGTTGATGCCGGTGCTGTTACTGGTGCGACATCTTTCACAACATCCACACGTAATGTTACAAACACACAGCTTGCGTCCCTGCGTGACGGTACTGAAGCCTCAGGTATGTTTGCTGGTAACGTAACAAACGGTCTTCGTGGTTGGGTACAAGGTTTTGGTCAGACTGGTGATCAGGACGTACGTGACGGTGTTGCCGGTTACGATGTTGACAGCTACGGTATCGCCGTTGGTCTGGATACAGAGTCTTTGGCTGAAAACTGGATCTGGGGTGTGGCATTTGCTTATGCTGACACAGAAGTGGATTCAGACGGTGTCAACAACACAAAAACTGACATCGACAGCTACCAGGTGTCTCTATACGGTAACTATGACCTTGATGATCGTACATACATCGCTGGTCAAGTTGGTTACGTATGGGGCGACAACGACCAGACACGTAGCAACGTAGGTGGTGTAAACGGTTTGACCGCTACATCTGACTACGACAGCAACGTTTACTTCGCTTCTTTGGAAGCCGGACGTAAATACATGGTTGGTGGTAACACTGTTCTGACACCGAAGGCTTTGGTTAACTACCAGTACTATGATGCTGATGGTTACACTGAAACTGGTGCCGGTGGTGCGAACCTGACAACAAGCGGTGACGATCTTGATCTGTTCGAAATCGGTGTTGGCGTTGACGCTAGCTGGGACTACCAGCAAGCTGATGGGTCTTACCTGCAGCCAAAAATCGGTGTTGGCGTACGTCATGACCTTGTTGGTGATGAATACCAGACATCCAGCACATTCCAGGCTGGTGGCTCTTCATTCAAAACTGAAGGTTTCGACCCTGCACAGACAACATTTAATGTTTCTGCTGGTCTGACATACTTCAGCACAACCAACTGGGAACTGAGCGCCGGTTACGACTTCGAATACAAGTCTGACTACGACTCACACGCTGGTAAGCTGAAAGCTGCTTACAAGTTCTAAGCTGCGGCTAGACTTACTAAGCTAATCAAATTCATGAACCCCTCGGTTGTCCGAGGGGTTTTTGCTTGTGTATTGAATCGTCGTTATTACGGAGCGCCAGCGAAGTAATCCATAGGGATGGGCTGCCCGCGCCGCTTGCGCTTCTTTTGCAATGATGGTTGTGCAGGTTAGTGACAACGGGGCGGTATACGCAATAAATCCGGCCAAATATCTGCCCAGCCTTTGTCATGTTTGACACCGGGAATGATTTTATAACCCGTACAGTTTTGCGCAGGCAGGGCGGCGCTGTAGCTATCATAGATAGATTTGGGTACGATTTTATCGTCGCCGCCGATGAAATGATATTGGGCAATGCCGGATAATTTCGCGGCGTATTGCGGCGGGTTCAATGAATTGCCCAGCATTGAGACATTATGCACGCGGCTGTGTTCGTGATGATCCAGATTACCGGCCACGCTTCGCAGGCTTGTCACATCATCACGCGATCCGGCCAAAAGTGCGGCCAGTGTCGCCCCGCCTGAAAATCCGATCAGGTGGATATCGTTAATTTGATACCGTGATTTTATCTGGTTTAAGGCGGTATTATAGGCGGCGATGACCTCGGGGGCGTAGCGGCTGCCTGTCCAGTATTTCATCTGGCATGCGCCGCCCGTTGTGGTGCCGCTATATTGACAGGGCCGGGCAAGGTAAATGACATTGGGCGCTTTATCCCGCGCGGCCAGACGCAACGCAACCGGGTCGGTTGGCGTGGGGTTTAAGGATGGTTGTGTCCGTGATAGCCACGCCAGCCCATCCCCTTCGATGTAGATATGGGCCGGCGCGTTTATCTGCCCGGTTTTGATAAAGGCCGCCAGCATAAATGGGGATGCGGCGATGGTTTGTTTATGCAGACCGGCCGAAGAGGCGATGTCTTGGGCCAAATCTTGACGTCCACTGAGCGTGGCGGTTGAACACGCCGATAAAGAAAGCGCCGTTCCGATGAGAAGGGCGCTCGCTGTGATTTTGGGTCGACGGGTCATGGATGGCCGTTATTGTTTTTATGGCTTGCTGGGTTTGGGGCGTTCCATAAAGTCAGGAGCATCAAAGGTAAAGTCCATGACGCGGGCCGGCCCTTCGCAGCTTGGTAATGACTGGAACAGCGCCGGCCATTTTTCAACCCATCCGGCTTCGTGCTCGGCCTCTTGTATAAAGGTGTAATTCACGCAATTTGAAGTGCCCAAGGCTTGTAAATAGCTATGGAGTATGGTCGGCGGCATAATATCGTCCTGACCGCCAATGAAGTGATGTTGCGGGATATATTTTAGCTGGGCCGCATAATCAACAGGGTTTAAGGATTCTGCGAACGGCGCAATTTCATGATGATTGGTGTAAACTTCATGATCCAGATTTGCGGCCACGGTGCGTAATGATACGACATCATCGCGCGTGGCGGCCAGAATTGCGGCTATGGCGCCGCCGCCATCATATCCGATCAGGTTGAGGTTCTCTATATCATAGCGGGCCTTGATTTCATCCAAAGCCGTATTCATGGAGGTGATGACTTTGTTGGAAAAGCGGCCACCTTCCCATGTAGATTGCGGGCATGGCGTTTCAGGGTCTGTCATGTCGGAATATTGGCAGGGGCGCGCCAGATAGGCCACGTTATCGGCCTTGTCATGGGCGGCCATATGCAGGGCAACCGGGTTCATCGGGGTGGGGTTCAGGGACCGCTTACGTTCCTGTGTCCAGACGGTGCCATCGCCCTCGATGTATATGTTGGCATCTGCATTGCGCTGGTGCATGCGTTCAAAAACCGTTAGATCATACACGCCGGTATCAATTTGTCTTTCAATCATCCAGGCCGGTGCGGCGATGCGGGTTGCGGCTTCTTTTTTTAAATAGGGCCCGGTGAAGCAACCTGACAGGGCAAAAATAGACACGGCGCCAAGGCCAAGAAGTGTTTTTTGAATTGATTTTGTTCGCATGCGTATAACCTTATAAGGATAGAATCTGTCTCGAACCATAAAATTACCATGCCTGCGTTTTGAAATCACCCTTCAATGTTGAAGAATTGTGTTTGGTTTCCATCCATTTTTCCAGTTTTTTAATGGAATGACCTCTGCCGGGAAGCCATTATCGTGAAACCACGAATCAACGGCAAAACGGGCGCCGCTTCGTTTTTCGATGATGGTTGCTGTTTGGTGCGGCCAGCGCCCGGCATGAATAACAGGCAGCCTGACGGCCGGTGCTCCGGTATCGTGAAAGCGCAGCAAGTCCTTTTTGTTCAGCAGTTGTAGATAGATGGTGGTGTTGATGCTTTCATCAACGCAATCCAGTTGCAGGCCGCCGGCCATCATGCGGCGGAATGTGCCGCCCTTATCGCTGGAGGTGCCGTTTTTATTGCCGATCAGACGTTCAAAGTCGCCGATAGATAGGGCAATGGCGCGGCGTTCCTGTTCGGCGGATCCCGGCGCGGGTGAGAAATGTCCGGCGATCTGCGTCCAGTCTTTGTTGGTGAAGGTAATATCCGATTTGTTTTTGCAGCCATAGCTGTGGCATTGCACGAATGTATGGGTGGAGTGGATGGTGATGTTTTTTCGGGCCAGTGAATTTTCGGCGTAATTATTCATGCCGCATGCACTGGTGAGGCATAGTATAAAAATGGCGGATCCGCCTTTTAACAGGCGTTTCATGAAATGGTGACCTGAATGGGGGTGTGGTCTGATGGCCTGTCCCAACCGCGCGGGTCTTTATGAATGTCGCAGGCTTCCAGGCGGTCTGCCAGACGGGGCGACAGCAGGAAATGATCAATGCGAATGCCTTTATTTTGCGGCCAGGCTCCGGCTTGATAGTCCCAAAATGTGAAAGCCTGCGCGCCCGGGTGCAGGGCGCGGTAGGCATCGGTCAAGCCTAAATTCAGATATTTGCGGAATATCGCGCGGCTTTCCGGCTTGAACAGCGCATCATCTTGCCAGGCTTTTGGGTCGTGTACATCGATGTTTTCGGGGATGATGTTGAAGTCACCGCCAATCACAAAAGGGGTGCGTTGCTGGCGCAATAGGGCAAGACGATTATAAAGATGCTGCATCCAGTCCAGCTTATAGGTGAATTTTTCTGTGCCGACCGGATTTCCGTTTGGTAGATAAATATTGATAACGCGAATGCCGTTAATATCGGCCTCCAGATAACGGGATTGTTCATCCCCTTCATTACCGGGCAGGGCGGAATGCACCAGCTTAATGTCATGACGGGATAAAATGGCCGCGCCATTATAACTTTTTTGGGTGACGGCTTCGGATTGATACCCCAACGATTCAAACTCTATTGCCGGGAAATCCATGGTTTTTAATTCTTGCAGCATCAGAATATCCGGTTGGTATGCGTCCAGATATTTTTTGACGTGGTCCAGCCGCGCATTAATGGAATTCACGTTCCAGGATGTGATCTTCATGCTCATGACCAGATCATCATAATCATTCTTTGGGGGGGATCAAGCCCCGGCGCACCGATAAGGGGTTATTAAATGGAAAATGATGTTCCGCATCCGCACCCGGCAACGGCGTTGGGATTTTCGATTTTGAAGTCCGAACCAATCAGGCCGTTTTCAAATTTAACAACGGCCCCGTCCAAAAAAGGCAGGGATATTTCATCGGTGATGACGGTTTCATCAAAGACCATGTCGTCCTTGTTTTGTTCGCTGGTCAGGTCCAGCTTGTACTGAAAACCTGAGCAGCCGCCACCTTCGACACGGACGCGCAGTTTCAGGGCCGGGTCTTGCTTGTCCTGCCTTAATTCTTCTATGCGTGCTTTGGCACTATCATCAATGATGAGATCCATGTTTTATAAGATAGCATAAAAGTCGCGCTTGTCGATGGTTTCAAGCACTATCTTGTATGGATTTTTTATGACAGGCATGGTAAGGCCATAGGGGAGTTGAATTGAAATGCGCCTGTCACGTTATGGCGGTGTTATGACTGTCTTGTGACGTGGAATGATGTTTTACGGGCGCCGTGTAATGGGTAAGCGAGTTTATGAGCAACAAAAAAACAAGTGAACAATCACCGGATTATAATTTTTGCGCCATGCCTTTGGCGGCTTATGCCTGCCGGCCGGACCAATCGCGCGGCCGCATTTATGAAGAGCCGGAAAGCACCAATCGTAGCCCGTTTCAACGTGACCGCGACCGTATTATCCACACATCGGCCTTTCGCCGTTTGCGGTCCAAAACGCAGGTATTTGTCTATCATGAGGGCGATCATTACCGTACCCGCCTGACCCATACGCTGGAAGTGGCGCAGGTGACCCGCAGTCTGGCGCGCGCCCTGATGGTGAACGAGGATCTGGCCGAGACTATTGCGCTGGCGCATGATTTGGGCCATACCCCCTTTGCCCATATTGGTGAGGAATTCCTGAAGGAATGCATGAAGGATCTGGATGGTTTTGACCATAATGACCAGTCCTTGCGCGTTTTAACGACATTAGAGCGCCGTTATCCGGGCTGGAATGGGCTGAACCTGACCTGGGAAACGCTGGAAGGGGTGGTTAAGCACAATGGTCCTGTGACGGGCCCGCTTCCCGTGACGCTAAAGGAGCTGCAAAGCCAGGTTGATTTGCAGATCCATACATATGCGTCTTTAGAGGCGCAGGTTGCCGCCATTTCCGATGATATCGCCTATAATAACCATGATGTGGAAGACGGATTGCGGGCCGGTTTGTTTACACTGGATGATTTACAAAAAGTTCCCCTTCTGCGCGGTATTATCCGTAAGCTGCGCCAGGATATGCCTGAGACGGAGGAGCGCTACCTGATTTTTGAAACCATCCGCGAAATGATTGGCCGGATGGTGGCCGATGTTTTGGAGGAAACGCGTAAAAACCTTGCCGAAGTCAAGCCGCAAAGCCCCGATGATGTCCGTAATGCCGGTATGCAGATTGTGGCGTTTTCCGATGACATGCGTGAACAGGTTGATGAATTGCGCTCGTTCCTTTTTGATCGTATGTACCGCCATTACACGATTAACCGTATCTGGCTGAAGGTTGAAAAGATTGTGAATGATTTATTTCACGCCTTTACCACCAATTATCGTTTGTTGCCTGATCCATGGCAACGCCGCGTGGAAGAGGCGGGCGGAATGATCGATAATATCGCGCTGGCCCGTATTGTTGCCGATTATATTGCCGGAATGACCGACCGATATGCTTTGCGTGAGCATGAGCGTTTGTTTGATCTGTACTGGGATTTGCGCGGGGGATAAACCGTTGCGGATGGGGCGTTTTGACGCGCGTTTTGGTTTGCGTGAATAATATATGTGCATAACATGAGCGCTTGTCTTGACCGGTTGTTTGTATTTTTTCTAAATTCAAATCATGCAACAAGGACAAGATTTCAGACGTTTTGGTTATAAGCCATTGCAAGGAACGCAATATACTCAATCACGCGTATCCGGGGCTGATTATTTTGATCCGCAAACCGATAATAATATTTTAAAGCGTATCTCAGGAGGCATCATGGCCGGTTTATTCAATTCTCCCTTATTTTCCACTATTGGCGTTTTGGCCGCAGGGGGCGTATTCGCATTTGCGATATACAGTTTCTATCCGGATTCTGATAAGGCCGCCGAGGCCGTTCCGATTATAAAGGCAGAGGCCGTGCCAATTAAGATTGAACCGGCCGATGCGGGCGGCATGGATATTCCGTTTCAGGATAGCACAATTTTTGATGCCGACCGTATGGCGGCTTCTGGCACCGGCAAGATTGAAAACCTGCTGGAGCCT
Organism: Micavibrio sp. UBA2638; assembly: GCA_002359735.1. Classification (GTDB taxonomy): domain Bacteria; phylum Pseudomonadota; class Alphaproteobacteria; order Micavibrionales; family Micavibrionaceae; genus UBA2638. Next base: position 42,555 of record DENS01000006.1, read on the forward strand.
GTGTCCAATGAAGAGGATCAGGTCATGGATAAGGAGATATTGCTGGCCGAACAGGGTGAAAGCGCCGCGTCTTCGGAAATTGCCAATATCACCGAAAGCCCGGCATTTAATCGTAAAAACGCCGAAGAGCAGAGCGCGGGCAATGTGAAGCAAAGCGATACCGCAGAAAAGGTTGCGGCAGAGGTGGTTAAAGAAGAAAAAGTGACAACCACACCGGCCAAAGCTGATGAAAGTCAGGCGGAACAAGTGGAGCAGGCAAAACAGGCAGACAAGAAACCTGCTGCGGTTGCCGCCGCACAAACAACAACCAGCCCGGCACCCAAGGCAAAGCCTGTGAAGAATATTCTGGCGGCAGAGCCTGAAGCTGAGGTAGAGAAAGCCCCTGCGCAAAAACTTGCGAATGAAAAGGCGCCTGCACAAAAGAAAGCAGCACAGGGGACACCGGCATTAAATGAAGCAGGACAATCGCCAGAGACACTCGCCTTTGTCCGCAGTGTTCTTGAGAAAAAAGACAATGAAAAGGTGCTAAATAGTGCGGCCACAACAGGGCAAGGTGTTGTGATTGAAAAATCTGCGGGCTCACCGGAAACAATTGAGCCTGCCTCGGGTGTTGAGGGGCGCTACAGCGGTGCCAAAACACATTATGTGCAGCTGGCCAGCATTTCAGACCGCAGCCGCGCCGACGCGGAGTGGGTAAAGTTAAAATCAGCGATGAGCGCAATTCCCGGTAACGCCGATTACCGTGTTGAAGAGGCCAATCTTGCGCAAGGAACATTTTTCCGCATTCAGGCGGGGCCGTTCGCCGAAGCGCAAGCCAAAGATATTTGTGACGCCATTAAGGTACAAAAACCGGGCGGGTGCCTGGTCGTTCGCTAAGCCGGCAGACATAACCAATGGTGAGCGATGATTGGGCCTGATTGCCTGCCCAGGTTCATGCGGATGGGTTTTTGTGGACGGAAAAAGGACTATCAATGAGCACATTATATGATGTCGATGCCAATGCGCGCGCAGTTGTTTTTGGATTGTCAGGTACGTCCCTGAACGATGCCGAGCGGGCCTTCTTTCAGGAGGCTAATCCTTTTGGTTATATTTTGTTTAAACGTAATGTTGAGACGCCGGATCAGGTGCGGGCGCTGTGTGATAGTTTGCGTGACTTATCCGGGCGGAACTGCCCCATTTTGATTGATCAGGAAGGGGGGCGCGTTCAACGATTGAATACGCCGAATTGGCGCGCTTATCCAGACGCCAGATCCTTTGGTGAAAAGGCGGAACGCAGCCTTGATGAAGGGCTTGAGGCGCTGCGTTTTAATTCCTTGCAGATGATTGAAGATTTGAAAATTTGCGGGATCAATGTGAATTGTACCCCTGTGGCCGATGTATTGGCGCCGGAAACCCATGATGTTATTGGTGACCGGGCGTTTTCTTCCCGCGCCGATATTGTTTCCCGCATGGCTTTGTCCGTTTGTCGTCATTATCTGGCAAGCGGGGTGGTTCCCATTATGAAGCATATTCCGGGGCACGGACGGGCGGCCGCAGATTCGCACCTGGAATTGCCGGTCGTGGACGCGGAGGCACAAAGCCTTCAGGCCATTGACTTTAAACCTTTTGCGGATATTGCGGCCTCTGAAATCGGGGCGCAGGTATGGGCAATGAGCGCGCATGTCATATATAGCGCGTTCGATGCGGAAAAACCCGCAACGATATCCGCGTCTGTTATTGAGGATGTCATACGCGGAACAATTGGGTTTAACGGGGTCCTGATCTCGGATGATCTGGATATGAAGGCACTTGCGTCATTTGGTGATCCGGCGGAAATGGCGGCAGAATCATTGCAAGCGGGGTGCGATTTAGCCCTGCATTGCAGCGGGAATATGGACGTCATGGCCAAAATTGCCGAAAAAACCCCAAAATTAGCCGGTTCTGCGTTGAAACGCTTGCAATCTGCGTCTGAATTTCGGAAATTGGCAGCATGAGCACAGAAGCCGTAAAATCAGACCAGCCTGAATTTCAGGAGGATCCGCCGCGCACCCCCCCGTCGCCTATTCATGAGGCCGATCAGTTATTGATCAATGTCGATGGTTATGAGGGGCCCATTGACGTGTTGCTGGATTTGGCGCGTAATCAAAAAGTTGATATTACCCAGATATCCATTTTGCAACTGGCGCGGCAGTATTTGTCTTTTATTGAGCGCGCGCAGGAGCTGAACCTGGAATTGGCCGCGGAATATCTGGTGATGGCGGCCTGGCTGGCCTATTTAAAATCGCGTTTGCTGTTGCCCAAAACGGAGGAAGGGGATGAGCCCAGCGCGCAGGAAATGGCCGAAGCCCTGCAATTCCAGCTACGCCGTTTGGAAGCCATGCAAAATTGCGCCGAAGCCTTAATGAACCGTCCGCAATTGGGGCAGGATGTTTTTACGCGGGGACGGCCCGAAGGGCTTGGGGTTGTAACGCATACGCGTTGGAATGTGACGCTGTATGATATGCTAAAGGCCTATGGTGATATTCAGCGCCGCGGTGATGATAGCCATTATGATTTGCCCGAATTTCATTTGATGAGTACGGAAGACGCGATGAGCCGCCTGACCCGTATGTTGGGCAATCTGCCCCGTAAAGGTATGCATAGTGTCTGGACAACATTAGAGAGTTTCATGCCTGATGGGGTGAAGGATAAAATGTATGGGCGTTCGGCGCTGGCGTCGACCTTTACTGTGGGGCTGGAACTAGTTAAGCAGGGAAAGTTGGAAATAAAACAAGACGGAGCGTTTCGCCCCATATATATGCGTGGGCGTATTGTGGAAGATGATGATGGCGGGGAAGACGCCCAAAATGAAAAGGACCGTAGCGATGAGTAAAGAGCATAAAAGAATTTTAGAGGCGTTATTATTTGCCTCTCCTGAAGCGCTGAAGCCGCAGGAATTGCACGAGCGTATGCCGGACGGGGCTGATGTTGGGGCTTTGTTAAAGGCGTTGCAGGCCGATTATGCGGGGCGCGGTGTTGAGTTGATGAATATTGACGGGTATTGGGCTTTTCGTACGGCGGAAGATTTGGGCGAGGCCCTGAATCTGGAGAAAAATGTTCATAAGAAAATGTCGAAGGCCGCATTGGAAACCTTGGCAATTGTGGCTTATCACCAGCCGGTAACCCGCGCGGAAATTGAAAACATACGGGGCGTTGCAACGCACCGGGGCACGCTGGATGCGTTGATTGAGGCCGGTTGGGTCAAGCCAGGTCGCAGGCGCGAAACGCCGGGCCGTCCATTAACTTGGGTGACGACAACAGATTTCCTTGATCAATTCTCGCTTTCTTCTATTATGGATTTGCCTGGTCTTGATGATTTGAAAGCCTCCGGCCTTCTGGATCGTCGTCCGGCAATTGACACATTACCGGCCGCCAATGATTTGTTTGCGCAAGTTGAGCGTGAAGAAGAATTGGCAGAGGAGCCGGATGACGAAAATATAATGGAAGGGTAAGCCTATGGCACCGGGACTTTGGCAAATCGTAATCGTAATTCTTTTGGTGGTGGTTGTATTTGGGGCCGGGCGCGTCCCTGTCATTGCAGAAAACCTGGCCAAGGGCATTAAGTCGTTCAAAAAAGGGTTGAAGGATGAAGATGCCGACCAGAAATCTGTGTCCGATCAAACTGATAAGTCTGATAACTAATCTTTAACACAAGGCGTTTTCCATGCTGGATTTTGGCTGGAGTGAGCTGATTTTAATTATGGCACTGGCCGTATTGGTTATTGGCCCGAAAGAGTTGCCGGCAATGATGCTGGGGCTTGGCCGGTTGGTGCGCCGTTTGCAGTATGTCAAATATGCCTTTTCCCAGCAATTTGATGAATTTATGCACCATGCGGATATGGAGAACATGCGCAAAAGTGTGAATTTTGAAGAGGGTGATGCGCGGTTTGAAGATGCCGAAGACGATGAAGTGATGGCCAATCTTTCCGAAAGCGCCCCCAAATCAGGCCAGAGTCAGAACGAGAATGGGGTAAATGGCAAAACGGAAGGGGCAGAATGAACAAAAATGACCCGATAATGGCCCATAAGGCCGCCCTGAGCGGTGATGATGCGGCGGAGCCTGAGGGGGGGCGAGGCCGAGACCGAGACCGAGACGAGGAGCATCCTGCACGATCCAGCCTGATGGAGCATTTGCTGGAACTGCGCAAACGCTTGGTGTGGGTGATACTGACCATGGTTATCGGCACAGCGATTTGCTTTGGTTTTGTGGAACAGATTTATGGTTTTCTGGTGGACCCATTGGCTGAGGCCATGGGCGGTGAGGGATCGCAGCGTTTGATTTATACCGGCCTGACCGAGGCTTTTTTTACCTATATGAAGGTTGCATTTTTTGCGGGGGTGTTCTTAACATTTCCTGTTTTGTTATCGCAAATATGGCTTTTTATCGCCCCCGGCCTTTATGCCAATGAGCGCCGCGCGTTTTTGCCTTTTTTGGCGGCTACGCCGGTTTTATTTTTTGCGGGCGGGGCCTGTGTTTATTATGTTGTTCTTCCGATGGCATGGCCTTTTTTCCTGAGTTTTCAAACCAGCGGGTCGGATACGGTTTTGCCCATTCAGCTGGAGGCGCGCGTGAGTGAATATCTGGATCTGATTATGACCCTGATTTTTGCCTTTGGTTTATGCTTTCAGTTGCCTGTGTTGTTGACCTTGCTGGGGCGCGCGGGCATGATTACGGCGCAATGGCTGGTGCGTATGCGAAAATATGCGGTTATAGTTGTGTTTGTGTTGGCGGCCTTTTTAACCCCGCCTGACATCATATCGCAAGTTATGCTGGCTTTGCCGATATTGGCATTATATGAAATTTCGATCCTGTTGATCCGCATGAATGCACCGAAGAAAAATGTCTGACATTCCGATAGAAAAATATCGTGCTCGCCTGAAACGGGGCGAATTACACCATGACGCCGAACAGGAAAAGGCGGTGCAGGCCTTGCAGAGATTGTATGATGAGCTGATGGAGGCCCACGAGGCCGCACCGGCCAATTTGTTTCAAAGAATAACCGGTCTTGGCCAAATGAAGCAGGCCGCGCCGCTTGGCGTTTATATGTATGGTGGCGTGGGGCGCGGTAAATCGATGCTGATGGATTTGTTTTATTCCTGTCTGCCGGATGATATACGCAAAACCCGTGTGCATTTTCACAAATTTATGATCGATGTGCATGATTACATCCATTCCCGGCGGGAAAGTGATGGCATTCGTGAAGGGGTGGATGCGACTTTGCCGCTTTTGGCAGAACGGTTGGCGGAACGATCTCGCGTTATCTGTTTTGACGAATTTCATGTGACTGATGTGGCTGATGCGATGATATTGGGACGCTTGTTTACCGCGCTTTTTGATCGCGGCGTCGTTGTTGTTGCCACCAGCAATTGGGAGCCTGATCGTTTATATGAAGGGGGGCTGCAACGGGATCGGTTTTTGCCGTTTATTGCCCTGCTGAAGAACAAGCTGGAGATTGTGCACCTGGATAGCCCGACCGATTACCGTACGCAGGTTCTGGCGCAGGAGGGCGTGTATTTTAGTCCGCTGGGCGGAAAAACAAAGGCGCGCGTGAATGAAGTGTTTCATCACTTAACGGACGGGGCAGAGGTTCATGCCGAGGACATTGACGTTAAGGGCCGGGTTATAAAGGTTGCGCAGGTTGCCAATGGCGCCGCGCGGTTTGGCTTTGCTCAGCTGTGTGAACAACCCTTGGGGGCCGAGGATTATTTGGCTCTCACGCAGCGTTACCGCATTATCTTCCTGGAGGGGATCCCGCGTCTGGGATATGACCGCCGCAACGAGGCCAAACGTTTAATGACATTGATTGATGTGCTGTATGATGCCTCTGTCCATGTTGTCTTTCAAGCCGATGCCACGCCGGAAAACCTTTATAACGGCCATGACCATTCATTTGAATTTGAACGGACGATTTCCCGCATAAATGAAATGCAATCCAAGGAATATGTGCAGCGCAACATCTAAGACCTTTGCGCTTTATACTTTTTTTCGCTATTCTCCCTGAAAAAATAACAAGTATATGTAAACAGGGACGTAAAATGGATGATGTAAATGCCCCGGAAGAGGTCTGGGATGATTTTGTTAAGCATCTGAACGAAATAAACCAAACTCTTATGTTCTGCCCGCCTGAAGTGCGTTACGACTTGCAGCGTAATGTCATTGCCATGATTGAAGAGATGGCCGCGCAGCCGCCAATACATCCGCAAGTGATGCAATCTATTCATGATTTTGCTGAAACCATTGTGAATGGTTATGAAGGGGCAGGGCGCGTTCTTATTGGCCTGCGCCGGATCGCCGATCAGGCGGATTGCCCTGCCGAGGAGGTCGCGAATATTAAGATACTCGGTGATCTGGATAGCGTATTTGAACGCAACGCCCGTACGGATCATTATTTGTTGGACCGTCAGTTGGCGGGGCGCAATTGCGCGGGAGAATTATACCTTACAGTATGGGGCGGTCTGGTTCTGGATTATCTTGAGAAACAGGACACGTATGAATATGAATTCGGGCGGGACGCTGAAACCCAGGTGAAGAAGGGGCTCTCGGTCATTGAAAATGATAACGCGGCCGAGCCTGAGTTGCCGTAGGTATTTTATAAAAAATCATGCGGATAGGGGCCGGTAAACGTTAAGGCCATGGAGGTAAGTATGAACTTTAAACCATTTCGAGGCTTTTTTAATAATTTTGCATCTGGGGTGATGCCGGTTAATCAGGAACGTTTGTCTGAGAAATTGCTTCGGGAATCGGCATCTTTGAAGGGGTTGCAAGGCACGCAGCGCCGCCAATTGGTTGATGTATTGACCGGCGGCATGTTGCAATTGCTGGAAAGTAAAAAGGGGTTATCCGATACGGCGCGGGAGAATTTATATGTGGCCATGGATAATGTGATTGATGCGCTGGGGGATGAGCGTGCGTTGATCCATACTTATTTACGTCATGTCCGCCACCGCTTCGCCGGGGGGGAATATGATGCCGATATGGCTGCAAATCTTGCCTGGCGTTTTGCCCGTTTTATTCCCCAATCGGTGCCCAATAAAAATTTGATCGATTGGGAAAAGGGCGATAGACCGCCCCTGAATTGTCTTGGTCAGTTTATGTTGGAACGCATGGATGAACGGCTTGGCCGCGACATACCATCATTACGCGAACGCCTTGATACAAAACGGGTTTTGGTGCCGTTGTAGGGGATGTTTCCTGTTTGGCGCGCGCGGTATTTCTTTTTAATTCTTCATTGAACCTAAATATTTTTGTGGCATTCTTATGGGTTGAAAGACATGAATGGTACGGATTTTGCAATGATCACTCTGGTAAAAAACTTATTTAAGAATAAAAAGAAGAAAGGCCGCGGTACATCGGATAGTGGCAGCGACTATCAGGCGCAGACTGAAAAGTTAAAATCCGCCAATGAAAAAGAACGGATTACGCTTGCCAAAAATACCGAAACCCAGAAAGAAATTTTGTACTATCTTGCTGAATCAGATCCATCGCCCAAGGTCCGTAAGGCCGTGGCGGGAAACAAATCAACACCCATGCATGCCTCAGGTATTTTGGCGCAGGACAGCGATCAGGATGTTCGTCTTGCCCTTGCGGCGCGATTAATGGATTTATTGCCTGACCTGTCAAAAGATAAACATAGCCAGCTTTACGCTTTTGCCGTTCAGGCGCTGGGGACACTGGCGCTGGATGAGGTTCTGAAAGTGCGCGTTGCGCTTTCTAGTACATTAAAAGACCATGCCCATGCCCCGCCAAAGGTGGCCGCGCAACTGGCGCGTGATGTTGAACGCGAAGTCTCTGAACCGATTTTGCGTTTTTGCGCGGCGCTATCCGATGAAGACCTGTTGTGCATTTTACAATCACATCCGGCCAGTTGGGCGATTGAGGCGATTGCCGAACGAAGCTCGGTGAGCGCACCTGTGTCATTGGCGGTGATTGAAACCAATGACCGCCCCGCCGGTAAGGCGCTGATTTCGAACGAGGGGGCGGACATGAATGATGAAGTCCTTCACGAGATTGTGGGGCGCGCCCGTGAATTTCCGGAATGGCACAAGCCGATTGCAACGCGCAGCCGCCTTCCAGCCTCTGTCGTGCGGGAACTGGCGGATTTTGTGGATGCATCGGTGCGTGATGTATTAATGGCGCGCGAAGATATTGACCCTGAATTGGCAGAAGAAGTCGCCGCGGTGTTTCGCCGCCGCATGGATTTTGCCACCGAAGACGGGGATAACGACCGCAGTATTGAAGAGCGTTTAAAAAATGTGCTGCAAGATGGACGTTTAAATGAAGAAACTATTTCCGATGCTTTGGCCATGCGGGATCATGACTTTGTGAACGCGGCGATTGCCCGCATGATAAAAACAGATAGCGCCCGCGTTTCCCGGATTTTTGAGATGAAGGCGCCAAAACCGATTATTGCGCTGTCATGGCATGCCGGTTTGTCGATGCGTATGGCGTTGCAGTTGCAAAAAGACATGGGGATGGTTCCGCCCAAGGAACTGATTTACCCAAGAGATGGAACGGATTATCCGCTTTCTGAAGATGATATAAACTGGCAGCTGGAGTTCCTAGGGTTGAAGAAGGCCGGCTAGGTACGATTATTTATCTCTACCTGATTTTCTCGCCAAATCGTTTGAAATTTGGGGCAAAGGTGATATTTTCAATGGGTAATAAATTTATTTTTTAGATCCATGAAAGGTACCCGAACTATGAAATCCCCTGTGAGAATTGCTGTGACTGGTGCGGCCGGACAAATCGGCTACGCATTATTATTCCGTTTGGCCTCTGGCGCGATGCTGGGCCCTGATCAGCCTGTCATATTGCAGTTGTTGGAAATTACGCCTGCGCTGGGCGCGCTGGATGGGGTTGTGATGGAATTAAATGATTGCGCCTTCCCTACATTGGCGGGTGTGATAACAACAGATAATGCGGATGTTGCGTTTAAAGATGCCGATTACTGTTTTCTGGTTGGCGCGATGCCGCGTAAGGATGGAATGGAACGCTCTGACCTTCTAACCGCCAATGGCGGCATATTTGGCCCGCAAGGTAAGGCCATTAACGACCATGCCTCGCGGGATGTTAAGGTTCTGGTTGTTGGGAATCCGGCCAACACAAATGCCCTGATCGCGCAACAAAATGCGCCTGATCTTGACCCGAAATGTTTTACGGCGATGGTTCGTCTGGATCATAATCGCGCTTTGTCGCAATTGGCGGAAAAAACCAATGTGCATTCCACAGATATTACAAATATGACGATTTGGGGTAACCACAGCTCCACGCAATATCCGGATTTGTTCCACGCCAAAATCAATGGTAAAGAGGCCATGTCTTTTGTCGATCAAGACTGGTATGAAGGAACGTTTATTCCAACAGTGCAGCAACGCGGCGCCGCCGTTATTAAGGCCCGCGGCCTGTCTTCTGCGGCGTCTGCGGCATCGGCCGCGATTGATCATATGCGCAACTGGGCGTTGGGCACACCAGAAGGCGATTGGGTGTCCATGGGCATTCCATCCGATGGGTCATACGGCATTGAACCGGGTGTCATTTACGGGTATCCCGTGACCTGTAAGAATGGCAAATATGAAATTGTTCAAGGGCTTGAGATTAATGACTTCTCAAGAGCGCGCATGGACGCAACCGATAAGGAGCTGCGCGAGGAACGTGACGCTGTGTCGCATTTGTTCAAGGTAAGCAAGGCGGCGTAATCGCGGCTTATAGGGCGCCGTTATGGCGCGTCGTCATTATTTTTATTGCGCGGCGGGGGCCAGGGCTTCCGGCGCGTAATTGTTTTCGGGGGCCTCGGCTGGGGCGCTGTTATCTTGCGCGGCGCTATTGAACGCGCTGCGTGATTCTTCCGAAATCTGGGCAAGACGCCCTTCGTGAATTTTATCAAATGACCTGTATGTGCTTTCCAATGCTTGTCCTGTGCCGCGTGCAAAGTTGTTTACTTGTCTGACATTGTTTTCAATGTCTTCGCCAGAGGCCGCGGGCGGGGCGCTGTGTTTGGCGATGGTCGCAAATTCCATGCGGGCTTCATCCATCTCATCAGCGGTCCCAAAAGCAACGGCGTGGTATAGGTCGCGCTGGGTTCCCGTGTCGTAATCAGGGCTGGGGCCAAAATTGACCAGAAAGGCTTCAAAAAATGTTGCCAGAAAACCATTGCTGGCGGCGTAATCAAAATGTTCGATGTGATCGCGCGTTGGGTCGGCATATACGGCAGGGTTATAATTTTCTCTGGCCTGTGCGGCTTGTTCCGCGGCGGCTATGCGCTCTTGCTCTTCGCGTGCTTCTTGCGCTCTTATTGCGGCGACCTCGGCCGTTATGTCGGTCGTTTGTACCATTTTTACACCCTTAAATATTTTTGTCATTTCTTTGAATGACTTTTAGTTATTTTTATACGTCTTACTATACGCAAAATCGCGCTCAGCGTCAAATTTACCCTGGTTATACGGGCGGGGCGAGCGGGCGGTTTGCATCGTTATTATAAGCGTAATCTTCTTGCCCATCTGGCGCAGGGGCTTGATGCTCCGGGGCCTGTTGCGCAGGTTGTGCGGCGCCTGGTGCATCCGCTTCTACTGGCTGGTACTCTGCGGCTGCGCTTTGTACCGGCGGGTCAATATTGTAATGCGGGTGCTGGCTGTATTTTTCGGTCAGCTCGTCAACGGCGGTTTTGAATCCCGGCCCTTCAATGCCGTTTTCGCTGACAATTAACTCGATATCTTGCTGGGTCAGGGTGCCGTCATTTTGAATAAAGGCCAGTACGATTTGATCGTCTATATCCATATCGGCAAATTTAAAATCCGGGTTTTGGGCCGTCAATTGGGCCTCTACTTTTTCGATCATCTGATCGTGCATTGGGCCCATCCAATTGTCATTGTATACGATTTCTTCCAGATTGGCGCGGCTTACGCTATCCATGGCGGCCAGTTGTTGCGCTATTTCTGCTGCTCTGATGTCCATCGCGGATGGCTCCTCCGGCGCCGGGGCCGGGGCGTCTTCGGTTTGTGTCTCGCTATTGAGTGAAACGCCTTGTTGCTGGGCATAGCTGTTCAGTTTTTCTTGCGTTTCTGTCACGTCTTGTTGCGCGTGATCGACATAGACAAAGGGATTAACCTTGCCAGCCATGCCGGGGAAGTTCGAGTCTTGTTGCCTTGAGCTTCCGTCTTCATTTACGCCATAGGCAATGTCGCCCTGGCGCTCTAATTCCTGCTGGGCTGCGCTTAGGTCTGTTTTTAAGTCTGTGACAGTGTCGATGAAATCGGTGAGATCGGCCCGCTGCTGGTCGGTTAGTTCCAATCCTTGGTCTTCCAGCATAGCCTGCATCTGTACAATCGGGTTGTGATTTTCAACGCCCAATCTCTGGTTCAATTCTGTTGTTTTGGCGACCAGTTCGGGGTCCATATCTATGAAGGCCTGTTTAATGAAATTCATATCAATGTCGGAAGAGTCTTCAATTTTGGCCATTTGTTTTTCAATTTCAGCGCGGGTAAGGGAGTTTACCTCCTCCTGCAAGGCCAGCGTGTATTTTTGTTCCGCAATGTCCTGTTCCATTTGCGTTATCAGGGCTTGTTCTTCGTCATTAAAGCCAAGGAAAGTCTGGAATTGCCCCATCGCGCTTTCGTAATCGTTTTTTAGCTGGGTGTATTCCTGTTCGGTGGCTTGCAAGGCCCGTTTTTGATCTTCCAGCTTTTGATCAGCATCGGCAAAGATTTGTTCGATCATGGCGTTCATATCCGCCTTGGTTTCAAAGGTGGGGATATCAAACCCATCATTTTTTAGGTTGATTCCGCTTCCCTGCTTGACCATAAGACTGGTTGCAAAGTCTAGTCCCTGTGCGTGGTTTACGGCGCTTTGATGAATATTGTTATCAACGCCGTTCCCTAATTTTTGCATTTGTTGATGAAAATTCTCATTGATATCGGCTTTTTGATTTTCTACTTGTTCGCTTGTTAACTCGCCTTGTTTACCCCGGCGTTCTGTGTCCGTGATTTGATGATCGCGAATTTGCTCGGCTTCGTCTTTTGTTAGCGCTCTGGCGAGTGCCGCTTCAGAGTCTTTATCTGCAGCTTCTCTATATTGCTTATAGCTGATTTCCCCGGCTAACAATTTCTTTGTCCAATCATCCATGGCACTGGAATAGTTTTCGTTTGCCGCATCCACGCGGGCCGCGCTTTGTGCTATGGCCGCGGCTGTTGCGGTTGCCGCGCGGCTGCTGTTTTCTTTGTTGCGTTTCTCAATCGCCTCATCATTCAGGCGTTGTGCGGCGCCCGCGATACCGGAAATCGACCCGCCGCCCTGCAGAATAAAGCCGTTTAATGCGTTTAAGTATTGCGGGTTGTCGATTGAGGCCGTGTAGATGTTATTGAAGGCAGATTTAATGTCTTCGGGCATATTGCTGTCTTGAATGGCCGTGTTGAGCTGTTCCATGCGGCTGGATGCCTGCGCCTGCATGTCAGGGGAGTCTGTAAACAGGCCCGTTGTTTTTTGTATTTCATTGATTAAAAGATCAACGGCCTCTTCGGCGGCCGCATCTTGTTGGACGGCGCCGTTTAGGCTGTTGAAAAATTCATTCATGATAGGATCGGGCGTGATGTCAAAATCAACAGCAGGATTTGATTCCTGCCGGTTCATTTCTCTGTCTGCTACACCGTCAGGTGTTATCTGACCCATTTGTTACCTCTATTTACACATTCTATTACCGCGGTTTGCCCGTCTTATTATTTTCTTGTTTTTATTATAGTCTTTTTATTATTTAACTGCCCCTATTATAAGGGCTTGGAGGTAGTTTCGTCAAAATTGTGACTTGAAATTTTACCGCCCCTCTAATTGCTTTTCATAATAGTCAAAGAGTCTTAAAATAGGGTTAATATTTCTATCCTCTGGAAAATTATTTTTTTGCAGGGCAGGGCTTTGCAAAGCGCTTATCAGGTGTTAAAAGCAAACAGGTTTAAAATTATCAACTTAATAAAAGAATAGAAGAGAGCGCCTAGACCATGAATATCCATGAGTATCAAGCCAAAGAATTGTTGAAAAAATACGGTGTTGCAGTGCCGGATGGTATCCCCGCGATGAGTGTTGATGAAGCGGTAAAGGCCGCCGAATCAATGAACGCAAGCCTGTATGTGGTGAAGGCGCAAATTCATGCCGGTGGCCGTGGCGCAGGGCATTTTACAGACAATCCCGAGGGCAAGGGCGGGGTTCGCCTATGTAAGACCGTGGATGATGTGCGCGCCGCCGCCGAAGCCATGATGGGAAAAACACTGGTGACCAAACAGACCGGCCCCGAAGGCAAAGAGGTTCAGCGTCTTTATGTGACCGATGGCGTTGATATTGAAAAAGAATATTACTGTTCTGTCGTTTTGGATCGCGGAACGTCACGTGTAACGTTCATGGTGTCCACCGAAGGCGGGATGGAGATTGAGGAAGTGGCCGAGGAAAACCCTGATGCGATTATCAAGGTCTCTGTTGATCCGGCGACAGGGATGAGCGGCTTTCATGCGCGCCGTCTGGCTTTTGGTCTGGGTCTGGAAGGAGCGCAGGTTAAATCTGCCGTGAAATTCTTCACCAACTTGTATAAATGTTTCATCGAGACCGATGCGTCCATTGTTGAAATCAATCCGATGATTCTTGTCGGTGATGAAGTGATGGCGCTGGATGCGAAGATGAATTTCGACCCCAACGCGCTGTTCCGTCACAAAGATATTGCCGAAATGCGCGATGAGACAGAGGAAGACGAGAACGAACAAAAGGCGCATGAATATGATCTGGCCTATGTATCATTGGACGGGAATATCGGTTGCATGGTCAATGGCGCCGGTCTGGCGATGTCCACGATGGATATTATCAAGCTCTCCGGCGGGGAGCCTGCTAACTTCCTTGATGTTGGTGGCGGCGCCACAACGGAAAAAGTAACAGCGGCCTTTAAAATTATTCTTTCTGACCCGAATGTTAAAGGTATTCTGGTGAACATTTTTGGCGGCATCATGAAATGTGATGTCATTGCCGAAGGCGTGGTTGCCGCGGCGAAGGAAGTTAACCTGAGCGTGCCTTTGGTTGTCCGTCTGGAGGGAACCAATGTTGAAAAAGGTAAAGAAATTATGGCGAATTCAGGTCTTCCGATTATCTCTGCCGATAATTTGAAAGATGCTGCTGAAAAGGTTGTGCAGGCAACCGAAGAAGCCATGAAAGCGGCTTAATCACCTTCACATAGAAACAGAATAGAAAGGGGCATACCGCCCCTTTTTTAATTGAAATCCAGATTATTCGTCTGCGCGGTTTTTTGAGCCTCTTGGAATACCGGCTCATCAATTTTATCGTCTTGGCAGTAATCGAGCTTTCGCGATCTCGTGGCCTCACAAAACAAGTGTTTAAAGTCTTCCGCATTCGAATGATTTGTCACGGCCCAGCTTGCGGCCGATGTGCCGCTTGTTGCCGTTACGCGGTTTCTGAGCGGGTTATCACGGGTGCGGTGCGGTATGATGACATCAATTAAACCGGCCCCCATTGCTTGTCTGGGGGTGAGGTGCAGGTCTTGATGAGTGTGGAGTTTTGCGCTGTCTTCAATCGACAAGCCGGAGGCCTGGGATGTGTACTGAATTATAGTCGTCTCGGCTTCCTGTGCATATTCTAAAAGATCCTCAAGACTCGATGTTGTTATACTAATATTGTGAAATCGTGCCTCGTGCGACATAATATCGCAATTCTCGGTTGATATACGGATACCGTTTTGCAGGGTATAGAGAATTACGGCGCCCATCGAATAGGCGTATTCCGTGCATAATGCGACAATTGGATTTGGCGCGGCATGAAGGGCATCAATAAGATTCATCCCATCTCTTTGGCTGCCGCCTGGTGATTCACCCAAACGAACCACAATCGGTTGCGTGGGATCTATACGTGTCAGTGATTGAAGTTGGTCGATCCATTTATCGACATTTTCAGGGCTGACCCTTTCAATATCGATAATCCAGGGCGATTCCATATAGGTAAGCTGATTGAGTTCCGTTAAGTCACCTTTGTCCAGCAGGTCCTGTATGCGCGTATCAGATGCTATGGAGGCTGCTTTTTCCTCTTTTAGCGCTTTTGTTTTTTCTTTTAACGCGCTGGTCTTTTTTCTTAATTCCTCTATGTTTTTTATCCAGTCGTCATCAGTAACAGGCATATCATTTGCGCTTGCGCCAAATGCTGTTGTCATGGTTAACACCGCGGCCATTGCGGTATTTTGTAAAAAAGTTAAACTCATGCTTTAGGTCTTTCCATAATTCCATTGGGGTGCATTAAAACGCACTCCGATCGGATTGTCAAGTTTATGGAAACACCGCGTGGCGTAGAGCAGGTACGGATATCTTAATTAGGCGCACAAACTCAGGGTTGGCAGATTGTTGCAAAACAGAATCTCGCCTTGTTGCAAATGCTCGCTGGTTGGCGGGGCGCCATTGATGGTGTCAATCATACCTGCGAAGGCCGCGCTTTCTACTGAGAAGTAGTTGTTGCCATTGTCCAGAATAATTTCGATGTCATTCGGGTTTAAAAATGTGGTCTCTGATAATCGTTCTTTGACGGTTTCGCGGTACTTATGCAGTCTTTCAAACCAGTTTAATATCTCTGCGCGGGATAATTTGTAATCAGGGGCCCCTGGCTGTTTAATCACGACACTTTGTATATTGGGATCATTTTTTGCCAGTTCGTATTGCGGCTTTAAGGCGCTGTATTCTGTAGTTGCTATAAAGTTGAAGGAATCCCGCGG
The DNA here is from genome assembly GCA_002359735.1 of Micavibrio sp. UBA2638. Lineage (GTDB taxonomy): Bacteria > Pseudomonadota > Alphaproteobacteria > Micavibrionales > Micavibrionaceae > UBA2638. The sequence goes on from DENS01000006.1 coordinate 58,310, forward strand.
TTCGTAAATGGTGAAATAGGGTTGGTGAATCATGATCGTGCAATCCGGTCCGGCGTCGCGGTTCGTTCCGGTTGCGCCGATGAACACAATGGCCGCCATGGAAGAGGCTTGTTCTTCACATTTGAAATTAAAGTTGTTGCTGCTTTTTTCGAAGGCATCAAGAAGGCGGTACCCTTCGCGGACATGGCCGCCCGGTGAATTAATGGTGACATTAATAATGTGTTGATAGTTATCATTCGGGTTTTGTGTGATAAGACTTTCCGTTTCCCGCAATTCATTCATGAATTTTTCTGAGGTGAATAACGTAATTTTGTCACGCAATTCAATGTCGTAATATTGCGTGATCAAGGGCTCGGCCGGTGGAGGGGGGAGCGGTTCCGGCTCGACGTCTTGTGTTGGTATGGGGGTGATGACTTTACATGCGCTCAAACTTGCGGCAAAAGCCGCGCCGACAAACGCGTTCTTCAGCTTGTTATTCAATGTTCGAATCCCTGTTTAATTTTGTTCTTATTGTTTGATTTTATATTTACGCATAAATTATTCGAGGCGCAAGAGGGATTGAAAAATTTAGCTGTGATTTTTTATATAAACCATGTTGATTCATGGCCGTTATCCTTTATAACAAAGGGGTAATTAATCAATGGAGAAAGTATGTCAGTCCTCGTTAATAAAAACACACGCGTCATTTGTCAGGGTTTTACCGGAGCCCAAGGGACATTTCATAGTGAGCAAGCCATTGCCTATGGTACGAAAATGGTTGGTGGTGTTACGCCGGGTAAAGGCGGAACAAAGCATCTGGATCTTCCGGTGTTTAATACCGTAAAGGATGCCGTTGATGAAACCGGCGCGAATGCGTCAGTTATTTATGTGCCGCCGCCATTTGCCGCGGATGCGATCTTAGAGGCGATTGACGCCGGTGTTGATTTGGCGATCTGTATTACCGAAGGGATACCTGTTCTTGATATGGTGAAAGTGCGCCGCGCGCTGGATGGTTCAAAAACCCGTTTGATTGGGCCTAACTGCCCGGGCATCATTACGCCGGATGAATGTAAAATCGGTATTATGCCCGGCCATATTCACAAGCGCGGAAAGGTCGGTATTGTATCGCGTTCTGGGACATTGACATATGAGGCCGTTGCGCAAACGGGCGCGGTTGGTCTTGGTCAGTCTACTTGTATTGGTATTGGCGGTGACCCTGTGAATGGGACAAACTTTATTGATTGTATCGAAATGTTCATGGACGATGATGAAACTGAAGCCATTTTGATGATTGGTGAAATTGGCGGTACCGCCGAGATTGAGGCCTGTGAGTATTACAAATCACTGGATAAGAAAAAGCCGATTGCAGGATTTATTGCCGGGGCAACGGCGCCTCCGGGCAAGCGTATGGGCCATGCCGGTGCCTTGATTTCTGGCGCGGATGATACCGCTCCTGCCAAGATGAAGGCGATGCGTGAAGCCGGGTTTGTTGTCTCTGAATCGCCTGCCGGTTTGGGTGATGCCGTTGTTGAGGCCATGGCTGCCTAACCTTGGGGCCGTTATCGCGGCCCGTTGTGTAAGTTTTAAAATGTCCGCGTCTTTAATTGGCGCGGGCTTTTTTTATGGCGTTGGCGCGCTGTGGTTGGAAAAAGAGCCGGCGCGTTTTATCTTGTTCAAGATTGGTTTATACTGATTGTCATACATTCATATATCGAGGGCAGAACATGGTATTAGCATTTCAAAACAGATTTTTTATTGCATTGGGGGCTGTTGTCATTGGTTTGATAGGCGGCTGTGGGGATGCACACGCCAGAATTGGCGAGAAAAAAACAGAATCCGGCTATCAGAAGGCCGCGCCGGTGCCGTTAGAAACTTTGCAGGCACGTTCGAAGCCGCCAATCTTTCGCACGCTGCAATGGAGCCAGCGCGCCCTGGTTATTACCGGGGAGCCAGATGACCCGCTAGTGGCGCAGCAGCTGCAAATCTTGCGGGATAATATACCTGGTCTGGCCGATCGTAAGCTCGCCGCGATCAGGTTTATGCGCGAGGACCTTGATGAGATTGACGAGATTAGCGATTACAATTACCGGGGGTGGTATGATATGGACGCCAATGAACAACGTTTCATGGAAAAGCAACTGGGCGTGGATAACAATAAGTTTTCGGTCGTTCTTGTCGGGCTGGATGGGGAATTAAAACAGGTATGGAGCCCGGTCGATAGGGCTGTGCCGATCAAATGGATATTTGATGCGATTGATGCCATGCCGATGCGCGAACGTGAAGAGAATAAGAAGTAGTGCCGTTATGATGCCGGGAGCGATATGAAGCAGGGGGCGAGATAGAGGTCAATAAAAATGGCTCGCTTTTGGCCGCCGGGCAATAGAAGATAACTTGCTGAAGATTAGTCTTTGAGCCCCTGTATATTTCATAGTATGCTATAGAGATGAATGAATAAGGGTTTCTTCTATGAGCTTTCTTGATGAATTGCCACATGATCACAGGGAACTGATTGTTAGCCTGCCTTATCGGGTTGGCGCCTGGATTAGCCACGCCGACGATGTTGGCGGTGATGTGGCTGATGAAGAGGAAAAAACGGCCTTGGCCAATATTTTGCACGGGTTTACGCAAGATGTTTTTGGTTCTGAAGTTGTGCAATATGTCATGGCGGAGACCATAAGCCGTAAACAGGATTGGGAAAAATGGGCAACCGAAACAAAGAACGTTTCTGAAGATTGTCAAAGAGCGATCGATTTGTTGCATGATGTTGTTGATGAAAAAGAGGTGAACGCCTTTAAGCAGCGTTTGCTTGAAATCGCTGAGGCCGTTGCGCTTGCGTTTCGGGAATATGATAAGCTGGACTTTATAACCAAATTGCGCATTTATATTATGTATTACCGGGAAAAATATAAGGCGGCCCGTAAGAATCGTTCGTTTAAAAGCATGGACCAGTATTTAAATATATCCTTGAAGGAACGTCAGACATTAAATGCGCTGGCCAGCGTTCTGGGAATTCAATATTCGTAAGTAAAATTGTTTCAAGTATAAAGGTTGTTTTATTATGGCGCATCTATCCCGGCTTTCAGAAAATCATGCATTGGCTGTTATATCCTTGCCGTATAAGGCCGGGCTGTGGGTTTCACATGCGGATGATATTGAAGGGGAAGCCGATGATGAAAATGAGATGAAAGCACTGGAGCGCGGCATTCCTGCCTTGGCGGAGGTGCATAAGGATTCGGCTCTTATTCAGGCTGTGGCAAGTGAAATTATGCGCATGAAGGATAATTGGTCACAATGGGAAGAGGAATGTTTTTACATTGTGAAGCAGGCGCCTGACGTTATTCAAGTGGTGCAGGCCGAGTTTGGAACGGCCGAGGCCAGGCATTACCGGCGTTTTGTGCTGGAGCTTGGGAAAATGGTGGCGCAAGCCCATAGCGAATTGAGCGCTTTTGATGCAATGGAAACGGATAAAAAAGAAGGATTCTTGAGTGCAATGATTGGTAAATTTGTGGGCGGCGTTGCAACAATGGCTGAAAATGATGCCGGGCACCCGGCCAATATCAGCCCATCCGAGAAATCAGCGTTATCCCAGCTATCCGCCGCCTTGAAGGTGAGCGAATAAGGGGCGCGCGCCCAAGTTGGATGTTAAAAACGGCCTTACGGTTCGGCCGGTTCCGGTGTTTCCAAGTCTGCGCAGACAACAAAAAGCGGGTTTCTTTCTATCGTCGTGATAAGCGCGCAGTTATCATTGATATCTCCCCCGTTCTCTATGAGGCTTCCTGGAATACCCAGCAGGGGCTCAGTATTTGGTGAGTCTATATCGTATGAATTGGCGTTCTCGTCTGCGCAGAATTTAAAGGTTGCACTCATTTGGATGCAATTGTCTCCGTTTTGACCCGGTTCCGGGCTTTGGGCCGGGTCTTGGGCCATTGTTGCCGCCGGTAGGGCTGCTGCCAATACTGCTGCGTAGAAAGAATTTCTCATCTTGATAACTCTCTGTTCATGTCTTTTATAATACAATGAATAGGCTTTTATTATGAAAAAGTCAAGTGTGGAATTTTTATAAATGCTATATGGCTCTTGATTTCCGTTTGCGTTATGATTAAGTCCGTACTGATATAAAAATCTTCATGTTAATAAGAAAGAATAGAAATGACCAATGCAGCGGGTAACCAGACTTTTTTGAGTGGTTTAAATGCGGAGTATATCGCCCATTTATACGGTGAGTATTTAAAGAACCATATTAATGTCGATGAAAGCTGGCAGGCGTTTTTTAAAGGGTTAAATGATACAGAGATTTCATTACTGGCCGAATTGAATGGCGCTAGCTGGACGCCGAGTGAAAATAAAAAGGCATCCCGCCGTTTTGATCATATGGGCAGCGGCGCGCATATCACCGAAAGAATGGCCGCCCCTGTCAATGATGCATTGGAAGGCAAGGACCCGGAGGCGGTAAAACGGGCCGCAATGGATTCTATTCGTGCGCTCCAGTTAATTCGCGCATATCGTGCCCGCGGGCATTTGCTTGCTGATCTGGACCCGCTGGGTTTAAAAGAGGTTGAAACCCACCCTGAGCTGGACCCAAGCCACCATGGTTTTAATAGTGATGATTATAACCGTCCGATCTTTATTAACGGTGTGCTGGGAATGGAGACAGCGACACTGCAACAAATTCTGGATGCACTGCGTCAGACCTATTGCTCAACAATTGGTCTGGAATATCTTCATATGGCAGACCCGATAGAAAAAGCCTGGCTGCAGGAACGTATTGAGGAGCCGCGTAACAAAACCGACTTTACCACCGAAGGTAAGCGCGCCATATATCAACGCTTGGTGGCGGCAGAAGTTTTTGAACAGTTCCTGCATAAAAAACACCCGGGAACAAAACGTTTTGGTGTCGATGGGGGGGAATCCCTGATACCGGCCATGGAACAAATTATGAAGCGCGGCGGGCAGTTGGGCCTAAAGGAAATTGTCGTTGGTATGGCTCACCGCGGGCGTTTGAATGTATTGGCCAATGTGATGGGCAAGCCATTTACCGCCATCTTTGCAGAATTTCAGGGGCAATCGTCTACGCCTGATGATGTGCTGGGGTCCGGTGATGTGAAGTACCATCTTGGAACGTCCAGCGACCGTGATTTTGACGGTAATAATATTCACCTTTCTTTGACGGCCAACCCGTCACATCTGGAATTTGTGAACCCGGTTGTTATCGGTAAAGTGCGTGCCAAGCAAGTGCAGCGCAACGACCATGAGGCCGAACAGGTTCTTCCTTTGTTGTTGCATGGTGATGCCGCGTTTGCGGGGCAAGGCGTGACGGCCGAAACATTAATGATTTCCGAATTGCCGGGCTACCGCGTTGGCGGCACAATCCATATTGTGATTAATAACCAGATCGGTTTTACCACTACACCGAAATTCGGGCGTTCGGGCCCTTATTCAACAGATGTTGCCAAAATGCTGTCGGCTCCGATTTTTCATGTGAACGGTGATGATCCGGAAGCGGTTACGCATGTGGCGCGTATCGCAACGGAGTTTCGCCAGAAATTCAAAAAAGATGTCGTTATTGATATGTTCTGTTATCGCCGTTATGGCCACAACGAAGGCGATGAACCGGCCTTTACGCAACCATTGATGTATCAAAAAATTGCCACGCAAGAAACAACGCGTTCTTTGTATGCGCAGCAATTGATTGCGGATGGTGTGTTGAGTGAGGAAGAGGCGCAGACCATTCTGGATGAATTTTATGCCTATCTGGATGAAGCCTTTGAGGCCACGAAAAGTTACAAGCCGAATAATGCCGATATGCTTGGCGGTGCGTGGGAAGGGCTGCAAACGGCCCCGCAAGGGCCGCGACGCGGGAAAACAGGCGTTGGCTTGGATGAAATTAAAAGCGTCGGCGAAATTGTGACGAAAATTCCAGAAGGTTTTGAGATCAATAAAAAGTTAAAGCGGGTTATGGATGCCAAAGATAAAATGCTGGAAACTGGCGAAGGCTTTGATTGGGCGACCGCAGAGGCGCTGGCATTTGGTACATTGTTGACAGATGGTTTTGCGGTGCGGTTGTCCGGGCAGGATGTTGGCCGCGGCACATTTTCTCAGCGCCATGCCATCTGGTATGATCAAACAACGGGGCAAAAGCATATTGCTCTTCAGCATGTCGCAAAAGACCAACCCAAATTTGAATGTCACGATAGTCCGTTGTCTGAGATGGCGGTGCTTGGTTTTGAATACGGGTACACTTTGGCCGATCCAAAGACTTTGGTGCTGTGGGAGGCGCAATTCGGTGATTTCGTGAATGGTGCGCAGGTGATCATTGATCAGTTCATTTCCTCGTCTGAAAGCAAGTGGCTGCGGATGTCCGGCCTTGTGATGCTTCTGCCGCATGGGTATGAGGGGCAGGGGCCTGAACACTCCTCCGCCCGTCCTGAACGTTTCTTGCAGATGTGCGCGGAAGATAACTGGCAGATTGCAAATTGTACAACGCCTGCCAATTACTTCCATATCTTGCGCCGTCAGATGCTGCGGGACTTCCGTAAACCATTGGTCATGATGACGCCGAAATCATTGCTGCGTCATAAACTGGCCGTGTCGCCGATTGATATGTTTGGGCCGGACAGCACGTTCCACCGTGTATTGTGGGATGATGATCAGCAAAAACTGGCCAAGCCGGACAAAATTAAGCGTGTGGTTCTTTGTAGCGGTAAGGTTTATTATGACCTTTTGCAGGAACGCCGTGAACGTAAATTGAATGATGTTATGATTTTACGTCTGGAGCAGCTCTATCCATTCCCCGATGAAGCGCTGGAAGAAGAATTATCAGCCTATAAGAATGCTGATATCGTCTGGTGTCAGGAGGAGCCGAAGAATCAGGGGTATTGGAGCTTCGTTGATCCGTTCATTGAGGATGTGCTGATCAAGATGAAGCATAAGCCATGCCAGCGCGCCAAATATGTCGGCCGTAAATCCGCCGCCGCGCCAGCGACAGGCCTGATGAAACGTCATAATCTGGAACAGTTGAAACTGGTGGATGAAGCGTTGAGTGTTTAAATTGGATTTAATCCACGGGCCAAAGGTCATGGCTGGAGAGGTTTGATATGTGTGATAGAAATTTTAATTTCTTTTCCTGATACCAGACTAAACCTTGTAACATAAAACTCGAGTGCCATTTGAGAAAGAGATTAATATCATCTTCGCTTTAACCGAGAATTGTACCAATTTCGTGTGTAACTTCCACGAATTCTTCATAGGAGTTTATTTCTTTGCCTCCTTCGAATAATTCGAAGAGTCTCTGCATATCCTGTTCTTTTCCACTTTGGCAAAAATAGTATCCCCCGTACTTGATGCCAGATTCATCAGTCCAAGTATCTGGGCTATCGAGCATACTCATTTTGCCACTAAGTACGGCGTTATGGAGTTGTTCAATTTGATCACGGTTATTGGGAAGGATTAAGTGACCTACGGGCTTTTCTCCGCTTAGCATCAATGCTGCCACTTTGCCTTCGTGCGGCCCGATTTTCCCTTTGTTACCGTTCACAAATTCAAAGATTTTATGTATGTTCCGTACCGCACTCATGCCTGTGATAATATGTAAATTAAATTGTTTTGTCAATATTTTTGGATGCATTCGTGTCTTTTCGCCGCTAAACTCCCGCCATGAAACAAAACTTCGACCTATCCATTTACTTCGTTGCCGACCCGCATGCATGCGCTGGGCGGGATATTGCGCAGGTTGTTATGGCCGCGGCGCAAGGCGGCGTAACGATGGTGCAGCTTCGTAACAAAGTTGACCCCAGGCCTTTGGTGGCGGCGCAGGCGGCAATGCTGTGCGAGCTGTTGAAACCATACAAAATTCCGTTTCTGGTGAATGATTATGTCGAAATTGCGCGCGATGTTGGCGCGGATGGAGCCCATATCGGGCAGGGGGATATACCGGCCTCCGAAGCCCGTAAGATTTTGGGCCCGGATGCCATCCTTGGTCTCACGGCCTTTACGGAAGAGCACATTAATGCGGTTGATCCTGCGTTGGTAGATTATATCGGTACGGGGCCGTTCTTTCCAACACAAACGGACAAAGGCAAGCCCGTACTGGGCGCCGAAAGATTTGCGAACTTAATCAAACGCGCGCCGGTTCCCGTGGTCGGGATTGGGGGTATAACCCCGGATAATGCGGCCCTTGTGCTGCAGGCCGGGGCGGATGGCGTGGCGATGATGCGCAGCGTGTCCGAAGCTGATGATCCTTGTGAGGCCGCGCGAAAATTTGTTAAGCTGACAGAACGCTAATATTTATAATCCAAAAGGTTATCGATGATATCCAACATTCTTTCTATTGCCGGTTCCGATCCATCGGGGGGCGCCGGAATTCAGGCCGATTTAAAAACATTTTCGGCGCTTGGTTGTTATGGCATGGCGGTTATGACGGCATTGACGGCGCAAAATACGAAGGGTGTGACTGGCGTGCAGCAGGTGCCGCATGATTTTGTAGGTAAACAGATTGATACGATTTTTGAAGACGTTCGTGTTGATGCAATGAAGATTGGTATGGCTGGCACGCCCCAAACGATTGATACGATTGCCGAGGCCATTCAACGCCATAAACCCGGCTATGTCGTTCTTGACCCGGTGATGGTGGCAACCAGCGGTGATAAACTATTGGATGATACGGCGATACAAAATTTGCGGACAAAATTGCTGCCGCTTGCCGGGGTCTTAACGCCGAATGTGCCGGAAGCCGAAATTTTGCTGGCGAAATCTTTTGATCGTGATTTTCAAGCGGATATGCAGGATATGGCCAAGGCGTTGCTGGATTTGGGATGTCAGGCGGTCATGTTAAAAGGGGGGCATTTGGGGGGCGCCACGTCCAATGATGTGTTTATGGACCAAAAGGGCGTGATTGAAATATTAGAGGCGCCGCGCGTAAAGACAATTCACAATCATGGAACCGGCTGCACGCTCTCCAGCGCGCTGGCCTGTTATCTGGCCAAGGGCCTTCCCCCGGTAGAAGCCGCCCATGCAGCCAAAACATTTGTGACATATGCCTTGCAAAACAGTGAACGCCTGAGTGTTGGGCGCGGGCATGGCCCGGTTCATCATTTTCATGCATTATGGGCTTAAGGTAGAAAAAAGGGGGAGGCGGATATGAAAGAATTTGATCTTATCCGATCGTTTTTTTTACCTTTGGCGGAAGGCCGGGCTGAGGCGGGTGATTTCGTTAATGATGGGGCGGTTCTGAGCGTTCCTGATGGAAAAGAACTTGTGGTCAGCAGTGATACCTTAAACGCCGATATCCACTTTTTTGCAGATCAACCAGCCGCAACAATTGCGAAAAAGGCGCTGCGCAGTAATCTTTCAGATATTCTTTCAATGGGGGCGCGGCCCTATTGCTATCAGCTATGTCTGGCCCTGCCGGAGGTGGATGAGCCCTGGTTGCGTGCGTTTACGGCGGGATTGGCCGAGGATCAAAAGCTGTATAATCTGTTTTGTTGTGGTGGGGATACGACATCCATTAGGGGCCATGTATCTATCTCGATCACCATGTTTGGGCTGGTGAATAAGGGGGGGTCTCTGTCAAGGGCCAAGGCCCGCGCCGGAGATGCGATTTTGCTTTCTGGCAGTGTCGGTGATGCGTATTGCGGTCTGCAAGGCTTGCGCGAGGTAATCAGCGATGTTCCGGAGTTTTGCCGCGCGCGTTACTTCGTACCAGAACCGCCAGTCGCCATTCTTCCCTTGTTTGAACAACAAAAGGCGCATATTCATGCGGCCATGGATATTTCAGATGGTTTGATTGCCGATCTGGGGCATATGGCGGCGGCTTCAAATTTACGGGCCATTATTTCATTGGGCGATATTCGTTATTCGGCAGCGGTAGAGCAGCTTTTGGCATGCAATAGCGTTAGCCCCCATGAGCTATTGAGCGGCGGGGATGATTATCAGCTTTTGCTGAGTGTTGCAGCGGATCAAGCAGAGACGATTATTAAATTGGCGCATGAAAAAAATATTCAATTACAAAAAGTTGGTAACTTTGAAGCCGGCGCTGCCGGCGTTCAGGTAATGGATGAAAATGGATCACCCGTTACATTTAATCAGGCAGGATGGCAACATTTCTAAAAAGGTGCAAAAAACCTTTAAAAGCCCCTTGCCTTGGTTTATGCTTGGGGGTAAATAAATGCTCAATGAATAAATAACATATTAGGATATAAACATGGCTGAAATAGTTGTCCCGACCCTTGGTGAATCTGTCTCTGAAGCGACTGTTGCACAGTGGCTGAAGAAAGAGGGGGAAGCGGTCAAAGCAGATGAACCGATTGTGGAGCTGGAAACGGACAAAGTTACCCTTGAGGTGAACGCCGCCAGTGACGGTGTTATTGCAAAAATTACCGTGGGGGAAGGCGAAACTGTTGAGGTCGGCGCCGTACTTGGTCAGCTGGAAGAAGGGGGCGTTGCCAATGATACGCCCAAGAAATCTGAGGCAAAGGCCGAGACCAAAGAAGTGAAAGATGATAAAGCCGATGCGCCAAAGAAAGACAGCGCGCCTGCCGCCCAATCATCAGGTGGTGCAAATGCGCCAATGTCCCCGGCAGTACGCAAAATGATCGGTGATCATAATCTGGATGCGTCGGCTATATCCGGTTCCGGTAAAGATGGCCGTATTACCAAAGAAGATGTACAAAAACATATTGCGTCAAATGAAAGTGCGCCAACACCATCAACCTCAGCGGTTGCCCACGGTACGGCACCAAAAGATCAAGGCGCACGCGAAGAACGCGTTCGTATGACCAAATTACGCAAGGTTATTTCCTCCCGTTTAAAAGAAGCGCAAAATACCGCCGCAATCCTGACAACCTTTAATGAGGTTGATATGCAGCCTGTCATGGATTTGCGTAAACAATATCAGGACCAGTTTGTGAAAAAACATGGTATCAAGCTGGGCTTCATGTCCTTCTTCGTGAAGGCGGCCATTAATGCCTTGAAAGAATTTCCGGCCGTGAATGCTGAAATTCAGGGTGATGAAATCGTATATAAAAATTATTATGATATTGGCGTTGCCGTATCAACACCACAAGGTCTGATTGTTCCTGTTATTCGTGATGCGGATACGTTATCCATGGCCGAGATCGAAGCTAAAATTGTCGATCTTGGGACGCGCGCGCGCGAAGGGAAACTGACCATGGATGAAATGCAGGGCGGAACCTTTACAATCACGAATGGGGGCATTTTTGGTTCTATGCTCTCCACTCCCATTTTGAATACGCCGCAATCTGGTATTTTGGGTATGCACAATATCACGCAGCGCCCGGTTGTTATGAAAGATGGATCTATTCAGGCTCGTCCAATGATGTATCTGGCGATGTCGTATGACCACCGTATTATTGATGGCCGCGAGGCCGTAAGTTCGCTGGTGCGCATCAAGGAAGCTATTGAGGACCCTCAGCGTTTGATACTGGATGTATAATTTTTTTTGAAACACATGATTAAAGTTAAGGCCGCTTGTATGCGGCCTTTTTTATGGTTGCCGGGCGATGTGCACGGAATTTTAATATGGATCACGTTTAGCCAGTTCGTGCATAAAGGCTGCGGCCTCGGTGTATATGCTGCGGTCATCCGCGGCTGGCGTTTGTGCCGGGGCATTGGCGGCGTTTTTCTCCGCAGCATAGGACAGTGTTGCGGCGTCGTGAACCATGCGCGCGTATTGCTGTTTTAGACCTTCGGTTGAAATGCCGTCATCCGGCGCCTCATCAATCATTAATTTAAGATCATGCCCACGTGCGCGCTGTGTGAAGTAATAAGCTAGAGAGTGGTTAATCTCGCGGCGACTGGCCTCCGCCGGTATGCGAAAGATATTATCGGCATAATCCTTGCGCCAGTTCTTGTGGTATATGGTGGACACCGTTCCTGAGTTATCATCATAACGCATTAGAACCTTGTTAAGCGCGCCAAACATGGGCAAATCTTGCGGCGCCGTACTTTTTTCTTCAACGCTATGATACGGTTTTGCCGGTTTTTGACTCATGATTTGAATTCTCTGGCTTTCCCCTTTGGGTAAAAACTGGATTTTATATCCATCGCGCATTACACGGTCATAACTTAATCCATTAAATTCAGGTGTATTCTTGCTTTGCGCATTTAAATTTTTGCGCAGGGTCTCTAAATGCAGGTGCTCCAAACTTTTCTTGGAGTGTAAAATCCGTTTGAACATCGAGGGCTCTTCCCTGGGCGGGAGCGTGCATTCAATGGTTAGATATGTTTTGCTGTTTTTACGGGCATTTAGAAAATCGCTTAAACCGGGGCCGTAGGTCTGTATGTTCGAAAATCCGGCCTCTTTGACGGCTCTTAAAAAATTCTGAACCTGAGCGCAGCGCTCTTCCAAGCCTTCAATGGGGCCTTGCGTGGTTTGATAGGCCATGTTTAATATCTCCCCGTTTTATTTTTATACTTATATTTTTTTTATCCCTATTATTTCATTAAACTAGTATCCAATGAGTGTCAAACGGAAGGCTTGCGTGCGCGACCTTGACCGATGTAATGGCCACGGCGGAAACGCCCGGTGGAAACGTCCGGTGAAAACGTCCGGTGAAAACGGGGGGCTAACTAAGGGGCGCTGCGCCTATAGATCAAGCCCGCAAATATCCAGCATGAACTCGGCGGCCTGATCGAATATCTCGGGTTCAATTTTTTTCTTGTCTTCAGCGGAAGAAAAATCTTGATAACGCAGGGCATATGTATGGATCGCGGCATCATGAATGGAGCGAATATACTGTGATGTTTCACTGTTTGTTTGCGCATCAATTTCCAGACTTAACGGGCGTCCCTCGGACCGTTCTGTGAAGTAGTAAGCCAATGAGTGGTTGATTTCTTCTAAATCGGCCTCTGCCGGTATGCGAAATGTAGAGGATTGATTGTCAGCCAGCCAGTTTTTATGGGCGGTTGTCACCAAGCGGTCCTGTTGCGCATCATAACAGATGGCAATTTTGTTGATGGTTCCAAATTCTCTGGATAATGCATCCTTTACACTAAGGCGCTCCGCCGGGGCGTCGCCCTGCCGGTCATGGGCCAGGATCTGGATTCTTTGGTTGCGTTTGCCATTGGCCACCATGCGTATTTCTTCGGGGGCGTCATCATGACGGCTTGCATCCCGGATGTTGCGTAATGCTGATGCCGGATTTTTCTCAATGGCGTGACGCGCATTTTTTAAATAGACGTTGTGTTTTTGGGTCTGTGTTCTGAATATATTGCCCAATGAAGCCGGTTTTAAATGATCGGGGTAATCGCATTCTATTGTGACATCGGCCATATCGGTCGGGCGAACCCAGCCCTGATCTGCCGGTATGGGTTTTTCTTCTAATGAATTGTTGAGCATGCTGATGATACGCTGGCGAAAGCGTTGGTCAAAGCTGGGGTTGTGATTGTTCAGAAATTGGCTAAGCCCTTCACCGTAGGCGGTGATGTTCGTGAATCCGCTGTCTTTGAGGGTGTCGAATATCTTTCTAACGTGCAGGTATCGTTTTTCAAGCCCTTCGATAGAACTGGTGGTCGTGATATATGATGACATGGAAGAACCTCTATTTTCGTAATCGGTATGATTTTTTGTATAGAGGTGGGTGTTATATGTCAATATGATTTAAGTGGCAGAGGCGGCCCTTACGGCCTGGTGTTTAGTGTTCGGCTGAACCAAACTCTTTATCGGCCTCGGTCAGGTTTTTCCAGTCTTCATGATTAAGGTGCGGTTTTTCACGGCAAAAACGATCATAGATATCTATGTATTTTTGGTCTGGAATAATCTCGACATGGATATTTTGCTCTTTAAGCCAGTCTTCTGATGCCTTGTTGGCGCCGTGTAAATCATACCCGATATAGACGGAGGCAAAGCCCAGACGGTTGATCGTTGGTCTGCACATATCATAACAGGGGGTAAGGGTTGTATAGATATCGGTATTGCTGAAATGTATACGTCCGGCGTCTTTAATCGCGGCGGTTTCCCCATGAACTGTGGGGTCATTGTCTTGCACAAGTCTGTTATGCCCCTTGCCAAGAATGCGCCCTGTATCGCGGCAAACGATGACCGCGCCAATGGGGCACCCGCCTTCATTGTAGCTTTTTTCTGCCATGAAGGTTGCGACGCGCATATAATCCTGTTTATCCAGTTTTTTCCAAAAGGCGTCATCTATTAATGTGGGTAAAAGATGGGTCGGCATGAATGTGATTGTTTTTAAAAGGACATCATTAACATCCTGATCAGCCGTAATGCGTTTATGTGTGATGAGATAGAATGCGTCGGTGATTTTTGCGCAGATATTTTGAAACGCCATGGATGAACTTCTCTTTCAGGGAGTATTGCGAAATGTTCATAAACCGAAATGATGGCCCTGTCAATTTAGGACAGTTTGATGTGCAGCATTACTTTGTTATCTTTATGCATAATTTCTTTTGTTCCTGCGCGCGGAACGGGAATATTGTTGCCCTGACAGAAAAACACCATGGCATTGGCAAAAAAGGCCAGTGTGAATTTTATGGTTTCGGTGGAGCCATCGGTTTTTTTTAAAAGAATAGTGACGGTGGAATCGGGGGTGTTTGCTTCGCCAAAGCTCAGGTTTTGAATTTCCCCTTCTGCCGGTATTTCCATTTTTTCTGTGATGGAGCGAATCCGCAGCGCCGTATAGACTTCTTCGTAGTCAAAAACAATAACCCTGTCTTCTGTCGGCATATTTTCCCCTCCCGATCGTATTGAGTCCCTATACTAGTTTAGGGCTATATATTTAAGAAATTCAAAATATGATGATTTTGTAGTTGTTTCATGGCTTGCGGGCCGTATTCATCCCGTGGGGGCTGGTTCTGACCAATATACAGGGTTTGGTAACCGGCCCCGATCAGATTAATCTGTTCTCGGGCTGTTGGGATGCGGCTTGAATAAATAAAGCGCGGGTCTAACTGAAGGCCATAATATTTTCCGGCCATCAAAAGGCGGTTGAGAGGCTGGAGTATAAAGCTGTATTTTCCTTCCTTGGATAAATCGTCCTGATGGGTGTAACCAACGGTCGGGTGGCTGGGGGTTCTGAATACAATATGATCCCCGCCGGGATGTTCGGCCAGCGCCAATGCAAATGGTGTTTGTTGAAAATGATTGGCTGAGGCGAGGATGTGCTTTTTGAAAAGTGACATGGTGTTTTGTGATTTTACAGGTATTAATTCGGCAGGGCTTTCCAGGGGAGGAACGTAGTTTGTATCAATGTTCAGAACATTTTCCAGCCGTTTTTCCTTGCGGTATAGCTTGTACACCGGAATACCGGCCGCCGCAAAAATGCGCATCGACATGGCGGCAAAGACATCGCCGCGCCGCTGGGCAAAATCTTTTTCAAATCCTTTATGGTCAATGTACAAAGCCTTTATACCGGCTTCGGCGACATTTTTGGCGCAGTTAGGGCAGGGCGGATCGGTGATGAAAAGCAGGGCGTCTTTAGTACAGGGGGCATGCAGGATGCAGGCTGTTTCTGCATGGACGGTGCCGCTTGAATTTCCAATTTTAACATCACGCCCGATATTGGTCTCAATGGGGCCTGGCCAATAATTTGTTTTTGTAATTGCGAAATCGCGGCCATCATATTCCGTGCCGCAGAGTGTCGCGGCAATCTTATTGGTGGGATGCGGGCTGGAGTGTACAAGATCAACGGCGCGTTGCATCATGTGATACGGGCAAGTCACAATCTATAGCCTAAACTTTTTATAATTCATAGAGTTGTATTTATAATTTTGTTTTTTTATATATTCGACTGAGAGAACGTTCATTGAATATGGTAGAGCAAAGCAAGGCACAGTGGAACGGTTTTCTATGCCTTACATGTTGATTTATCAGGAATAACTAAAATAAATTTGCATTATGAATAATAATTGTTTATAAAGCCATTTATTATGACTATTGCGAATGCCACGGATAACGGAGTATAAAATAAAATAAAATGAAAAAATTATATAATCTTATCGGGCAACCAGGGGTGTCCGGCGCTATTGTAAAGCCATACAAACCTTTCATTGAATTGAAAGATGTTTTTACCGCCGCGGTTAAAGGAAGAAAAACAAACCCCTATGAAAAGAACAGAATACAAGGCTGGGACGGGCAGGAAAAAGCCTGGCCCGAAAAAGCCGGTTTCGTTCTGGCATCAATGAGTACCACCAAATTAAAAGAGGGGCGCCGTCCATTGGCGTTTTTTGATGTTACTTTAAAGACAGCGAACGCCTTTTTTGGGGATACGGTTCCGGATTCAGAAGAACCGGAAGTCAATGGTTTCCAAATTTCACATGGTAAAATTGGCATGAGTGTTCTGGATGTGTGGGATGAATTATCCGAGTCCGAGAAAGAAAACTCATTACAAATTATGGGCACCAACAGCCCAAAAGATATTGCCGTTATTGCCGAAGACCGCAATGTTGATATTGATCCTATTATCCGCGAACACCCAATTTTTGACGATATCCGTAATTCACAAGATATTCTGGTGGCCGAAGCCTTTGATAAAAATCATGCTTTTCCCGGTAAACGGATGAAAGAGGTCATGAAAGCCAGTGGTGGTGCCGTTAGTTTCTTGCGCCGCGTTGAAATTGCAAAAGAAGACCTGCGCAAGGCCGGCAAGACAGTTTCCGATCAGGTAACGCTGGGGGTTTCTGTTGTGATTAAACCGTTGGTGGCCGATACAAATCTGCCATTGCCCCCTGAAGGGATTATTTCATATGCGCAGGAAGAGGGCGCCGTGTTCCGAGCGGTTACCGAGCGCGACATTGCAGATGAAAAAGCCGGTGTGGATTTTGACGTTGATCACTTCGAAATTCCATATCACATGGTTCTGCAAGGCATTGATAAAACGATTGCCGAATTGCGCGAAGATGAAGACAATGAATATTTCCAAACAGGGTGCGCGCTTGCCGTCGCCAGCAGTACGGCAATGCGGGCCATGGGCGCGAAAAAACTGAACAAGCCAAAATCCTATCACCTTATTGATTTGCCGGAGGCCAAGTTGGCCGATATCAGCCAGATCGGAGAGATGGAGCCAAAGCCATACCTTAAATCCAAGAAACTGGCCGGTTATAAGCGTGGCAATGCTTTCGGTAAAATTCATACCTTGGCTGATGTTGAGCGGTTTGCCTATGCGGCCGAAGGATATGTTATCGGTGATAAGCCTGACCCGCGTGATTTCAAAGACCCGCTTGATCGTTTGACGGTTAAACTTGAACGCGCCTTAATGCATGACTCCTTGACGGCGTTGATGCCACATGGCGGGTTTATTGCGACGGGGCGTCCATTAATTGTTCATCAGCGTGCCGCCCGTGAAGAATTCTCTCACTTTGGTAATTTCCACAACACCGGGGCCGTTGCCCATCAGCACGGTGACCTGGTCACGCTGTATCATAGCGATAACAGCCTGGAAGATGTTCTGGCCGCCGGGCGTTGGGATCCGCAGACATACAAGAAAAACCCTGCGAAGGCGCCCGACTTTAAAATGCTAACGCAGCAGGAATTGTGCGATATTCTTGGCGTTAAGGATATTGATGCGGAGCTGGGCTTCCGCTGGGCTGGTCTGGGTACGGCCAGTGCAAAAATCCCCAAAGGTCTGGATGATACAGAACGTGTTGCCTATCTTGCGGCCCGTGCGGGTATGACCTGCTTCTCGGGTGGTGGTACACGTGAAGGCATGGAGCGTTTCTTTGCCGGGTCCATGCAGGCTTATGGTGAAGGTTTTGACCGCTTTACGAAAGTGGGTATCCGCGTGCCGGTTGTGTCACGCGCCGAAGGCAGTGATACACCTTATTTCATGCAGAAGAACCTTGCCCCTAGCCATGGTGAGTTCGGTGATAAATATTACCGCATTCTGGATGACCGCATTCATATGCTTGAACTGGCCCATATGGCGGAAAGACAGCATGCTGTTTATGTCCTGGCACAGGAATCCAGTTATTTCATGGGCGGTATCGGTACCAGCTATGAATTCCATGCCGATGCGCTGAGTAATGCGTATATTGAGCGTGGCCGCGAGGGCATGTTCTTGAATAATGATAAGCGGCCGATGTTTGTCATGAATTCTCAAATTTCTGATGGTGGCAAGACATACGGATATTTTGATCGTTACATGAGCCGTTTTGACGCCGAAGAGTTGGAGATCATGAAGTGTCAGGTCTTTACCGATCCGGATAAATTGTTCGAAGCCAAAGCCAATTATGCAAGGTCTCTTGGCTATGATGTCGCGGACCCGAATAAGACGGTTGTCTTTATCCAGAATCCGACGATTTACGGTATGGATTAAGCCCAAATCTGATAATTCCATTCTTTACAAATTTGCTGAGCGGCGTATAACGGTGCTCAGCAAATTACTAATTCCAGATCAAAGGATGTAAATCATGTCAGAACAATTTGATGTTATAATCATTGGTGCCGGTCCCGGCGGTTATGTATGCGCCATTCGTTGTGCGCAGTTGGGTTTAAAGACCGCCATCGTTGAAAAACGCGATACATTGGGCGGTACGTGTCTGAATATTGGTTGCATTCCATCCAAGGCTTTGCTGCATGCATCGGAACGTTTTGAAGAAGCCGGTCACCACCTCGCTGATCTGGGGGTGAAGACATCCGGTGTTAAGCTGGATCTGAAAGCCATGATGAAACACAAGGATGACGTGGTTGAGGCCAACACCAAGGGTGTTGAGTTCCTGATGAAAAAGAACAAAATCAAGCATATTAAGGGCGAAGGCGTTATTGAGGGTGCGGGTAAGGTTAAGGTCGGCAAAGATGTCTACGAAGCTGATAGCATCGTGATAGCGACCGGATCTGATGTGATTTCGTTACCGGGAATTAAGATTGATGAAAAGAAAATTGTATCCTCTGAAGGGGCGCTAAGTCTTCCAAAAGTGCCCAAGAGCATGGTTGTTATTGGTGGCGGTGTTATCGGTTTGGAACTGGGAACTGTTTATCGCCGTCTTGGTGCAAAAGTTACCGTCATAGAATTCATGGATAATATCTTACCCGGTATGGACGGTGAGGTTCGTAAAGAAGCGTTAAAAGTCTTTAAGAAGCAAGGGCTTGAATTTAAGTTGTCGTCCAAAGTTACAGACGCAAAAGTTACGGCCAAAGGCGTGGATTTAACAGTTGAGCCTGCCAATGGCGGCGATGCGGAAAAGGTGACGGCAGAGGTTGTTTTAATGGCGATTGGCCGCAAAGCCTATACTGATGGTTTGGGGCTGGATAAGGTTGGCGTGGAGATGGATGATCGCGGCCGTATCAATGTCGATGAATTCTTTGAAACCTCGCTGGAAGGGGTCTATGCGATCGGTGATGTTATTAAAGGGCCAATGTTGGCACATAAGGCTGAAGATGAAGGTGTTGTTTTGGCGGAACTGTTGGCCGGGCAATCCGGGCATATCGATTATAACTGCATTCCCGGCGTGGTTTACACATGGCCAGAGGTTGCAAATGTCGGAAAAACCGAAGAGCAATTAAAAGAAGAAGGCGTTGAATACACATCGGGTAAATTTCCGTTTATGGCCAATGGCCGTGCCCGCGCTATGAATGCGGTTGATGGCTTCGTGAAAGTATTGGCCGATGCCAAAACAGACCGCGTTTTAGGGGCGCATATTATTGGCCCGGGTGCTGGGGACCTTATACAGGAAGTTGTGAGCGTCATGGAATTTGAGGGTACGGCCGAAGATATTGCGCGGACATGCCATGCACACCCGACCCTGACCGAAGTGGTGAAAGAGGCGGCGTTGGCCGTTGGTAAACGCGCCCTGCATAATTAAGGATCATGCCTTGCCGGGTGTTTTATTCTGTATTGCGCGGATGCGCGGCCTTATGAATGCGCATCAACTCTTCTGCGTTGACCTCAGTATAGCGCTGGGTTGTGCTTAAGGAGACATGCCCAAGCAATTCTTGAATTTCCCTTAGATTGGCCCCGTTCTGCAGTAAATGCGTGGCAAAAGAATGCCGCAATGCGTGCGGCGTCACATTTTCAGGCAAGCCAGAGGCGCGGCGCAAATCGCGCATGGCTTTTTGTGCAACGCCTTGATTTAAACGCTGGCCACGCGCGCCGATAAAAATGGGGCGGGTAGTATCGGTGGGGAAGGGAACGCTTTGTAGATAAGCATTTAACATGGTTTCGACAATGTTGAGAACGGGAACTTGCCGTTCTTTTCCACCTTTGCCCATAACACGCAGAAAGCCATCCCTTGGCAAATCTTTTATATCCAGCGACAAGGCCTCGTTAATACGCAGGCCGCATCCATAAAGCATTGTGAAGAGCGCCCGGTCCCTAAGGCCCAGCCAATCGTCTTTGGTGTTGAAAATGCCGGCCTGGTCAAGCAAACGAAAGGCCTGTTTTTCATGTAAGGGGCGCGGCAGTTTATGCGGCAATTTGGGGGACCGGACAATGTTGATATGGGCGTTATGCATGATGCCCTGTTTGTCTAGCCAACTCAGGTAATTCTTAACGCCGGATAATGCCCTCGCGCGGCTTGCGTTTGAGTTTCCATCCATCGCCTTTTGTGACATCCAGCTGCGAAAATCCCGAATGCCTGTTTCTGATAAGTCATTTAATGAGGGGGGCTTGGCGTAATGCAAATGTAAAAATGTAATAAAATGGGTGACGTCGGCGCTATAGGCACGCAATGTATGTTTTGATACATTTTTTTCATGGATCAGATAATCCTGCCAGTCCTGTAAGGTCTTGGCAAGATCAGGCGCGCAGATGGCAATCGTGTCTTGTTTTATGGTCATACGAGTGAACTCTCGTGCTGTGCAGCATACAATTTTCTTTACAGTGTACAACATTTTATCAGAAACTTCTTCCTGCAAATTATATTGCAGCCAGAAGGAGGACGAGATGTCACAGCACCACAGAGTATTTATTTACGGAACGTTGATGAACGGCCTGCGTAATCATCATAAGATGGCATGCGCAAAATTTCTAAGCACATCGAAAACGATGCTGCCAAGCTATACTTTGCTTCAATTCCCTTCACAGTCTTCGCCGGGACATGTGACACCGGGGCTCAAAAAACATGGCAATGATTGCATTTCGGGGGAGCTGTATTTGCTGGATGATGAATGCCTTGCCATTCTGGACGACTTTGAAGATGTTGGCCGTGAGTATGAACGCAGCCGTATTATGCTGCATGATAATTCTTATGCCTGGGCTTATTTTTTATTGGCCGAAAAGCCGCAATGCGCCGAAGGTACCCCTAGCTTTATAGTGCGGGATGAGGCGACACAAAGTGTGTCTTGGGATGGGCATGCCGAAGAGGCTTATGCGCGTAAAGCCCTAAAGGCGGCCTGATTTTTCTTGTAATGCGGGCACGCTTAGCGCTATAAGGCAATATTATGGATAAAGAAAGAAAATTAATTTGTGTTTTTGCGGGCGCTTCTACCCCGCAAGACAATGCCATTATAGACAATGCCAGAGCGCTTGGCAGTGCCATTGGCCGCGAAGGGTATGACCTTATTTACGGCGGCGGCCTGAATGGTGTTATGGGCGCGTGTGCTATCGCTGCGGATGCGGCCGGTGCCAATGTTAATGTTGTTAATATTGATCGGTATGCCCACGAGGTGCAGCTGATGAATGCCACTGTTAAAGTTGTGGCCGATGAGCTGGAACGCTTTCGGCATTTGGCGCTGTTGTCGGGGGCAGATGCTATGTTTGCTCTTCCCGGCGGGCCGGGGACGATGCGTGAGGTTCTGATGGGATTAGAGAGTATTGTCTATGATGATAATGAGGCGCCCCTTGTGTTGGTAAAGACGCCCCCTTATCTGGATGGGGTGAAATCTTATTTTGATCATGCTGTGGCGGTTGGGCTAATCAAAGAGTCCAAACGCAATGCAATGCGGGAATGGTCGCCGCAACAAACTTTGCACTCTGTTTTAGATGCCAGTTTTAATTAAACTGGTAAATTCAACCAATGACGGAATGTCCGTTCGATAACGCGGGCCAAAAATAAGATCTGATCCGTCGCCTGACCATCCTGGAACATATTCGGATCGCGGCTTCCAAAGGCCAGAATGGCAGGCGGGGTATCCATTGAGATATCAATACGCAGCAAAATCTGGGATTGCACCAATGTTGCGCCGCCGCCATAAATCGGCTCAATGCCGGAAATATTATCTTGCAACAGGATATTTTTATCGCCCATCCAGTTATCAATAGTGCCTGACGGGATAACGCGTATACCGTTGGTATGGACATGCGGAATGTCATTGCCGTTGGCTTCAACAACAAAGGTTGTGATATCTGTATCCAGCATGGAAGACAGGTCCATGGTCATGGTGCGAATGAAATCGTCAAAGTTTCTGGCTTCCAGTAAGCGCAAAACAGCTTTATGGATGCGCTGCTGGTTGTTCATATTTGCCCGTGAATTTTCGACAAGAACCTGCGTGGCCTGCATGACCTGTTCTTTGTCGGCTTTCAGGCGTTTAATCATATAAGATTGAAAGTCGGCAACCCCTTCTTTTGAGCTAATGGTCGGGATATCCATGAATTCCAGTGCTTCTGGATTGCGTTTCAGAAACTTGGGGTTGTCCCGCAGGTAATCCAGAATGTCATCGTCGTTTAAATCCATCATCGGCCCGTCTTCATTTTGCATGTTGCTCATATTTTTGCCTGTCGCGTATTTTTGAATCAATATTGTATAAGGGTATCACAGCGACTTATGCGGCTGAAACAAATGTTTTGCACTGTTTGAAAAACAACGGTGCGCGGGGCTTGAATATGGTTATGCCTAAACTGAAATGGTGTAAAAAAGACGCAAAACGTGGGGCCCGCTGCGTCTTTTTTAATCTGTCTTATCAATGTGAATAGACGCCTATAAGATGCTTTGGCCTGTTTTCTTCCAGTCCTCAACAAAACCGGCCAGACCTTTATCTGTCAATGGGTGGTTATAGAGTTGGTGAATAACCTTGGGCGGGCACGTTACCACATGGGCCCCCATTTTTGCGCTGTCAATAATATGTAACGGATTGCGGACAGAGGCAACCAGAACCTGGGTATCAAAATATTCATAGTTCTCGTAGATGCGTAAAACATCAGAGATAAGCTGAAGACCATCCTGGCAGATGTCGTCAAGACGCCCGACAAACGGCGAGATAAATGCTGCGCCTGCTTTTGCGGCCAGCAGGGCCTGCCCGGGTGAGAAACAGAGTGTTACATTGACCATGGTTCCTTTGTCGGATAATTCTTTGCAAACCCGTAAACCCGCGGGCGTTAAGGGAACCTTTACCGCAACATTGTCGGCAATAGCGGCCAGTTTTGCGCCTTCTTTGCTCATGGTTTCGTAATCAGTTGAGGCCACTTCTGCGCTGACCGGGCCGTCAACGATATCGCAGATTTCTTCGATCAGTGGAATGAAGTCGCGCCCGGACTTTGCAATGATGGACGGATTGGTTGTCACCCCGTCCAACATTCCAGCTTCGTTGAGTTTTTTGATGTCTTCAATATCGGATGTATCTGCGAAAAATTTCATGTTTTTACCCTTAAATTTTTGTCTATGTATTGGTTACCGCGCCAGCAATGATTTTTCAATAGAAAATCAGAGAGTTTCGCGCTTGTTTTATTTTTGTTTTGTAGAAACAGGTGCTTTCTCATAGACTGAGGCCATGCAAGAAAGTTTCCTTCCAGAAGATGAACAGAGCAAGGCGCCACTCTCGGCGGCGCCAAAGGCGGTGATGAGTGTGCTTGTGCCGTACCCTGTTGATAAAGCCTATGATTACATAGTGCCTGATGGAATGAATGTGAATGCGGGTGACTATGTGGTTGTCCCGCTTGGTAATCGTGAGATTCCGGCCGTGGTTTGGGGCGAGGCGGCAAATGAAGTGCCTGCTAAAAAGCTGAAATCCATTGTTCATAAATATGATTTTCCGGCCATGGCCCCGGTGCAGCGGAAGTTTCTGGATTGGGTGGCCGATTACACCATGAGTGCGCGCGGCTTTGTCATGAAGATGTCTTTAAGTGTTCCTGGCGCCCTGGAACCGCCGGTTTCTGTGACGGCTTATCAACGTGGGGAGGTCCTTCCAGAGTTAATTCGCAAGGGATTATCACCGCAACGTCAAAAAGTTCTGGATGTGCTGGATAGCGGTTTGGCTTACCGCGCGGCCGATCTCGCGCGCGAGGCGGGATGCTCGAGTGCGGTTGTTAAAGGGCTGGCTGATAAAGGGTTGATTCAGGTAACAGAGATTCACTCTCCGGCGCCATGCCGCAAGCCAGATCCCTATCGTGCAGGGGCCGAGCTATCGGACGATCAGCATCATGCGGCGCAAACGATGAAAGATTTGCTGGATAGCGAAGAGTTTCATGCGGCCTTGCTGGATGGTGTTACGGGCGCGGGTAAAACAGAAACCTATTTCGAGGCCGTGGCCGGCGCGCTGGCGAAAGACAAGCAGGTTTTGATTTTGCTGCCGGAAATTGCGCTTTCTAATGCCTTTCTCGAGCGGTTTAAGCAGCGCTTTGGTTGTGCGCCTGCTTTATGGCATTCCCATCTGAGCCCGGCGCAGCGTAAAAATACTTGGCGCGGCGTGGCCAGCGGTGATACGCGCGTTGTGATCGGGGCGCGGTCTGCATTGTTTTTGCCCTATACGGATTTGGGGTTAATTGTTGTTGATGAAGAACATGATCCGGCTTATAAGCAGGAAGATGGCGTTATTTACCATGCTCGGGATATGGCGGTTATGCGCGCGGCAATGGGAAAGTTCCCTGTTGTTTTGGTTTCGGCGACGCCGTCATTGGAAACCATTCATAATGCGTGGAATGGTCGTTATCATCATTTGCATTTAAAAGCACGTTTTGGCGGTGCGCGGCTTCCGGATATTCATTTGATCGATATGCGTCACGATAAGCCCGAGCGCCAGCATTTCATTTCGCCCACTTTAAAACAAGTCACGCAAGAGGCCCTGGATGCGGGCGAACAGGTGCTGTATTTTCTAAATCGCCGCGGGTATGCGCCATTGACGTTATGCCGGACTTGTGGTCACAGAATGGCGTGTCCGCGCTGTACGGCGTGGCTGGTGGAACATAAATCCGGAAGAAATTTGCAATGCCATCATTGCGGTTTTGCCCAGCGGCCGCCAGAGATATGCCCTGAGTGCGGTGATGAGCATAGCTTCGCGGCGTGTGGGCCGGGTGTTGAACGTATATTCGAAGAAACCAAAAGGCTTTTTCCAGATAAGTCCGTTATGATTTTGGCCAGTGATACAGCCGAGAGTAATGATGAGTTAAAGGCCATGCTGAAGAAAATTCATGATGGGGAAGTCGATATCATTATTGGTACGCAAATTATTGCCAAGGGGCACCATTTCCCCAATCTGACCTTGGTCGGGGTGATTGATGCCGATTTGGGGTTGGCTGGCGGGGATTTGCGCGCCGCCGAACGGACATACCAGCTTTTGCATCAGGTCGCAGGGCGTGCCGGACGGGCAGAGAAGCGCGGGCGGGTATATTTGCAAAGTTTTATGCCGGATCACCGCATTATGCAGGCTATGGAAGCGGGGGCTCGTGATGAGTTTCTGGAAGCCGAGGCTTGGGAGCGTGAACAGGCGCATATGCCGCCCTATAGCCGTCTTGCCGGTATTATTGTATCCGGCCGCGAAGAAAGCCAGGTCATTGAGGTTGCGAAACAGCTGGGGCGAACATCACCGCAGGGTATGACCGATTCCGGGCTTACTATTCAAACATTGGGGCCAGCCCCGGCGCCTTTTGCGCGGTTGCGCGGACGCTACCGCTATCGTTTGCTGGTGAATGCGGATAAATCTGTCAATTTGCAGAAGATCTTACAAGAATGGATTCATGGCTTTAAAATCCCATCTGCCGTGCGGGTTCAAATTGATATAGATCCGCAGAGCTTCTTGTAAATGTTCATAAGGATTGTTTGCGGGGAACATATCCATCATAATGCATGGAATTGGAATGGGGCTTCGTTGTGAGTGAAATTAATAACACTAAAGATATGTCATTAAATTTTGGTGGGCGGAAATTACCATCAGATATAACCTCGTATGATTTACTGAAAACGATCGCTGTCGTTCTCATGATTATTGATCATATAGGCATGTATTTTTTTCCGGATGATTTGTGGTGGCGTTCTATTGGGCGTTTATGCGTTCCAATCTGGTTCTTTCTAATTGGATATGCCAGAAGCCGTGATATTCCCGTGAAGTTATGGGCGGGGGCTTTATTGTTGGTGGTGGCGGATGTCATTGTTGGCAGGACGCTTCTTCCTTTGAACATATTGTTTACGATCATGGCGGTGCGTTTATTGCTTGACCCGGTTATGCGTCTTTCCCTGAAGGGGCCTGTTTGGATGGTTATGATCGCGTTTGCGCTGGTTGCGCTGGCTGTGCCAAGTTCTTTTCTTGGCGAATATGGTGTGTTGGGGCTGATTGCCGCGATGTATGGCTATATGGTGCGCCATAGAGATACAATCGTCAGTGAGACATTGCTTCATTGTTATATGGTGTTTGCGTTTTTGATTTTTATCGTGTTGCAACATTTGTCCTTTGGTTTCGATCCGCAGCAACTGTCCGTCATGACGCTTGGGGTTCTGATTATCGGGCTTTCTTTGCTATGGTTTAAATCGCAGACATTCCCTGAGCTTGGCGCGGCGCTTCCGGTCGGGGTGACATGGGGCCTGCAATTTGGCGGCCGTAGAACGCTGGAAATATATGTCGTGCATTTGGTTGCATTTAAATGTATTGCACTGGCCTTGGGGCTTGACGGGTATGGACTTTTTGAATTTGAAGTTGTTGATGACGGGATGTTTCAGCTGCTTGCGCTCATAACAACATTTAGGGAAGGGTAGGATCCCCCATGCTTGTATGGAATTCTGCGAATAAATTACCAAATCAGTTAACGTCTCATGATTTTTTGAAAACAATCGCGATTGTTTTGATGGTCATTGATCATATAGGGGCCTATTTTTACCCTGATGAAACCTGGTTTCGTATATTGGGGCGTTTATGTGTTCCGATCTGGTTCTTTTTAATTGGCTATGCCAGGAGCCGTGATATCTCGCTGAAGGCGCTGGTTGGGGCACTTGTATTGCTGGGCTCGGCAATGGTGGTGGGGGAACATGTCTTGCCGATTTCCATTTTAGTGACCTTGATGATTGGGCGTAATTTTATTGATGCCTGGATGGGGGCCGGGCGCCGCGGTGGTGAGGCCCTGGCTGGCTTGTTTTTTATATTGCTTTTGCTGTATGTCCCAACATCTATTGTGTTTGAATACGGTACGATAGGGTTCCTTTTTACGGTGTTCGGGGCGATGTGTCGATATCGTCAGGACAATGAGGCCCATATAACCGCGAAGTATAATCGTGAGGTTTTTTATTTTGCTGCGGCGTCGTTTGCATCATTTACAATGTTGCAAGCCGCCCCAATGGATTATCTCAGCATGGTGCAGCTGGTGTCATTATCATTGGGGATGGTGGCTGTGTATCAAGTTTTAAGACGTTTCCACTCTGGTGAATTACCGCGTATAACCAATGCGTTACCGGGATTTGTTGTGCAAACAATTCAATTTACCGGTCGCCGCACTTTGGAAATTTACGTCGCGCATTTGCTGGTGATAAAGGCGTTGGCACTATATTTATATCCGGATCGTTTCGTATTTATGCAGTGGGATTGGACGAGTGAAGCCGTCATGAAGTTTATCGACACGATGATATTGGCTTAGATAGTGATTTTTTATTGTCTTGATTGCGATACCAAATATATGAAGAATGATGTGCCATGAATATTTATCAATTTGATCTGGATGCGTCTTTCGATGCGCTTTCGGTGTTTTCAAAATTACAGGCATATCCGTACTCTTTGTTTCTCGATAGTGCAGATCAAGCCCATCCTGCTTCCCGTTATTCATTTGTAGCGGCTTTCCCGGTAGAGACGATTGAGGGGAAAGACGGGGCTTATTATGTTCGCAATCACAATGGGCAGCACCGCATTGAGGCAGGAGAGGGGCCTTTGTATTTATTACGCTCTCGTTTGCGTTATCATAACGCCTTGCAGGCGCGCGTTGCTGAGGGCCCACCATTTCAAGGGGGCGCGGCAGGATTTTTTGGTTATGATCTGGGGCGCGCATTTGAGCATTTACCTAAACGGGCCCAAAATAATGTCAATATGCCAGACATGATCGTTGGTATATATGACCGGGTTTATGCGTATGATCACGCGTTAGGGCGCGGCGAGCTGTATATTCATGCCTCTGATGAGGCGCAAGCGAGTGAAAAATACCACGACTTTCTTCAGCGTATGGACAAAGCCGGGGAGCTTCCCTCCTATGCACCCTTTCAACCCAGCTGGCGCAGTAATTTCTCGCGCGAAGGGTATGAAAATATGGTGCAAAAGACGATTGATTATATCCGCGCGGGAGATATTTTTCAGGCAAATATTTCGCAGCGTTTTGATGCGGATTTACCAAAAGACTTTGATCCATTTTCGCATTATCTGGCGTTACGTGAGGTTAATCCTGCGCCCTTTGCGGGGTATTTTAACGCCGGGGATGTCATTATCTCTTCAGCATCGCCTGAGCGCTTTGTTACCGTGCGCGGAGATTGCGTTGAAACAAAGCCTATTAAGGGTACGCGGCCCCATATAAAAGAGAGCCCGGAGCAGGACCAAATGCACAGGACCGCCCTTGAAAACAGTGAAAAGGACCGCGCAGAGAACGTTATGATTGTGGACCTTCTTCGCAATGACTTATCCAAGTGCTGCTTGCCGGAATATGTGACAGTGACAAATCTTTGTGCATTGGAAACATTTGCCAGTGTTCATCATCTTGTATCAACAATTCAAGGGCGTCTGCGCCCGGATCATGATGCTTTTGATGTTTTGCAAGGGTGTTTTCCGGGCGGGTCTATTACGGGGGCGCCTAAAATTCGGGCCATGGAAATTATTGATGAGTTAGAGCCAACGCGCCGCGGTCCATATTGCGGATCAATGGGGTATATCGGGTTTGATGGAACAATGGATACGAATATTTTAATTCGGACGCTGGTGTTTGAAGGCAGAGGCGTTAGTTTTCAGGTCGGTGGCGGTATTGTTGTTGATTCCAATCCATCTGAGGAATACGAGGAAACATTGACCAAAGCTCATGGGTTGTTCAAGAGCTTTGCTGGCCTCCCGTAAGCACCGGACGCGTAACCTCTCAATTTGAAAGCATTTACTTTCTCTTTGTCTTTCGTTTATGGTGGGCTTTATGATCCTGGTTATTGATAATTATGATTCATTTGTGCACAATCTGGCGCGATATTTTGAACGCGAGGGATCAAGCGTGTGCATTGTCCGCAATGACGCCATTACGGTTGATGAAATCAGGGATATGAATCCTGTGGGCATTGTTTTGTCACCTGGGCCATGCAGCCCGGATGATGCAGGTATTTGTCTGGACATTGTAAGGGATCTTGGCGGGACTATTCCCATTTTGGGGGTTTGTTTGGGACACCAGGCCATTGGGCAGGCCTATGGTGGAAAAATTGTGAGGTCAAGCAACCCCAGGCATGGTAAGGCCAGTATGATTACGCATAACGGGGGCGGTCTTTTTGACGGCGTATCATCGCCTCTGCGGGTGGCGCGCTATCATTCTTTGGTCGTTGATATGGCTTCGTCTAAAGATTTGGAAGTGCTGGCAAAAACAGATAGCGGCGAAATTATGGCCTTCATGCATACGCGGTTTCCTGTATATGGTGTGCAATTTCACCCTGAATCGATATTGACGGACCAAGGGGACGTTATCGTGCAAAACTTTTTATCAATAGCGCAGGGTTTTTATAGAGATAATCAGTGTGTGGCCGCATGAGCGTGATTTGGAATAATGGGTGCTGGGTAGATGCGGATGCTGAAGTGTTTCGTA
The DNA here is from genome assembly GCA_002359735.1 of Micavibrio sp. UBA2638. Taxonomy (GTDB): domain Bacteria; phylum Pseudomonadota; class Alphaproteobacteria; order Micavibrionales; family Micavibrionaceae; genus UBA2638. Next base: position 88,141 of record DENS01000006.1, read on the forward strand.
TCGCTGATCGTATTCGGCTTGGGGATGGTGTCTTTGATACCATGCTTTGCGTGGATGGGCAGCCATGTCATGCCGAGAAGCATTTTATCAGGCTTGCAGAGGGGGCTGCGGTTCTCGGTATTGATTGGGGAGTGACTTTTTCCGAGTTTATGAACCTGGCGGCGCATTTAATACAAAAAAATGCGGAGGCGACGAAAGGCCGGTTTGCCCTTAACACTGTTCTAAGCCGGGGGGAGGGGGATCGCGGGCTTTCTGTCCCGCAGGAGCCAAAGCCGCATGCTGTTATGCGTTTAACACCTGTCCCACAGGTTTTTCCGCCGGTCAGGGGCTGTTTTGCCAGTACGGTTTACCGGAATGAAGGCTCCCCGCTCAGCCGTATTAAATCATGTAATTATGGGGATAATATATTGGCCCTTCGGGAGGCATCGGCAAAAGGGTTTGATGATGCAGTGTTGCTGAACAATGCTGGACACGTGACATGTACAACAATGGGCAATATTTTTGCGCTTCGGTCCGGGCGCCTCTATACTCCGCCACTGCGCGATGGTGTGTTGAACGGTGTGGCACGGCAGATTATGTGCGCGCGTTACGATGTGCTGGAACAATCAATGACGAAAGAAAACCTTTTGGATGCTGATGAAGTGTTCCTGACCAACTCAATTCGTGGTGCGGTGTTTTTTAAGGCGCTGGAAGGCAAAACACTTGGTGAAAATTCTTTAGGGATTGATAAGGATTTTCATGTAAGCTCATGATCTTGATGCGAAAGAAATAACAAGAATAAATTTATGCAAGATATCCATACTTATACCGTTTATTTAGGGTCTTCCGGTTATGCACGTGATGTATTTAAGCAATCTGCGATAGAGATGGGCGCGGCACTGGGGCAACGAGGAAAGGCGCTGGTTTACGGCGGGATGGATGCGGGGTTGATGGGGCTTGTTGCCAAGGCGGCGCTTGATAACGGAGCGCAAGTCACCGGTATTATTCCAGAAAAGATACGCGATAGCGAGCGCATTTTACGCGGGCTTAGTGAAACAATTATGGTGCATGATTTATGGGACCGAAAAAAACGTATGTTCCAGATGGCCGATATTGTGGTCTCCTTGCCCGGTGGTTACGGCACCTTGGATGAAAGCCTGGAGCTCTTGTACTGGGGGTATCTGCATTTGCACAATAAGCCGCTCGTATTGGTCAATATTGAAGGGTATTGGGATGGTTTAATCGCATATTTAAAATCTCTGCCAGATTATGATGAGAGGTTTTTAATCGTTGTTGATAGTACGGACGATGTTTTTGAGGCAACATGTGATATACAGATCCCTCAGGTCCAGCCCGGCCTGCAAGCGCGTTACCCGCATTTTGAAGATGAAATAACACGCAGAACGCATGCACCAATTATCATTGACCGCGCTTCGATTGAAAATTCTTATTACCTGGTTTGCGCGCTTGGTTTAAAGCAGTTGGGAAAGCATGTGCGCCCGATAGGTTTGTTAAACGATAAATATCAGTTTGATGATTTGATTGCCTGGTTTGAAAACGCACGTGATGAACGTTTTATCACCGATAAATGTCTTGGGTTGTTTGATGCCGCGCATGATATGGATACGCTTTTAAACCTGTTACGCGCGCAAAAAGACATTACAATTGATTTACATACCGAAAAATGGGGGAAGTCCGAGGTTGATTAATCTTCCGCTGCTTTTTATGCTTTTGAACCATAGGGGATTAAGGCACTTTTACGCCATTGCAGCCTGATCTAAAAATACAGAAGATAATTTAAGACGGGTCGTTGGCCGCAATAAAGAGCGCGCTGGTTTCACTAGTGTTGCGCTGGATGGCATAGATTTCCTGGCAAAGGGCGCGCGGTTCGCATTCCTTGCTTTTTAGGGCGCTGTAAATGTTTTCCAGAACAAGGCAGCCGGGCTTCGCGGCTTCAGGAAAACCGGATTTTTGTGATAGAAGTGTGTTGATCCCGACATCATCTTCCAAATATGCCAACGCGGCAGTGGCATCTTGGTTTTCAAGATAATGCGTCAAATTATTTAAAACGGTATCCAGCCCGCCAATCAGGTTGTCCATACGTCGCTGTTGGGCTTTCTGACGCGTATTTTCAAAATGGGCACGTAAATGATGGTCCATACCGAAATCCTGCGGTTAAAGTTTACAGCACGATTTTACCGGTCAAAGCGGATATTTTCGCTTTGGCCAAATCAATCTTGCGCTGGATACGTTTTTTGTCCAATGGCTCTGACGCCATGCTCATATCTTCTTGCAGGTCTTTGATGTCTTGTTCAATTTTTGCCTGATCCAGTTTTGTAACATCAATGGCTTCTTCGGCCAAAATTGTACAATTGGTGGACGTAATATCGGCAAATCCGCCTGTGATAAATATTTTACGCGGCGCTTCATTCGTGGAATCTTTATGCAAGGTCACCACGCCAGGCTTTAATGATGCAACCAAAGATGCATGTTGCGCCCCGATACCAAGTTCGCCTTCTTCGCCGGGAATAACGGCCATTTTTACCGGCTCCGATACCAGCTTTTCTTCGGGGGACACCAATTCAAATTGTAGCGCTTGTGTTTCGTTCATTGTGCTCTCTTTATCACATGTATCAATGTTCAGGGAAAGGGGGTGTGGCCCTTCCCCTAGTGATGATTAAGCGGCCTCTGCCGCCATTTTCTTGGCTTTTTCGACGGCCTGATCAATGGTACCGATCATATAGAACGCGTTTTCAGGCAGGTGGTCATATTCACCATCGTTAATCGCTTTAAAGCCTTTGATGGTGTCTTCCAATTGTACGAAGACACCCGGCGTACCGGTGAAGACCTCGGCCACGTGGAATGGCTGTGACAGGAAGCGCTGGATCTTACGGGCGCGGGCCACGGTAAGTTTGTCTTCTTCTGACAATTCATCCATACCCAAAATTGCAATAATATCCTGCAGGTTTTTATAGGTCTGCAAGGTTTGCTGAACGGCCTGGGCCACTTCATAGTGTTCTTTACCAATGACGCGTGGATCAAGGATACGGGATGTTGAATCCAGTGGGTCAACAGCCGGGTAAATCCCTTGTTCCGCAATCTGACGGGACAGAACCGTTGTCGCATCAAGGTGCGCGAATGTCGTTGCCGGCGCCGGGTCGGTCAAGTCGTCAGCAGGCACGTAAACGGCCTGAACCGATGTGATCGACCCTTTGGTGGTTGATGTAATGCGTTCCTGCATTGCGCCCATTTCAGTAGACAATGTCGGCTGATACCCCACAGCAGAGGGGATACGCCCCAGAAGCGCGGACACCTCGGAACCGGCCTGTGTGAAACGGAAGATATTATCCAGGAAGAACAGAACGTCCTGACCTTCTTCATCGCGGAAATATTCCGCCATTGTCAACGCGGACAAAGCAACACGGGCGCGGGCGCCTGGTGGTTCATTCATCTGACCGTATACAAGGGCACAACGTGAATTTTCTGAATCGTGTTCCTTGATAACGCCTGATTCCATCATTTCGTGGTAAAGGTCGTTTCCTTCGCGTGTCCGCTCACCCACGCCGGCAAAGACTGATACCCCGCCGTGCTCTTTGGCGATATTGTTAATCAATTCCTGAATTGTAACAGTTTTACCCACGCCGGCACCACCGAACAAACCAATCTTACCCCCTTTGGCGTAAGGACACAGCAGGTCAACAACTTTAATACCGGTCACCAGCTGTTCAGTTTCTTTTGCCTGATCAACAAGCGCTGGCGCTTCGCGGTGGATCGGCCATGTCGTTTTTGATTTCACGGCAGGTCCGCCATCAATGATATTACCAACAACGTCAAAAATACGTCCTTTTGTTTCCGGGCCGACAGGAACGGAAATAGCGTCACCTGTGTCAACAACCTCCTGGCCACGAACCATACCATCGGTCATGTCCATCGCAATCGTGCGGACGGTGTTTTCACCAAGGTGCTGGGCGACCTCTAAAACCAGATTTTGGCCATTATTATCCGTATGCAATGCGTTCATGATAGCAGGTACTTCACCTTCCTCAAATTGAACGTCGACAACCGCGCCCAGAATCTGGAGCACTTTACCCTTTGCGCCGGATGCAGATGATTTCTTTGTTGCTGTTTTTGCCATGGTTTCCTCTTTTGCTTATAAACTTTTAAATTACTGTTGGGTGCCTAGATTACTTTGGGGCCGACACCGTTATAGCCGCCGCTAACCATGCCGGCTTCGGCACCATCAGAACGGCTGGTGAAACGTGGTTTTCCGTTGGCGGTTTTGGGCATTTTGATAAAGCCCTGATCGTTGGCGGGATATTGCCCATCATTGGCCGCTTTTGTAAAGTTATCGCTGCATGGTGGAAGTGATTTTGACATTGTTTTTCTCCTTTTTATAGTGCTTCAGCACCTGAAATAATTTCAATGAGTTCTTTTGTAATATAGGCCTGACGGGCGCGGTTATATTGCAGGGTCAGGTCGTTGATCATTTCACCGGCATTCCGTGTTGCGTTATCCATGGCCGTCATGCGTGCGGCCTGTTCGCCTGCGGCACTGTCTAACATGGCGCGGTAAATCTGTACACCGATATTGCGCGGTAACAATGCGCTTAAGATTTTCTCTTCCTCGGGTTCGAATGCGTAAGGGGAAACCAGCGTACTGGTTTCGGCTTTTTCTGCCTGTTTGCCAGAAACGTCTTTTTTATCGTCACCGGCCGCATCAAGATTGAACGGTATAATCTGATCCATGACCGGTTTTTGCGTCAGGACCGATACGAAATGATTATAGGCCAAGTGACAGATATCGTATTCTCCGGCTTCAAATTTATCCAGGATATACCCTGTAACTTCATTGGCATCAACGAATTCGACTTTATTTTTTCCCGTCATGCCGAAAAAACTGTCCCAGATTTTTGATCCGTGAAATCCTTTCAGGACATCTCTTGCCTTGCGCCCGACAAAAACAAGACCGACGCTTTTTCCTTCTGATTCCAGGACATGAATTTTTTGCGATACTGCGCGCGCCAGATTAGAGTTAAAGCCGCCGCAAAGGCCGCGATCGGCCGAGACCACCACAATCAAATGCTTTTTATCACTGCCTGTTCCAACCAATAAACGAGAGGAGGAGGCGTTGATGACCACGTTTTTTGCAACGCGGGCCAGCATGTCTGACATGGCCTGGGCATATGGCTGTGCTGCTTCTGCATGTTCCTGTGCGCGGCGCAGCTTGCTTGCGGCCACCATTTTCATCGCCGATGTGATTTTCTTGGTCGACTTAACAGACTTAATTCTATCTCTATAATCGCGTAAACTGGGCATAATTCTCTCTAATATCCTTTGTTACGGTACAAGCTGATCTTGCATTTCATCAAATTTATCATAGGCGTAGTTACCCCATTTTTCGTAAACCGGCCGGCCGATATTATACAGGTCAAAGGCCACATCCGATAAACGGTTTAAAGCCTCAATGCAGTTTACGTTGTTGGCCTTGATCATCTTATCGATTTCAAAAACCATCACTTTTAAATCATGGATCATGAATTTTACATCCGTATCAACGCTAGAATCGGCGCGCGCGCGATTAATAAAGTCACTAACGCCATCGGCTCTTTTGTTGAACTCTTTCATGATGGGGTCCCGGCCCCTTATGTTTCGTCTGCTTTTTGTCATTTTAATCCAGTATCGTTTCCTTTGTTTTGCACTATTCAGGGCTGAAAGCTCTCGTCAAAAACCGTAGGAAAAACGGTAACTTCTGATAATAAACCTTGGTCTACAAATTCCTTTAATTCATCGGCTAATTGCTTGTGCTCCGGCGTGTCCAGTAAAAAGAGTTTGTCATTTTTATGAACATAGAAAATGTCATTATATCCGTTCTTTTCGGCACTCTGATCAATGATCTTGTCTAAAAAGCCTTTGTTCTGTTCAATAAGGTCGCAATTATTATTCTGATCGGTATCACAGTTTTTATCATCAAATACCGCGCCCTTAATCATCTGCGTGGTTGATTTCGCCGTGACACCATATTTTGATAAAGTCATACCAATTTCACCCAAGCCAATATTGGTGGCATGGTTGAAATCTTTTGATAGCTTAAAGCCAATTCTGAAAATACTTGGCATGGTTTACTTCCATCAGTTGTCTACTCAGTATGATCCTCCGGACATAGATCCGGAAGATCATAATCATTGCATTAGTTTGCGAAACTCTTTGAAAATTCCTCAAGGAATTTTTTCATCTCGGTTTCTGTTTTTTCTTCGATTTTCTTCTCTTCACGCAGAGTTTCAAGAATATCCTTCCCATTGGCACGAAGATCTTCCAGCAGGCGCTTTTCGTAAAGGCCCACCTGATCGACAGGAACCGCATCAATGTAGCCCTTTGTACCGGCGTAGATTACGACAACCTGCTCTTCAACAGATAGCGGTTCATATTGATTCTGCTTAAGGAGCTGAACCAGTCTGGAGCCGCGCGCCAATAGTTTCTGTGTTGAGGCATCCAAATCAGAAGCGAACTGGGCGAAGGCTTCCATTTCACGGAACTGCGCCAATTCCAGTTTAATTGTACCGGCAACTTGTTTCATCGCTTTAATCTGTGCGGCCGATCCAACACGGGACACCGATGCACCAACGTCAATCGCAGGACGAATTCCTTTGAAGAACAAGGATGTTTCAAGGAAAATCTGACCATCAGTGATGGAAATGACGTTTGTTGGGATATAGGCGGAAATGTCACCGGCCTGTGTTTCAATAACAGGCAGCGCTGTTAATGAACCGGAGCCTTCTTGCTCAGACATTTTGGCCGCACGCTCCAGCAAACGAGAGTGAATGTAGAACACGTCACCCGGATACGCTTCACGGCCCGGAGGACGGCGCAGCAACAGGGACATCTGACGATAAGCCACGGCCTGTTTGGACAGGTCATCATAAATGGCCAGGGCATGCAAACCGTTGTCACGGAAATATTCACCCATCGCACAGCCCGCATACGGGGCCAGGAACTGTAATGGAGCCGAGTCAGATGC
>DENS01000006.1:95430-95656 GCA_002359735.1 Micavibrio sp. UBA2638
CTGTAATGGAGCCGAGTCAGATGCCGTCGCAGCGACAACGATGGAATATTCCATCGCGCCCTGTTCTTCCAATTCACGAACAAGTTGCGCCACTGTAGAGCGTTTCTGGCCGATTGACACATAAATACAATACAGGTGCTTTTTCTCGTCTGAGGCTTTGTTTAGAAATTTCTGGTTGATGATCGCGTCAACCGCAACGGCCGTTTTACCTGTTTGACGGTCACCA
>DENS01000012.1 GCA_002359735.1 Micavibrio sp. UBA2638
TCTTCAAAGATAACCTCATCCATACGGGACCCTGTATCAATCAGTGCGGTTGAAATAATGGTCAGCGACCCGCCCTGTTCAATATTCCGCGCGGCCCCAAAGAACCGTTTTGGGCGTTGCAACGCATTGGCATCCACACCCCCGGTTAAAACCTTACCCGATGATGGCACCACGGTGTTATAGGCCCGCGCCAAACGCGTAATGGAATCCAGCAAAATAACGACGTCACGTTTATGCTCAACCAGGCGTTTGGCCTTTTCCATGACCATTTCTGCGACTTGAACGTGACGGGAGGCCGGCTCATCAAATGTCGATGAAATGACTTCACCGCGCACTGTACGCGCCATGTCAGTCACCTCTTCCGGGCGTTCATCAATTAACAGAACGATTAAATACGCTTCAGGATGATTGGCCGCAATAGACGTGGCAATATTTTGCAACATAACCGTTTTACCGGTACGAGGCGGCGCAACAATCAGGGCACGCTGACCAAAACCGATGGGCGATGTTAATTCCATCACGCGCTGTACGTAATTTTTCTTGGTCGGATCATCGATTTCCAAATTGATTTTTCGCTCTGGATATAACGGCGTCAAATTATCAAAATTTATCCGGTGACGAATTTTATCCGGTGTCTCACCATTGATAGACCCAACGCGCAACAGCGCAAAATAACGCTCGGAATCTTTAGGCGCTCTAATCTCGCCTTCAACAATATCACCGGTACGCAGGCCAAAACGGCGCACTTGCGACGGGGATACATATATATCATCCGGGCCGGGCAGATAATTTTCTTCCGGGCTGCGCAGAAAACCAAACCCATCTTGCAACACTTCCAACACACCAGTACCGGAAATCGGCACATTTTCCTCCGCCAATTGTTTTAAAATGGCGAACATCATGTCCTGTTTTCGCATTGAACTGCAATTTTCAATTTCCAGTTCTTCGGCAAAGGCTGTTAATTCAGCCGGTGAGCGTGTTTTTAATTCCTGTAAATTCATGTGATGATCTTCTTTTTGATGGGAAAGAAAAGGGGGCGTTGGATAAAATTCCTGTTTATTTTTAAAAACCTTAATCTGGTCTTTTGCAATATATCCTTGGTTATGTTGATCTAAATTCGAATTTCACGGCTATCATAGCAACTGATGAATTCTTAACAAAAACATTGGCTCTTCGCCAAATTCCTACCCAAAATGTAATGGATTAAACTTTAGATTAGTTCTTATATATCCAAGGGTTTACAGTGAGTCAATAGTTTTTATTATGAAGAATGAACGTGAACAGTATCGATTACTGGTATTAAAAGGGCTGAACGACCGCCGCGATAACAATAATAATCATCAATACTGTCGGTATTTCATTTAAAATCCGGTAATATTTCGCCGATTTTACACGTTCATCCCGGTCAAACAAACGGCGGTGCTTGGCTAAAACGCCATGCGCGGCAAACATCAAAATAATCGCCGTTAATTTTAAATGCATCCAGCCTTCCTGCATCATGGCCGGTATGGCCACAAACATTAAAACACCAAATAAAAGTGAGGCAATCATGGCCGGATTAATGATAAAGCGCAACAAACGGCGCTCCATAACTTTGAATTGTTCCGAAGTCTCGGACCCGACCGCGGTATCGGCATGATAGACATATAAACGCGGCAAATAAAGCATGCCCGCCATCCATGCCATCACCGAAATGATATGCAAAGCGCGCAGCCATTCATAATTGCCTAGTAAAATATCATGCATGTGTATTCAAAACTTTCATTATCCAGTTGAATGACAATTCCCGGCTCAAAATACGGCCTGAAGAATCGATACCACAAGAGTCATAGCATATTTTTTCGCGGGACCAAGACCAAAGACAATCATTTTTTAAAAATAATATTTTTTATGGCTTAAACCCGCGCACCCGGGCAATTGCCTGTTCAACATGGGCGATCGGGGTATCTTTGTTAATGCCATGGCCCAGGTTAAAAACAAACGGCCCGCCCGATAAATTTTGCAAAATACGATCAATCGCATCATCCAGCGCCTGACCACCGGCCAATAAACAAAACGGATCCAAATTCCCCTGCACCGGCAAGCGCGTTTGTAAATTTTCTGCGGCCCAATCCACCGGCAAGGATGAATCCATTCCCGCGGCCGTAATGCCGGTTTGATCCACATAGGATAGATAATTAATCCCCGCACCTTTTGGAAAACCGATAATTGGAATATCAGGATAAACCTTGCGAATGCGCGATACGATATCACTGGTTGGGCGTGTCACCCAACGCCCAAACTGATCAGCATCCAGCGCACTGACCCAGCTGTCGAATAATTGCAGCGCCTGGGCCCCGGCATCAACCTGCGCGATACAATATTCCGCCGTCATTTCAACCAACAAATCAATAATTGCACTAAACCCGTCCGGGTCACGGTAAGCCATTTCTTTGGTTTTCAGAAAATCACGGCTGGAACCGCCCTCGATCATATAGGTTGCCACTGTCCACGGGCTGCCTGCAAAGCCAATCAGCGCAACATCGTCAAACCCTTCTTCCGATAAAGCGGTGCGCACATTTTTAACCGTTTCATACACCGGGCCAAGAACCGTATGAAAATTATCACGGCTCAGGCGGTTTAAATCACCGGGGCAATCCAGCGCATCCAGTTTCGGGCCCACACCCGGGACAAATTCCAGATGCTGGCCCAAAGCATGCGGCACAACCAGAATATCAGAAAACAATATCGCCGCATCCATATGAAACCGGCGAATGGGCTGCATTGTTACTTCACAGGCCGCAACCGGATCATAGGCCATATCCAGAAACCCATTCTTACCGGCCCGTAATTCACGATATTCAGGCAAGTAACGCCCGGCCTGACGCATAAACCACATGGGAATACGGCTGACCGGTTTTTTATTCAAGGCATCAAGGAACGGCTTTGCGTTTTGTTTGTTAGCATCTGGAGTATTCATTTCAATTTGTGTCTTTCAAGTTTTTCACGTCACTGTTTTTTATAACGAAATATCTTATATATTTAAAATAAGGATTTTGATAGTAGTAGGACCTATGCGTAACGGGGATAAGTTTTATTCCCAGATTTGCCCCCAGATCGAATCGGATAAGACTCTATAAAATCCCACGATTCGAAACATTTTATTCATTAAAGCCTGTTTTTTCCGTTTTGCGTTTTGCACACGGGGATGACTCCCCTTGTTAAATGTTCGTGAATTGCGGATAAAATAACCCCCAATTTCATACACGTTCTGTGTTTCGATTCGCTCACATATCTATCCCCTTTCTATAATTTGTGTTACAAGATGAATATGCGACTCTGTCGGAACAGGGAAACTGGGACTCTAACACGATAATAACACTATAATCAGCTATGTTTAAAAATGCCTTTCAGAAATTAGAATTAGATGATGTTGCCATCATTTTGGATGCAGTCAATGATCATATTGATGGGGGCGCGTTTGATCCTGTTGATACGACTATTATGGCGATTGATGTTCCGTTTTATCCCGGTTATCGATTTTTGGAAATTTCCGATACGTCCTTGACGCCTGCGCGTAAACGCTTTGTCATTATAAAGTCGGAACAGGCCAATATTATTTCCGATGTTGTGGTTCTGGATTGGACCAATGAACCGATTTATATTTTAAACCAGAAAGCCCCTATTCAATTGAATGCTGATAATATCGCCGAATATGTTCGGTTTTTCTTTACGTATGTTCGCGGTAAACACGGGCGTTTTATTGTCACAGAAAATGTGGACGATATTAACTGGAAAGAAGATCCACCACCGCAGGCACGCAAGGCCATTGCGAAAATGCTGGTTCCGGTGGAATTAAAGGAAGAAAAAGACGGGAATATGTATCTGGAAGCCACCATGATGTTCCGTGATTCCCTGTTTAAAGCCGATGTAGAGGTTCAGCCCAACGGTTTGGTATCGCTATCCAATGAAAAATTATTGGTTGAAGATATGCCTGTGCGCGACGATACCTTCGGCCAATAAAAAAATTTCAAAAAATGTGATTTCTGGCTGTTTTGTTCACAAGCAAATAAAATCAACACGTTAGCATATTAGTTATGGTAAATAATATGTAAATTGTTGATATATCACGTGTTTTCAAAGCAAATTTTTTGCCTTTTTCCGTATTCCAGTAGGAAAACATTAAGATATCCATGCGCATAATAATAACTGTGGGGGCAAATATGTCTTTGCGTATTGGAGAAAATTAATAATAACGACGGTTGGGTTCTAAAATGAGTGACAGTCCAGAAAATACAACAGGCGAAACAAACGCATTTGATATCGTGCATACCGGTCCGATATGTCAGGTGGCTTATACATTGAATAATATGCAGCCGGTTGCATGTACCATTATCGGCGATCAGCCGATGTTCTATATGGATTATGAAACCGAACACGAGGAAGAGAGTTTCCTGGAAGACCATGAGATTGCAATCCTGGAAAAAGAAGTTTCAAAGCTGCAAAAAGAAATCGAAGAATTTGAGCGTTTTTCCGGTATTTTCGATGATGGCGAAGAAAAGAAAATATATGATATTTTTGAAAATGCTTCGGATATCACATCACAGGATAAAGCCGCGTATAACGAAGTGGCCGGGGCATCATTAAAACAGAATATCGTGCAAACATTGATGCAATCCCGTCTTGCCAAGGCTTATTTGGATCATGCAACGCAGTATAATGTACAGCTGGTTTTATCGGCGCAGGTGGAATTTGCCGCCTATGATCGTAAATCAGGGGAAATTCTGATTAATCCAAACCAGGATTTTGAAACAATGGTTCTTTTGGCCGCGCGTGAATTGCGCCGTCATTGGCAGCATCGTAATGGGGCATTGATTAATCCGTTACTGTTTCACCCGGATAATGCCATTTTAATCAACCGCCTGCAGCAGGCCGATTTGTGCACGTCAATCGTGCGTGTGGCCTGGGAATTACAATTAACCGGGCATAAGGACATTTGGGAACGGTTGGAAAAATCTCCGATGGCCGATCTGGCCCGCGCGTTTGCCCATGAAGCCTTTCTTGATTTTCGTACCATCAATAATGGTGTCGCCAGTGCGGCCGTGTTAGAGGCATGGTTCTTGTCCGAACGGTGTAAAAACGAAGACAAGGAACTTATTCAGCAAATGTTGAATGATGCGCATGGATATGTGTTTGAAAATGGCGAACCGATGAAATCGGTCACGGCGGATTTAATTGCCGCCCTTGGCACGATGCCTTTCGGCAAAAATTACCTGGCAATGCATGCCATGACCATTATGGATGAATCGATTTTCACAGATGTGCGTGACCGCTCGAACGCGAATTTCCTATGGTTTATAAAATTTGAACGCTCGTTCCGTGAATCGGAACAGGGTTTGCAAAATGGTGAGTCCTCTCATGGCCAGAATGGTCAAACCAGCAAAACCAAACCGGGGATGAACCATGCAAAATCGCAAAACGCGACCCAAAACGCAACCATTGTGCAATTCAAAGCACGCCAAGATAACGCCGGAAAACACACCAGCCAGGGCGTGCTTAGCAGCGACACAAAAAAATGTACAAAGAATGCATCATCTAAAACCAAAGCCACAGATGCAGGAAAAGTTGTCTATTTGCAAAAATGGTCCGCTGAATAGTTCATATAAAAGGTCATCAGGGGAAGCAGAAGTTTTGAAACCATCAAAAACCAGTGTCAAAATCAGAACGGTTAAAACGAAGCAGGAATTTATTTTCTCTGAGTCTGAGCGCTTCATGGCCGATGGTGATGCCGTTTCTATCAAAAAATTAATGACCATGAATGAAGGCGTGTTGGACGGGGATAATATATGCGATCTTTATAATGTATTTTTGGCGCAAACTATAAATTTGATTGCCCTCAGTCCGACGGGCGCGGCGCTGATAAAAGAAGCGGCCGATCAGGGTTGGGCGCTGGTGCTGGATGATATGCAGGAATGTGAATTTTGTATCGATGCCAGCGAAAAATTAATTGAGCTGGATCACCACGGTTTAAAAGCTGAAGGTCTGATGCGCTCGGCTTATTTTGGTAATATGGTTCTGATTAATCTGGTTAAAGCCCTGCGCGATATTTATCATGAAAAACGCCATGGCAGTTTGGATACCTTATTCAGCCCGGAAGCCATTTTGATGCTGGAACGCGTCCGCGCCGCCGATTGTGATGTGATTGCGACGCTGGTGGCCTGGGAATTACGCAGCGAAGGCCATACTGATATCTGGCGCCATTGTATCGGGTCCGAAAATGGGGATATCGCCATGGCCTATTCCAACCGGCTGGAGCGCGACCCATCATCGCAATTTAACGGGAAAGCCTTAAAATCTGCGTTTAAATGCTGGTATGAATGTGAAGACCGCATCAGCAACTGTGATCATCAGACATTGGAATATATGGATGACATCATGGAATGTGCCAATGTTAAAAACCCGTTCGGCAGCAAAGTTCCAACCCATATTGCCATAGAACTTTTATCCTGTTTGCCGGATAAAACCGCCTATTTACAGGGTTTCGGCCATGAAATTCTGATGGACCCGAATTATTCCGGCCTGAATGATGACATGAACCAAACGCATTTAATGCACATCTTGTATGATCTTCAGGTTACATATGTGAATAATGTACCGTTCCGCAATGCCGAATTGGCGGCAAAGATTTTCCCGGCCGATGCCGATGGCGAATTGCTGAGTGAAATATAAAAATTATCGTTTGAAGCAAGCGCGTCCCTTGATAGGATAATAGCCTAAAGAGGGCCAAACGACGTGAGCAATACACCAAATCCTAGACAATTTCATATTCATCTGGTGTCCGATGCGACAGGGACAACCCTGCTGGGTTTGGCGCGCGCCTGTCTGGCCCAGTTTGAGGATGTTGAACCCATCCAGAAATTCTGGCCCTTGGTGCGTACGCAAAAACAACTGGAAAAAATTCTCACGCAAATTCAGGCCAATCCCGGCCCGGTTATTTTTACCCTGGTCGATAAAAAAATGCGCGAACGCTTGCAAGACCGCGCGGATGAGCTGGGCATTCCATGCGTGTCGGTGCTGGATCCCATAATGCGGGGTTTGTCGTCTTATCTGGGCAAGCACGCAAAAGGGGTTCCGGGGTTGCAACACACCATGGATGACGCCTATTTCAAGCGCGTTGAGGCGGTGGATTTCGCCATGCGCTTTGATGATGGAAAATCTTTTGATGGGTTGAAAGAGGCCGATGTCATTTTGGTCGGGGTTTCACGAACATCAAAAACACCAACCAGCATTTTTCTGGCGCGCCGGGGTATTAAGGCCGCCAATATACCGCTGGTGCCCGGGGTTAAAATCCCGGAAGAATATTTTGAGCTGCCCGATTGTTTGTATGTGGGGCTATCGGCCTCCGCCGACCGTTTGGCAGAATTACGCCGGTCCCGCCTGCAAGCCGATCAAAATATGCATGGTATGTCGAAAAATGAATATCTGGATCTGGAAAAAATCGAAGAAGAAGTGCGTGATGCCCGCCGCCTGTTTAGCCGTAAAAACTGGCCGGTGATTAACGTGACCCGCCGGTCCATCGAAGAAACAAGTGCCGAGATCATGAGCTATTGGCAAAACTTTCAGGATAAACGCAAAGCCCGTGAAGCCAATGAAGATAGTCAAGACAGCGAAATGAAGGCGGGTGCATAAGTATGAGCGCGCCTGAACAATTAATTCTGGCCTCAAAAAGTGCATCGCGCCGCGCCATGTTAGATGGGGTCGCGCTGGATTATCAGGCCATGCCCGCCGATCTGGATGAACGCGCGATTGCCCAAAAATATACCGGAAATCCGCGTAAAATGGCCATTGAACTGGCGCGGCAAAAAGCTCTGGCCGTGGCCGGGAACAATCCCGATGCCCTGGTCATTGGGTCTGATTCTTTGGTGGAGCTGGATGGTAAGGTTTATAACAAGGCCGATACCCCGGAAGAGGCGGTCAATAAGATTTTAAGCCTGTCAGGCAAAACCCATCATTTAATCTCGGCCGTGGCCGTTGCGCGCGGCGGCATTATATTGTGGGATTATTGCGACAGCGCGGCCATGACCATGCGGACATTTGATCGTGATTTTGCACAAAATTATATTCAAAAAATCGGGGCGGCCGCCATGGATTGTGTCGGTGCCTATCAGCTGGAGGCGCTGGGCCCGTGGCTGTTTGAAAAAATCGAAGGGGATTATTTCACCATTCTTGGCATGCCGCTGGTACAATTATTGGGGTATTTGCAAGATTATCACGGGGTAAAATTATGAACGATATAATCAAGGCGGGCGTGATTGGCCACCCGATTGGGCATTCCAAATCGCCCATCATCCACAATCACTGGATTGATACCTATCATTGTAAGGGTACATATGAGGCCATTGATATTGCCCCCGATCAGTTAAAGGACGGACTTAATCGCCTGATTGATGATGGATATGCAGGCTTTAATGTCACGGTTCCGCATAAACAGGCGGTGATCGAATTTTGTCATGATCTGGATGCCACGGCCCTGGCCGTTGGGGCCGTGAATACGGTGGTCATTGAAAACGGGCGCTTAACCGGCATGAATACCGATGTGTATGGCTTTATTGAAAATTTACGCAATGCCGCCCGTAACTTTGGGTTTTCATGGGCCATTGAACGGGGGCCCGCCGTTGTTTTGGGAACGGGGGGCGCCGCGCGGGCCGCCGTGTATGGATTGTTACAAGAAAATGTGCCTGACATTATTTTAACCGGCCGCACCCGTGATAAGGCGCTGGATCTGGCAAAAATGGATCCATCGCGGATTACTGTGGTGGATTGGGCGGAACGGTCCAATATGTTGGCCGGTGCCAATTTGTTGGTGAATGCCACCTCGCTGGGTATGGCCGGAAACGGGGATTTGGACATGGATTTTTCGTCTGCCAATCCTGATCTTTTGGTGCATGATATTGTTTATACCCCGTTATATACCGATTTTTTACGCGCCGCGCGTGAGGAAGATTTACGCATTCTAACCGGCATTGGCATGTTGCTATATCAGGCCAAACCGGCGTTCGAGGCGTGGTTTGATGTGATACCCGAGGTCACGCAAATTTTGGAAGATAAGGTGCTCAATACATGATTGTGATTGGTCTGACAGGGTCGATCGGCATGGGAAAATCCGCCGTTACGGCCATGTTTGAACGCCTTGGCGTGCCGGGCCATGATTCGGACGCGGCGGTGCATGATTTAATGGCGCCGGGCGGGAAGGCTTATTTTGCCATTACGGCCGCCTTTCCGTATTTTGAATATCCGCAGGTTTACACAAGCAAAAAAATAAACGGTCCCTTGGGTAAAATGCGCTATCTTGATCGAAAGGGGCTGGGCGCCGTGGTGTTTCACAATGATGCGAAACGCAAGGAACTGGAAGATATTCTGCATCCATTGGTTCGTCTTGCGCAAACTGACTTTATCCTGGAAATGAAACGCAAGGGTAAAGACATTGTTGTTTTGGATATTCCCTTATTGTTCGAAACAGATTCCCATCTTTATGTCGATGTCAGCATCAATGTCGCCGCGCCTTATTTTGTTCAGCGCGCGCGGGTCTTGGCCCGGCCAAATATGAATGAAGATAAATTTCATGCGATTTTGAACACGCAAATGCCGAGCGCCGAAAAATCCCGTATGGCCGATTATACAATCCCAACCGGTTTAAACCGCGCCGAAACATTTGCGGTGGTGCGTCAGGTCTTGCGGGATATACAATCTGCCAAGGCGCCGAAATATGAACAGGGGCCAACGGGCCGGATTTATTAGGCTTTGTTTCTTAAATGATATCAGCCTTGCACCTTTTGGAATTTTATCTTACGCTATGACCTGAAACATTAGGGATTGCGGGGCCTAGGCGGGATTTAACCCCCCACCCCCCTAAAATTGACAAACGAAATGACGAACGCGAATTGCGCCGTTAAAACAAAAGGTTACAGGGTATGACACGCGAAATTGTTCTGGATACGGAAACAACGGGATTTGACCCGGATCAGGGTGACCGCATTATCGAGATTGGCTGCGTGGAACTGGTTAATCATTTGCCGACCGGGGCAACGCTTCAGCTTTACATCAATCCGGAACGTGAAATCCCGGCCGAGGCAACAGCCATTCACGGCATTACCAATGAATTTGTGAAGGACAAGCCGGTTTTTTCACAAATCTATGAGGAGTTTGTAAAATTCGTTGATGGGGCGACGCTTGTCATTCACAACGCTGAATTTGATATGAAATTTATTAACTGGGAATTGCATAAGGTTGGCCATAAACCGATTGGCTGGGATAAGGTGCTTGATACGCTGGCCATGGCGCGCAAGGCGTTCCCGGGCTCACCGGCCAATCTGGATGCGTTGTGTCGGCGTTTCGGGATCGACAATACCGAACGAACCTATCACGGCGCGTTATTGGACTCTGAACTTCTGGCCGAAGTCTATCTGGAGCTATTGGGCGGCCGTCAGCATGGTTTGTCTCTGCTCTCCGGTAAAGCCGGTGATAAAGATGCGGGCGGAGCGCTGGCGAAGAAAGACCGCCCCCTGCGTGAGGCGCGGCCCCATCATGCCAGTGAGGATGAACTTGCCCAGCACGCGGCCTTGCTGGAAAAACTGAATGATCCGCTTTGGAAACAAATGGGATAGGCAAAGCGAAAGTGGGCGCAAGCGCTGGCGAAGAAAGGCCCCCTCTACGCAAGGCGCGGCCTGCGCTAAGGGCTAATTAACTGTGGCGCTGCCTTCGGTTTCTGTGGCTTGTTTTTTCTGCGCGGCGGCGATTTCATCTTTAAAGCGGTCCAGATAAAGCGCGTGGAAATCAACCGGATTGAGCAGAAGCGGTGGGTACCCGCCCTGTGTTGTTAAATCGCTTAGAATCTGGCGCGCGTACGGAAACGCCATGCGCGGAATTTCAATCAACAGCAACGGGTGATGCTGGTCTTGCGGAACATTGTTTAACGAAACGGTCATTGCGTATTGCAGTTCGGCAATGAAAACACTTTCGCCCTGGCGTTTGGCTTCGGCGCGAACGTTCAAGGCAACCTCATATAGATTGTCTTCTTCCTGTGAAGAAATTTTGCGCGCATCCATGCCGATGTTTACATCCATTTCCGGTGCGCCGCCAGCGCCGCGAAGGCTTTCCGGTGTGTTCGGGTTTTCGAAAGACAAATCCTTGATGTACTGCGCGTGAATAACAATGGGCATATTTCCGCCATCTGGCATTGCGCGGCTTGGTGCGGTTTGGTTGTCTTTGTTATCGGCCATGTTTATATCCTTTGGTTGATAGGCATTTGGAATAAATAAAATTATATGCCTGCATTAGCATGAATGCAGCGCTGGCTCAAGGGGCATCAGGGCTTATGCTCGTCTTCATCCTCAACGCGGGTGTATTCCGTTTCTATGACATGAATATCACGTTGGTCCGAATAAGGATTGTCTGGATCGATATTGATGTCGTGCATGCTGCGCATTTCCATGTGTTTGCCGATTGTGGTTCTAATGAGCGTCCGAACGGCCGGGATCAGCAATAGAAAACCAATGGTATCGGTAACAAAGCCGGGCGTTATTAATGTGGCACCGGCGGCAACCAGACAAAACCCGTCAAAGATTTCTGCCATGGGTGCCTGACCGTGGCGCAGGCTGTTTTGTACGGCCTGAAGTGTTGCCATGCCTTGATATTTAATGATAATGCCGCCAAGCACAGCGGTAAAAAATGCCAGAAAAAGTGTGGTTCCAATCCCGATGGAATCGCCAACCTGTAAAAAGACATAGATTTCGATAAACGGAATTAGGACGAAAATTATAAAAAACGGCATAATGCCTCTTGTTCTTTGGTGTTAAAAGACTAATCTATGTTTGATAAAGGATATTAGACCGAAATGAAAGTTTTTGAATTTTTATCCGGTCTTTACCTTTATTTGCAATAGTTGTGATATAGTAATGTAAATACAGATTTACAAGGAAGACACGTGAGCGCAGATTTAATCGTATATGGAGTAATTGCCGCAGGCCTGGTTTTTTGGCTGCGGAGTATATTGGGAACCCGCCATGGTGATGAGCGCGAGCGGCCAAACCCATTATCCAGCGCCCCATCGGAAAATATGCAAGGGGCCGCCGAAATTCAGGCTGCGCCGGAACAGCAACAAACAAGCCCGTCACAGAGGATTCTGGAGATTTCTCAAAGCCCGAAAGGCGCGTTTTGTATTGAAAATAAAACGGCCGAAAATGGCTTGTTGGATATTGCCAAAGCGGATAAGAAATTCGACATCGATTTCTTTGCCGAAGCCTGTCAAGACGTATTTGTTATGATTGTTGAAGCCTTCGCCAAGGGCGAACGTGAAACATTGTCTGATCTGTTACGTCAGGACGTGTATGAAGCCTTTGAGGCCGCGATTACCGAACGCGAAAAGACAGGTGAAAAACTGGAAAGTGAAATTCATGCCATTCGTAAGGCCCAGGTTGTTTCGGCCATGGTTGATAAAAAAATGGCATTTATTACAGTGCGCTTTTTGGCCGATGAAACACGGGTACTGCGTGATGAGGATAACAATATTATTTCCGGCAACCCGGACCGCGTGTCAGAGATGATTGATATCTGGACATTTGCCCATGATCTGTCTGGCCGTGATCCGCGCTGGCTGTTAATTGAAACGCGCAGTGAAGACCCGGGCAGTGACAATGATGTTGTTCCCGACAGCGTTTAATTTATGTTTATAGTTCGGGTACGGTTATGCGTTCCCGCTGTTTTTGCAAAAGCCGCAATGATATAGTCCTATTCATGCGGTTTTTTCTTCTCTTCCCTTTGATTATACTGTCTTTGGCCTCCTGTGATGAGGCTGAAAAAGCGCCCGTTGAAGAACCGCCCCCGGAATTGCAGTTACAAAAATCCAGTTTTGATGCACTGCCGGCTTGGGGGAATGATGATTATACCGAGATTGTGCCAGCCTTGGTGCGTAGTTGCAGCCGTATATTAAAGCGCGATGCAAATCAGGAATTCGGCCCGCTAAAACAGGCCGGGCTGTATGCCGATTGGCAGCGTGTTTGCGAGGAATTTGCCAAGGTTGCCACCGGAACATCGGACGATATACAAAATTATTTTGAAACCAATTTTACGCCTTATCAAATTTTAGAAGGAACGCAATCCACCGGCCTTTTCACCGGGTATTATGAAGCCTCCTTAAGGGGATCACGGGAAAAGAAAGGGGATTACCTTCACCCGCTGTTTAAGCGGCCAGATGACCTGGTGATGGTTGATTTGGGGTTATTCCGCGATCATTTGAAAGGGGAGCGTATTGCCGGGCGCGTTATTGCCGGCAATTTGCGGCCCTATGAAACGCGGCAGGATATTGTGAACGGGGACTGGCCGCATAATGATCAGGTTCTGGTGTGGGTTGATGATGCGGTTGATGCCTTCTTTTTACAAATTCAAGGATCGGGCCGCGTGATTATGGATGACGGCAGTATGATTCGTTTGGGATATGCCGGACAAAACGGGCATCCGTATTATGCGATCGGCCGCGAATTGATCAAAATGGGCGCATTGACCAAGGATACTGTGTCGATGCAATCCATTGCACAATGGTTGCAAGATAACCCGGATCAGGCCGATGCCGTTATGAATACCAATCGGTCTTATGTATTTTTTCAGGAACTGGATGGCGCAGGGCCGCTGGGCGGAGAAAATGTTGCCTTAACGGCTGGCCGGTCTTTGGCGATTGATCGATCAAAATTGCCTTATGGGTTGCCGTTATGGGTGGATATTGATCCGCCCATGGAAGGGGAGGCGCCGTTAAAAAGAATGATGATGGCGCAAGACACAGGCGGCGCCATTCGGGGCGCGGTGCGCGGCGATGTCTTTTGGGGCTATGGCCAGCGCGCAGAGATATTGGCCGGACATATGAAGTCCGATGGCCGCTATTGGGCGCTCTTGCCAAATTCTCTGGACATCAATCAGGCCATGCCGCCGCAATAAATTTACCGGAAATCTGCCCGGTATGCGGGTTTGCACTATAGGCCGGTTACAAAATCTGTTTGCGGTATTTGTCGAAATCAAACTGCAGATCGTTTGGATCATTCGGCAACGGCGTTGGGTAAGTTAGATCCGGCGGATATGCAAAAATTGCGGGTAAAGAATGATTGAAGTGCTGAACGATATCCGGATCAATTTCACGGCGCCCAACAACAATGCGAGATAGGCCAAGGCCATATTTTTCGTGCGGCGCGTAGTAACATTGCACAGGAAGCAAACGGTAATCACCGAAAGAATCATAATGTGAAAACCAGACACGTACAGACCCATCGGCAAAATCGATGACCTCACTAAAATGAATGGTATAGGGGTATGGTACATTCAATTCGATAAAGGTTTTGCAGATACCGTATTTCATGCTGGATTCATATGGTTTTATCAACCACCAGAAACCATAGCAAAACAGCAGAAATCCGGCCAAATAGAGCAATTGTTTTTGCCGTTTTTTACGAAGGGCGCGTTTTTTTTGCGCAAGCGGGCTTAATTTGCGCGGCGCGCTCTCGCCTTCATCGAATGACAATTCCCGGCGCAATAATTTTTTGGCCCGGGCAAGTTGCCGGGCGGCTTCATTGGGATCTTTTGCTTTTGTAATCGCCATTGCGGAAACAATTTGTCCTTAGTTTATTTTTATCCGAGAGGCCGATTCTTCTTTTTGTGCAAGTTTGCTTGCTTCGACAATTTCCCGAACAATTTCGTTGATGACTTCACTAATCATGGCGCCGCGGGATTCACCGCTTTCGCTTTTGGATAATACGCGGCGTCTGATCTCGTTCCTTGCGCTACCACCGGGGAAGCTGGCGGCCAGCATTTGGCGGCCACGGCTTGCGCCCAATTTAAGATAAACGCGGTTGCGAATGGCCACATCTTCGGAGGAGGTAGAAAGCGCCCATAACTCAATCGGGCCCAAAGTATTATAAAGGTGCTGTTCGTAACGGCCATCGGTGGAACCAAGGACAAACAGACAGGGCGCACCAATTGATTTTGGCCCGGTCAGTTTTGTGCGGATAATCTGGCGCGCGGTTTCAGACAGGCCAAATCGTTCCTGTACGTCGTCAACGGCCTTGTCGGAAATGGCGGTACCAAGCACCCAAACGCCGGTGGCCAGGTCAACCATATCTTTATCAAAGTCGTCCAGTAGCTGTGATGTTAAAACGATTTGTACGCCGCGTTTCCGCCCTTCACGCACGTCACGAATAATCTGCGACCTTACGGAAACGGATTTACTGGTACGGTGGAATTCATCGTAACACAGACGTTTTGGTGATTCGGAGATCTGCTGCAAATTATGTTCATGATAAGATTGATATTTCTCAGGGATATGAATCAGGGCTTCCTTGCCCATCCACCATGATCGCACCAGTGCGTGACGCGCCAACATGTACATAATGGCGGTTTGGCGGTCGGCCGATTCATCACCTTGCGGGGCAACATCCATCAAGTCCAGTGAACAAATTCGGGCCTCTGCAATATCGAATTGTGTGACGGACGATAAGATCGGGTATTCGCGGATAGAAGAGGTAATCATCCGTTCGAACGCACCAATAACTGATTCGCTGCTAAATCCGACAGAGGTTTCCTCTAGCAGGGATCTAATTTGCGGACGGCGTGAAGCGGTGATGGAGTCATTCAGGGTCGGGACGGCATGGCGTTGTGCCAGCGATGCAATGTGGTATTGCCCCAAATCAAACATTTTATCGACAACATCCCACCAATACGGATCGGCCGGAAGGTGAACATTATATTTTTGGATCGCTTCGTCGACTTCGGATTCCAATCGCGGCAAATAAGGCCGCGCTTCGGCATTGGCGACTTTATCATCGCGCCAACGATACATTTCATCGACAACCAGACCCGCCAGTTGCTGGATACCATCATAGGGTTTGTCGTATCCCGGCGGTGTACAAAGCAATGTTATTAACTCAATCAGGTAGCTTCGCTCCTCCGGCAAGGGATAACGGCAGCCCAATTGGGTATCAAACGGATTAATGGCGTATTGATGCGCCATTTGCAGGCGGTAATAGGCCACTTCATGTTGCCTGTTGAGCGGAAGCGCCTCTTTAATCAGGGAAATCAGACCAGAAGAAGACGGCCCGATATCAATAACGGCAACATAAGGCAATTTACTGAGGCCGGGTGTCAGGATCGTGCCCAGATTCATTGTGTTCAGCAACACAGATTTACCAGCGCCGGGTTGCGCGAAGATCAGATCAAACCATGTGGTTGTGATATTGGTACCGGTTTGATACGGCCAGACTTTCCCGTCCGGTGTTCTAAACAGCATTGATCCTTGATCAAACGGACTGGATGGGCGTTGCCATGGCAACAGCTTCATAATTTCGTACATTGGCGCGACACCTGTTGGCGCCGTCCCTGCACACATAATTCCCATTGCGGAGGACATGATGCACTCAAGGGCATCGCCGGAAAATTCGCTGACTTGTGAATACCCCCAACTTTCGACGGATTGTACCAGTGTTGAAAGTTGATCAATGATAGCGTCTTTTTTCTCAACCGGGCACCAGGTTGCGAATGAACAACGGAAGCTGACCACCGGTTCACTGCGGGCCATGGATTGCAGACCTTCCAATGAATATTTAATCTGTTTGTTACCGGCATTTGTCGGCCCCATCATGGTGGCGGCAAAGGCGCGGAACATGGTCGCTTCGGACCCGCCCCCCTCAATCAGGAAGGAAATACGAAACGGTATATCGGCATCAACCAAACGGTTCAGCAGGATAGGAAAGGCGGTTGCGTCCATTGGCCCCAGTGTCATATCCCCGCCGGCCCAGAGCATGTTACCGATCCGCACAATGGATTGGCCCATAATTTTTGCATCGGCAGCAACGATCTGGTTTGGCAGATTCGGCCATAATAGATCGGACATATCAACGGAGCTGGTCGGTGCCCGCGGCGGTATAGGGTCCCCAGGCAGGCAAGCCCGCCAGTGTTCATTCGCGCGGTCAGGAAAAATATTGCCGCGTATTTTACGCAGCGCATCGTGCACTTCCATTAAATCAGCGCTGATTCCCAGTTCATCCAGTGAAGACATCACAGAGGTGATAAAACTTTTGTGCCGCGTTCTTAAGGGGTCAAGGGCGGCAAAAGGGTATTGGGCCTGACCGGCCGGCAGCCATTCTTTTGCCCGCTCTTTGGCCTCTTTGCTGGAGCGGTCATGCTCGCTCTTTGTTAGAACACTGGGGCGTGTCCATAGCACAAAATAACATTCTTCATGGGTCAGGAATCGTTCAAGATGCGCCACGCGTTCATCAAACAAATCGTCCATTTCCAAACCCGATGATGAAGCGGTTATGCGGCTGGGCCTAACCAGAGTTTCCAGTTCTTTACGAATTCTATTGGGGTCGCGTGAGAAAAAAACCTGCATGGCGTGACCTTGACGGTCAAAACGCGCACCGATTTTAATGGTCGCGGATTCAATAATTTTTTTGTATTCTTCATCCCCGATAATTTGCTTGCTGCCCTGAACCCTAACATAGGAAATAAGAGAGCCATCAATCGAAACCAGTGTGTTTGCATTGTCAGAGGTTTCCAAATTGATCAAAGATGCAATGGATTGTTTGAATCCTTTTTGGAAGGGAAGAATAAATTTATTTAACAGTTTCATTGTATACGGAACATCGCTGTTTACATTAATTTTTCATTATACTGAATAAATTCAATATACCATAGTGGCTTTTGGTAAATTTTTTAATTTTATTACTAAGGCGGGTGTTTTTAAGAAAAAAAAGGAGCTTTGTATGAAGCTCCTTTTTGTGTCTTTAGGCCAGTAAGGGCCGTAAATGCTGTAAATTAGTTAACGTTAAAGCCAACAGCGTTCAAAGTAGCGGCCTGCGCGTTCGCACCGGTACCACCTTCATCCAATGTTTCTGTCATGGCTTCGAATATGATCGGCAGCGCGAACAAAGCACCACCGGCGGCCAGACGAATGGCGCCATCTTTCAATGGGGTTTGTGTCGGGTTCTCAACG
>DENS01000003.1:0-1131 GCA_002359735.1 Micavibrio sp. UBA2638
ATTGATTGCTCCGATTGCGATGAACGAAGGTCTGCGTTTCGCGATCCGCGAAGGTGGACGCACAGTCGGCGCCGGCGTTGTGTCAAAAATTATTGAGTAAGTAAGTTTAAGCTCAATTACACAATATCAAATACAAGAAAAGCCTGCATATCATGCGGGCTTTTTTTATGGCGGCACTCTCCTTCTGTGCTTTCTGTGCTTTATTCTTATAACGGGCCCATGCTAGACTAAAACCATGTCCATGCGCCCCATAATTTTTACCGTTATGTTTTTTTTGTGCGCCGTGCTGGCTCCGCCATCTGCCTTTGCGCAATACGATCTCAAGAACGAACGCGTTCAGGAACATCTTATTCTTAAGCGTTATATTCAAAATAAATACTTATATCAAAAACGTCTGATTGAGGTTTTGGAATATTATAATGGACGCCCGGGGACTTACCCCATCTACAAATTAATTGAACCCTACATTCGAGGGGAATTTTACGACCCATTCGGCGAAAAAACCATCGATGAACTTTATGAACTTGCCTATATCGCCGACAGTGCGGATGACCCGGACACATCGGCTCGGGCCGCCGAAGATTTTAAAACCGTGCTAAAATGGCACTACCCGAATTACACAATACTGCGCAAAGCTATACCGCTTGTGCGGGAAAATGCCGCCCTCGGCGATGCCAAACTCTTACAATGGATGCAAAATCTTTTGGTGCAAAGGCTTCTGAAATCGGGCAACGGGCAAGTTTTAAATACCGCCTATCAGATATTCAGCCTGGAAGAGGAAAACCTGATCCTTTCGCATCACAATGTGAAAGTGATTAATACCGAGGTAATTAATAACGGACGCGAATATTATCACATTCACCTTGTTGAAGACCGGGAAACAGGCAAGCCATTCAAGATCTACACCCGCCTGAGCGAAGTCATGCAACGCATTTTCGATTTAAAGAAAGAAAAAAACCCCAATTATACCTATCCGCTCGGCCTGCCCGATAATTTTGAATAAATAGTCATACCCTTGACAAAAATTATATGACGTCAAGATTTCTATGGTCAAACACGAAATAATTGTGTAAGAAAGACTATTCATTGCGATAGGGGTATAGCTCAGTTGGTAGAGCGACGGTCTCCAAA
>DENS01000003.1:1428-6978 GCA_002359735.1 Micavibrio sp. UBA2638
TAGCTCAGTTGGTAGAGCGACGGTCTCCAAAATCTTTGATCTATCTATTTTTTCTTTGTAAATCAATCACTTCATGATATATTATCTGTCACAAACATGTCGCCTAGACGATTTTTGTCGCCTATGTGTCACCTTAGAATGGGGCCAAAATGACAGCAAAAAAAAGCAGAAAAATAAGTATAACACCAACGGCAATTAGTAAACTCAAAGCTGGTGAAAAAGACTATGTTGTTCGTGACACCACATTGCGGGGATTTCAAATCAAAGTACCACCAAAAGGCGAACTAGTTTATCAGGTTGAAGCCCGATTAGGGGGCAAAGGTGCAGTTAAGAAATTTAAGATTGGTAACGTCAAGTCATTGCCATTGGATACTGCACGTAAAAATGCCTCTATTGCACTACAAAATATTCGTAGCGGTATCGACCCTCTCATTGAAAAAAGAAGAAAATTGCATGAGGGGATATTGCTCAAAGACCTTTTACAGAAGTACTTGGATGCGAAAACTCTAAAAGAGCGCACAAAGAATGACTACATTAAACTTGCAAACACAAGGCTTACCCAATGGCTTAACCATCGCGTTATTGATATCACGAACCACGAGGTAACAGACTGGTATGTTAAGGGAAGAAGTAGACCAGTAAATACGGAACATGCTTTCAGACTTTTAAATGCTCTCATGGTATACGCAAGAGGACTTCAGATAATCAAGGAAAGCCCATGTCAAATGGTCACGGATACAAAGATTAGAAGACCTATAAGGAAACGCACCGAGCATCTGGAGATCAATAGCGACCTCGAACCATTTTTAATCGCGCTTAGCCAATACAACTTTGTCAAAGACAGTGAGAAAACAGCCAGAGACGTGATAGTTCTTATTCTTACTACTGGCCTTAGATCACAAGAAGCCCGATCTTTAAAGTGGGGAAATATCGACTTTGCAAGAAAACGCTTCACCATCCCCGACCCCAAGAATAGACGACCTCATGTAGTGCCAATGACCCCACTTACCTACACAATGTTCCGTATGCGAGAACAGTTGCCAGACAAAACCGATTACGTTTTTAGAATTAAAGGAAACACAAAGTCACCACACGTTACCGACATTCGAAAAACAATAAAAAACATTTGTGTTAAAGCCGAGATCAAGACCGTAACACCTCATGATATGCGAAGGACTTTCTCTACAACTTTAAACAGCCTTGGAGTAGGTTTTGCCGATCAAAAACACCTCATGAACCACAAAGAAAAGGATGTCACTCTAAGTCACTACATCCAGCCCAACATTGAAGTGCTCAGAGGGCATTTATTTAAGGTGGTTGATTTTTATGACCGCAAAATACCCCACTTCACTCAAGGGCAAGGCGTATCAAAATTCACTAGCGGCACGCTAAGATTCTGCCTTTACAATGTAGGCGATCTAACACCAGAACTTTTAGATAATCCATTGGAAGAAGACGCCGAATATCAGGCATACGCAGACCATGATTTTTGGGAGAATTAGTTTATTTGAAAAGCTCTTCTGGCTTAACCTTCAAAGCAGCAGCAATCTTTAATAATACGGGAACAGAAAAAGCAACATGACCATTCTCAATTCTCGATATATAGCCTCGATTAACCTCAGCCAAACCAGCCAAGTCCTCTTGCGAAACCCCCTTTGAGGCTCTAATTTTCGCAATTTTTCTCCCTATGGATTCCATACTTGCCATAGGGCTATTGTTCATTATAGTATACAGAATTGCCGTACACGATCGTGAACAAAATTAACGTTTAGAGAATTTCATGAAAAAATTACTTTTAGTTTCTTTTATAGGTCTAACCGCGTGCGCTCAAACCCCACAAGAATCCGCCGCATATAGACAATTTGGAATGCAAATGTTGGGGGCTTCAGCTTACAATTCCGCACCAAGCAGCAACAATCAACCTTGCATGTACAACGCTCAAGCAAATGCATACCAAACCTGCTTTCATATTACAGCAGGCGGGCAATGTGCTCATTATGGCGGTGTATGTACACCCTAATTAAGAAGGTTAAACCTCAAAAATAGGAACATTTATGCTTGGATTTTTTAAAAGCAAAGAACAAAAGACAATGGATGTTCTTAACTCTGCAGCAGTTGATGCCTCTTCTCATTTTTTAGTTTATGCTAACGCCTATCAAGCAAGTGCAGGCCTTTTAGAGAATAAAGAGTCTTTCTGGCATAATCATTTCACTATGGGAATACTGGCGGGATTTACGGAGATTGCTATACATGAATCAGGTATACGCGCAGAAGGGGAGGCTCTGTGCCTTGGCATTTATAATACCGTTCGCAATCTGGAAAACAGTAATTTGGTAACAAATAACACCAGCCAGTCGCAAGAAATTGCCTTTGAAATTATAGAGCAGTTTCGATCCCCCTCCGACAGATTTCTTTTAGGCCACAAAAGGGCTGCAAAACTGTTACAATTGTATGTTGGAAGAAAGACCTTCGATAACGATGAAGATTTTGTAGATATCAAAAATTATATAGCCAACAACCAGAATTTGCATAGAAACTTATTCGGCAAAGAATGGGATAATACAGACGATAAATCAAAGATTTATTCTATGTACATTAGCGAAAAATTAGTCAAAGAGGCGTTAGGGGATACAAGCACATAAAATGAAAGCAATACTAAAATACACCCTCGGTCTACTTCTTCTTATTCCAGCTTCTCAGGCCTTTGCAGAGGCATCAGTTGTATACAATGATAGTAATTACCCCATAGCATTAATTGGGCTTGATAAG
This sequence comes from Micavibrio sp. UBA2638, assembly GCA_002359735.1. Lineage (GTDB taxonomy): Bacteria > Pseudomonadota > Alphaproteobacteria > Micavibrionales > Micavibrionaceae > UBA2638. Next base: position 4,198 of record DENS01000003.1, read on the forward strand.
GCTCCTGAAGACGGTGATATGTGTTCAACACATTTTGGCAAGTTCATGGTTGATGATATTGCCTATGAAGGTGTAAGCGAAATGATCGGTGGTATCCGTGTGAAGCAAATAAATAAGGATATGAGTGTAGATAAGCAGGTTAAACTCATTAGACTTGATACCAGCGATTTATCCAATGCCGCATCCGGCTGGCTACCCACCTTCTTCAATAAGGGCAAGCCTTTACTGATAGCATATAATGTATGTGGAAATGGTGGCTTTCACTATGCCAGAGATATTTATGATCCAGAGAATTTGAATTGGTAGAGTGACGAGACATGATTAGATTTTTACTAATATTACTTGTTTTGCTCCCAATCTCATCGAAAGCATATGCTGGATGGTTTTGGCCATCTAATCAAAAGGAATGTGCTTTAAAATATATGCCCAAAACTCACTCCGATGCAGCAGCTCGCTTTGTAAATGGCGCTTGTTACGATTTATTTTCAGAAGAAGAGCACAAAGTAAAAAGAGCAAAATGCATCTTAAGGCTAGACGAATTGTTTAAGGCAAAGAATAATGTTGCCGCTCAAGTTATCTTGGGCAATTCCAAATGCAATGAAATCAAAGCCCCCAAAGAGACAAGAATACGTAAAACACACCCTGTAGACCCCATCACAGACTTTATGCTGTCCATTGATCGAGATAAGGCCGATGAAACTGTTGATCTCTCTAAAGACACCTTCTGAACCAGAGCATCTAAACAGACATGTCTATTTTCATAGTGGTTTGACTTTTTAAATAAAATATGATATAATTCCTAAATATATGTTCCTAATACAGAGGGCTAGTGCCTGTATAAATATAAACGGTGGGTAAAGAGCAAAAGCCATAGACCGCCTCCCCTCTAAGAACAAACAAGACCACAGGAAGAAAAGACCAAAGCTATGTTTCATATAACAACTTTGGAGGTTTACTTGGTTGCTTGTAATAGCCAGTAAGCCTGCTTGGTATTAAATACCATAACCGCAATAGTGGATACTGAACGATGGAAAGGGAACAATGATTGCCGCCCTATGCCGCTTGAGTTCAATTACATGATGACGTGTCTAACCTTCGGGTGAAATAGACAAATCATAATCTCTCCCATGATTAATTATTTTAATTAGTATTTAATCAGGGGGGGGGATAAATCTATGTCTTCCTTGGATGAACTATCATTCTCAGAAACAATAATTCTACTACCTACTTCTTCTTATTATAGAACTTCCAAATAGGAATTCTTAAAAACCTCTTGGGCGAAGCCTGACTTCTTATAACGACATAAAACACTCACCTACTACCCCACCTCAGATCTCATTAAGCAACTCTACCAGATGATACATTTTGGGCAAATAATCTCCATTTGCATCTTTCTTATTTACAACAATTATATTCCCCCGAATACGATCCTCGCCTATTATCTCTCCAACACTAATCGTGGGATAAATATGCATTTTTAATCGTTTTTTTGTGACATCATTTACGATTGCTGCCCACCCCTGCTTCTTACTATCCTTATCAGTTGCCCTTATTTCAATTTCAACATTCTGCAATGGATACATATCCAAATCGTCCTCACCACTCAAATCAACTTCACTTGGACACTCCATTACCGCACCTTCAGAAATATAGTTGCCATCCGCTCCAACAATACGAGCACCCTCACGTTTTGAAGGTTTAAAAAAATCTAAGGATGCCTTTTGCAATGGCCTAAGATGCCCAGCAGAAAACTTCTTCTCTATAGCCTTTTCAATTTTATCAGGTGATATATTTATTTGATCGCCTGCAATGTATACAAGCCTCTCATAGTCGTCGTCTAAATTTACCTGCTTCTTATCTGGGAAAATCTTTTTGCAAACAGTGCTTACACCATAAATTGCCACTAACATGGTAATGACAGTCACAAGGCTATTATAATCATCTGTTATCTCGATATTTAAGAGCCCCTCTATAATTGGAGGAACCTCTTCCTCTAAGTCCTTTTGAAAAGCGACCACAAGAGAGTAAGCCAAAATTTCCCTTAACGGAGACTCGTGAGTAACCTTTTTGAGCTTAATATTAATATCTGTAACACAGAATCCATCAATACACTCTTCAAGGATATCAAACGCATATTTTATCATCTGCTCATTTGCCAATAATGAACTGGCCACATCTGATATGCTGGCATTCCCTTGTATATTATATGTTAATGAATGGCTTAAATTTATATCAGGCATCATTTATCCCCTAAATATAGAAATAAACGACAAACACAACCAAGAGTCAATTACCGATAATAAATAGAACAAAGAAAACTTATTGTAACATATTGAAAATACATTAATTTCCTACAAGGCAGGGGCATTTTACAGGCTTAATTTACAGATAACCTACGCTTAACCCCTTTATTATTTTTAACACTAATACATCTCACATGTATTTCAGATGTATTTTTATGTAATACCAATTTGCAAGAATGAGTTATGCCCTCATAAGCCTCAAAACACGGCAATGAAATACATTAAAAATTTACCAGTTCCCTTATTCAAATTAATCATAGCCCCCCATTTCTCTCCCCCCTATGTAGTAAAATGAGTTTACAAACAAATTAGAATTGTTTAAAACCTCCATATAGTCGGATAGTTTTTTAGATTATATTTTTATTTTTGTCGCCTATGCGTCGCCTTTATAAAATAATTGTAAAATTTAAAAAATTTAACCCATTGATTATAAAGAATAAAGGGGTATAGCTCAGTTGGTAGAGCGACGGTCTCCAAA
>DENS01000003.1:7306-118979 GCA_002359735.1 Micavibrio sp. UBA2638
TCCAAAACCGTAGGTCGCGGGTTCAAGTCCTGCTGCCCCTGCCATTAAACCGCGGAACGCCGCGCTTTCCCGAATATTATAATCTACTAACATGGCTTGTGTCTGCCGTGTGTTTGCAAGTTTAGTGCACACAATAACACTTTAGAATACACTGGAATACTAACTTATCCGGGCGCGTTGTGAATTGATTTTTTTAAGCAAAGAAGGGAGTGTAGCTGACCAAAGGAGAGACAAGCTGGCTATAAATACAAACAAAGCAGAAGTAGATTTAAGGATAATATTGGCATCAATTTCTAATTTATCCGCGTCAGTCCATTCAATGCCTAGAAACTTCAAAACTACAGCTAGTAAAAGTGAGATGTAGTAAAACCAAAACAGCAAAAATTGTCCATCTTGTAGTTTAAGGTCGTCTTCTTTAATCAGATTTTCCAGTCGTTTTTTTTCAGTGTCATCTTCATAGTATTGGTTTGATAATTTAGGTCTGGTGGATAAAATTGCAGATATAGCGAGCGATATCCCAATTAAAATGGAAATTATCGTTGCTAGTAAATCAGTGAATGGAACAAATTTCATAGGATTATAATAAGCATAATAGGCTGCGAAGCCTGATATGAACACGCTAATTATAAACCAAGCAATTTTAGTCCATGATATTTTCATTTTTACCAGTCTAAACTACCATTTGATTTCAGTTCTTCAAAAAAGGCGGCTGTCTGTAACTTTGCGTCATCAACAGAGAAGGTATTTCCATGTCGTGTTAGCCTCGCTGATTTCATAACTTTAAAATTTGAAGAAGAGATTGTTGTTCCATCTTCTAGCTTAATTTTATATTCATCCAGGTCTTGCTCAATTACGGTTGAACCAATGTCCGTCAGCCAGTCGTCTTTTGGAATTTCTTCTTTTTTGAAACGTCCGCCCCGTGTTAATAAAAGCCGTCCTTTAGCGGAAGCCCTTTTCTTTAAACCTGATACCTCATCAGGTTCGCCAAAAACTCTCTCAAGTACCGGCATGATTTCACTGGATATGGAGGTGTTTCTAAAATTATCAAACGTTGATAAATAACTTGTTAAAGATAAATCAATTTCTTTAACGCCAATGTTATTAACTTTTTCAAGTTCAGGTTTATTTGGAACATCGGCAATTGTAAAATTAAAATCATCATTTACCGCATCTGCTACTTTTGCGATGTCTTTAAGCATATTTCCGACAAAACTATCTCTAGGACCTAGATTGCAACAAACCAGATGATTATCCACGATATAAAGCAGAATTTGATTATCCAGCCACGCGCGATTTTCCGGGGCCTCATGCTCCTCAACCTCAGCACTTTCTTGAGATTTTTCAAAGTTTATTAAACCAGTAGCTCCTTTATCTTGACATAGCACTGATACGAAAACACCTTTATCGGCGTTCTCTTTTGGAGTTATGTTACCAATAAGATAGGATTTGAATAACTCTGGCCTAAATACACGATCTGCGTGATTCGGAAGTTTTTCTTTGATGGTAGTAACAATCTCTTCGAGTGACCCGTTGAAACCTTCGGGCATATAGCACCGTTTAAAAACCATGCTTTTATTAATTTTCGGCTGTGACATCTTTTTAAAATCCAATCTTTAAAATACCTTCGATGTGAACATTAATAGAACATTTGTTCTATTTAGGTCAATAACTTATGATTGTAATAAAAAAACATTCTAAGGAACTATTGCATATTAGTGCAGTATCCTTTCCCGTCCACAGTTATAAATTTTACTAGGAATTTCGCAGCCTAAGTAAAAATAGTTAATGCGGTTTCAAAATTGAACATTAAATAAATCTCGTGCTTTAGTGTTTTTTCTTTTTGGCCCTCTCTATTATTTTATCATAATGAGAAAACTCTCTTGCCTTATGGATTCCGTATACTGCTGATGGTGCCAATATCAAAAATACCCACCAGAAGCGCTCCGCCCTATCTTGATCGCTGGGTACGTAATCTACAACCCTCGTCCCACCGCCAAATAGCGGGTCCGCATCTTCGTAATGCATGCCCATACTGTAGGCACTTATTGCGGCGATTGCAGCGCAATAGGATAATGCTTTAAGGCATAGAACTGGTGTTGATGACTGTGATTTAGAGGTTACGTCTTTAGTAAGAAAAAATGACATGTATTCACGGGTGATGCGGACGGGCATAGTTCTTACGCTCATATGATGCGATATTATCAAGGCAACGAATATTACCACGTTGAGGATAAGGGGGCGTATAAGAAGATATCTTCGGCTCAGGGGGCTTATAAGATCGAGCTGTATGTTAACCATCCGGATCAATCGCCCGATGAAATTATCGATGATCTGGCTGGAAAAAAAGGCGCAACCATGGACGATGTCGAGATTGAGGCGGTGATTCATCGTGGACATAGCTACAATCTGGACAATACAATGCCTTATTTTTCCCGCGATAACGTATTTGTGGTCCTCGGATCTTGCGGCGGGTTTAACAATGTATCGCGGCTTTTGGATATCGCGCCGGACGCGCAGATCGCCTCGACCAAACAAATGGGCACAATGTTTGTAAACGATCCGCTGCTCTATCACCTGAATGAAACCATTCGCGCGCATGGGGAAATTGATTGGGCGGACCAACAGAATTATTTGGATAGTCTGAGCAATGCCAACAAGAGCGCTTATGTCCTGCCACATAAAAACGCGCCCTGATGATAGGCCGCAAGCTAGGCGAGTTAGCGCGGCAGGAAGAACAAATTCACAGGCAGCGACAATCAGGCCCCGCCCACGAAGCGGAAATGCCCGCACCCACCCCGCAGTTCTAGGGGCCTTCTCAGATTAAATCGTGATTTTGAGTGATTTCTGGTATCTTGCTATCATGTATTACGTGCCTTATCCACTCAGCTTGAGACAAGTTGAGGATATTTTGTACAAGCGCGGTTCTACACCAAATGAAGTTCGACGGCATCTTCCTTCTTTTTTCTGGCCTGGTCTCTGAACCACTGGAAGACCGCATCTTCAGAATTGAGTGACTGGTTTGTCATCTCGACAACGCCGCAGGCTTTCTCGCCAAATACGTCCAAACTGCGCGCATTGTCATTAAAGTATATGGTCACCATGTCATTCAGATGCGGCTTGCGGTGTTCTTCGCTTTCAGTTGATATCCAGAATAGCGTTTCTTCTGCGCCGTGCTTGACATGAAAGGCCGCGGCCGCCTGCGCCGATAAATCAGTCAACGACGTCACGGTTCCCATAACTTCCTTTAGTTCCCCTGCCACATTACGATTGCGTTTTGCGGCGTGGCTATGAAAGTTAATCGGCTCCTTCCCGCTTTTTCCGCCATCATCGCCGGACGGGGACCCCTGATCGTTATTATCTGTCATTTTAATATCCCTGTATTTATTTACGTTATTATATATTAAGCCATGCAGCATGGCTTAATTTATTCCATCAAAACCACACCAATACAATGCACTGCTTTTTTAAATCAGGAAAGATATTAGCCTAATTTTACATATAAGTCCATTTTTAATTTAAGACTTCGGGCGTGCCTGGTATTTTTCAATCATTTCGATAAGCCAAAAGCCTCACCCCGGAAGCGTGTCTATTGCGGGTATATCATGAAGATTATGATCCCAGCTTGCCCGGCTCGTTACAAAAATATGGGCATCTGGGCGGATGGGAACTTGGCTGTCAAGACTTCCCGCAGGCACAACCAATAATGTCCCCTCTGCTTGCATGGTTGGAACTGCCGCGCCGCACAGGCTACAAAAACTTTTCTGATGCTGTGTTTCAGGCAAGTGATAGGTCGTAATCTTATCTTGGCCACACACCCAGTTTATCGTTGCCGTTTGAGAGAATAAATTTGCAGCATGGGCAGAGCCCGTATCTTTTTGGCAACGTGTACAATGACACAGAAAAAAACTTTCGAACTGCCCAGAAATCTCATACTGAACAGCTTTACATTGACAGCTTCCTTTGGCTAAGCCCGGCATATTTTATACCTCTCCGTTTAATTGATTGAAAATCACAATATCTTTTATCTATTCCTCATAAATCTAAACAGCGCGAATATCATTTCTGATAAAACCAATGATTGCAAGCGCGCTCCAAAATTAATTCTTTTGCTTGGCTTACCGGAGATTTTAGGATATAATTCCTATTACGAAGCACGCGCTGCGTATGAGGGGAGCCCCCCACCCCCGGTAAAATGACTAACGAACTGACGAACCTTATTCTGCGTTTATTTTCAATGCCTTACGCGGAAACCTTTCGCGCCCCGCACGTTAGGTGACTGTCACCCCCGGGCCCGAGCGCGTTAGGGTTGTAAACAAAGCCCAAGAAGGACAGAGATAACAATCAACAGAGCGGGCGCCTTTATGCAACGTCTTTGACATCCTGGTTTTGTTCATTACCATCAGAATTGTCAGAACGCACCTGATGTAAAAACGCATCCACTGCACTTTTGAGGCCATCCGATAGTTTTGCAACCTCTGTCGAGGCCTCGAAAACGGCGTCCGCAGATGATCCGGTTTCACTGGCGCCTTTTTGTACATTCAGAATGATTTCCGAAACCTGCCGCGCCCCTTGTGAGGCCTCGACGATACTGCGGCTGATCTCTGTTGTTGTGGCATTTTGTTCCTCAACCGCCGCCGAAACGCCGGTTACAGATTCATCAATGCCGGCCACGTTATTAATGATACGTTCCATGGCCTCAACAGATTTGCGCGTGGCCTCCTGTATCTGGGAAATTCGTCCGCCAATCTCCTCGGTTTTTTTGCTGGTTTCGGTCGCCAGTTTTTTGACCTCATCGGCAACAACCGCAAAGCCTTTTCCGGCCTCACCGGCGCGCGCTGCCTCTATCGTGGCGTTCAGGGCCAAAAGATTGGTTTGTTCGGCAATATCCTGAATGGCAATGACCACCTCGCCGATATTATCGGCCAGTTCATTTAAATCGCCGACTGTTGCATTGGCATTTTTGGCATTATCGGCCGTATCATTTGACTGTGTTTTGGCCTTTGAAACCTGAGCCGCAATTTCAGAAACGCTCGCCGACATTTCCTCCATTGCCGAGGCAACGGTGGACACATTGGTGCTGGCTTCCTCGGATGATGCCGCAACGGTCTGGCTGGCGCTTGACGTATCATCCGCAATTTTGCGCATGGTTTCTGCCGATGACTGGAGCTCCGTAGAGGCCGCGGCAAGGGATGAAACCATTCCGCCAACCCGGGAATCAAAGTCATTCGCCAGTTCAAGCATCATTCTTTTCCGTTCGGCCTCAGCGCGCTTTTCTGCTTCGGCCCGCTCGGCCTCCATTTTGCGCGTTTCCAGCATATTCTGCCGGAAGACTTCCATGGCCTTGGCCATATCCTGAATCTCATCTTTAAACGTGGCGGTGGGCGTTTCAACCTCAAGGTTACCGCTGGATAGCTCATTCATCGCCGCTGTCATATCGGAAACAGGCTTGGAAATGCTGCGCCCCAGAAGATAAGCGAAAAAGATTGAGGTCAAGAAAACAATGACACTCATCGTGATAATCAGTGTTATGCCGCGCTGCTCATCGGCAAGGGCTTTATTCATGGAGTTCTGTGTAAAGGTTTCAATTTCGGCCAAAAGCGCCTCAATTTCTGACATAAGGACTTCTTGCTCTTCTTCAACTTCAATGACAGCCTAGGTTAAATCTTCACTGCCTTTGGCGCTGGAGCCTTGCTTGATGCGTTGATTGTTGAGTGAATAAAAAGCCTGCGGGCCTTGCCTGATTTCATTTTCAGAACGGGGCGCCATCTCTTTATTTATCTTTTGTGCGCTGGTTCCAGTTCCGATACCGGCCATTTCAAAAACGGCAAAGGCATGTTCATCGTATGATTTATGGCGCGTTTCAATCGTTTTGAGTTGCGCAAATACATTTTCAAATTTTTTCTTCATCTCAGGATTATCAATTTCAGCCACAAATGCCTCTGTCATTTTTTCAGCCTGGATAATCTCTTCATCGACCTTGGCGGCCAGCTCCTTAAAATGCTGCACCGATTTTTCGGCGGTATGCCCTTCCTGGCTTGCATCCACGCCGCCCAAACGCAGGCTTTGCTCCAGTAACATGGCTTGTTCTAGTTGATGAATGGTAATTTGACTTAAAATCTCTGTCAGTGGCATATCCCGTTTGGCAATGGCCTTCATTTCAAGGCCGATGACATTCATTTTGTAAATGCCCGTTACGCTGATTGCGAAAATAAACACTAGCATAATACCCGCGAGCAGATTAATCCTCTGTCTGACTTTCAGTGATTTTAATATGTTTGGCATAGATTCAATCCTTGCTAATTAAAACATTTTGGTTAACTGGTTAACATTCATAATACCCTGATTTGTACTATTGAAATATTAACAAAAACTCAGAAGACCCCTATTTTCGTGCATGTATTTATTGCGTATTTCAGGGGTCAGTATTACGCATGGGTATTGGTGTTAGTGTTGAAAACTAATAATCCTGAATGATTATATTAACGGTTTGTACGCTTTGAATTGTACCGTGATCTATATAGGCCAGTTTAACGTCACGTCCAGTGGATAGGTTGTTTTTTGTTTTTTTATCCAGCTCTATGCCCAAATCCTGAACAAAGCCGTTTTCACAAATAAGGGAAAAGGTCTGATCTGATGGCCTATACTCCACCCAATCCACAGCCTGGGCAATTGGCTGGTCATGTATAATAAGAATATCACCCTGATCATTGGTAAACATGCCGCATTTCATGATCTTATTTAATGGATCATGCGCGCCAAAGCTCTGTAAGTCAGTATCATCCATGATCTTGAGTATATAAGAAAATAATGGGTTTATATATGTTTTTATATTCAGGGCGGCGTAATTTGATCCGGCATTATGGCCTGAGGGTGGCTTTCCGGTGATGCATCCGGCGATAATACCTTGTCCGCCGGGGCCAGATCGGCATGATAAGCAATACCGGCATCAGCAGCCGCGGCCAGCATCTCTACATCCCCGACATAAGAGGCATCCGCCCCCAAAAAGTCACCCAAATTCACATCAAGATGAGGCTCCGCCATAACAGGTGCCCCTCTCACCGCCGCGAAATCTGCTCGCACATCAATTACGGTAATCGGCACATCAACCCCAGCCTTTGTCAGTAAATCTTTCGCCGTTTCTACGTTCGGGGCAATGTCATGGGCCACCCCCAGCCCGGCCGTATTGATATGCGCGGCATCAAAACGCCCGCTCATTTCTGCCAGAATTATATCCAGCCCCTTTGCATCCGGCAAAGCCGCAAGGCGCGATTCCTGCAACTCCGGGTGAACAGGCGCCGCGCCCAATTCCTGGCGGATTATATCATGTGCAACTTCCATTTTCTGAAAGTGATCATAATCGGGCAAGGTTTCAGATGCGATATCTTGCGCCATGACACTGATCTCGACCAGATCAATCGATGCAAAATCATCCGGCAACTGTCCCGATTGCGCCCTGTCAATTATCGCGCGAATTGTGCTGCCTGTATCATGCGATAGCCCTTGAATTGCGCTACTTTTATCCGGGGCATAGCCCAGTCTTAAATCCCGCGCCTCGGCCATTGTTGCCAATTCTTGTAAAGTGGTCTCCAGATTCCCATTGACCAGCGCATCCTGAACAGCCTTAAGCGATGCAAACGCATCGGCGTTGCGTTCATGGAAATTGATATTATAGACATGATCATCCGAAATGGACGGCAGACCTTGCAGTGTATGACCCAATTCATGATCAATCGTAAATCTGGCCGTAAACCCCTGAGACAAAGCGGTTGAAAAATCTGCCCCATGTTCGGTTGCCCGTGAAAAGAAGTGCATGCCCTGATTGACCGTTTCATTATAGGGCGCCGAAAACGCGGCCGCGACATAATTGGGGTCTAATGGGTCGTGCCTGTTTTCGGGATCGGCAGGATCAAGATTCTTATAGCGCGCTATGCCAATATTGCCTTCTTTGGCCAATAAATACCCGGCATAGGCAATGTCGTGATTTTCCGGGGCATCAAAAAATGCCGCCCGGCCCTCACTCCGTGTTACAGCATTGATCTGTCGGGCAAAGCTGGCATGGGAATTTGTCGCCGCAAACTCACTTGAATCAACCACAAAAATACGCTTTCCCACATCACCGGCATTTGTCAGCCCTTCATTGAGTGATTGAATATAAGCGCTGTGTTTTTGCTGATCCCAACTCATGCTTCTCCCTTTATATTTTCAAATATTGTAGTTATTTTATGTTAATTTCTTGTTAAATTCACCAAAACATGGCGTCTTGCCATGCCCAAATCAGGCAAGCGCCATATTGCGTAAGAATTGAAAGAAAAGTACGTCTAACGCCGCGGCGGCGTCCAATCACTTTCGGAGTCTTTGCGGCTGGCCAGCTCAAACGCCAACCCCAAGGCCACACCAACGCCAATGGCCACAACCAGATCAACAACAACCGTTAAAACCATCGTCAAAAGCAATAAAAATTTATCGCGATTGGGCCCTTTCGCGTATTCCCCCCATTTTTTGGGTTCGCTCATGTTCCATGCCGTTATCATCAACAACGCGGCCAGGGCCGGCATAGCCAAAAATCCGGCCAGCGGAGCCGCCAGCAACATAATTAACAAAATCACCACCGCATGCACAAGACCGGCCACCGGCGTTTTACCGCCCGCCCTGATATTGGTTGCAGTGCGGGCAATCGCCCCAGTGGCGGGCAATCCGGCAAAAAGGGCCGATCCGATATTGGCAATCCCTTGCGCCAATAATTCGGCATTGGGGCGATGTTTGCCATGCGTCATTCTATCGGCCACCATTGCCGATAACAGGGATTCAACCCCCGCCAAAAAGGCAATCACAAAAGCCGATGGCAAAAGCTCCACCATACGATCCATAGACAGATCAGGGAGTTGCACAGGCGGCAAACGGTTTGGCAATTCACCAAAACGTGACCCCAACGTATCAACAGGAAGCCCCATGATATAGACCAACCCCGACCCGGCCGCGACCGCAACAATCAATCCCGGAAAGCGCGGAAAAAGCCGTATAAAGCCAATAATTAAACCAAGGGTCAACAGCGCAATCACAAAGGCAGATAATGTAAAACCGCCGCGCCCGTTCCACAAAACCGGAATTTTTTCAAGAAAATCTGCCGGAACATGATCAATAGACAACCCTAGAAAATCTGGCAACTGGCTCGTGGCAATCACAATGGCAATGCCGATGGTAAACCCGCTGACCACCGCTTCCGGGACATAAGAAATAAGCACGCCCGCGCGAAAATATCCAGCAATAAGCAGTATAATACCGGCCATAAAAGTCGCCAGAACCAAGCCGTCATAGCCATGATCGGCAATAATGCTGAAAACGACCACGATGAACGCACCGGTCGGGCCACCAATTTGTACGCGGCTTCCCCCAAAAAACGAAATCAAAAACCCCGCAACAATGGCCGTTACCAAACCGGCCCCCGGAGAAGCGCCAGACGCAATAGCAATGGCCAAAGACAGCGGCAACGCCACCATCGCCACGGTAATACCGGCCACCAGATCGGCCAAAAATTGCGATCCATCATAGGTTTTCAGGGTGGTAAAAATTTTTGGCTGGCGCATATTATTCTCTATTTTGGCTTATTGTTTTGATGCTCGACCTTGACCTGCGCATCTCATCATGGCGCAGCTTCCGTATCTTAAGCCCTTTGCGGTGCGCTCGTAAATTAGAAATTACACCCTGCCTGCCAACGGTCATTATTATTTCTTAGGCACGGCATACCTATTTAGCCCTTGCTAAATATTGTTTATTGCACTAAATATATAACAAACATGCAAAACAGAAAGTATCGAATGCCATGGCAATCAATACCTTTAAATTAGTTCTTATAACCCTTGCCACGTTTGTAACATTGTCGTTTATAGTGGGGCCTGCCTTGGCGGCCGATAAATTCAAGGCCGTCACAACCTTTACCGTTATTGCCGATATCGCGCGGAACGTGGCGGGCGACGCGGCCATTGTTGAATCCATCACCAAACCGGGCGCCGAAATTCACGACTATCAACCCACACCGCAGGATATAATCCGCGCACAAGATGCCGATGTAATTTTGTGGAACGGGCTGAACCTGGAGCGCTGGTTCGAACGATTTCTGGCCGATGTACAAAATGTGCCCAGCGTGATTGTATCCGAGGGTGTAGAGCCGCTTTCCATCTATGAGGGGCCCTATAGCGGCAAACCTAACCCGCATGCCTGGATGTCCACGCAAAGCGCCTTGATCTATATCGAAAATATCCGCAAAGCCTTTGCGGAGATGGACCCCGCCAACGCCCAGATTTATACCGCCAACGCAAAGGTCTATGCCGAAAAGGTTCAATCTATTAAGGCCGAACTTGAAAAAACGCTTAGCGGCATTCCCGATGACAGACGCTACCTGGTTACCAGCGAAGGAGCCTTTAGCTATCTGGCCAAAGATTTGAATATGCGCGAAGTCTATCTGTGGCCGATGAATGCCGACCAGCAAGGCACGCCGCAGCAGGTTCGACAAGTGATCGACACAGTTCGGGAAAAGAATATCCCGGTTATCTTTAGCGAAAGCACCATTTCGGACAAACCGGCCAGACAAGTGGCCTCGGAAACTGCGGCCCTTTATGGCGGTGTTTTATACGTAGATTCCCTGAGCGAGCCGGATGGAAAAGTGCCAACCTATCTGGATCTGTTACAGGTAACCACCCGTACAATCGCAAATGGCTTTAAAGAGGCGTTGAACAACTAAATGAACGACATAATAGAGCTTACCGATGTCAGCGTGACTTACCCCAATGGACACGCCGCCCTTCAAAACGTCAATGGCCGCCTGCATAGCGGAAAGATATGCGGGCTGGTTGGTGTCAACGGCGCGGGAAAATCGACCCTGTTCAAGGCGATTATGGGATTTGTGAAACCGACCAAAGGATCGGTCAAAATTATGGGCCAGGATGTGCGCGCAGCCTTGAAACAAAATCTTGTTTCCTATGTCCCGCAAACCGAAGAGGTCGACTGGAACTTCCCCGTACTGGTGGAAGATGTTGTGATGATGGGGCGCTATGGCCATATGGGTTTTCTGCGCCGTCCATCCAAAAGCGATAAGCTGGCCGTGGAGGGCGCCCTGGAGCGCGTGAATATGTCCGCCTATAAAAAACGCCAGATTGGTGAACTATCGGGCGGTCAGAAGAAACGCGTTTTTGTGGCCCGCGCCCTGGCGCAAGGCGGCCAAATTATTTTACTGGATGAACCCTTTACCGGTGTGGACATCAAAACTGAAGAAACCCTGATTACCCTGTTTCGATCACTGGCGAAAGAGGGGCGGCTGATTTTGGTTTCTACACACAATCTGGGCAGTGTCCCCAGCTTTTGCGATGAGGTGATGTTAATTAATAAAGAACTGCTGGCCTATGGGCCCGTGGAAACAACATTCACACAAGAAAATTTAGCCCGGGCCTTTGGCGGCATGTTGCGCCATCACAGGTTAATAGGCGCCGATTTACATGATGATGAAGACCGGCGCGGCGTTACCGTTCTAACCGATGACGAACGGCCACTGGTATTTTACGGGGAACATGGCGGGCAAAAAATCACCCCCCATGGCGGTAAAAAAAATGATTGAGTTGTTATTGGAACCCTTCAGCTATCACTACATGACCAAAGCCATATGGGTTTGCGCACTGGTTGGCGGGGTCTGCGCCTTTTTATCATCTTATCTGATGTTGAAAGGCTGGTCGCTGATGGGCGACGCGCTGGCCCATGCCATTGTTCCCGGCGTAGCATTGGCCTATCTTTTGGCGCTTCCTTATGCCGTTGGGGCCTTTTTTGCCGGGCTTTTGGCCGCCTTTAGTATGGCCGTGGTCAAACAAAAAACCGCTCTGCGTGAAGATGCCATTATCGGTCTGATCTTCACCACCTTTTTTGCCATTGGTCTGCTGATGATATCAATGAACCCGACATCGGTGAATATTCAGGCCATCATTTTAGGAAACGTACTGGCTATATCCGATTATGACATTTTACAAGTGGTCATTATATCGGCCATTTGTCTTGTTGCACTTTGTTTGAAATGGAAAGACTTACTGGCCGTGTTTTTTGATGAAAGCCACGCCCGCAGCATCGGCCTTCCCGTTAACGGGTTAAAAATACTGTTTTTTACCCTGCTCAGCGCGGCCTGCGTTGCGGCCTTGCAAACGGTGGGGGCGTGCCTTGTTATTGCCATGGTGGTGACACCGGGCGCAACCGCCTATCTACTGACCGATAAATTTCACCGCTTGATCGCAATCGCCGTTATATTGGGCAGCGTGACCAGCGCGGCCGGTGCCTATATCAGCTATTTCCTTGATGCCAATCCGGGCGGGTTAATCGTGACATTACAAACACTGATATTTTTGGGGGCTTTTATCTTCGCACCGAAATACGGGATCTTAACCAGAAAGGCACACAGCCATGGATAGCCTGATCACCTTTATCACCGACCCCATGGCGCATCAATTTATGCAACGCGCCTTACTGATGTCGGTGTTAATTGCCACAGTCTGTTCCATTTTTTCCTGCTTTCTGGTTTTAAAGGGCTGGTCACTCATGGGGGACGCCGTATCCCACGCGGTTCTTCCCGGTCTTGCTCTGGCGGTTATCATGGGCATTCCCCTGGCCATAGGCGCCTTTATTGCCGGATTATTCTGCGCCCTGGCCACAGGATATTTAAAAGAAAACAGCCGCGTTAAAGAAGATGCCGTCATGGGCATTGTCTTTTCCGGAATGTTCGCCGCCGGGCTTGTTATGCTCACCAAAATCGAAACGGATATTCATTTACTTCATGTTCTATTCGGGAATGTGCTGGGCATTTCAACCGCCGATCTCATCGAAGCCGGAAGCATTGCCGCGCTGTGTTCACTGATCATGCTCATCAAACGTAAAGACCTTATGCTTTATTGCTTTGATCCGGCCCATGCCAGTGTGATTGGCCTGCCTGTTCGCGCGCTGCATTTTGGATTACTGCTTTTGCTGGCGCTGACTATTGTTTCATCGTTAAAGGCCGCTGGAATTATTCTTGTGATCGCCATGTTAATCGCCCCCGGTTCTATCGGGTTTTTGTTAACCCGTTCATTCGATAAAATGCTGGCCATCGCGCTTGGAGCATCTATTGTATCCTGCGTGGCCGGAACGATTATTAGCTTTCATGCCGATGTTGCCACTGCTCCGCTTATTGTTGTGATTCAAGCCGGGTTATTTATACTGGCCTTAATAATAGCAAAGTACCGGCAAACAGGAAGGGGATTGCAACATGCCTAATAAAGCGCCAAACAAAGCCGCATTGACGCTGGCGGACCCCCAAACGCAGGCAAGCTGGTTTGCGCGCGTGCGCAAGGCCCATCAAACCGAAACCACAGAAGATTACGTTGAGTTAATTGCCGATCTCATAGATGTTCAAAAAGAAGCCCGCGCCAGCGATCTGGCCAAACGGCTTGGCGTTGCGCATCCAACCGTAACAAAGATGCTCGCCCGCCTGCAGGAAGAGGGCTATGTCGAGACCCAGCCCTACCGGTCCATTTTTCTAACCGATAAAGGGCAGAGACTGGCAAAAAAATGTAAAGAACGTCATCAGATTGTGCTGGAATTTCTGATCCGTTTGGGCGTTGACCCCGAAACGGCGGAATTTGATGCCGAAGGGATCGAACATCATATCAGCGGGCAAACGTTACAGATTATGAAGCAATTTGATCGCCCATAAAACAGAAGTCCATCTGAAACAGGCACATCAAATTGGGACGATACATTAGATATCCAGTACCGGAGGCACCGGGCCGGAATTGTCCTGCGCGATATAGACTGGTTCATTAAAGTCCGGCTTGTTACTGGCATCCAGGCCATTGTCAATCCAGGCAATGGCAGCCGAAATATCGGCATAATTAGTGACCACCACACTGGCCCCGGCATCCAGCAATTGATTTATTTCTTCCCGTTGTTTTGCCGCGCTGAAATTTCCATTGTCATCGTGACACTGAAATGTTGAAACAACGATACCGATAATATTTTTAAACCCGGCTTGAATGGCCTTTTTGGTTGAACCGGCCGTATCTTCAATGATGGCAGTTTCTTCGGGGTGCCAATCAGGATGAATTTCGGTAAAACGCACATATTTATTCGGATACCCATAACCGCTCAGCCGTAAATTATTCTTATCAGGAAAAAAATTATCCCAACCGGCATTTTCGGCTGTTTCCGGGTCAATGGCATGAAAGGTTGCATGCATGCGGTCGGCCCGGCTGGTTGTGCAAAGGGCAATATTGTCGGCCCCATACATATTGCGAATAGATTCAATCGTTGCCCTGAAACCCGGCACTGTCTCTAACTGGCCACCGGTAAATTTTGCTATCACGCTTTTTGTATGTAAATCAGATAAATATTCGCAGATATCTTCGCCGTCAGGGATATTGTAATCTTCCTTGATCGCCTCTTCAGGCAAAGAAAATTTATCAACGAGCTGCCTAAAAATGTCATTGGCGGACTGGCCCTTATAGGCGACATAGATATCGTTTTCTTTCAAACCGGCGCTATCAACGTCAATATATTTACCGACCATATCAAAACCAAACTCGGCCATATCACGCATGGCGATATGTTCACTGTCGATATTCACTCCATCATTATCAAATATAATTTTTTTGATCACACTCATATATCCAGTTTAAGATCGGGCCCTTGTTGTTCACGGTCATATTTTATATACAAAAGCATAAATTATGTCAATTAATTAAGCGCGTCTTGCAACGTCTGCCGAACCCCATTTTGCTTCAGGCGCTGCATTGACGAGGTCAAATCTTTCACAAAATTATCATTCAGCGGCAAATGCGTTCCAAAAATTTCTTCAATGGCCAATAAGTGCCTTGGTGTGTCGGTGTCCAATTTCGCCGAAGAAATCAGTTTTGTCGACAACGGATCGGTAATTTCAATTGGCTCCAGTTTTTCATCCACGGCTGTAAGATAACGAAACCAACCGGCCAGTGCCAACACGGCGTACTTGGTTGATCCACCTTTTTCCAGCTGCATAGCGATGCAGGGCAAGATAGCATTTGGAATTTTTTGTGATCCATCCTCGGCCAGCCTTTGTACCTGATCAGATATGGCCGGATTGGAAAACCGTTCAATCAATTTGCTTTTATAGTCATCCAGATCAATATCGGGCACATTTGGAATGGTCGGTGTTATATCATCATCCATATAGGCCCGTACAAATTCCGCAATGAGGGGATCGTTCATCGCCTTATCAACATCACGGTACCCCATCAGATACGCCAAATACGACAGCGCCGAATGCGACCCGTTTAAAAGCCGTACCTTCATCTTTTCATAGGGATCAACATCTGCAACAATCTGCACACCGACCTCATGCAGCGGGGGGCGGCCATCGGAAAAATCATCTTCCAGCACCCATTGAATATAATCTTCACAAACAACGGGCCACGCATCATCAATTTGAAATTTGGCCTGAAGCGTTTTCACAATATCATCAGTGGTAACCGGCGTTATACGATCAACCATCGAATTGGGGAACGATACGTTATTTTTAATCCATGCGGATAAATCCGCGTCAACCAATGCGGCAAACTGTAAAACCAGTTGTTTTGTCAAATCACCATTATGGGGCAAATTGTCACATGACATCACCGTAAAAGGCGTTTTTCCGGCATCGCGCCTGTTTTTCAGACCGGATACAATATACCCCAAAGCCGTTTTCGGCGCGGACAAATTATCCAAATCATGCTTAATCAATGGATGATTGCCATCAAGGTTACGATTGCTGTCGTAACAATAGCCTTTCTCGGTGATGGTTAAGGATAGAATTTTAATCTGGTCATCGTGCAAGCGGTCCAGCACTTTTTCTGGCGATGACGGCGCGTGAAGCGTTTCAATAATCGACCCGATAACACGCGCAGAATCGGCCTCGGCCGTACGTTCCAATATGGTATACAGATTATCTTGCTGCTGTAGTTTTTGAATATTACCCTGATCTTGCGGCATCAACCCAACAGCGCATATCCCCCATGTGTGATGACCATTGGCCAGAACATCATCAATATACACTGCCTGATGCGACCGATGAAAACCGCCTATGCTCATGTGCATAATACCGCAAATCACATTTGATCGATCATAGGCAGGAACATCGGATGCCTGGGAAATGGCTTCCAAATTGGCTTGGTTTAACTTCATAATTTATCCATTAATTACGTCTGGCGAATCAGGCCCTGCATGCGGTGAGGGAACACCTTGCAGCCCATTTAACAAAGATGCCGCCTGTAACACACCATGACGCTTGATATTTTTGTAATGTTTCTGGACAGCGTCTTTAAAAACATCATTGCCCTGCAACGCGGCCGGAAACTTGTTACTGGCGCCAATGATGGCACTTGGATCTTCGCCCATCGCTCTTGCCAGTTGTTGCAAGCCGGAATCAATGGCATAGGGGTCCTGAATATCAAAGTCCTGCCCGTTATTATCAACGCCGGCCAAATGATGCATCCACGCCGCAGTGGCAAAGGCAATATGATCGTGACCGGTTTTATTGGCGATCGAGTCACTCAAAGACCCCAACAAACGTTTATCCAGTTTGGCCTCCGTCCCGTTACGGACAAGACGCCATAAGCGATCTGTAATTTTTGGATTTTTAAGACGGTTTAGCACATCATCCGCATATAAATCGTAATCAATTGTATCCAGCGGGACGAGCGTATTTTTCGCCTCTTCAATAAAGCCTGCAACAAATTTTTCAATTTTCGGATCATTAATTGCATCAATAACCGTATCATACCCGGCCACACGGCCAACGCAGCCAAGCGCCATATGCGCGCCGTTCAACAAGCGCACCTTCATGTTTTTATATGGGGTCACATCATCGACAATCGTCGCACCAACTGATACCAGATCCGGCATATCGGCGGCAAAATTATTTTCAATCACCAGGGCATATTCAGGCATTGGCGTTGTAACAACCGGCCAGTTAAACACCGTTTCATCGGCAACATTTTGAAATTCTTCCGGTGTCGATGGCGTAATACGATCAACCATTGTCGTCGGGAAGGTAATGTTATCGCGGATATATTTACCAAGCCCCCGGCTATCTTTTTTATCGGCATAAGCCAAAACAACATTCCGAAGAACAGACCCGTTGGCATCCATATTATCACAAGACATAATTGTAAGAGGCGGCGCCCCTGTTTTCATGCGCTTTTCAAGCGAGGCCACCAACAGACCGACCACGGTGCTGGGCTCATCCATGTTGCTGAGGCATTTTTTGATATCCTCATTGGAAAAATCCAGGTTTCCCGTAGTTTTATCGTAATAATACCCGGCTTCGGTCACGGTCATTGTAACCAGTTTTATATCGGGATCGGCCAACACGTCCACCGCCTCTTGCGGGTCTTCCATTGCAACCGTTACGTCAATCAGGCTGCCGACCAGATTCGTTTTATCCACGCCCTCGGCCCGTTCTATCAATGGGAAAATATAGTCTTGCGGTTCCAAGGCCTTCTTGATGCCATGGTTGCGCAAACTGATGGCCTTTACACCCCAACGCGGATCATCGGGCAACAAATCATGCACCATTTTCAACAAATGTGAACGCGCAAAATGGCTGGGGCCTATATGGACAATTCCGGCCTGAAGCTGGGATCGATCATATCCTAAATTTGCAGTCGCGGCATCGGTGAACGGAACGCGATAACTTTGTTCTGACATTTCTAGCCTTTCCCTTTGTATCTAGATCATACTATGTCTATTCGGCAATCAATAGATCTTTCTATTACAAAGCCTGAGTTTTTGCACCATTTTTTATTGTTTGAATGACATCTTCCTTATAAGGCAGCGCCGTTTGCGCACCAATTTTTGTGCAGGTAATCGACCCCGCAATAATTGCTTCATAAACGGCTGTCTCAATCGTTTCACCGCGATCAAGCGCCGCGCAGATATACCCGGTAAAGGCATCACCCGCGCCCACCGTATCAATCGGTTTAACTTTCAAAGCCGGCGTTTCAAAAACATTGCCTTTTGCGGCCGTAACCGCCCCATCAGGGCCCAAAGTAATAATGGTGGTTAAATCAAAGCGATCATTCAGATCTTTGGCCAGTTGCTTTTTATCAGACACATCCATGGAATACTGGTTACCGACGGCCTCGGCCTCATATTCATTCAGCACCAAAACATTTAAATTGCGCAGCAATTCTTCCGATAAGGGTTGAATGGCCGGGGCAAAATTCATCACCGTTTTGCCGCCTTTTTCTTTTACGCGTTTAATCAGCTTTTCCGTTTCTTCAATGGCCAGCTCCCCTTGCACCAGCAAAATAGTATCTTCATCAATATCGCTATCGGGTACAAAGTCCTGTTTGGCCATTAAATTGGCGCCTTGGGACACAACAATGCGGTGCGTTCCATCCTTTTCATC
Organism: Micavibrio sp. UBA2638; assembly: GCA_002359735.1. Lineage (GTDB taxonomy): Bacteria > Pseudomonadota > Alphaproteobacteria > Micavibrionales > Micavibrionaceae > UBA2638. The sequence continues at coordinate 25,737 of DENS01000003.1, forward strand.
AACGAAAATTGTTGCCAGACCGGATGGCATATCAAAAAAACGAATCCCAGAGATATCAATATTATTCTTGGCCAGGTTTTTGTACATTTGGCGGCCATGCCCCCCTTCGCCCAAAGCACCGTAAAAACGCACTTTAGAACCGGCACGCGCAGCGGCAATCGCCTGATTGGCCCCCTTACCGCCCGGGGCTTCTACATGGTTGTCAATAAACAGCGCTTTATCTTTCGGCGGCAAATCCGCCTGCTGAAAAAACAAGTCCAGAACATTTGATCCAAAAACAATGATCATGTTTTCATTTCCCAATACCATTTCGTTAATCGGACAAATCTACTTCAGCCGATCACAAAAAGCCAGTCCAGAATGGGCATAAATTACCACCCTGTGCAAATCCCCGCCAATGGCGGTAAACCTGACCCTTATTCATACCCCAATAACCTTAAAACAGAATTAAGACGCAGCGATATTAACGCACAAAAACAGTATTTTCTTATATAACGGAAAACAAACCAGACTTTTGTGCTTTGCAATATACAAAATATTGGACGGCATAAATAAGAATAATTTATGCTTCGGCCAATAAAAAAATAATAAATATTACAGGGATCATATGAAGCCAGCTCACCTAGACTTGTCGCGCAACCTCATCAAAGAGACGCCGCGCGCTATCGATGAATTTCGTCGCTTTATCGGCCACAGCCTTTCGAATACCTTTAACACCCGCGCGTCCGCAAAAAATACGCCGGTTATCACCATCAATGGTTTTCTATGCAATCACTGGGTCAATGCCGCACTGACCGGCACCATGGAAAGAATTGGTCACCCGACCTACCCTGTTAAAATGGGCCTGAACCTGGCCGGACGCCGTGAATTACAGCATGCCGAACGCACATTGAAATCCGTCGCCGACAAGTATGGCGAAAAACCGATCATCATTGGCCACAGCGCCGGTGGATTAAAAGCATTGAAACTGTCGTATATGTTCCCGGATGAAATAGAATCCGCCTATACACTGGGCACCCCCTATGGCGCGGCAATGGGGTTTGAAGACGGCGTCAATAAATTTTTGCAAGGCATTCACAAGATCTCTACTTTTCTAAAAAGAGAGGATGATCTGTTACAAGAACTGAAGGGCGATTTACAAAGCGGAGCCCCGCACCCGCCATTAAAAGCCATTTCATCCAAAGGCGATGGCATTGTCCACTGGAAAGCGGCTCTGCACCCGTGGGAACCGGATACATCATTGGTGCTGGAAGACGCCAGCCATTGCGGCATGGTCTGGAACCCGGAAGTCATTCACTATCTTATTGAAGATATTCACGGCCGTAAATTGCCGCAAAGCAATGATGAAAATGGCCGCCCGAACGCCCTGGACATAGCACCGGCCTAAACGGCTGGCTGGCCGTTAATTGATATCATTGGCAAACGGGCCATATGGGTCCGCCGATACATCCATATAAATGCTGCCATCGCGAAGCTGCATGACCTGCCGCTCCGGTCTGGCCTGCAATTCCCATTTTTTAACCTGCTCTTGAATATCGGCCTCTGTAATACCAAGGGCCAATTGTGACTGGGTTGCCAGATCCAGCAATTCGGCATTATTTTGCTGGCGCGCGTTATGAATGGCCAGAATTTGCCGTGATTTATCCATACCGCTCATGCCTGTTGCCAGAATGCGCCACAGATAAGATTTTTTTTGCGCATTAATAATGCGGGTTTGCGCCGCGCTGTTGGCCTGAACAATTGCGACGGCTTTATCTTGTTCGGCCCTGATGCTTTGAACCGCCAAGTCGCGTTTATGATCACCGCAGGCCTTATTAAATTCCACCTGTAAAACATTGCCCTGATCATCCGTGGATTTCTGCAAACACTCATCTGTCAGAACATGCTGAATTTTTGTGGTGGCACAGCCTGTCATAAAGACAGATAAACCAATGGCCGCAAATTTTTTACTGATCATTTGAACACCTTCTTCGTATTGATCGTGCTGAATTATACATAAATTATGTAAATAAATCAAGTTGTATCATTGCATGAACCTACTTCACCCGATACGCTGTTCTCTGGCCGCCGTTCTCTGGATGAAAGAAGAAGCCGCCCTCATTGCTGTGGCGGCTTCCCGTTATTGCATGTGTTACCAGATGCCTAGAAATTCAAATCGAACTGATCGAAATTAACCTCAACAGATTTGGAATTGTCTGTGTGGCTTTTCAGACTGTCAATCACATCATTGGTACGAATACCACAAAGTTCATGACCATTCTGCGTTTCAGACACTTTGTTACGCGGGATCGCCATTGTTTCTGCCACAACCTGCTGCGTGTGCTGACCGGTTTGGACTACCGTTACAGCCTGATTACAGATATGCCGCATACCGATCTCGGCCAATCTGCCTTGCGCCTCCACGGCGGCTGTTTGCGCCTGACCGGCCTGACGGACTTCTTCAACCTTGATCTGTGTGTATCCAGAAATTTTCTGACCGGCAATATTTGATTTGGCATTAATTTCGGCCACTTTGGTTGCTTGTTCATAGGCTTTCGTCAGGGCGCGTTCCTGTGCCTGATAATTGCTCATCAAACATGTGGCCTTGGCCGCCTCTGATCCGCTTAGATCATGAATAATCTCGGCCCGTTCCTGCGCGCTCATGTCGGCAAGTTCAGGGATTGTGTAGGCGACTTCAATCTCTTCACCGTCGGCGACTTCAATGGTGCCTGTCAGTGCAACTGCTTCGGAACCTACATGTGACCAGGATAGCCCGCCATAACCGGCGTAAACATTACCGCCGCCAATACCAAATCCGGTTGAACTTACGCATGATTTGGTCGCAAACACGGCTGCTGCCTGGGGGATATTGGCCGCCGCAGCGCCTTTATACACGCTGTTATTCGTGTAAGAGCTGTTATTACCGCCCACTTCTGTGTTCTGGGTGTTTTCATTCTCTGAATTACCGGAACCGCTGTTATCCACGTTGGTTTCCTGCGCCGAATACTGGCTGTTCTCGTTTTGAGAGCTGGCATCGGTTGTTTGTGTTTGTGAATGATTGGAATTATCCGTGATTTCGGCTTCTACGTTACCGCCCTGGCCGCCCTGGCCACCTTGGCCGCCTTGACCACCTTTACTGATTGATGTTACCGGCCCAATATTATTGGTGTTCGTGCCAGTGATTTCTGTTTCAACATCAGTGCCTTCAACATAGTTTTTGTTACCGTTTTGAATACCAACATGGGCACCGCCAGCGGTAACAGGGCCTTGATGCACAGAAACATCCCCTGTTTCAATTTCATTATCAACATGGGTGTCGCCGCCATGCAATTGCGCGTTCTGACCCACGCCAACTTTGGTTGCCTGTCCGACATTTGTTGACTGGCCAACATTGGCACTGGCGCCTGCATGGGCACCCGCATTGGCATGTGATGCAGAATTAGATGCCGCATTCGCCTGGGGGTTGGATGTGATTTCTGTTTCGTAATCTGGCCCTTCATAAACATTAGAGCCTCTATCATGATGATAGCCAGTTGCAAGGGCCGCATTTGTGGATAATGCAAATACCGTTGCCGCCGCTGTTGTTTTAATCTTATTTACCGCAGTTTTCATTTTTTAAACTCCTCTGATTACTAATCAGTCTTTATAGATGGTTTTTAAATAGTTTTTGCGTCTGGGCATTGTGCCCTCACCGCAATTGGCGGGTGTTATCTCACAATCCCCCCTATTATGTCAAGCATTATATGTGTAGAAAATAATATATTTTACCCATTTTTCTTGATTCTTATGAAAAAGTATGTCATAAACCTGCCCCATAAGATTAAGAGGCATATCGGCGGCATAAAAGAACCGCCCCCATATAAGGTGATAGAGATAACCATGCATATAAACGAAGAGAAAAATCAGACAAACGGCCACACAGAACCGCCCGCATCAAACGCACAGAATGCGCAAAACCACCCCCCTGAAAATACGCCGGAACATAATGACAATACGGCTAAAACCGCGGATCAATCAGCACCCCCAAAATCAAAACTGGCGCGGTTAACAACCATCTTTAAACCGGCCGCAATCGGTGCGATCGCAGGGGCGGCAACAAAGGGCCTCGCCGTCGCGGCAGGGACCGCAACCATTGGGCCGGTCTTTGCCTTGGCCGCCGCGGGCGTATTTTTGGGACTGAATGTCTTTAATGATATGCGTAAACGCCAGGAAGACGAAACCAAACGCGATATTTTGAAGAAAAACTATAAAAAATATCTCTTTAAAACTATCGCTGCCGGAACAGGTGCCATTATTGGCTATATGGGTGCCGATACCATTTTAAGCGCCTTCAATGATGCGCCGGACATACTGGACACCACAGGAATTGAAAATGTTCCAGATGACATCAAAGAACAAATTATCACGGAAGGCCAAGAACCGCCTGCGCCTGACCCTGTCGATATAAGCGCCCAACAAACCACGGACATCATCGCCAATACCGATACCCACACCATGGATACGGTTGAAACCGCCCCTGATACAAACATTACAGCCGAAGCGGACATAGAGCCTCCCGCAGAACCTGTTCTGGATAATGATACGCAGCAATCTGTTGCACCAGAGGCGCAAGCAGAAACAAAAGCGCAGACAGTGGCCGAAACAACAACAGATACCATCGCCCAGACACAACCTGAGACACAACCTGAGACACAACCTGAACCACAACCTGAGACACAACCTGAACCACAACCCGAAGCGCAAATCATTATCCCTGACGATATATTTGCCCGTCTGGAATTATTGCTGGAACAGGACGGCCTGTCCGAACAAGCCCAATCCATCATTGAAGCAGCCCTGAAAGGGCAAGACTGGGCCATTCGTGATGCGGGGCTGGGCTTGATTAACGGCCAATACGGATTTGACCATTTGGGTGATATGGCAGGCAAGCTGGATGTAAATGCATGGGGTACAGATCTGTTACGGGACGCCGTTGCATCAGGCGATGCCAAAGCGCAAATGGATATGGCCTATTATCTTTACACCGGCGTGAATGAGGCCGTAACCATTGATCAAGACGCGGCATTGGAAATCATCCGGGCGCAAAATAGCATCTGGTACAATGGTGATGAATTATTGGCCGAAATTCGTCTGCAAGATGCAAAAGACGACTTTTTATCACAAATGCCCGAAGGCACGAACATTCATGATTACACGGTAGAGATCAATCAAGATGGGGGATATCATTTTGAGCCCAGGGAAATAGCCATGGATCAGGATCAAAGAGACGCCCTCAGCAATGCCGGTCTAGACCCCGACACCTGCACATTACGGGAACGCGGCGCACAGGAACTGATTTGGGACAATTGCGAACCCGCCTTAAATTAATCGCGTTAAAAGCAGACTAAAACTTTTTGCGAATTAACATTTGGCCCTTTTTCGTTTTGATCGGTAGAATCTCATACCCGTAGCGTTCAAATCGTTTCAGAATTAACGGGCGCGTAAATTTTTCATTTTCAGTCACAATAATCACGCCCTTTGGGGTGTTTGTTTGCTGTGCGTCATACTGTTGTGCAGCAAATTTTTTCAACACGTCGTGGCTGTTGAGCAATATGGCGATAATAAGCCCTGCAGATCGATATTCCGGCGCTGTTGATGTCCGTAAAAAGAAATATATATCGCCAGATTCGTCCTTATACGCATTATCAGTCCCATTCATCTGAACAGCGGCAAATTCCTCTTGATAGGCACTTAAATCAGCAATGATTTGCCCTTTGGGATTCAAGGCCAGCAAACAAGCCTGCGCCGCGCGTAAATTATGGTCTTCATCACGGGGCAATATTTTATGTGCCAACCAATACTCCACCAAAGCATTTTTAATCTCAGGCCGCATACGACCATATACATTAATCAAGCTGTAATTATCGTTTTTGGTAATAACGTAATCGGCGGGCAGGTTTATCAATGACAGGCGGGCAGAATCGGCCGCGGAATTTTTCTTATTCTTCCGATCAAACCCGGAATCATTTTCATCCCCTGCCGCCGGTATTTTTGATGCCGTGATCTTATCATCCGGTAAATAAAATATTTGTCCCACCGTGTCTGATTCAGGGGAAACGATTGCTGGATTTTGACGGCCGTATAGAACAGTCAAACCATCAATCTCGGTCAGCGCCCCGGTGATATGCAACGCATGAACAGCAACTTTCTTATTTAAATCCACGATATGCAGCGCGCATTGCTTTTCCGCTTCATGGTCTTGCATACGCCGGAAAAACGGCAAATCATTCACGCTGTCTTGCTGAACAAAGCCGGACACACTGACAACCGCATAATGCCCAATTAATGCCAACCCCTTAACCACACCGGGGAAGCAGTAAATATCTATCAGCGCATTGTTTTCAACATCGACCTGCCCCAAACAACCGCGGCCGGAATCCAGCACATATAAGCGTCCTTGATGCAGACGGGGGGCATGCGGCATGGAAAGGCCCGTCAAAATGGCCCGGTTTTTTTCAACATCCAGCACAGCCCCACCCGACACGCGTTTCAGACGCCAGGCTTCATATGTATCGCTCTGCGCCGCAACAGTTACATATCGCGGCCGGGCCGTGTCCGGATCAACCGCTACGCCGGACAAATGACAACGATCTTCCGGCATTAGGGCCGAAATAAAAGACGGAGCCCATAGCGGTTTAAAATTATAGGTCTGATCAATTTCCGCGAGGCAGGAAAAACGCGTATTGGCCAGAATCAGAGAATGCGCAGGGTCTGCGGGCGCATATAAATCATGCGGATCAACAGGCCCGGTCATATGGCAATGCATAGGGTAATATAGACTATCATACCCTTGGGGGCCTTTGCCGCCCGCGGCCACATCGACATAAGTCCATACAGCATTTCTGGCGGCCACGTAAAGCCGGTCTTGCCGGGCGCAAATGGCCCTGACATGATCTATGGTTCTTGTAAAAATTTTCAGGCGTTTTTCGTCCTGGCCAACGGTAATCAGCTTATTGACCATTGTACTGGTAAAGGCCAGTGATACATTTTCCTGCGCCAGCCATTCACAAAACCCCGCACTGGGATGAAAACGCACCGGCGGCCCATTGCTCTGATCTGCAACGCTCTGGCTGTCTAAAGTGTTATCCATCGTCATTATACCCTCTAAATTCCGAATTCACGAATTACCACCGCGCGAATATGGCGAAAGGCATTATACAACAAACTTTCACCCCGGCCTTCCACAACAACCGCGCCGCGAACGCGCAAGGATGGAATCTGTAAGGACGACATATCCCTGACCGGGGCAAGACGCAAACGATAAATCGCGTTATGGGCAATCAGTTGATTATCCTGCCCGCCAGCGTCCACCGCAATCGGCCCGCCGTAAACAGAGGCGAGTTCAGGATAATTCAAATACCGTGTACTGACCGTATCCACATCTTGTAATTTGACAGGCAATGGCACATGCAACACGTTATCAGGATAAAACGTTCCTGCAGCCCCCCCTTGAATGCGGCCATAGCTTCGTTCATCAACATAAGCATAAAGCACCTGAGAATCCGTGTTTACGATCTCCATAATCAGATCCCCGGATGACAACCAGAGCCCTTCATGCAGGAAATCCTGTGCATAGAATACCTGGCCCTTAGTATCGGCGCGCAATGTCAAACGATCCCGCATCGATATCAGGCTATCCAAACGGGTTTGTTCTTCACGTTGTTTACTGACAAGGGCCGGGCGCTCTTTGATTAAAGCCTGATTTCGCTGGGCGATGTTAATCTGCTGCCCCAGCATTTTCACCTTATGCTGCACTTGTGTAATTTTACTATCCAGACTATCCGATCGCAAAACCAGCAAAACATCGCCTTTTTCGACGATTTGCCCATGTTGAACCCGCATATCGTCAATCCGCGCAGAGATGGGAACATTCACTTTCTGATAGGCCTGTGCCTGCATAACCGCGGGGACCTCAACAGAGGAGCGCCAGGGAAACACCGCCATAAAAATAGCCATTGCCAATATCCCACCGATCACCCGCTTTCCGCCCACAGACATCTTTTGACGTTCCTCCCACCAAATTTTCAATTCCCCGGCTATGGGAAAAACAATAAAAAACCCAAGCTCAACCACCATCAAAATAACACCGATTGGCTGCGGAAACAGATAAAATATTAAAATGGCGATACCAACAAAAAGGAAAAACCTGTATACCCATGTGGCATATCCATACACAATAACCAAACGCTGCAAACTGGGCTTAAACTGCTCAGGCTTAGGCGCTTTCACCCCCAAAATCCAGCCGCGCAAATGCCATTTGGTTAATGCAAAGGCGCGATACTGTAAATTATCAATACCCAGCATATCCGCCAGCAAATAATACCCGTCAAAACGCATGAACGGATTAAAATTCACCGACACCGTAATTAAAAATGAAACCGTCGCAATAAAAAAGGCCGCGCTTTTTAAAGCTCCATCAGGCAGAAAATGCCACAATACCAATGCGCAGGCCGCCAAATAAAATTCAGCCATGACCCCCGCATAGCCAATACGCAGACGCGCATTTTTATCGACAATCTTCCAGGCGCCGCTGGTGTCGGTATATAAAACAGGGTACAGCACAATAAGGGCCACCCCCATGACCGTGACCTCAACACCCGATAGTTTTGCGCTGTAGGCATGGGCCAGTTCATGACATATTTTTACAAAAACAAGCGAGATAATATAAATCAGTAACCCTTGCCATGAAAAAAAATGCATAAACGTATTGGCAAATTCATCCACTCTGAAAAGTGTTAAGACCATGCCCAGCACCATAAAACCCAGCATTATTATAAAAAACGCCCGCGTGAATAATGGCCGGACATAGGCCTTGGTACATTCTAGAAACGGATCCGGTCGCACGAGTGGAATACGCAAGAATAAATAGCTGTGCGCCGCCTGTTTCCACCATGCCTTTTTACGGTTGTTTGATTTTTCTGCAAGGCGCCTGGCCTGATGATCATTCGAGCTTTGCGCCAGTTCATTGGCATATAAAAAACGCACAATATTTAAAACGTCATCCCGTTCCAAATGCAAAGTCGTATGCGCATTGACATCGGCCAGCAATTCATCAACCGTCTGGAAATTTTCAAAACGCCTGAGAATTTCAAACCCTTGCCAGCCCAGGCGATAAAACTGATTGGTTACAGGATCATGCAGTGTCCATGTCGGATACCCGTCTTTTTCCCGCGGGCCGGGGTGCAAATCAATTTCTTCGCGCAAGACAGGCAGGTTTACAACCGCCATCGCGCCGGTTTTTTTGGTCACGCTGTTATCTGATCCACTTTCGGCCGTCACCCTGATTCACCTTTTACCACTGATATTGTCCTAACAGGCGCATCACAACCCAAGATGCTTACGCAGCCATGCCACCGGGCGGCGCAATATATGATAGGCCAGTATGGTATAATTGCCGTAAACCTTGGCCGTTCCTTGCAATCCAATTGCGGGCCGTGCATCTGTATCCGTGAAACGCGCCTTGATTTTATAGGTCATTAATCCGTCGGTATCGGCCCCCGCCTTGTAGCTGATATAATGAATTTTTGCGTTATACTGTTTCAAAGGAGCAATATTTAAAAAAGCGCGAATAGGGACATCATGATTGATTTGCACCATATTATCGACAGGAACACGTACCAATAATTCACTATTCTGCGGCTTGGCCAACAGCATCAAACGCTGGCCGGTGCGCATGGGTTGCCCTCTCAGCTCCGATGCATCATTAAAAACCACCTGTCCGGCATGGGGCGCCTTTACACTCATACGCATAAGTTGCTGATTTAAATAAGATATTTCGGCACTTTTCATTTCAATTTGCGCCGATATCAAGGCAAGCTGCGCCTTGCTGCGATCTTCGCTAAACGCTTGGCGTGATGCCTGCGATAGTTCTGTACTCAGAATTTGCACCTCTTTTTCCGCAACCGCTTTTTCACTCCGCAGCTGCGTATCATCAAACGTGACCAGTATATCGCCTGCCTCAACATGCTGATTGGGCTCCACCAGAATATCATCAACAACCGCGTCCATGGGTGCACTAATCATATACGGATCCAGGGGTATAACCTCGGAAGGGGCCGTTGCCGACAACCGAACCGGAAACAGCGCAACAACACCCAGCCCTATCAGGGCCGCCCGGCGTAAATTAGTCCCCCACAGCCGGTTTTTCACCTTTTCAGGCCAACTTGTCTGTTCCAGCCTTTGCAACATATATAACGCATGTGCATATGCCCCGGATACATGGGATAATAAAATCCGATCCGACTCCTGAAACGGCGTATCCCGATCAAACCATAAGCCTCCAAAACAGCGCCCCGCCGGTGACCAGAACAGCACCATAACGGCATGCGACTGCAGCCATTTATCCCAATTCACCTGATCATCGCTCCCGCAGTCATCTTGTGATAAAACATGCACACTGGCCCATTCCTGCTTTTCATCTTCTGTCAGGTCCAAATCCTGCACCCTACGTTTTACAAAGCCGGTAAACCACTGCATAAAGCCCGAATCATCGTCTACATGAGACACACCAGAGGCATGTGTCACCTTTACTTTATCCAGGTAAAAAGACCACAGATAACACTGCCTGTATGGGAAAAGGCGGAATGTATCATTGGTAATATGAAAGCCAATTTCATTTCTTTGCGATGCTTTGTTACGGACCTGACGTTCCAATAATAAAGCCTGCGTTAGTTTTTTTAACTTAGCTTCGGAATAAGGCTCATGCGGCGCCGATTTTTTGGATGAGGACGGGGAATAGGAGGAGCTATTATCGGCCATCAGATCTATCGCCCCCCTTCAAACACCGCTTTACCGGTCATACCCGGCAAAACATTATCATCAACATTTTGCAATGTTGCGACGATCATGATCGATTGGCTGACCTCATCAACCGCACCGCCAATATGCTCGACTTTCGCGGTATAATCCTGCCCGGTTTCGAAAACATGAACCTTTAGGGCCGTCCCGATCTTCAACCATGACAGCCATTTTGACGGCACCAGCATACGGGCATCCAATTGATCCAAAGAGGCAATGGATATAATATCCTGTCCCGATTTGACCGTTTCATACAGATTAACATTTAATCCTGTTATACGGCCATCATAGGGCGCCTCTAACACGCAATAATCAACATTGACCTCACTAACGGTATATTCGGTTTTTGCCTTTTCATACTCGGCCTCGGCAATCACCAGGTCAAGATCGGATATAGAGCTTAAATTCTTCAGCTTCTTTTTCGCCTCCCATTTTGCCTTGGCGGCTTTTAACATGGCTTTGGCCTGTTTATGTTCAGCCTTGTCAATGCGGCAATCATAGGCGATTAAGGTATCCCCTTTTTTAAACGTATCACCGTCTTTAAAGGGCAATTCGTGAACGCGGCGTGTAAAGGGGCTGGAAAACATTGCCTGCTGAGCGGCGACCAGAACAACCTGCACTTCTTTGTTATTGGCGGCCTGTTCATTCGCATATCCAGCATGCGCCCCGCCCAATAATATCAAACCAAAACACATCCCAAATATCGATAATGCAAAAAGCATTCGCCCGTATTGCACAATTTTACTCCTTGTGTTGCGAATAAATTGATCGCTTTATTTTATTATTATGTGGCCGGTTTTTTTTGCGGCAACGGTACTTTTTTGACAGCCAAAATCGTATCCAAAGCATCCGGTATATATACCTCGTTCAATGAACCATAACGATCTTTAACAACGGCCTCCAATTCTTCCAGGCTCATCTGCGTTGTAATGTCGGATGTTGGATCAATACCCAATGTATCAATTAACATGGCATAGTTGCTCCACATTCTAACAAAGCTGTTATGCATGTCAGTTTGCCCAAGAATAAAATCGGTTTGAATTTCAAAATATTCAACATCTGATAATGAATTGGCCGAAAATTTATTGCGGGCATCACGCGCAATCTGTTGTTCAACGTTCAACAAACGACGGCGCAAATTATATTTCTCGCGGCTATGTTCAAAGCTGTTATACGCAATATGGGTTTGCGTCATAATCGCCGCCATCAGTGTCTGGCGTTTTAAATCTGCCAGGCGCTGTTCGGTTTCAACCTTATTCAAACGTGAGGGCAGTGTAAAAATACTGAGTAAATTTTGTGTCAGCGATAATGACAATTCACCCCAGTTTTTATTAACCAGAAAATCGTTCGAATTATAATTTTGTGATGCGATAATTTCAAAACCGGGCAGTGTTTTTAAAATTTCCTGTATCGATTTACGCTCTTCAATGCGCTTGCGCAAAACTTCTTCACGACTTTCCGGACGCATCACAACAGACAACAAAACCAGCTCATCAACATCGTTACTAATAGACGGTATCTTCTTTTGAAAATCGCGGTCCGATACCTCTAATGAAAAATCAGTATTGGGCGGAAGATTCATCAAATAGGCCAATTCAACCTTTGCACTTAATAGTCTTTCTTTTGCATCTGATAATGCATTTAACGATTTATACAGTTTGGCCTGCTGTTTCAGCACATCCTCTTGAGGGATAAGACCTTGTTCTTCCGCACGTTGCAAATCAGCGGCAAGGCGTTTTCCTTTTTGAATAAGCCCGTCATAATCCTTGCGCAATATCTGTTCGCTCGCGGCCTGCCAATATAAACTCAAAACTTCCCGGACTATGCCCTGGGCCATTTTACGTTGGCGTTGATGCGCTATTTTCGCCTCATCACTACTGTTTTTTGCATTCACGACATTCAACCCGGATTCAATCAAATCCCAGCTCGCCTCCAGTTTTGCGCCGCCAATGTGACGTTCATTTCCATAAGATGGTTCAAGTGACGTTCGCCCTGTCTCGACAGAACGACTGGATGAAGCGCGGAAATTATCGCGCTCGGAATAATCCGCGCTGGCATTTAACCGCGGCAGGGCGCCCAATGAGTCAACCGTCACTTTGCGCTGCAAAGCAACAGTTTCCAAGGCTTTAACGCGGTTATCAAGATTATATTTAATCGTCCTTGCAATCGCTTCATCAAAAGAAATAGGGTCTTCAATAGCCTGCGGCGTATACAGACTTTTAATATCCTTTTCGATCAGATCCAGCTGTTCGGATAACGTTAAATCAGACGTCAACACCGAACACCCCGTCAGAGCGAATACCAAAGGTATCATAATGATTTTATTAAAACGTGGCATAACGAATGAACACCCATAGGACAAAGAAAAATTTTATTACAAAAAAGCCTTCAAATCAATTGAAACAGTTACAATAAAAACTTAAAGCGAAGAAATCAGCCGCTCAACGGACTGTTCGAATTCATTCGCATGCATAGCCAACTTCGTTGTGAAGTTTTCACCCGCCGTGATGTCATTTAACAGGTGCGCCTCCTTGTCATTCCCGGCATCCGCGGCGCCTTGATCCGATTGCCCGGCACCAAGTCCTGAATCCTGACTTCCGGCCGCAGGCTCAATATCGGGCGGATTGGCATCCCCGGCAGAGCCTTGCGCATTATCTGCATCATATAATTTGCTCCAGTAGCGCGTATATGCATCTACATCGTCACTATCCAGACCGAACATAGCCTGTTCAACAGATGTTACAATATCAATGCTCTGGGCATCGTGAGTGCCAAACGCCGAATGAACCGGATTTACAGAGGGCGTAACCGCCTTTTTATACCCCAATGCACTGAAATTATGACCATAATACGCCGTATTAAAATTATCGGCGTTCATGTCCGTAACCGCCATACTGAAGGCCCCTTGCGAAGTATTGTCTTGTCCTGATAACGGCGCACCATTTACACCACCTTCATCAGAGGCAGCATCATCTTCTGCAGATTCAATGGCCTCGACTGTTTGCCGTTTTTGCCCTGTCAATTCTATTATATCATCGCTAACGTCTGGCGGAGCTTCTGCCGGGGCTTCAGGGGGGGGAACAATTGGCGGCGCAGCGGCCGCGTTCACCGTTACATCAAACGTTTCGGTTGCGCTGCCGCCATTGCCATCGCTTAAGGTCAGGGTAATGGTGGCCGTGCCCGATTGGCCCGCCGCAGGGGTTACTGTTACGGTGCGGTTTGCCCCTGTACCCGCAATCACAATATTACCATTCGGGATTAAGCCGGTATCGCTGGAGGCACCGGTTACGCTCACCGTGTCCCCATCCGCATCGGCAACCGTAAAGGCCAGCGCCCCGGTATTGCCGTCTTCATTGATGGTCTGGTTGGCAATGGCCGAAATGGTCGGGTCGGCATTCACGTCTGTCACGGTCACATCAAAGGTTTCGTAAACACTGCTGCCGCGATCATCTGTTATTTTCAATGTAATGGTTGCGGTTCCTGACTGGTTATTCGCCGCGGTTACGGTTACAGTGCGGTTTGCCCCCGTACCCGCAATCACGATATTGGCATCCGGTACCACGGCCGTATTACTGGATGTCGCCGTCACCGTCATGGCATCCCCATCGGCATCGGCGACCGTAAAGGCCAATGCATTTGTTGACTCGCCGTCATTAATGGCCTGATCCGCCACCGCCGTCACCGTTGGGGCTGTATTTCCTTTTAAGCCGTAATAATAGTAAACCAGACCATCATCGCCATTTTGTTCGTTATCGGCAATCACAATATCCGCATAACCATCTCCATCAAAATTACCAATCGCAACGGATTCACCCAAATATTTGGCATCTAAATTGGTACTGGAGCTGTAAATAAATTCTGACGCATCCGTATTTGTCGTTGTGCCGCCTGTAACATGTAAAACCGCATTCCCGCGATTATTACCATAGACAACAAAAGCGCCGCCAATACTGTTGCTACCGTCTTTATTTTTATGTGAACCGATCACCAAATCATCAAATCCATCACCGTCAATATCGGCGCCGGCGCTGATTGAATTACCAAACCCTGCGGCATTATCCGATGTATAAAGCATGGTTCCATTCGACCCATCAATATCGGCGATGCTGAAACTGGCCGGTAATGCATTGCCACCATATATAACATGCACAGCATCTCTAATTTGGAATTTTTCGACATCACTTTGATAACTGCTAATGGCAATATCAGCAAACCCATCACCATTAAAATCACCAGCAGACGTTATTCTGGAACCAAAACTTTCAATATCATAAGTATTGGCCGTTCCCCCATCGATAATAATTCCCGTACTGGCATCTAAATCGATAATATTCATAGAGGCGGCAAAAGGCGTGTCCCGGCCAAACACCACAAAGACAGCGCCGCGGTTATTATTTTTTAAAATCGTCGAAATCGCAAGATCATCAATGCCATCGGCGTTGAAATCACCCACTCCGGCAACAGCGGTCCCTAATCTGTACCCAGAGGCACCAACAACATGTCCCTGAATTACAAAACCATCCGAACCGTCCAGAGGGTTCACAGAAAAATTCCGGTCTGCAAAAGCGCCGCCATGACCAAACAGCACATAACCGCGGCCGGGATCATTCGTACCACCACCTTTAGGGGAGCCGATGATAAGATCGTCAAAGCCATCATTGTTTATATCGCCCGCGCCGGCAACGGACGCCCCAAACTCCGTTTCGGTAAAACTACCTTCCAGATAAAAAACATTGCCCTGGCTGGTATCGGTTAAGTCAATGGTCGCGGCCGGATTGGCACTCCCAAGGACAACGCGAACCCCCTCACCAGCGGCCTCACCCGGGTTCAAAAACGCAATATCTTCATAGCCGTCATTGTTAATATCACCGATAAATTCAACGCCCAATTGTTTAACGGTAGAACTGCCGACGAATTTAACACTATTTGTATTATCCAGATCGGCCTCGGTTAAATCACCCCAATCACCACGGTCGGCGCTGCCGTAAATCAGAATGCTTTCCCCGTCACCGCTTCCTTCGCTTAATACCAATAAATCATCAAAGCCATCGCCGTTAAAATCACCAACGGCCACATCCTTACCAGTGCCGTTGTTCACGCTATCGGCAAATGTTCCACCATCAAGCGTTGCATCGGTTTCCGGGTCAACCGTATCCGCAAATGCAGCATCCAGCATCACCCGCCGTTCCAGCGGACGAATAAAGAGAGGATGATTACGTTCACGTGACAAAATACAGCCTTTCATTTCACATGGTTACATTGCAAATATCTTAAAAACTGCGAGCTTTAAATATATTAGCCTGTTCTATATTAGCATTATTTCCTTTAATTTTTTCCTAAAATATAGATAAAGTTTTATCTATCTTGATGAATCCTGATCCTGAAGCGATCCAGCATTTTTCTTGTGCAGACAAGGTTGAGATGGTAAAATAAACCCTTGAATGACGTGTGTGGATAATGGTGGCTAAAAAAAATTTACTAAACATAATTCCTGCCCTTCTTTTAATGATGGTCCTGATAACCGGGCCAGCGAATGCGGCCCCTGCCGGGGCGGACACCGAAGCCGGGGACAGCTGCGCCGGGCTGCCGGACGGCGCCACCCGTATGGTTGCCGATGCTGATGGATCATACGCTGACATCATCCTGATTTGTAACAGCGGCACATGGGAAGTCGAGGACACGCTGCAATTATCCAGCAATAGCGATACCTGCACCGCCGAGAGGGCAGGATCCCTGCGTTACAACAGCACAGTTGGCGCGGCCGAATTATGCGATAATCTGGAATGGAAGCTGTTAATTGGAGAGGAAGATTTCACCGATCCAACCCCCCCTGCCACCGATCCCGGATATTTCGTTTTAACCAATGACAAATGGTATGGTGACATACGTGCGGTGTTAGGCGATGTGCATTCCAACGCCCTGGAGGCAGCGGACCAGCTCTGTCTGACCGATCTGACGAATAACGACTGGAAGGGAAAAGCCGATGCCTCCGCCCGCGGGTTGATTAGCGCCGCAAATGTCAAAGCCTTTCTATGCCGCAATGGAACCTGCAATCAAGCCGCCCCCAATGAGACCTATTATTTCGCCGTATCGGGCGATACAACCGCAGGCGGCGCCAGCTTCACAACCGACGGATCAGGATTAGGGCCCGGAAATTCCCAAAATTGGGCCGGAATTAATTATTTCAAAGGCTTTAAGGAATACTGGACCGGGCGCGACAATAACACTGACCTGACTTGGTCGGCAAATAACGGAAGTGGACAAGATAGATGCGGGTATTCCGGCTTCACAGACTCCACTGGCGCCACCGGCAGAACTGGGCTTACGAATGCAACCGATGATGACCGGTGGAGAGCCCGGCGTGTCCCTTGTGAGGATGAATATAAACTGATTTGCTTTGTGAACCCATAACCAGACGATATTTATGAATAAGAATAAAGATTAAACATGAACCAGACCAAAACAACACATAAAACAAGACCATGGCGCGGAAAAGCCTTGTTAATGGCATGGTCTATTATGGCGGCCTTGGCCCTTGTCTCTGGCAGCGCGCAAGCGCAGCTGGCCGGCACCGATACGGCGGTGGGTGATGATTGCAGCGCCTTTGCCGCCGGAACAACGCGCCTGACCAGCGTACCGGGCATCGACGTCACCGCGGCCACGTTAATTTGTGACGGCAGCGTCTGGCAAAAGGTCAGCAAAAAAATACAATATGACAGCGCGGCCTGCACCGGCGCGTTAGAGGCCGCCATTCGGTATAACAGCGGCACATCCAGCATAGAAATATGCGACGGAACGGCCTGGCGCCCGGTTACATCCATAACCGGGGATGGCAGCCCGTCCAATTTTTCCGATGAAGCCGGATATTTTGTCATCACCGATGGTACCTGGGACGGCGATTTGGCCACCGCATCCGGCGCCACTGGCGGCATTGAAGGCGCCAATCAATTATGTTTTACCGACCTGACGAATAACGACTGGATGGGCAAAACCGATGCCACCACCCGCGGCATCTTCACCGAAGATAATGTCAGGGCATTTCTATGTGACAAAGACGATTGTAACGGGGCCTTACCGGCCACCACATATTATTTTGCCGTGTCGGGCGATAATACATTGGGCGGGGCGCATTTCATCACAAATTCCAACGGATACGGCCCCGGCAACAATCAAAACTGGTCTGGCACCAATTATTTTGGCGGCGTAAAAGAGTTCTGGAGCAACCGCAAAAACGAAGACACGCAACTATGGAACAATAACCCGCTAGATGATTTTAAGCGAAACCGCTGTGAGTACTCACCGGGGTGGACCAGTATTAACACCGATAACGCCGGATCTATCGGAATAACAAACAACACCGAGGATGAGCGCTGGGACGATGGAACCGGGTATTGCCATGTGCCGCGGCATCTGGTTTGTTTTGTGCACCCCTATTAAAGACATGACTTAAAGGATACAAAAGTGGCCGACAGACAGAATTGTAAAGCCGAAATTTATATACGGGGCAGAATGACGCTCTGCCTGATGGCTGTCATTCTGATCATGGTGCCACATCCGGCGCAGGCCCAATTAACAGGCGCCGATACAGAACCGGGCGATAGTTGCGCCGGGTTCGCCACCGGCGCAAGCCGCCTGACGGCCGATAGTAACGGCAGCGGGTCCGAAGTATCACTGATTTGTGATGGTAGCGTCTGGCGCACAGCCACCATTACAGTGCCGGGCGACCCGGACCCCTGCACACCGGCAAAAGCCGGAAGCCTGCGTTATGACAGCGTCGATAAAACACTGGATTTATGTCATGATTCAGCCTGGATTCCGTTAATTGCGTCAAATGAGGCCGGCGATACCCCCACAGCGCTCACCGGCGATGGGTATTTTGTTATTACCGATGGTACCTGGAGCGGCGATTTGGCCGCCGCGGCAGGGGGGGATTATGCCACAAATGATTATATAGAAAACTCTCAGGAGCTGGGCGACAAACTGTGCCTTGATGATTTAACCGCCAATAACTGGATGGGCAAGGCCGATGCGACGGCCCGCGGCCTTTTGAATGCCGCGCATGTTAAGGCGTTTTTATGCTCACGCTTTACATGCAACAACGCCTTGCCATCGGTTACCTATTATTTTGCTGTATCCGGTGAACTGGCCTCCGGCGGGGCTAGTTTCACCGTCGATTCTGATGGCATCGGCCCGAATGACAGTGCCAATTGGTCTGGCGCGACCTATTTCAACGGCAATAAAGAATATTGGGTCAACCGACAAGCAGACAGCGCAACGCAGTGGAGAAACAACCCTCACGGGCAGGCCGATAAAGCCCGATGTGAATTTTCACCGGGCTGGACCAGTATAGAGGCCGGCAGTGGCGGCGGAATCGGGCAAAGCAACACAACAAACAATGACCGCTGGGATGCAGGAAATGGTAATGATTGTAATGTTGCCCGCTATCTGGTTTGTATGGTGCATCCATAATCTATGATTATGAATGGGCCCGCTTATCCCGCGTCTCAATCTATCGCGCCGCAGCATAATAATCGCGCAGATCCAACCTATTGACGAACAAATTCAATTTGTTTTGGATCTAAATTTCGTTTATATAATTTCTGATAAAATTAACAATTTCACCCAATATAAAATGTAAAGAGGTCACCAATGCAAATTCGCGATGAGATTCAAAATGCGCATGAAGAAATGATGGCATGGCGGCATGAGCTGCACGAACATCCGCAAACCGCTTTTGAAGAAGAATTTGCCCATAATTTTATCATCAAAAAGCTGAAGGAATTTGGGGTCTCTTATAAAACCGGATACGGCAAGTACGGCATTGTGGCCACCATTAAAGGCGCCACCAATGAATCCGGCAAGCAAATTGGCTTCCGGTGTGATATGGACGCATTGGACATTCATGAAGAATCCGGCAAGACATGGCGGTCACAAAACGAAGGAAAAATGCATGGATGCGGCCATGATGGCCACATGACCATGATGTTAGGCGCCGCCCGGCATCTGCAACAAAACCCCGATTTCGATGGTACAGTGCATCTGATTTTCCAGCCTGCGGAAGAAACCCTTGAGGGCGCCAAGGCCATGATTGAAGATGGACTGTTCGATGATTACCCGTGTGATGAAATTTACGGCATGCATAACTGGCCGTGGCTGGCGCGCGGTAAATTTGCCACTTGTGAAGGCACATTAATGGCCGCGGTATCGAATATTGAGGTCACCATCATTGGTAAGGCTGGGCATTCCGGTATGATCGATCACGCCATTGATCCGGTCGTAATTGCCGCAGAAATCATTACCTCTATGCAGACATTGATTTCCCAGCGCACAAACCCCCTGCATCCGGCGACGATCTATTTTCCGATCCTGGAAACCGGCGTTCTAGATACCGGAATTGTGCCGGAAACCGCCGTGTTAAAAGGGATTATCCGCACATTAAATATAGGGTTACGTTCCAATCTGGAACAGCGCGCCCGCGATCTTTGCAACAATATTGCGGCCGGGCATGGCGCCACGGCATCGGTTAAAATATACAATGACAGCGACGCGGTCGACAATCACCACATCCCCACCGATATGGCCTATCAGGTGGCGACCAGCATTGTCAGCGAACACCATGTCGACAGAAATTATACTCCCTGTATGTCCGGCGAGGATTTCGGATTTTTCTCATGCAAGGCCCCCAGCAACTTTATATTTATCGGGCAAAGAGAACCCGATGACCCCAAAGAGGCCTGCTCCTATTCCCTGCACTCCCCTTATTATGATTTTAATGATAATATCATCCCGATTGGCGTGGAATACTGGGTTCGTCTGGCAGAACAAGCCATGCCCAAAAAGGCCGCCTGATCTTTCATGGCGAATACAAGCATCGGGAATACGGGGATGGCATGAAGCTGGATAAAATTGATTTAAAAATTCTTGAAACGCTCCAACGGCATGGCCGCATTACCAATCAGGAATTAGCCCAGCATATTTCATTATCCCCCAGCGCCTGCATGGAGCGCCATAAAAAGCTGGAAAAAGAAGGAATTATCCGGAGCTATGGCGCGGAAGTGGCCCTTGAAAAAATCGCCCCGTATTCCGCGGTATTGGTTGAAGTGACGTTAAAAAATCACTTATCAGTTGATTTTCAGCGATTTGAAAACGCCATGATCCGCCTGCCGGAAGTCGTCGATTGTTACGCCGTCGGCGGGGGCATTGATTACATTGTTAAATTTATCGCACGCAACATCGAACATTATCAGGAAATGATGGACCGGATTCTAGATGACGATATCGGCATTGACCGTTATTTCACCTATTTTATCACGCGGCAGATCAAAAAGACCGCTTACCCCGTCTCACGGTTTACGCAAGACAATATCTCCGGCACTGCCGAATAATATTCGGCAAAAATACTATAAAACAAATATTATTCGGAAAGATACCAATACTTCCGTGACACCTTTTCTATTTTCCATGAAACAATGGGGATAACGATAAAGAATAAACAGGAGTTGGTTCACATGCTTAACATTCACAGGAAAGCCGCCGCCATTGATAACAACAATATTGATGCGGCCTTGGACACACCTGCGTTATTATGCGACAAAGCCTATATCAACGGACAATGGGTCAGCGGTGAAAAAACCCTGACCGTGACAAACCCCGCCGATGGGTCTGTGCTTGGGACCGTACCTAATTTGGGTTCGAAAGAAACCCAGCGCGCCATTAAAGCCGCCGAAGACGCCTACCCGAAATGGGCCGGTATGCTGGCGAAAGAGCGCGGCGACATTTTACGCCGCTGGGCCGATTTAATGCGCGAAAACAAAGATGATCTGGCGCTGCTTATGACATTGGAACAGGGCAAGCCCCTGTCTGAATCACTGGGTGAAATTGAATACGCCGCCGGGTTTTTTGAATGGTTTGGTGAGGAAGGTAAACGCGCCTATGGTGATACCATTCCATCACACCTGCATGGATCAAAAATGATGGTCAGCAAGCACCCCGTAGGCGTAACCGCCGCCATCACCCCGTGGAATTTCCCATCGGCCATGATCACACGCAAGGCCGGGGCCGCCCTGGCCGCCGGATGCACCATGATTGTACGGCCTGCCTCCGAAACACCCTATTCCGCATTGGCATTGGCCGTATTGGCCGAACAGGCCGGCGTACCCGAAGGCGTATTTTCCGTCCTGACCGGTGATGCACGGGAAATTGCCAAAACCCTGTGCGACAGCCCGGTTATCAAGAAAATCAGTTTTACCGGTTCAACCGAGGTGGGGCGTATTCTGCTGCAGCAATCAGCCGCCAGTGTCAAGAAAATGTCAATGGAGCTGGGGGGCCATGCACCCTTTATTGCCTTTGATGATTGCGACATCGACAAAGCCGTCAAAGGCGCCATAGGGGCAAAATTCGCGACAACCGGTCAAGATTGTCTGGCCGCAAACCGCATCTACGTCCATGACGACATCTATGACGAATTTGCAAAAAAATATACCGAGGCCACAAGGGCCATGGTGCTGGGCAATGGTCTGGACGACAAGGTTGATTTAGGCCCGCTTATGAGCAAATCAGCCGTAGAAAAATGCGAAGAACACGTAAAAGACGCGCTCGACAAAGGGGCCACCCTTCTGTGCGGCGGCCAAAAGGATGAACAGGGCGAGCTGTTTTATCAGGCCACTGTTTTAGGCGATGTCACCCCGGATATGAAAATTTATACCGAAGAAACATTTGGCCCGGTTGCGCCGCTGGTTAAATTTTCTGACGAACAGGCCGTCATTCAAGCAGCCAATGATACAATTTATGGCCTTGCCGCCTATGTTTACAGTGATAACATCCGCCGCGCCCACCGCGTGGCCGACGCGCTAGAGTACGGCATGGTGGGTGTGAACACCCCCAAATTCACCGGCCCGTCCATACCCTTTGGCGGTATGAAACAATCCGGCCTGGGGCGCGAAGGCTCGCATCAGGGGCTCGATGATTACATGGAAACCAAATATGTCTGTCTCGGCGATTTATACGGCGACTAAAGATATATTGAACATTTGATTAACAAAAAACAGCAATAACAAAAACGAAAGGACGAAGATATGACGGATTATAAACACTTGGAGCAAGCCGACAAAGACCACGTGCTGCACCCCTTTACGGTCTTAAAAGATTACGCAGAAGGCAAAACAGGCGACCCGCGCATTGTAACTGGCGGAAAAGGTATCCGCATTCAAGATCAAAACGGCACTGAACTGATTGATGCCTTCGCCGGATTATATTGCATGAATATCGGTTATGGCCGCACAGAAGTCGCCGATGCAATTTATGAACAGGCCAAAAATCTGGCGTATTGCCACACATACGCCCAGCAATCTAACGAACCGCTTATACGCCTGTCCGAACGTTTGTGCAAAATGGCGCCCGGCAATATGGAGCGTGTTTTTTATGGCATGAGCGGATCAGATGCCAACGAAACACAGGTAAAACTGGTCTGGTATTACCACAATGTGATCGGCAAGCCGGAAAAGAAAAAGGTTATTGCCCGCGAACGCGGATATCATGGGTCATCTGTTATTTCAGGCAGTCTAACAGGCCTGCCGATCTATCACACGCTGTTTGACCAGCCAACCAAACCCATTCTGCACACCGGGTCACCGCATTATTACTGGAATGCCAAAGACGGAGAAAGTGAGCGCGAATTTTCCAAACGCCGCGCCCGTGAACTCGAAGAACTGATTTTGGCCGAAGATCCTGACACCATCGGCGGCTTCATCGGCGAACCGGCATTGGGTACAGGCGGGATTACACCTCCGCCGGAAGGGTACTGGGAAGAAATTCAAGCTGTGCTTAAAAAATACGACATTCTGCTGATTGCTGACGAAGTGGTCACAGGCTTTGGGCGTACCGGCGAAATGTTTGGCTGTATGACATACGGCATTGAACCGGATCTGATTACAATCGCCAAAGGCCTAACCAGTGCCTATATCCCGCTTTCAGGGGTTATCGTATCCAAGAAAGTCAGTGATGTGCTGAAACAAGGGTCTGATATTGCCGGTATGTTCCCGCATGGTTACACCTATTCCGGCCACCCGGTCGGCGCAGCCGCGGCCAATGCCGTTTTGGATATCGTGGAAAAAGAAGATCTGCCGGGCAATGCCAGGGACACAGGCGCTTATTTCCAGAAACGCCTGCAAGAAACTTTCGCCCAACACCCATTGGTCGGGGAAGTGCGCGGCGTTGGCCTGATGGGTGCATTGGAATTTGTGGCCGATCGCGGCACCAAAGAACGCTTTGAACCCAGCTTGAAAGTCGGGGCACGTGTATCCAACGCCGCCCTGGAACAAGGCATGATCGCGCGGGCAATGCCGCATGGCGACATTCTAGGCTTCTCCCCGCCGCTGTGCATCACAAAAGAAGAAATTGACGTGGTGATTGAAAAAGCCAAAATTGCGGTGGAAAAAGTGGCCGATGAGCTGGCCAAGGAAGGCCTGCTGAAAGCCGCATAAACGCGCATAATAATAACGTATAAGGTTTCAAGGCCGGGTTATGTATCCTTTATACACCCCGGCCTTTTTCCTGTCTGGTGCATTCACATTAGAATTCTTGCATGAATAATGCTATGTATGTGCATGACGATAAAAACCGAACAAACCAAAAATAAAAAGGAAGAACTATGTTAGTTAGAAAACTGGAAGACATCAAAGGAACCGAAAACGATGTCGATACTGACGGATGGAACAGCCGCCGCTTAATTCTTAAAAAAGATAATATGGGCTATTCTGTTCACGACACCATTATCAAAGAAGGGGCAGAATTGCACATGTGGTATAAAAACCACCTGGAAGCCGTTTACCTGACCGAAGGAAAAGGTGAAATCGAAGATTTAAAAACCGGTGAAATTCATCAACTGGAAAAAGACACCATCTATGCACTGGATCAACACGACAAACATATCTTACGTGCCAATAAAGGCACGCATATGCGTATGGTTTGCGTTTTCAACCCGCCTGTCACTGGACGTGAAGTGCATGATGAAGATGGCGCCTATGGTCTGGATGAAGGATAATCCGGCACAAAACGCCCTGAACACATAAAAAATGCGCCAATCCTGATGTAGTATAGCTCAGGATCGGCGCCAGGTTTGGGGGTAGGTGGGATAAACCTGTTATATGAATACGCGTTTTAAGTTTCGTAATTATGCCGTATTCAGCGATGTATAAGATATGGTATTTATTAAAATGGCCTCATTGTTATTACTTGATTGATATATGGCAGACATCCCCGTTTGGGACATTCACACATTCTGCAAAAAATCCGAATTCCGGCATGACTGATGCCACAATACATGCCCCTGCAATGACAACAGGGACCATCATGAACAAGATTTCCCCTAAACCGAATCTGACCGAACTGCGTATACCCATCATGTTCAGGTCCATAATGTGACAGTTTTGGTACGGGTTTTTACTTTATAAGCCATTGCAAACTCCTGATCCTTGTTTTTTCATATTCATAACAATAGCAATAGCCATGCCAAAAAAATAATATTGTTTTTCAATGGCTTAAGGAATTGACGTCTGCATTAATCTCATTTTCATACGTTTTAAAATGAGATTTTTCTCAATTTCATACAGTTTAAGGCATAATTCATTAAACTTTTCCTGCTATGATTTTAGTAACAAAAAGGAATGAATATGGCCGCGCCTGTTTTAATTGTCGAAGACGAAACCATGCAACAGCAAATGCTGGTCACATTATTGCGGCGTAAACTTGGTTTTGGGTCTCTGTGCGCTGAAAATGGGCGAGAGGCGCTCAATATTCTGGACAAAGATGCCGGGCAAACCATCAAGTTAATCATTATGGATTTGAACATGCCTGTTATGGACGGAATTGAAACCCTTAAGATTATCCAGCAAAAACACCCCGCCATCCCCGTTATTATGCTGACAGGCAGTCAGGAAATCACCGATGCAGTGCAATGTATGAAATACGGAGCCATTGATTTTCTGAGTAAACCATACGAAGCCGACCGCATGGCCATTACGGTGAAAAATGCCCTGAAAATCAGCACATTAACAAAAGAGGTCTCACGTCTGAAACAAGAAAAGACGGGAACGCTGAGCTTTGAAAACCTGATCGGCTACGATGGGGGGTTACAATCTGTGATCTTCATTGCACGTAAGGCCGCGGCCTCGGACATTCCAATCCTGATTACCGGAGAAACAGGAACCGGCAAAGAGGTTTTTTCCAAGGCCATTCACGGTGAAAGCGCGCGCACCGGTAAGCCCTTTATCGCAGTTAATTGTGGGGCCATCCCCGCCCAACTGGTGGAAAGCACGTTATTTGGCCATGAAAAAGGGGCATTTACCGGCGCCACTGAAAAGACCGTTGGTAAATTCCGCGAAGCAGAAGGCGGTACCATCTTTCTGGACGAAGTCGGAGAATTACCACTGGATGCACAAGTCAAATTGCTGCGGGTCTTACAACAAAAAGAGGTGGAGCCGGTGGGCGCCGCGAAGCCCATTCCCATCAATGTTCGCATTATTTCCGCCACAAACCGTAATCTGGAACAAGAAATCGCCGCTGGAAATTTTCGCGAGGACCTGTTCTTTCGCCTGAACGTTCTCAACATTAAATTGCCCGCATTACGGGACAGAAAAGAAGACATTCCCTCACTGGCCTATCATTTTGTTGAACGTTTTTGTTCACAGGAAGGGGGCATTCCAAAAGAAATCACGCAAGACACATTGAATGACCTGATGCAATTTGACTGGCCGGGAAACATCCGGCAGCTGGAAAATGTCATAAACCGCGCCATGGTCATCAGCGACGGCAATGTTCTGAATATGGACAGTAATCTCACGTCTTTGACCAATAACCAGAACAAGGCCGTAAGACCGCAGACTGCATCAAACAACGCGCTTGACATCATAACGCATGATGGTGTGTTCAAAACCATGGATGCCATCGAACAAGCGGCCATGGCAATCGCCCTTGAGCATTTTGACCATAATATAACGCAGGCCGCCAAAGCGCTGGGCATGGCAAAATCAACCTTTTATAAAAAGATGAAAAAGCAAAGCGATCAGGGATGATGGCCATAGGGCCGCCCGCGCCAAAACTCCGGCTGGCAAAGACAGACGAAAGCCCGCGCCCCACGGCGACACAGTTTCTTGACTTTAACGGTCCGCATTGCTATAAAACGTTTTACGAAATAACATAAAAACAGGAGCAGGCATGAAAACATCCAAATCAATTGCGCTGAGCAAGAAATCCGGCTTGACCGCAATTTCCCCTGATACCGATTTTAGAAACCAGACAGTACTGATAACCGGGGGCGGCGATGGTATTGGTGCCAGTGAAGCCCGATTCCTGCATCAAATGGGCGCCCATATTATTGCCCTCGATATACAAGAGAAGAAACTGGAGGCCCTGAAAGAAGATCTTGGCCATGACCGCATTACAACCATTGTATTCGATTTAAGCCAAACCGATGAACAAGCCTATAAAACCTTAGGGCAAACTATTGCCGCCGCCGCACCAAACGGAAAAATCGATGCCTATATCATGAGTGCAGGCGTTGTCAAATTAACCAACGGAAAAGGCGTGTCAGGTATCTCTGCGCATGAATTGCGGACAATGACACAAATCAACGCCTATTCCCATGCCGATATTTTCAGAGAAATCGCAGGAAACCTTGCCGAAGATGCCCGGATCGTTGTCACCAGTTCCCCCATCGTTGGCCGTTCGGATATCAACACCCCCGCCTATGCCATCAGCAAAGGTACATTAGAGGCCATCGCAAATAACATCGCAGGA
Organism: Micavibrio sp. UBA2638; assembly: GCA_002359735.1. Lineage (GTDB taxonomy): Bacteria > Pseudomonadota > Alphaproteobacteria > Micavibrionales > Micavibrionaceae > UBA2638. The sequence goes on from DENS01000003.1 coordinate 53,346, forward strand.
GAACTGGCCGGAACCAATAAAAAAGTCATTGGTTTTGTGCCACCGCCCGTACAGAATTTTTTGCGAAAAGACCTGAAGCCGCATGAGCCCTATTATGCGCACCCGGAAGGCCCTGATATTGCCGAATTGCCTGCCCGTCTTGCCTCTAAAAACCTTCGGGCGGAATTTAACGGAAAGGTCATTGCCATGGCCTATGATCATTTACGGCAAAAAGACGCAAAAACCCCGGATGGGCATAGCTTTGATTTTATGCCGCGTGATAAGGTGACCAACGGATTTGTATACGATTTACGGATTCGCGATTTTGCAACAACCGGCGGCGATAGCGGGATAGATTTCCAACAATGGGGCACCAGTTCCAGCCGTGAAATTCAGGGGCTTGGCAAAACACCCGACATGAAAATTGACAAGGGGCTGGATGAAATCTATGACACGCCGGCTCATGTCTCGCAATTTCGCGCGCCCGATATCTAAATAAACCTGATACAAGGTGCAGATAACAAAATCAAAATGACGAAACAACAATGACCACTACACTGGGAAATATAGGACAGACCGATCAAGCGCAGTTTCTGACCAGCGACCTGAGCACGGGCGAAACCCCGATGTACAATCCGCATGATCAATGTTTCTATTATGTGGATATTGAGGCCGGCGACATTCATCAATTCAATCCGCAAAATAACAGCCTGAAAAAATGGCATCTTGATAAAGGCATGGTGGGCGGCGTTGTTATCAATCATGACGGCACCTTGATCGGCAATGCCCAGGACGGGCTGTTCGCCTTTAACCCCAATGATGGGTCATTGGTTATGTCACACCCGATTGAACCGGATAAACCCAATAACCGGCCCAATGACATGAATATTTTTGAACTGGCGGGCGGGGAAAGCCGCATTGCAATTGGCTGTATTCCGATTGACCGTACCATTATCAAACCCGGCGAAAAAAAACCGGGCGTGGTCTACGCCGTTAAGCCCGATACGCTTGAACTAAAAGCCATTTTTGACAACCATGTGACCAGCAACGCTCTATGTGGCTTCACCCGCGGCGGGGACAATATTATCTTTTTGGCAGAAACCGATAAAAAGCATAATCCAACCGTATGGAAGGCAAAATATAACGCCGATCAGGATAAAATCGAGGATATCCAAACCTTTTTAACACGCGATGACATGCAAGGCGGCCGCCCCGATGGCGCCAGCATCATAGATGTGGACGGACAACGGTTAATCGCCATTGCATCATTGGATACCAATAAAATTATCGGATATGACGTTGATACCGCCGAAGCCGTTATGAGCGTTGACGCCCCCGATAACCTGACATTAACCCACGCCGCCTTTGGACCCGGAAAAGATGGGCAATCCGTTGCCCTGATCAATTCACGCTGGCAAAATGTAGACAATCACGAAATGCTGGGCGTTGCTGTACTTGTACCCATCAAAAACGAATTTAACGTGGTTTCATTGATGCCTACGGCCATCGGATACCCATCATTTTCAGACATTGCAAAGGGGCAGAATATTGAAATCATATCCCCTGTCGCCCTAAACGCCCCAACAACAACCAACGCGCCGAACCCGTCATGAAAGATTTACTGAAATGGATAGATGACATTGGTATCAATAACATCATCTGGGTGACGGATCTCGACTTAACCGTACTGGATTCCCACAAAGACCCCAATCAGGTCAGGGCGCCGGATGGGTTCGAAGAAACCTGCCGCCGGTTAGACGCCGCCACCCAAGACCGGTTTTTCATTATCACAGGGCGTGAATTATCCTACGTCAATACCGTGTTTCCGGGAACGCCGTTTAAGGCATCAACCGAATATCACAATGTGGCCCGCTGGGATCCGTCGCAACCGCCTGTTGAATTGAACCCACAACCGCAATGGTCATTAATTGATGATAAAATAGAGGCCGTGATCCGCCGATGGTGGCCGGATGATTTCAAGGTACGTGAAAAACCGTTTATGCGTTCTATTCACTACACGCATGCTCCGGCCCTGCAAGATGAAAACACCAAAAAACAGGCTCAAATGGCTCTCGAACAAATCCTGATTGACTATGAACACCTGACCGGGCAGAAATTAACCAATATTGATGGTGGTCAGGTTTTCGATATTGCCCCGGCCGGATCCAGTAAGGAAAAGGCCTATCAGGACATCATGGATATGATGATGCAAAAACACCCCGGGCGTGATCTGGTCCCGATCTATTTCGGGGACAGCCCCGGCGACCTGGATGCCGTTCCCGTTGTAAACGCCCATGGCGGGGCCTTTATTTCGGTTGGAAGTGATCCGAAGGTCACGCGCGTGGCCGATTTTAGGCTGGATAATACGGCCATGTGCCGCAAAGTTTTTAAAAAGGCCAGCTTTCTTCACCCCAAGCAAACGCGAACAGCCAATTACACATCGGCCCCTGCCGGCCCCGATATAGGCTAGGGTGTCAGGATCAAGATCACAGGAAATAAGGCCTAAAGCGCGCGCACATGCCCATCCACACTGATGGACTGCCCAGAGATATTCCGGCCATATGGGGAGCATAGAAATAAAACCTGCCGCGCAACATCTTGCGCCGTCACCATGCGTTGCAATGATGCCATATTTTTATAGGTTTTTTTCATGTCGTCAAAGGACACGTTTTCTTTTTCAGCCCGCGCGCGAATAACATGATCGATGCGCGGCCCTTCCACAATACCCGGCAAAATCGTATTGACGCGAATACCGGCAGGCCCCAATTCACAAGCCAGGCTCTCGGCAAACCCCCGTATTGCCCATTTTGTGGCGGCATAAGGCGTACGGTTGGCATAGGCAAGGCGCCCCGCAATAGAGGCGATACACACAATGGACGCATTATCCGATTGTTTCAGCAACTTCACCGCATGATGCGCACAATAAAACTGGCCGTTTAAATTCACACGTACAGTCAAATCCCAATCCTGAGGGTTAATATCTTCAACCCCGGCCGTTGGCCCGGCAATACCGGCGTTGTTAACCAGAACATCAAGACCGCCCAAATGATCGCGGACATCTTCAAACATACGGGCAACTTGTTTTTCGTCAGACACATCACACAAGCTATAGCCCCAATCAGGGTGTATTGCCCGGCAGGCATCCAGCGCCTCTTGCGATAAATCACAAACGTGAATTTTAGCATGGGCCGTGTCAAATTCTTCGGCAATTGCCCGCCCGATACCGGCGGCACCAGCCGTCACCAAAACACGTAATCCCGACGGCATTTCAAGTTTCTCTGTCATAAAGTCTTCCCTGCCCTAGGCCGCCTTTTTTCCATCATAAGATAAATCGATTTTTTCGCGGCCTTTCAAATCCAGCAATTCACGCGCTTCATCAGGGCTCGCAACCTCCATCGAAAGACCTTCGATGACCTCACGTATCTTTTTTACCTGCTGCGCGTTTGTTTCGGCCAATTTACCGGGCCCAAGCCACAGCGAATCTTCCAGGCCGACACGAACATGCGATCCTGATGATAATCCCATAGTCCCCAATCGCATTTGATGGCTGCCCGCACCCAGAATGGACCATTGATAATCATCCCCGAACAAACGGTCAGCAGTACGTTTCATATGCATAAGATCTTCGGGATGCCCGCCAATACCGCCAAAAATTCCAAAAACAGATTGAATAAAGAATGGCGGTTTGACTAAACCGGCATCAACAAAATATTTCAAATTATAAAGATGCCCGATATCATAACATTCAAATTCAAATTTGGTCCCGTTTTCCAAACCCATTTTCATTAATTTTTCGACATCATTAAATGTGTTTTTAAACACAATTTCTTTGTTGCCCAGATATTCGCGCTCCCAATCATGCTGCAGATCATCTGCATAACGATTTAACATCGGGAACAAACCAAAATTAATAGTCCCCATATTCAAAGACGCCAATTCCGGTTTAAATGTTGCGGCGGGTTGCATACGTTCCTCTACGGTCATGGTGGGGGCCCCGCCGGTTGTAATATTAATAACCGCATCTGTGGCGCCGCTGACGCCGGGCAAAAATCGCATAAACATCGCCGGGTCTTGTGTAGGGCGCCCATCAGCCGGATCACGGGCATGAAGATGCAATATTGCTGCACCTGCCTCTGCCGCGGCGATCGCGGCCTCTGCAATTTCTTCTGGTGTGACCGGAAGATAGGGTGACATAGACGGTGTATGAATAGCCCCTGTCGGCGCACATGTAATAATAACTTTTCTTGATTTTGCCATGAATACCTCCCCTAGGCTTATCAGCAATTCAGGCAAATGTATCCCATAAAATATGTATATTCAACCGCCAAATACAGGCTTGCAAGAATTGAAATATCTTTTATGATCACCCCCATAATTCAACAAAAAATGAGTGCGTTTTCCATGAATATACTACCCTATGATGGGATCACCCCCGATATTGAAGATAACGTTTTTGTTGCACCAAATGCTGCGGTCATTGGTTCTGTGAAAATCGGTCAAAATTCTAATGTCTGGTATTCAACCACCATACGCGGCGATGAAAAAGAAATCGAAATCGGCCAGCGCACAAACATACAGGATAATTCCGTTCTGCACGTCGCAACCAAAGTGCAAGGCACATATATCGGTGACGATGTTACCATTGGCCATGGCTGTATTATCCATGCCTGCACCATCGGAAATATGTGTTTGATCGGTATGGGGTCCACCATTCTGGATGGTGCCAAAGTTGAAGACAATGCAATGGTGGCCGCAGGATCATTGGTCACGCCCGGAAAAACGGTCCCCTCCGGCCAGTTATGGGCCGGGCGCCCTGCAAGATACATGCGCGATTTAACCGATGAAGACATGGAAAACATCAAATGGTCAGCCGATAATTATGTGTTTTTGGCCAAGAAACACATTCAATCACAACGTTAATTCATTATGTCAAAAAATTTATCTTGACAAAATTCCATAACAGGTGTTGTCTAACGCCTCATTATGACACTGTTTATGTCTATCATTAACGAGGCAACCCGACCATGCATAAAGACGCACCCACCACAGAAACAAATACAGAACCATCCCGCTTAATTATTCGTTTTACCGATGAAAACGACCAGACCGCGGTTAGAAACTTTTACGCACGCAACACACACCAGCACGTCGACATCCGCCAGGATGCGGTCTGGAATGAACGCACCCGCAATGGCCGGGTTATGATTGTTGAAGATGAACAACGCAGCATGGGCTTTGCCACCGTAGCCTATGACTTTCATGCCGTGCCCGAAACGCCCAAAACACCGTCTTTGATGACAAAGGTGAAAAATGCCCTGCGCGCTACATTTGCAAGCCATGCAGGCGGTACAGACCAGAATGAAAACGCCCCGGCCAATACCAAGGCACGGTGGGTTGAACTGGGATCAACCACCGTATTACAGGATGAGCAGGAAAGCGCCTATTCCATGATCAAGGGGTTAAATCTGTATCCGTTGATGATCGCGTCACAAACGGTTTATGAATTTCTGGTCAATACACCGGACGATAAAGTTCTGGCCAATGTTTACGAAGACAATGGCGCGGTTATTCATATGTTGAATAACAAAGTCGGCTGGCATTTCTTTGAACCGGAAGACGCCATCCTGAAGGCCTGTAGCGATACCAAGGTCAAAGACGGACATCACACCGCCGGGCGCAAATGGTTGCACGCCACCACCGATACATTGCCGCATCAGGCCCGTTTTATCCTGAAGACCATAGAAGACGGCACCACAAACGGCTTGCTGAACAAAAAAACGCAAAAACATATTCGGTTAAATACCGACCAGTTTTCATTGGTTAATACATATAAACGGGCATTGCAGGCATTGGCGCATGGTCCGCTTGCCGACACGTTGGAAAATTCCGTACATATAGGTATGAAAAACGCGCATGTTTTACTGGAATATCATTTAAAAGAAGCTATTGTTGATATGAAAGAACAACCGACCGTGATCAACAATGAAAGCCCGTCCATATGCCCATTATAAACAGCATCGCCGATTTGAAAAATGAAGCGGCCGCATGGCGACAAGAATTACACCAGAACCCCCAAACCTGTTACGAGGAAGAATTCGCCTCGGCTTTTGTGAAAAACAAATTACAGGAATGGAATATCCCGTTTCGCGATGGCTATGCCAAAACCGGGCTTGTCGCCACCATAGAGGGGCAAAAGAACACATCAGGCAAAACCATTGGTTTACGCGCGGATATGGATGCCCTGGATATCCTTGAAAAGACCGGTCTGCCGCATGCTTCGAAAAACGTCGGAAAAATGCATGCTTGCGGGCATGATGGCCACACAGCATCGCTGCTGGCCGCCGCCAAATATTTACAAGACACCAAAAATTTCAATGGGCGCGTTCATTTGATTTTCCAGCCCGCCGAAGAAGGGGGCCGCGGCGCCGTAAAAATGATCGAGGAAGGCCTGTTCGATGCATTTCCTTGCGATTACGTCTTTGGCGTCCACAATTGGCCCGGTCTGCCAATCGGCCATATCGACATGCGCGTTGGGGCGCAACTGGCCTCCGTTGACGAATTTAACATCACCGTAAAAGGTAAGGGCGGCCACGCCGCAATGCCGCATTTAACCCATGACCCGCTGGTGATCGCCAGCCATATCGTCATTGCCTTGCAATCCATCGTCAGCCGCAACATTGACCCTGTGGAATCGGCCGTGGTAACGGTGGCCGGGCTGCAGGTTGGCACCGATGCCTTTAATGTAATTGGTGATACGGCCACTATGAAAGGCACTGTGCGAACGTTCAACAATGATGTGCGGCACCAGATACGCGATCGCATCGAAACCATTGCCACCAATATCGCCAAAAGCTATGACGCGACGGCCGAACTGGATTATGAATTCCAGCTTGACCCCACCATCAATACGGCCGATGGCATTGCCATGGCACAAGAAGCCGCCAGCGCGGTTGTGAACCCTAATCACATCAATACCGAATGCCCGCCATCAATGGGGGGGGAAGATTTTGGCGCTTATCTAATGGAAAAGCCCGGGGCCTTTATATGTGTGGGTCAATCCGTACCGGATGATAAAAATTCGCCGCATAATCATGGGCTACACAGCCCGTATTATGATTTCAATGATGATATCATTCCCATTGTCGCCAGTTACTTCGGAACTTTATGCGAAAAATACATGCCCTTAAGTTAACGTAAGGGCATCATCACCATCCCCGTCATTATCATGAAGAAAGGTATAGATCCCTTTGGCGGCGGCCACGCCGGTGGCAAAGCTGGCCTGCAATAAATAACCGCCGGTTGGCGCCTCCCAATCCAGCATTTCACCGGCAACAAAAACGCCGGGCATCGCCTGTAACATCAGATGATCGTCCACCATATCAAACCGAACGCCGCCCGCGCTGGATATTGCACGATCCAGTGAAAATGGCGCATGCACCCGCAACGGGCACGACTTGATCACATCTGCCAGCCTGCCGGGCGTATAGCTGCCCAGTTGTTTGCGATCAGAATTTTCCATGATGAAATTAATCGCGATGGGGGAAAGGTTCAGATATTTTTTCAGATAGTTCGAAAAAGACAAACGCCCGCGCGGCACCTGCAGGCGCTGAACAACCTCTTCGCGGTTTAACCCCGGTTTTAGATCCACATACAGATCAGCGTACCCCTGCTGATTTACCTGTTTCCGCAGGGCCGAAGACAGCGCATAAATCGCCCCGCCTTCTATACCCTTTTCATCGATCATGGCCTCCCCCGGCACGCGCTGATCTTGAAATGTAACGGCGATGGATTTTAAGGGCTGGCCCGCAAAACGCTGGCGGAATAGATCGGACCAACCAACATGAAAACCGCAGTTTGACGCCTGCAATGGCGCGGCCATAACCCCGTATTGTTTCAGGATATCCACCCATGATCCATCAGAGCCCAAACGCGGCCATGATGCACCGCCCAGCGCCAAAAGCGTGGCCCGGGCCTGTTTTTTTACGCATCCATCCGGCCCGTCAAAGACCAGATGACCATCTTCGTCCCAGCCTTTCCAACAGTGATTTAAGTGAAAGATCACACCATAATCACGCAAGCGTGCCATCCATGCCCGCAATAACGGCGACGCCTTAAAACTTTCCGGGAAAACACGGCCGCTGGAACCAACAAAGGTATTCTGGCCCAAACCATGCGCCCAATCCCGCAAAGCATCGGGCGGAAAATCCGCAATCATTGGCCGCAAAACCTCTGCCTTATCGCCATAACGCCTGATAAAATTCTGCAAATCCTCGGAATGGGTCAAATTCAAACCGCCGCGCCCCGCCAATAAAAACTTGCGCGCCATGGACGGTTTGCGCTCATAGATTTCCACACTGCACCCCTTGGCGGCCAGAACTTCCGCGGCCATCAACCCCGCGGGGCCCGCGCCAATAATCGCAACCTTATTCAATTTAACCAATACAAACTCCGCCCAGCTATTAGTAAGAAATACCGCGCCCAATATACAGGACTTTACCTATGAATAAAGATGATTGAACCAGCGCGCCCTCAAATGGCCCCAAATGACGCAAGCGCGATCACCATCACCATCACCATATAGCCCATGATTTAAAACAGGCGATCCTGCAACCATAAAATAGACGGATACGCCGCTAGCCAGATCCAGAAAAAACGGTTAAGCCCAAATAAAAACGCATTGGCCAAATGGAAACTGGCCGCCACCAACAAACCGGCCACAAGCGCCGCATGATGCAAAAGACACAATGGAAAAATAAGCTCAAAACCCATTACCGCCCATGACATCACGCGCAATAAAAGCGGATATCGCGCCCAGTTCCGAACGTGCTCGCTCACCGGATAGGCGGAAAAGGCAAAGACATCGCCAAGAGCGCGGCCATTGCGCCAATCGGCATTTACAATTTTCACCCACCCGGACATAAAATACGATAAGACAAGTTGTAGCCCCAGATATCCAAAGGCCAGTTCCTGCAATAATTGTGATGGCAAAACATGCACCAGCGTTAAACACGACAAAACAAGCAGACCCATTCGGTCACTGCCGCCATTATAAGGCCCCTGATAGCGTTGCAAAATCAATACCGACAACGCAACAAGCCCTGCACAAACCCAAGGCGTTTGATACCCGGCCAACAATAACAGGCACAGAAAAATACGCGGTACAAACAACCATCGATCTTTTACGCAAGCCCTGTCTTTAGGGCCGCTCAAATGTTCCGCACTGGCCTGCATAAACGCCAGTGCCAAAATAATTTCCGTTATGCGAATGGCCAGATCAAAATCCATTATCCCACCCCGTTACCACGCGGATATAAAGGGGAAATATAGCCCACATCTTTGCGGATTTCCTCGCCCTCCCGGTGAAGAAAAACCAGCCGGAATTGCAAGGCGTCATAACCGCCCTGATGTTTAACATCACGCCTAAGGCAATATTGAATTTGCCGCGCGCTGTGATCTTGCTCTCCGGCCATAATGCGTTCACTGCAACTAACCAGATATAACATTTCATTCCAATTCGGGTTCCACACCATGCGTTTTGCCATGGCGAAGATCGATAAATAACGCGGCCTTGGGCGGTATTCCTGCCAATCTGTTATAGGGGTTTCCCCTGTATCAAAAAGCCGGTATTCAATGCGCGGTGACGGGGCAATCATATCGAAAAACCGCCACGAGGGCACCAAGGCAGGCAACATTAATTTTAATCCCTGCCACATTATTTACCACCAATCCATGATGTTCGGCCCGTTCCCAGATTATCAATCCGTGATTTACCCAGAAGCCACAGCGCAACATTGCGCCCGTCACGCAACAAAGGATACAAAAATTTTGCACCTTTTTCCGATTGAAAAACATGATAATTCATACGGTTAAACAGGCCCGACCGCGTGGACAGCAAAGCCAGAACATGAATGGCCTCAGCCCCGTAATATATTTTGCCCTGCATTTTCACCACCATACCCTGATCAATATCCAACCCCATAGCCGTGATATCATCCATCAAGGCAGACGGGCGCCGTGCATCCACCAATTCAATATCCCCGGCCGATTTTTTCAAACGGACCATCCGGCAATAATGGCGGCAAAACGGGCATTCCCCATCATAAACAATCTGTATTGTCTCTGTCATGTCCTTGTCCTTGTTCATCCGTTAGCCCGCGGTTTTAAATTTGAATTTTGAAGCCCGCCTGAATGCGATTATACTGTATCACACCGGTTAGGACAGGAATGACAAAAATGAATACAGACTTCAAATGGTCGGGCCGTGATGACCCCGAAGACGGCGAAACCGCAAAACGCTGGCACCATATTATACAAGATGGCACAAAGGGGCAGGGAAAGGATGGCAGCAAAGATAACAATGATCTGACCCTGCTGGGGTTTGCGTGCGATATTGGCATCGCCCGCAATAAGGGGCGCACCGGCGCCGCCCAGGCCCCGAACACCTTACGAAAAAATCTGGCCAACCTGGCCTGGCACGGCGCGGGACGGCTATCAGATGCCGGAAATATTGGCATGGCCGCCGGTGATAATGCCCTTACCGATGATGTTTTGCATCAAGCGCAAACGGATCTGGGGAACCGCACCGCCCAGCTGTTAAACAACGGATCGAAAGTTTTAATTCTGGGCGGCGGCCATGAAACCGCAGCGGGCAGCTTCTACGGCCTGCACCAGCATTGCAAAAACACAAATATCGGTATTATTAATCTGGATGCCCATTTTGACATCCGATTGGTGGGGGATAATGGTATTTCCTCTGGCACGCCTTTTACACAAATTCGCGACCTATTAACCGCTGGAAACCAATCCTTTCATTACATGGCCCTGGGCATTACACAAACCGGCAATACAAGGGCCTTATTTGACCGCGCCACCGATTGGGGCGTGGATTATATGCTTGATACGCAAATGACCGCCGCCAATATGCCCAATATCTTGCGTATGATTGACCGGTTTTTGAAAAAAATTGATGTTCTTTATCTGACCCTGGATCTGGATGTATTGCCACATTGGCAAATGCCCGCCGTTAGCGCACCCTCCGGGCGCGGCGTTGATATGCATATTATTGAAACGATCATCACCCATATCGGCAAAACAGCGCAGGCATGGCCGCTTTCCGATGTCGTGGAATTTAATCCGTCACTGGATAACGATGGACGCGCCGCACGCACGGCGGCATGCCTGATTGACACACTGGCGCGCGCGATGCTGGGCTAAAAAGGGTCAATAACGGCCATCGCCGGCCGGTTTAACCCTTTAGGATAGCGCCTAAATTTAATTCATGCTCTCGGGCGCATTGTTTGGCAATGTCATATCCGGCATCGGCGTGGCGCATCACCCCGGTGGCCGGATCATTCCATAGCACGCGTTCCAGCCTTTTCGCGGCCTCGGGCGTACCATCGGCACAAATCACCATACCGGAATGCTGGGAATACCCCATACCGACCCCGCCGCCATGATGCAGCGATACCCATGTCGCGCCGCTGGCCGTGTTCAACAGCGCATTCAACAGCGGCCAGTCCGAAACGGCGTCTGATCCATCCATCATAGATTCTGTCTCACGGTTCGGGGAGGCCACAGAACCGCTATCCAAATGGTCGCGGCCAATAACAACCGGGGCGCTGAGTTCTCCATTGGCGACCATGTCATTAAACGCCAGCCCCAAACGGTGGCGATCACCCAGACCGACCCAACAAATGCGGGCGGGCAGGCCTTGAAAAGCAATGCGGTCCCGCGCCATATCCAGCCAATGGTGCAATTGTTTATTATCCGGCAAAATTTCTTTCACTTTTTGATCTGTTTTATAAATATCTTCCGGGTCCCCCGATAAGGCGGCCCACCGAAATGGCCCTATCCCGCGGCAAAATAACGGCCGTATATAGGCGGGGACAAATCCGGGGAAATTAAAGGCCTTGTCATATCCCTCATCAAAAGCGACCTGACGAATATTATTGCCGTAATCAACGGTGGGCACGCCCATCTCGGAAAAGGCCACCATGGCCTCCACTTGTTTGCGCATACTTTTTCGGGCCTCGCGCTCCACCAGTTTCGGATCACTTTCCTGCCGCTCAAACCATTGCGCCACGCTCCACCCCTCTGGCAGATACCCATGCACAGGATCATGGGCAGAGGTTTGATCGGTGACCAAATCGGGCCGTACCCCGCGCTTTAACAACTCAGGAAAAATCTCGGCGGCATTGCCAACCAGACCGACCGATTTTGCCTCTCCGGCGGCCGTCCATTTTTCAATCATTGTCAAGGCGGCATCAAGGCTATGTGTTTTTTCATCGACATAGCGGGTACGCAGGCGGAAATCAATTTTTTCCTCATTACACTCCACGGCCAGACAGCACGCCCCGGCCATAACGGCCGCCAATGGCTGGGCACCGCCCATACCGCCAAGGCCGCCTGTTAAAATCCATTTTCCTGTCAGGTCGCCGCCATAATGTTGGCGCCCGGCCTCGGCAAAGGTTTCATACGTGCCCTGCACAATGCCCTGCGTGCCTATATAGATCCAGCTGCCCGCTGTCATTTGGCCATACATCATCAAACCGGCCTGATCCAGTTTGTTAAAATGATCCCAATTCGCCCAGTTTGGCACCAGATTGGAATTGGCGATCAAAACGCGCGGCGCATCTGCATGCGTTTGAAAAACCCCAACAGGTTTCCCCGATTGCACAAGCAAGGTCTGGTCTGCATCCAGATTTTTCAACTCCTCTACGATTTGGTCAAAATCCGCCCATGTCCGCGCTGCCCGGCCAATACCGCCATACACCACCAACTCATGCGGATTTTCGGCCACATCGGGGTCCAGATTATTCATCAACATCCGCAGCGGCGCCTCGCTGAGCCATGATTTGGCGCTGAGCTGATTTCCGCGCGGCGCCCGAATTTCGCGGCTGTTATGCCGCATCTTTGACTGACTTGTTGATCCCATCATTATTCTCCCTTTGATGTTATATCTTTATGAATCGGACAGCACCGGCAAAACGCCCTCACCGGCGGCATTTTTTAACGTTCCAGAACGCACCAGCGCCGCCGCCGATTCCAGATCAGGCGCAAGATAGCGATCTTCGGCAATGGCCGGCACCGCACCGCGCAAAATATCAATGGCCCCTTGCAGAGTTGCACTGGTTTTTAACGGCGCACGAAAATCAATGCCCTGCGTGGCAGTTATCGCCTCAATCCCGATAATCATATCCAAATTATCCGCCATATCCAATAAACGGCGCGCGGCATGCGTAGCCATAGAGACATGATCTTCCTGATTGGCCGAGGTTGGAATAGAATCAATCGAGGCCGGAGCCGCCTTTTGCTTATTCTCACTCATCAATGCCGCGGAGCTCACCTCCGCGATCATCAAGCCCGAATGCAGCCCGGGTTCCGGTGATAAAAAGGCCGGCAATCCATAATTCAATGCCGGATCTACCATCAACGCAATGCGGCGCTGGGCGATTGATCCGGTTTCCGCCAGCGCCAGCGCAATCATATCGGCGGCAAAGGCCACCGGTTCGGCATGAAAATTACCGCCGGATACAATTGATCCATCAGACAGAATCAGCGGGTTATCCGTGACCGCATTGGCCTCGCGCTGTAATGTGGTTCCGGCCTGACGCAGCATATCAATGACCGCGCCCATCACCTGAGGCTGACACCGTATACAATACGGGTCCTGCACGCGGGTATCATCATCCAGATGCGAATTGCGGATATCAGAGCCGTCGATTAAGGTCCGCAAAGCGGCCGCCGCCTCAATCTGCCCCAACTGCCCGCGCAGGCTGTGAATTTCAGGATGAAACGGCGCAGAAGACCCCATCGCCGCATCCGTCGACAACGCCCCCGTAACCAGTGCGCTTTGCATGGAATTCCAGGCCCGAAACAGCCCGGCCAGCGCCAAAGCCGTTGAAACCTGCGTGCCATTAATCATGGCCAGTCCTTCTTTCGCGCCCAGAACAACGGGGCGCAAGCCCGCCTGTTTCAATGCATCCCCACCGCGCATGCGTTTTGCTTTATACACGGCCTCGCCCTCACCAATCATCACGGCGGCCAGATGTGCCAGCGGCGCCAAATCACCCGATGCCCCAACAGACCCTTTTTCCGGTATAACCGGCATAACCCCTTTCTCCAGCATGGATTGCAACAGCTCCAGCAGCTCCCACCGCACGCCCGATGCCCCGCGGCCCAATGACAACATCTTCAATACAATCACCAGGCGTACAATCGAATCCTCCAGCGGCGCCCCGACCCCACAACAATGTGAGAGAATCAAATTCCGCTGCAGGGTTGCCGTATCGTCTTTGGGAATTTTGATATGGGCCAGCTTGCCAAAGCCGGTATTGATCCCGTAAATCGCAGTCTCTGCCATGGCGGCCTGTTGTACGCGGGCGGCATTGTCTTCAATCACCGCCTGAAAAGACGGGTCAATTCGAACGGCAAGCCCGGACCGGTAAATATTTTCCAAATCTGATAACGTCACGTGCCCGGGACTGATGATCATATTCTGATTGGTCTTCATAGTCATACCCATTCTCCGATGATGCGCTGATGCAATGGATTAAAACCAATGCGATACGATAATTCCGCAGGGTGATCACAATTCCAGACGGCCAGTTCCGCGCGTTTGCCTATATCCAGCGTTCCAACCTGATCATCAATGCCCAGTGCCTTGGCCCCGTTGCGGGTCACACCGGCCAAGGCCTCCTCCGGGGTCAGACGAAACAACGTGGTGGCCATATTCATCGCCAGCAATAATGATGTCATGGGGGAACTGCCGGGGTTGCAATCACTGGCCAGTGCCATTGGCACACCGGCCTGACGCAAACCTTCAATCGGCGGTTTTTGGCTTTCGCGCAAGGTATAAAACGCCCCCGGCAAAATCACCGCGACTGTGCCGCCCCGTTTCATGGCGGTGATGCCCTGATCATCCAGATATTCCAGATGATCGGCAGACAGGGCGCTATAACGGCCCGCCGCCATGGCCGCCCCGTTCTGGTTTGACAACTGCTCGGCATGGATTTTCACTGGCAAGCCCAGATCACGGGCCTTATCAAAAACCCGCGCCACCTGATCGGCGGTAAAGGCTATATTTTCACAAAACGCATCCACCGCGTCTATCAGCCCCTCCTGATACCCTTGTTCCAGGGCAGGCAGGCAAATCTGGTCGATATAATCATCTGCGCGGCCCTTATATTCCTCAGGCAAGGCATGGGCCCCCAAATAGGTTGTTATGACCCGGATAGGTCTAAGCAGCCCTAATTTACGGGCAACGCGGAGCATTTTCAGCTCATCTTCTATGCTAAGGCCATAACCGGATTTAATCTCTATCGTCCCGGTGCCTTCCGCTAGAAAGGCGTCCAAACGGGGCAAGGCTTGTTGCAGTAAGTCATCCTCACTGGCGGCGCGTGTATCGCGAACGGTTGATACAATCCCGCCGCCCGCACGCGCAATATCTTCGTAACTGGCACCATTAAGGCGCATTTCAAATTCCACCGCGCGGTTACCGCCATGCACGATATGGGTGTGGCAATCAATCAGGGCGGGACTAACCAGCCGGCCTTGTAAATCATGTTGCGGATAGTCATGGTATATGGCGGGCAGGTCCGATGAATCGCCGATCCATTCAATCATACCGTCTTTTACAACCAGGGCAGCATCATGCATCAGGCCATAGGGCGCGGCACTGTCTGCGCGCATGGTCACCGCCGATATATTCTGAAGAATAAAAGATTTCACAATGTGTCCCTGATCTATTTTTTTGTTAATTTTAGGCGCTCGGGCACAAAAAGCAACCAATAGAATAATCAATCATAACAGGGCGCTATAAACGCGATAAACCGGGCCTTGCGTAGGAATGGCGGTCAGGGCTTGCTGTTACGCTGAAGGCAACAACCATTCCCAGTTTAATCTGGCAGGGTTTTCAATATACGAATCAGGCCGCGCCAGAACATTTTGTAAATACGCTTTGCCGATCACCCATTTTCCATCGCATTGACAATTGCCGCACGCGCTATGCGCGCGGCATACCAGCTTCCCATTCTCAATGCTCAAAACATGGCTGTCTTCGTTCCGGGCGGCGCCTTCAATCAAGACCTCAACCAGGCGGTTCGCGCTGCAGGTTTTGGCCGTTCCCAATATCTGCTTAAAGGGGAAACGGTCTTTGTTATGATCCAGGGCGCTGTTACAAATCTCAACATAACGCTGCATCAAATTATCTGCGGATTGGTTGTTCATCATAATCAGACCAAAAATAAAATACCTTCATAAAAAACAAGTTCATGCTGACCGATTTATGCATTATTGAACTTGACCGACATCAATTTCATTGAAATCAGATATCCGCTATGGTTATAAAGAATAAAACAACCGTGAAGATGCTATGATTTTTGAGAAGCTGAAAAATTTTAAGAAACCCGGAAAGCACATGTTTTGGGCCTGGGTTGGGTATCAAACAGTAAAGGGGACGCTCACGACCTCTTTAATCTGGATTCCCCTGATTTACGCTTATTTTCATCACGCCTGATTGCTACCCCTGCGCGACCACGCTTCCGCCATAGAAATACCACCCCAGACCGATAAAGAACAAAAAGTCACCATATAGGCCGTGTTCTATTGTCACCATGGCCAGTGATTTTGTCTTTAAATACGTTAAGGCAAAAATAATACCGCCCAATAAACTTAAAGTCGGCGCAACCGGATTCAAATACAGGCAATGCGCATAGGCAAAGGTGATGGCACTGGCCGCCACCATGACATATCCCTCCCCAAAAAACGGTTTATACCGTTCAAAGAAAAACGAACAAAAGATAAATTCCTGCGGCAAGGCCGAAACAATGGGATATAAGAACAACAAGATAATCACAAAACCGCCGCGATCCATCACCATGGCCAATATGCGGTCCGCATCATAGAAATATAAAAACACCGTCATCCCGATACAGGCCAGAACCCAGCGCGCCAAAACCGGCCGCATCGTACTCCAGCGCACCGATTTCCATTTCCAGATATCTTTCAAATGATCATGATAAACCAGCCGTAAAATGACATAACCGTAAAGTGTCGCCGCCCAAAGGAAGGCAAACATATACGGCGCGGACGCGGTGACGATAATATATCCGGGCGTTAAGATACACAGACATAAAAATTCAACGGCCAAAAAACCCCTGGATTTTAAAAAATATTCTAATTTAGCGTGCATGGACTCTCCAAGAAGCGGTGCAACATGAAAAATAGCCGTAAAGTCGGCCATATATATTGTTTTTCCAATATAACTATGTATATATATCGCAAACAAAAACCAGTGAATAAAGAAAGTTTTATATCCATGGGACGAGATCAAGATTCAAATAAGGTCATCAATATCAAAACCGGCCTGGCAGAAATGTTAAAAGGCGGTGTGATTATGGACGTCGTAACCGCGGAACAAGCCAAAGTCGCCGAGCAGGCCGGTGCGGTTGCCGTTATGGCGCTGGAGCGCGTGCCATCGGATATTCGAAAGGCCGGCGGCGTGGCCCGTATGAGCCCCCCTGAATTGATCGAAGAGATTATGAAGGTTTCATCCATCCCTGTTATGGCGAAATGCCGTATCGGCCATTTTGCCGAGGCCCAGCTATTGCAACAAATAGGCGTTGATTACATTGATGAATCCGAAGTTTTGACCCCTGCAGATGAAGAATACCACATTAATAAACATGACTTTAAAGTGCCGTTTGTCTGTGGTGCCAAAAATTTAGGCGAAGCCCTGCGCCGCATCGGTGAAGGGGCCGCCCTGATGCGCACAAAAGGCGAACCGGGCACCGGCAACATTGTCGAGGCCGTCCGTCACATGCGCATGATCAACGCGCAAATCCGCAAGGTCGTGAACATGGATGAATCAGAACTAATGACCGAAGCCCGTGATATGGGCGCCCCGTTCGAACTGCTGAAAATGGTGCGCGAACTGGGTAAACTGCCTGTGCCGAATTTTGCGGCAGGCGGCATAGCCACACCAGCCGATGCCGCGCTGTGCATGCAACTCGGCGCGGAAAGTGTGTTTGTTGGCTCCGGTATTTTTAAATCGGATAATCCCGAAAAATTTGCGCGTGCCATTGTAAAAGCCACCGCCCATTACGATGACCCGGCGATGGTGCTGGAAGCCTCAAAAGAGCTGGAAGGCGTGGCAATGCGCGGCACCGAGATTTCCGAGATTGACGAACCGATGCTCATGGCCAATCGCGGCTGGTAAATCATAAGGCAAGACCGTGACCAAATTTGATCAGGCGCTGGAAAAGGCGCGGGCAACACAGAAAAATTCAGATCAGGAAAACAAAGCCTATCTTGACCTTTATCTGCAGTTTTTGGACACCGAATTTTATCTACCGGTCGATGAAGCCCCGGACATGCATGATGACGAAGCAGAGCTAAGCCCGCTGGTGTTTGATGAGGACGGGCAGGAGGTGATCTATTTCTTCGATAGTCAGGAACGCTTAAAAGAATGGGCCGGAAAGGAAAAACTGTATATTGCCCCGCTGAGTGGTGAAGATATGTTATTAACCTTTGGCGCGGAACGGGCTTTGGTGCTTAATCCGCATTTGGACCAGGTTAAGGAATTCCAACCCGACGAAATTGAATTTTTATTTGAAAACTTCTTTCAACACAAAGGATAGACCGCCATGTTTTTTGAAACAAAAAATCACTCTGCCAGCCTTACTCTTTCCCCTATCTGTTCCCTTGCCCTTGTCTTGATTGCATTCATGATAATCAGCCTGCCCGCGGGTGCATCGACAACCGGCTCGGTTGGCTCCGCCAGCGTCAGCAAAGGCAAAACATCGCTGGAGGCGCGCATCGGCTATAGCGACGCCGAAAATTCATCATCACAAGACGAACGTTTTCGCAGTCGCGTCCAAATTGATCACGGCTTTACCGATTATTACGCCGGGCGTATTGTTATCTCGCAAGATCGCCGTAAAGGCGACAATCTGGAACATGACGCCATAAAGGTCGAAAACCGGTTTTACCTGATGAACAAAGACGATTACGGATTTGATTTTGGCCTGCGCGCCGCCTACAGTCACAAAGACGGCGACAAAAAACCCAATGCGCTGGAATTTGGCTTGTATGCTTTGGCATCTTTGGACGTTTATGAAGTCCGGGTGAATCAGATTTTCTCCCACGAAGTCGGCGCCGATGCCGAAGACGGCATAGGCGGGGAACCCCGCCTGCAGGTCACGCGCCCCATCATACAGGGTCACCGTTTCGGGCTGGAAAGTTTTCATGATTTCGGTAATTTTTCCGATGATAGTGAATACAGCGACCAATCCCACACATTCGGCCCTGTTTTTAAAGGGAAAATCAGTGAGACCATGAAATATGAAACCGGATACCGCGTAGGCATATCAGATTCCGCCCCCGATCACAGTTTTAAATTTTTTCTATCACACACGTTTTAAATAAAAACAAAAGAAACAAAGAAAGGAAAAAGGAAGAGAGTTTTCATGCAAAACACACTAAAAGAACAATGGGAGGCGGGTATTAAACGGCTGGCAACCCGCCAAAGCGCAAAGGCGAAAATCACAATGGACCAAACGGCCTTTACGATCACGGTCCCCGAAGAAGACGCCATTGATGATATGTTTGCGCTGTTGGATGATTTAAAAGCCGTTTTTGGCGACAGCGTTGATTTCAGGGCTGTAAAATCAGGCAAGCAATGCGTATCCCTGACGCTCAATATCACCGATGAACGCGGCATCACCCATATCCATGATCCGGCCAATATGGCCTTGTTCATGTAGTGTCATTTACTGGACCCCTTAATAATCGCCCGAGTTGGAGAATAGCACTTGTTAATAATAGCACTTGCCCACCGCGCCATAATCCATTATCCCCATAGACATGGTCAAACACACACCGCGAATTGGTTGTTTTGCGCTGCAAGGCGCCGTAGAGATACACCGCCCGCATATTGAGGCATGCGGGGCAGAGTTTCTGTCCGTTAAAACCCCTGCACGCTTTGAAGATGTCGATGGGTTCATCTTGCCAGGCGGTGAAAGCACAACCATGCTAAAGCTGATTGAAACCTTCCGTTTGTGGGATTCGCTGGCTGATAATTTCGCCAGAAAACCGGTCTGGGGCATATGCGCCGGCACGATTTTAATGGCAGAAACGGTTTTGGTGAACAACAACCTGTCATCGCGTGATCAAACAGGCGGCCAAAGCGAAACGCAAAAATCATTTGGCCTGCTGCCCATTACAGTTCTTCGCAATGGCTACGGCACGCAGGTTGAAAGCGCGCAAAGCGATATTGACGGGTACCCCGTTTCATTCATTCGCGCGCCCGTCATTCAAGAAACCGGCGACACCGAAATTCTGGCCCGTCATGAAGGGGCCCCCGTCTGGGTTCAGGGCAAAGGCGATAAAGCCAAATATATGGCCACCACATTTCATCCAGAACTCACCATGAATTTTCCATCCCCCATGCATAAAAAGTTTGTGGAGCTTGTCCGCCGCAGCTAATGCGCGTATTCTAATATTATAGTTGCCTTGTCTGGCATGATTTACCCGCTACGGTTAAAACGGCCCGGCGCCTATACTAACACCATCACCCCCTTTTTGCGCCGGGGGGCAGGCAACGCCGTGTAACATAACGAGTAGAATATAACTGATCGAAATGAAGCTCTTTCTGAATAAGATTACCGACTTGCTGGGCCTTAAAAAGCGGACCGATTGTCCCCAGACCTTGCCGCGTTCAACCCCCCATTTCGAGGCGCCGGTCCCAAAACAGGACCAAAAACATGATTGCGAATCCTATACCAAACTAAAGGCCGAATACCGTGATATTGGCCGGATGAATGCCATTATAGAAGTTTTGGGGCGGGACTTTCTGACCGCTATGCCGGAAGGGGCGTATAAAAGCCGTTTGGGCCAGATCTCGTTTCTATACCGCAGAATGCATGAAGACCTTATTTCCGGCCAGGTTCATAAATTGCTGGAAAAGGCGCAGGAGCATGAATACGCCAATCCCGGAAGCTGGGATGAATGGGACAGTGCCAATTTGCGTGAAATGCGCTCTATGTATTTGATGTATTGCCATGTTGATCCTGAATTAATGGAACGCAAGGCCAATTTATCATATGAGGGGCGAAGGCGTCACCGCGCGATCATGAAATCGGGGGACTGGGATCAGGCCAAAGGGTTCTTGCAGGAACAAATTGATTTACACCGCCGCATTGCCGATTCCCGCTGTAAGGCCAATAATATCGACAGCCAGTATGAAATGCTGATGCAGGAATATATGCCAGAGATGAAGGTGTTCGATATCGAAAATCTGTTTGGGTCCCATGAACAGACCTTAAAATCATTAATGCCGGAAATCATTGAAAAACAAAATGCCGAGGCCCCGCCCATTGCCTTTGAAGAGGGGCTGGAATTCGAAGCCGAAGCGCAGATGTGGCTGAACCGGTCCTTGCTGGAGGTTCTGGGCTTTGATTTTGAACGGGGCGGGCTATATGAAACCGGGCACAACCCGGTTGAGGGCGGAACCGTCGATGACACGCGGCTGGTGATTTACAATGTCGATGAAAGCAACTTTCTGGATTCGATGAAATCGGCGTTGCATGAAGGCGGACACGGCCTGTATATTCAGGGTCTGCCGCGCAAAACTTGGCGTTACCAGCCTGTCGCCATGGATATGGGCGCCGCCGTGCATGAATCGCAAGCCCTGCTGGTTGAGATGATTATTGGCCGCAAACAGGAATTTTTTGAATTTATTTCCCCGCGGCTGGAAGGGTTGTTTCATGGCATCCATTCCCCTGCCTTGGCGCCGGAAAACCTGTTCCGCCTGAAAACCCGCGTTAAACCGGGTATTGACCGCAAGAAGGCTGATGAAGTTTCCTATTTCTATCATGTTTTACTGCGTTTCCGGCTGGAACGCGATTTAATCGATGGCAGCCTGAGCATTGATAAACTGCCCGAAGCCTGGGTGGAAGGCATGCATGATTTACTGGGCATTACGCCAAGCTCCCATACCGAAGGGTGCCTGCAGGATGTGCACTGGTTTGTTGGGAAATTCGGCTATTTCCCCTCCTATGCGGTGGGGCATATGATGGCCGCGCAATTCTACGAAGCCCTGCGCCGCGATATACCCCGTATTCATGAAAAAATAACAGAGGGCGATTTCGAAGAGATCAAAAGCTGGCTGTATAATAATATCTATGCCAAAGGGCGCCTTTTGCATACCCAGGATCTTTTAAAAGAAGCCACCGGCAAGACCCTGCGCCCGGAATATCTGGAAAAGCACCTGCGCAGACGATATTTGCATTAAACCACTTGCGGAGCGCGTAACACTGACGTAAAAATCAGACAAACAACGGGTAGGATAATATGAGCAGATTTATTTCCACACGCGGGCACGGCACGTCCAAAAGCAAGGTCGAAGGCACCAGCCCCAAAAGTTTTGAGGACGTTCTTCTGGCAGGGATGGCCCCGGATGGCGGCCTTTATGTCCCGGAAAGCTGGCCGACGCTGGAATATAAAACATTGGAACGTATGGCGGGCATTCCCTACGCCGATGTGGCCATGCAGGTCATGTTGCCCTTCATTGGTGATTGTATCAATCATGCCGATTTTCGCCGCATTCTGGCCGAAACCTATGAAAGCCACGTTTTTGATCACGCCAGCGTAACGCCGCTGCGTCAACTCTCGCCGACGATTTGGCAAATGGACCATTTCCACGGCCCGACACTGGCCTTTAAAGATGTCGCCTTACAGCTATTGGGACGTTTGTTTGACCATGTCCTGCAAAAACGCGGGGAGCGCGTCACCATAGTCGGGGCGACCTCTGGCGATACAGGATCGGCCGCGATTGAGGCATGCCGCCATTGCAGCAATGTCGATATCTTTATTCTGCATCCCAAAGG
The DNA here is from genome assembly GCA_002359735.1 of Micavibrio sp. UBA2638. GTDB lineage: Bacteria > Pseudomonadota > Alphaproteobacteria > Micavibrionales > Micavibrionaceae > UBA2638. Next base: position 76,211 of record DENS01000003.1, read on the forward strand.
CCGCGTTTCCGAGGTACAGCGCCGCCAGATGACCACCGTCAAGGCAGACAATGTTTACAACCTTGCCATTGAAGGCACATTCGATGATTGTCAAAACCTGGTCAAAGCCATGTTCGGCGACAGTGCCTTCCGCGCCGATATGAACCTGTCGGCAATTAATTCCATCAACTGGGCCCGTATTATGGCGCAAATTGTCTATTACGTCACCGCCTCTGTTGCCTTGGGCGGGCCTGCTCGCGAAGTCTCGTTTAGCGTACCAACCGGCAATTTCGGCAATATATTCGCCGCCTATGTTGCCCGCCAAATGGGTGTGCCGATCAAACGCCTGATTGTGTCTACCAACCGCAACGATATTCTGACCCGGTTCTTTGAAACCGGTGAAATGAAACTGGATCACGTTGCCCCGTCCTATAGCCCGTCTATGGATATCCAGATTTCCAGCAACTTCGAACGCTATTTGTTCGACCTGATGGGGCGTGACCCGCATACCTTAACGGGTGTTATGGACGATTTCAAAAAGAATGGCCGCTATAAAATGGACGAGGCACACATGAAAAAAGCGCGCGCAGAATTCAGCGCCCATCGCTGTGATGATGAACAGACCTTAAAAATCATGCGCCAGACCTATGACGAAACCGGCATCATCATTGACCCGCATACGGCCGTCGGCCTGCATGGCGCACTCTCCACCAAGGACGACCCGTCCGTTCCGATAATCAATCTGGCCTGCGCGCATCCGGCAAAATTCCCGGACGCCGTTGAAAAAGCCATTGGCCGCCGCCCTGAATTGCCTGAACGCATGGCGGATCTGCTGGACCGCGCGGAATACCTGACCCCCTTACCGAATAATCTGCAAAAAGTGGAAGAATACGTTAAGGCCAATAGCCGGGTCAAAAACTGACGCGGCCTGGCGCGGCCAAACGCTTTGTTTTGGCCCCCTCTGCCGATGCCAGCCCTGACAAGCCCCATTTGCATTTATAGGAATTTTATCCTATAATTACCCTTTTTTGTCTATATATAACAAGAAAGGATATGACAGCATATGAATGCAAAAACAAAAGGATGGACGGAGGAACGGCGCAAAGCCCAGGCGGAGCGATGCCGCAACAACAAACCTTGGACGCGGGCAACCGGCCCCAAAACACCGGAAGGCAAGGCGCGCTCATCCATGAACGCCTATAAATATGGCGGCGATAAAGCCTATCAGGATTTGGTTAAAACCCTGCTTTTGCACAATAAAGGCTTCCTGAATGCCTATAAGCAAATGGCAGAAAACAAACTGATAAAATCGCAATTAAAACAAATGCTTATTCGTTACAAAACTCATATTGCCGCAAAACAAACTGAAGGGCTGCCCGATGCGGAGGCTCTTGCCAAACACCCCGGATTGGACTAAAACCCTACCATGAGCGATTGCATTCAAATGACAACATTAAGCAACGGGTTGCGCGTGATTACCGATCACGTGCCATCCGTCGGGTCCGTGGCACTTGGCGTATGGGTGGGCGTGGGAACGCGCCATGAAGATATGGCCTATAACGGCGCCGCCCATATGGTGGAACACATGTTGTTCAAAGGCACCAAAACCCGCACCGCGCTGGATATTGCCCAACAAATCGAAAACGCAGGCGGGGCCATGAACGCCTATACCAGCCGCGAAGTCACCAGCTATCACATGCATATGCTGGCCAATGATGTGTCTTTGGCCCTGAATGTTCTGGCCGATATGATGTTGAATTCAACAATGCCGGAAGAAGAAATTGAACGCGAACGCCATGTCATTTTACAGGAAATCGGCATGTGCAACGATACGCCCGATGATGTGATTTTCGATCATTACTATGAAACGGCCTATCCGGGGCAGGCATTGGGCGCCCCCATTTTGGGCAAGGCCGATATTATTGCCGCCATGCAGCGCGGCACGCTGATGCGCTATGTTGATGATTTATACACCCCCGCCAATATGGTGCTTTCCGCATCCGGCGCGGTGGACCATGATGCCTTTGTTGCCATGGCACAAGACCTGCTTGGCGGATTAAAAGCGGGAAATAAATCCAAAACCAAAGCCGCCAATTACCAAAGCGGCCAATACCGCGCCGATAAAGACTTGGAACAAAGCCATATCATTCTTGGTTTTCAGGGCCTATCCCGTCTGGACGATGATTATTACGCCGCGCAGGCGCTTTCCTCAATCTTTGGCGGCGGCATGTCGTCCCGGCTGTTTCAGGAAGTCCGGGAAAAACGCGGCCTTGTTTATTCTGTCTTTTCTTTCCACAGCGCCTATTGCGACGACGGACAATTGGGAATATACGCCGGCACCGGGCCGGATGATTTGCCGGAACTTATTCCGGTTATTTGTGATGAGGTGGGTAAAATCTGTGATGATATTACAGATGAAGAAGTCAGCCGCGCCAAAACACAGATGAAATCAGGCTTGATTATGGGCCGTGAATCAATGATGAGCCGCGCCGACCAGCAAGCCAAATTTCTGATATTCCGCGATACAGTCCTTGATGTTAACGCCTTGACGGACAAGATTGAGGCGCTCAACAAAGACCAAATCCGCAATGTCGCCCGTAAAATTTTTGCCAGTGCGCCAAGTCTGGCCGCGCTTGGGCCCTTGGGCAAGCTCGAAACATTCGAGACCATACAATCACGCCTTGCGCAGGAAATGGCCGCTTAACGGGCTGGCGGCTATAAAAACACAGGGGGTTGTTACACATGTTTAAAACAGATAACGCCGCATTACCGGACATAGAATTACAAACCCAGCGCATGATTTTACGCCCCCCCAAGGCCCTTGATTGGGGACAATGGGCCGATGTGCGCGGCACAAACCAGCGCCGCCTGAAACCCTATGAACCACTTTGGGCCCCCGATGCGCTGTCCGGCAATTTCTTTAAACGCCGCCTGGCCCGCCAAATTCGCGATTGGGAACAAAACCGCGCGCAATCATTTTTGATGGTTCGCCAAACTGATGACCAATTAATTGGCGGTGTGAATATAAACAATATCTGCCACGGCGCGGCGCAGTTTGCCTCACTCGGCTATTGGGTTTGCCACAGCGTGGAAGGACAGGGCTTTATGAGCGAAGCCTTATTACGCATCATTGATTATTGTTTTCATGACCTAAAACTACACCGCCTGAATGCGGCCTGTATCCCGGATAATGAACGCAGCAAGGCCCTGCTTCTGCGGAACGGCTTTGTCGAGGAAGGCTTCGCAAAACACTACTTGAAAATTAATGGGCGATGGCAAGACCACGTGTTATTCGGCCTGACGCAGGAACATTTTCAAGAAACCCCCGCATTACATCACCGCTAGATTTTCCGAAAAAATTTACCTTGCATTGCTAATTGTCATATGCAATAACCATAATACAAAAATCAGGGAGTATCACAAATGAGTGAGATTACAGCCGAAGACGTGGCAAAATATGACCACATGAAGCGCGCCCAAATGTTCAGTTTAATATTTGCTGCGTTATTGCCTTTAGCGCCGATTATCGAGCACCATAATAATTATGAAGATTTTATGCCCAAAGCGCTGGACACCGTAAGCGCGACAGAGAGTTGCCTGCGTGATAGCTTTAAGCAAGCCACGCTGGGCGAAGACGGATTTCATATCAATCTTTCAGCCGAAGACATCGATGCCTGCGTGAACGAAAAACTCGCACAATCAGACGCCGCGATAGAAACTCATAAGCGTAACCATGAAAATATGAATTCACAGGTGCTGGCTCTATCCGGTATTTTGGCCGCGGCCAGCCTGAGCGTTTTCGGCGCGGCTAGCGTTTCCAATTACCGGATGCGCAAGAAAAAACCGGGTATTGAAAAAATGAAATACACCCATAAAAACGATATATCACCGGGTCTATAACACTGGTTTTTTGTTAAGGTCATTACTTTTCAAGGATAGCTCATGCCCAACGTTACAAAAGATAGCAAGAACAAAATGTTCACCGTTTCGAGCGATGATACGACCACGCGGATGAGCTTTAAAGATGTTAATAACTATAAAGAAAGCCGCGGCTTTATTGGCGCCGGTGCGTTCATGGCCTTGTTTGGTCCGGTTGTTATAACCGGCATGTTTAATTCGTCATCCGGCGGTCATCCCATACCGGATGCGCTGAACAACAAACAGGCCACCGCAATTTGCCTGCAGGAAAATTATAATAAAAAATCCCCCGGCAGCGACAATATGGTGAATCTATCCGCACCGGAAATTCAGGCCTGCGCCGATAAAAAAGTCGCACAAGCCAGAGTGAAACGCCGGGCCGACATCAAAAATTATTATGAAAATAAAGACAACTTTCAAAAAATTTTCACAATGGTTTCTTCGGTGCCCGGCCTGGGTATGCTTGTATTCGGCCTCGGGGCGAATATATGCTTGCGGATGGAAAAGCCCGGCATAAAACATGCCGCTAAACAGCTTAACGAATCCGACCGCCCTTATGAAATGTATTAGGCGCTGCCGCCCGCGGCAGAAAGCATGGATGGGTCAATACCCAGTTTTTTAACAGCGCGTTCCCATTTTTCTTCAGGAAGCGTTTGAAAAATAAGCTCCGGATCACCCTCAACGGTTAACCAGGCGTTTTCCTGTAACTCTTGATCCAATTGACCCGCAGTCCATCCGGCATATCCCAAAATAAACAACCGCTGCTTCGGCCCCTTACCGCTCGCGACATCTTTTAAAGCATCCAGCGTACCGGTAATATAGATATCACCATCAACCTTAACGGTGTCGGTTTTACTGAAATCATTCGAATGCAATAAAAATCCGCGCGCGCCTTCCACCGGTCCGCCGCGCATAACCGTTATATCAATCGCCGCAAGATCCAGATTATTATCAGCCGTGATTTTTAACTGTTCCAGCAATTCTTCAAACGCCACGTGTTCCAAAGGATGATTAATCACAAGCCCCATCGCACCCTCAGCATCATGCGCGCAAATATAGATAACCGATTTGTGAAAACGCGGATCACCCATGCCCGGCATCGCCAATAATAATTTACCGGCAAGATAGCCTTCACTTTTGTCTTTATGATGAACTTTGCTCTTGTCCTGCGCCATTGGTATCACTAACTTGTTTGTTAACAGCTCATCGGCATTTTATAGTAAAATGGATTGAACATGAAAAAAATTATACTCTTCGCCGCAATATTTCTAATCAGCCATCAAGCAACGGGCGCATTGGCCGCGCAGAGTGCGTGGGGTTCGACAGCAGAAATGCAAGCCCGCATTCTGAGCGCGCATGAAACAATCGGCCCTGACCAGAGCGCGGTTCAAGCCGTTTTGCAAACACGCCTGGCCCCTGACTGGCACAGCTATTGGCGCAGCCCGGGTGAAGCCGGCTTACCGCCAAAAATTCTGTGGGAAGAAAAATCAGACAATATCGCGAGCCTGTCATTATCATTCCCGCCGCCAAAACGTTTTAAAGAGCTGGATCTCACCACATTCGGATATGATGGGGATGTCGCTTACCCGCTGGATATTCAACTGAATAACCCCGGCCAGCCAGTTCACATGGATTTTATACTGGAAACCATGGTTTGCCGTGATATCTGCCTGCCTGTCAGCATTCCATTAACATTGGATATTGATGCCGGGAATGGCGCAGATTCCAAACACCTGCCCGTAATCAAATATGCCCACGAAAAAATACCAAGCAGCGCGGAAACTCCGCGTCTAAAAATTGAAAATGTGACAATCACACAAGACAGAGTTGTCGCCAATGTTTTTAACAAGCGCGGCTTTGACCGCACAGATGTCTTTATCGAAATCGGCGAATTCGCCTTGCCCGCCGCCCCGGATTTTCAAATCAATGAAAACGATAAAACCCACGCCATCGTCGTTATGCCCATCCCGCAAGATATACAGGATGAATTTAAAAACAACGGCCCAGACATTGCCTATCAAGGCCATACCATCCGCGTGACCGTGACTGATGGACGCTTTGCGGTTGAACAAGTCATTGACATGGATTAATCGGCAGCCTTACTTGTGCAGAATATGGGCATATAAACCGACAGTTTGCGCAACGATAGATTTTATATCAAAGGCCATCTCGGCAAGGGTCCGGCTGGCTTTGCCCATCTGTTTGCGAAGATCACGGTCTGTTAACAGGCGCTCCATCGCCTCGGCAGTGGCGCTGACATCTTTAACCGGAACCAGATACCCGTTATCACCATTTGGCACCACCTCACGGCAACCGGGATGATCGGTTGTTATGACTGGCCGTCCTGCGGCGCAGGCTTCAATGGTGACACGCGGAACGCCCTCCCCGTAATATGAAGGATACACAATCACGGCCGCCGTGGATAAAATGGCCGGCATATCCTGAACAGGGCCAACCCATTCAACGACACCATCCTCTGTATAGGCCTTCATTTCAGCCTCCGTAATCGCTCGCGGGTTATGGGTGGTAAGCCCGCCCACGATTTGATAGCGCGCTTTAATGCCTTTTGCGTGCAATTTGCGCGCCGCCGCCACAAATACAGCAACCCCTTTTTCATGAACAAGCCGCGTTGGCATCATGGCGATAGGCTCCGCGTTCTCGGGCTCCGGGGCCGGTGAAAACTTATCCAGATCAACACCGGAACTAATCACCAGATGCGTTTGCTTATGACGCACATATCCCATATTGACCAATAAATCGCGGTCATCCGGGTTTTGAAAAATCAAATCGGCATGCCGGTTTTTTAATACCAGCTTTAGGAAGGGCGACAAAGCCCAGCGAATTAATGTTGATCTTGCCCCGCTGGTGCGGAATAAGAACCCCAGCCCCGCAATCGTATACAAAACCCGGTACCGCCTTAGCCCGGTACAGGCAAGCCCCACCAGAAAGCTATATTTTAATGTCACGGTATGAATAAGATCGGGCCGGCATTGTTGAATTGTTTTGCGAATATCCCATAGAGAAACAAATGCGCTTAACAAACCGAATTGATTGGCCGGTTTACGCAAACCAAGAACCTGAAAGCCATCCAGCCCGTCAATCTGGTCGTCCTCATCAGCGCCAACAATACCAATCGTTACATTGTATCCGGCCTTTTTCGCGGCCAGTGCAACCGGCATACGGCTTTTCCAATCCAGATGATCAAATATATATAACAAATGCCCGCGCGTCATGTCCTACCCTATCCACTTTTCTTTCCAGCCCTGAAACATCAAAATAGTCCAAAGACGCTCGGCATGGTTGCCGCGGCCCACCTTATGATCGGCCCAGATTTTATTCACCATTTTTGCGTTGAATATCCCATCGGCCTGCATGGATTTTTCATCCAGCAAGACCTCGGCCCACTCTCTTAGATCGCCGCGCAACCAATCACCGACAGGCATGGCAAAACCCTGCTTCGGGCGTTCAAACAAATCACGGGGCACGTGCCGCGCCAAAACCTCACGCAACAACCATTTGCCTTGGCCATCACGGATTTTGAACCGTTCCGGCAGGCTCCAGACATGATCGTAAATACGTTTATCCAAAAGCGGGGCGCGGGCCTCTAAAGACACCGCCATTGATGCACGGTCGACCTTCACCAGAATATCATCAGGCAAATAACAGAGCGCATCCCAAAACATCATTTTTTCTGCAAAGCTCAGCTCATCAACACCGCTATTCGGGGCGGTCAAGGGAATAACCGGTTCATTGGCCCCGCCCGCGATTAAATCCGAAGGCTGGTTCCATGTGCTTAGTAAGGTCATATAGATATCGCGTTCTGATCCTTTGCTCAGAATATCGGCAATTTTATGAATGCGCGTTCCGGCCTGTGGCAAGTTTTTAAGCGCCCTGTTCCATTGTTGCGGTGGAACAGAACGAATAAGCCCGGCCAGTATGGACCGCGCAAATTTGGGCATGCCGCGCATTTTCCGCCACAGCCTTGGCCCCAAAACATGACGGTTATACCCGCCCAGCATTTCATCCCCGCCATCACCCGACAGGGCGACCGTCACATCCGACCTGGCAAACCGGCAGACCAGATAGGTAGGTATCGCCGATATATCGGCAAAGGGTTCATCATAGATAGTCGATAATTTCGGGATAACCTCCAGCGCATCTGCGCTGCGTAAAATGAGTTCATGATGATCCGTCCCCAAATGATCAGCCACCTTGCGGGCATAGACCGATTCATCAAACCCGGCTTCTTCAAAGCCAATCGAATAGGTTTGTACCGGTTTTATAGATTTACTTTGCATCAATGCCGTTACCGCGGAGCTATCGATACCGCCGGATAAAAACGCCCCCAGCGGGACATCCGATATCATACGGTCCTCAACACAAGTGCCCAGAATAGTTTCAAACGTGGTAATGGCCTCTTCGTCACTCACCTGTTCATTTTTGCGTAATTGCGCCTGATTCATGGCCTCGGTATGGTTCCAATATGCCTCCATCGCGCATGACAGATCATCTCCCGGGCTCAAATGCTCCAGATCAATGCTCAGGCGCTGCCCTGCCGCAAGACTCCATGTATTTTGATAAATGCAGCGCGGCGCAGGAACACAGGAATAACGCAGATAAAGCGCGGCCACATCTTTATTCAATTCCCGCTTGAAATCAGGATGCGCCGCTAAAGATTTCAGTTCTGAGGCAAAAACCAGTGTTTTCCCGGCCCAGCCAATATAAAGCGGTTTTTTGCCCATACGGTCACGCGCCAGATGCAATCTGCGTTCCCGGCGATCCCAAAGGGCAAAGGCAAACATGCCGTTGAATTTCTGTAAGGCCTGGTTCAGGCCATATGTCTCTATCACGGCCAGCATGACCTCGGTATCACTGCGGCCACGGAAACTGACGCCCCGGTTTTCACAATCACGGCGCAGCTGACGAAAATTATAGACCTCGCCATTATACGCAATGATATAACGCCCCGATGCGCTTTCCATGGGTTGCGCCCCTTCAGGGGTTAAATCAATGATGGACAGGCGCCGGTGACCCATAACACACTGCACGTCCGGGTCTTGCCAGATTTCCCCCGCATCAGGGCCGCGATGTTCAATTGTTTCCAGCATACGCGCGGCGATGCTGCGGCTCTGCTGAACGCCTGAAATATTACTTTTGCTGATAAACCCTGTAAAACCGCACATGAAAAACTTATATAATTTCTGGTAGAATAGTTGTATGAACACAAACAGGCCAATACAATAGCACGAAACGAGATAAAGAATGAACATTGATTTATTGTTCACAGAACAAGGCGAAGCCGGTTTAATTGCCAACGAAAATTTCGCCCGCAAAATCGCCGGGGTGGTATTTGATACCGCCAGCGGTATTTTCACGCTGGAATTTGCCGATATGGATTTCATGGATTTCAATATCCCCGTTGAGCCGGAATATAATAAATATCTGGATTTAAACACCGTCATTCACATCGGTTCGGTAAAAGACGGCCATATTGGTCAGGCCTATCAGGTTCCGTTAATGTTTAGTGATGACCCCTATCGCAATGAAATCATGAAGCCCGAGCAACCCGCGCACCCCTTGGCCGCGTTCCAGTATTTCATGAAACAATGCGTGATTGGCCAGCCGGCCCACCGCGATGATCTGGAAGATGAAGACTCAATGGGCTGTATCCTTGGCAGCGCCAGCCCATCCAGCCTGGAATTTGCGCCGCATCTTGCACGCCGCCACGGTCTGGAAATTCGTCCGGCGGCCCAGCCATCAATTAACGCGCCCGGCATGGGATTGGGTGGTGGTTCCAGCGCGGGCGGTAGCGGCGGCGGATCATACAGCGCTGGCGGCTCCGAAAGTTCGCGCTCCGGCCGCGGTGATCATAAAAAATAAGCGCTCATATTCACGCCGCCCGGCCAACCACTATTTGACTTTTCCGGTTAGTGGCATAATTGTAATGGTGGTATTCGAAATTCTTACAACATGGATAGGAGAGAGACAAAATGAGTAATAAAGATGTTGCAAACGCACTGAAAGCCGTATTGGCCGATACATTCGTCCTGTATTTCAAAACCCACAGTTTTCACTGGAACGTGACCGGACCGCATTTCAAATCACTGCACGAATTATTTGAAGAACAATATAATGAAATCTGGGCAGCCACCGATGAAATAGCCGAGCGTATCCGCACATTGGGAGAATTTGCACCGAATAATTATGACGAAATGGCAAAAATCGCAACACTGACCCCGTCAGGCCAGACACCGGATGAACAAAGCATGGTGCAAATTTTGGCCGATGATAACCGCGCCATTGTTAAAACGTTGTATAATGCACTGAAAACAGCAGAAAATGACAATGACGAAGCCACGGTTGATTTAATGGTTGAACGCATCAGCACACATGAAAAAGCTGCATGGATGCTGGAAAGTTCGCGCGCGAAATAAATTCCGCCCGTTTAAGAATTTTTAAAAATCAAGGCATGCGTCAGGGGGTAATCCTCTGGCGCATTTTGCCATTGAATGATGGTATCCCCCGCCGGTTTAAAACTTTCGGAAATCAGGATTGAAAAATCACGCACCAAAGGCGTGTAGGCCGTTTTCCCCTGAATATTATCCACGTGAACAATTATATGCGCGCCCTTTTTCATGACCGGTTTTACGGCCGCAAAAATTTCTGCCATACGGTTTAAATACCGGTCATATCCGGCATAAATTTTATTGCCGCAATATAGCGGATTCCATGCATGATTAACCGCCATAAAGGGCGGCGAGGTTACACAAAAATCCATTTTCGGAAAGCCCATATCCGCAATATCCCCGGCATCACCGCAGCGCATGTTTTGCCAATTCTCACACTGGCCGGCGGCCCATTCGTGGCGCTCCGGGTCGGCTTCAATGCCGTAAGGAATGCGCCCCAGTTCCTCCGCCACAAACGCAGTGGTGCCGTGTCCCATAAACGGGTCGAATACCTTGTCTTTTTCCTTGGTGAAATGTTCAATAAAGAAACGCGGGAAGCTCTCGGGGTATTTGTCTTCATCACTATCATGCGGAGAGACCGCATTTTCACGCGAAAATGGCAATTCTATAATGGCGGGATATGTCATGCTCTACTGCGCCGCACGGATTTTACGCCATTTGGCAACATTGTTATTGTGCTCACGCAGGGTTTTGGCAAAGGCGTGACCGCCCGTACCGTCAGCCACCATATAGATATAATCATGGTCTTCCGGCTCTAAAACTGCCTGAATAGAAGCCTTGCCCGGGTTACAAATCGGGCCGGGCGGCAGGCCGGTATAAATATACGTATTATACGGCGAGTCAAACTCCAGATCTTTTCTTAAGATACGGCGGCCCAGCGGCCCCATGCCACCGGTTTTCGGGCGTCCATCGACAATGCCGTAAATAACGGTTGGATCCGATTGCAGCCGCATTCCTTTTTCAAGCCGGTTAAGAAACAGCCCGGCCACACGCGGACGTTCTTTCGGGTCTCCGGCTTCTTTTTCAACAATCGATGCCAAGATCAGCGCATCCTCCGGCGTTTTAATATGTGGATTATCGTTTTTTCGGGCTGCCCAGCTTTGCGCCAGCGTCTGCTTCATAATACCCTGCATACGCTGCACGATATCGGTGCGGTTTTCACCGCGAATATAATTATAGGTATCGGGATAAACCGTCCCTTCCGGCGGGGGGGCGTCCAGATCCCCCGTCAGCATATCGATATCGTTCAGAATATTCATGACTTCAAACGAGGTTGTACATTCCGGTATCGTAAACTGATATTGTACCGTCTGCCCGTCCTGCATGGCCGCGACAATCTCTTGCATGCTCATGCCCGGCTCAAACCTGTATTCACCGGCTTGCAGATAACGATTGCCGTCTAAAAATTTTAATCCGGCACGAAACAAAAACGCATCACTGATCATATTTTGTGCATGCAGATTATGTGCAATGGTTCCCGCGCTCTGACCGCGCTCAACCGTAAAAACCGTTTGCTGTTGCAAAGGCCCCGGCTTTTTATATTCCTGCATGGCCCAATAACCCGCGCCCACAGCCACAATCACCGCGATTGTCAGGCCATACACAAAAAAGCTCAAAATCAGGCGCATAAAATTCTAGACCTTGCGGAAGACCAAAGACGCATTTGTACCGCCAAAACCAAAGGAATTGGACAGAGCAATATCAACATTTTTATCTTTGGAAACTTTCGGAACCAAATCAATGCCCTGACAATTCTCAGATGGGTTGTCCAGATTTAATGTTGGCGGCAGCGTACCTGTTTCCATTGTCTTCAGCGAGTAAATTGCCTCAACCGCGCCAGCCGCGCCCAATAAATGCCCGATCGCGGACTTGGTCGAAGACATCGAAAGTTTATCCAGCGCATTACCGAACATGCGTTTAACCGCGCCAAATTCAATACCATCACCCACAGGCGTAGATGTCCCATGCGCATTGATATAATCCACGTCTTCAGGATTAATCTTTGCGCGCTTTAAGGCCGCCTCCATGGCGCGGTAGCCACCATTGCCATCCTCGGCCGGGCTGGTGATGTGATGCGCGTCACCGGACAAACCGTAACCAATGACTTCACCGTAAATCTTGGCTCCGCGTTTTTTCGCGTGTTCATATTCCTCTAAAACGACAATACCGGCACCTTCACCAATAACGAAACCGTCACGGCCCTGATCCCACGGACGCGAGGCCTGCTCGGGTGTATCATTATAGCCCGTGGTTAATGCGCGCGCCGCGGCAAATCCAGCCACACCAATACGGCAAACCGCACCTTCAGCGCCGCCCGCAATCATCACATCAGCGTCATCCAGGGCAATCAGACGGGCCGCATCGCCAATGGCATGCGTTCCGGTGGCACAGGCCGTAACAACCGAATGATTTGGCCCGCGATAGCCATAACGGATAGACACATGCCCGGATGTCAGGTTAATCAAGGCCGCAGGCACGAAAAACGGAGAAATCCGGCGCGGGCCGCGTTCATTCATCAAGGTGGATGTTTTATATATTTCATCCAGCCCCCCAATCCCGGACCCGATTAACACACCGGTACGGTTTTGCTGTTCTTCTGTTTGCGCCTCATAGCCGGAATCCTCAATCGCTTCAACGGCGGCGGCCATACCATATGTGATAAAGACATCCACTTTACGCTGTTCTTTTGGTGACCAATATAAATCAGGATTAAACGCACCATCAGACGGATTTTCTGAATCACTGCGCGGAATGATCCCGGCAACCCTGGAAGGAATATCAGACACATCAAAATGTTCGATTTTCTTGATTCCGCTTTTTCCGGCGGTAATGGAATTCCAGTTATGATCAACCCCCATACCCAGCGGTGAAACCATTCCCAGACCTGTAACAACGACACGGCGCATAGACCAATACTCCTTTTTTAACCCGTATTTATACGATCATACTGTCTTTATATATATAAAAGCCCGCTTTTACGCGGGCTTAGATTATACGTTTGATATTGCTTGCATGGCAAAGCAAATATTTAAAAAAACCGGCGATTATTCGCCTGAATTTTCCTCGATGAACTTCACAGCATCGCCAACTGTCTGGATTTTTTCAGCCGCATCATCAGGAATTTCAACGCTGAATTCCTCTTCAAATGCCATGACCAGTTCAACTGTATCAAGACTGTCTGCGCCCAGATCATCGATAAAACTTGCGCTTTCCACGACTTTGTCTTCTTCTACGCCAAGATGCTCAACTACGATTTTCTTAACGCGATCAGCAATATCACTCATTGTTATTCCTTACCTATTTTTAGTTTCAATTTTAAATTATGAGGTTAATGGATCAGGACTTTACCAGCATAAACCCGCATTGCAACAATTTTTTATTGTAAATAGCATAGCTATCCCGTTTTTTGTAATCCTTTTTCACCTGACAGATAATCAGCAATGTGGATAAGATCAGAAAATATACGATGCGCCCCGGCCGATTTCAACACTTTCGCATGGGCCGCCGGGGCATGATGCGACCCGGTAAAGCCAATAACATGCATACCGGCGGCCAAACCGGCTTGCACCCCGGCCACACTGTCTTCGACAACGACACAGTCTTTGGTCTGCACCTGCATTTTATCGGCGGCAAACAGGAATAGATCGGGCGCTGGCTTGGCATTTTCAACCTGAACTTTTGTAAATATCTGCGATTCACCGGTTTCAAAATAATCGTACAGACTTGTTAACTTCAAACTTTTCAAGACACTGGAGCGTTCCCCGTTAGAGGCCACGCATATCTTACCGCGCTCTTTGGCCCGCGCAATCAGAACATCGGCACCGGCAATGGCCGACAAAGCAACATCCATTTGTTGCTGGGCGCGGCGCACATAGGTCTCAGCCGCCAAATGTGAAGACAGATCCATATTATGGGCTTGTTCCGCCTGCGCGCGTATGGCGCTGAGCGTCAGACCGGTGAAGCGTTCCAGACACAGACCCGGCGTATACATATCCAGCCCAGCCTCGCATAACAGATCAGATATCACGGTATTGTATAACATTTCACTGTCAATCAACGTGCCGTCACAATCAAAAATCACCAAACCGGTCGTATTTATCGGCATTATCAAAACTCTCTTTTTCCGCCCTTATTTAAAGGCAAATATTAAAGGAAAACCTATCCTTGCTTCAGCACCATGACATCTATACGCATAAAAGTAAAATAACCACAAAAAAGCGCACAAGATGAGCGCGCATCCTACACCCAAAGGAAAACAACACAGGCCGCCAGACTGGCAATAACTACAAGGGTGATGCCCGTTCTGGTGCGCATATAATCAGGGGGCATTTTTGACCGGTCCAGCCATTGCCAATCCATCAATAATATCGCCAGATACAACAAAATATAAAGCCCCAGTGCAGCCGAAAGCAGCACATGACCAAACCCCACCGCCAGCATACCGCTGGCCAGTAAAACCAGCCCCCAACCACTGAGTACCATTGCAATCAATGTTGGCGTCATGGCCAATAGCAATTGCCCCTCACGATGGCCGATAAAACCATGGCTCCAATGCACACCGCCAAGAAAGGAGGCAATCATCCCCGCATAGAGAAACAACAAACCAAGCAGCAAAGCGCCCAGCGTTTCATCAAATATAAACAGACCGATCGCCCCGCATATAAACGGCAAAGCCCCCAGATAGCCCAGAACTTTATAAAGCTGTATCACCGCTTGGCCCCGGTTCTATATCATGGCCATGCCACCATTGACGTGAATGGTCTGACCGGTCACATACCCCGCCTCGTCGGATGCCAGATAAACCGCCGCGGTTGCGATATCGGCCGAATCGCCCATTTTCCCGGCCGGGATGGTGGCGTTGATTTTCGCCTTTTGATCATCATTCAGCGCATCTGTCATGGCCGTCGCAATAAAGCCCGGCGCAATACAATTAATGGTAATGCCGCGGGACGCCACTTCCTGTGCCATGGCCTTGGACCAGCCAATCATACCGGCCTTGGACGCCACGTAGTTACACTGCCCCGGATTACCCGTCACACCAACCACGGAAGAAATATTGATAATGCGGCCATTTCGGCGTTTCATCATGCCGCGCTGCACCGCTTTGGCGAGCTTGAACGGGGCCGTCAGATTGACATCAATCACATCCTGCCATTCTTCATCTTTCATCCGCATGGACAAATTATCACGGGTTAAACCGGCATTATTCACCAGAATATCAATCTGGCCCATAGCCTCTTCCGCGCGCTTGATCAGATCCGCGATGGCCTCATCACTGGACAGATCGGCGCTTAAAACACTCACGCGCTCACCCAGCTCTTTGGCCAGGGCCTCAAGTTTTTCTGTATTGCGGCCGGAAATACCGACATGGGCGCCCTGCGCATGCAGCGCCTTGGCGATTTCGCCGCCAATACCGCCCGTTGCGCCCGTAACCAGCGCGGCTTTACCTGTTAAATCGAACATCTATCATTACTCCTTATTATTCCTATGACTGCGAGACTAAGCCAAGCCTTGTGACGCGTCCAGTCAAAAATATTGACATGTCCAAGCCACTGTAATATGGATAATTCCATTAAAAAATTATGTACAGGGGCCATTATGAGTAAAAAGAAATCATTATCAGACAGTTTTCGTGACATTTTCTTCGATTCCCCCCTAAAAATTGGTGCCTCGGCCATTTTAACCGTTGCATTCATGTCACAGGCCACAAATTTGGCGTATGATGAATCGGAACGTCATAAAATATTTTTAGAACAAAATGGTTTTTCCGACGTCATCACTCAGGACAGAAACTATGTATGGGGCAAAGCCTTAACATGCGGTATCGGGTCAGATTTTTCCTATAGCGAGTACGATGGAACACGTAAAGAAGGTCTTATTTGTAACGGAATCGCGTGGAATAATGATGAAATCACCATCCATCTGGATGACAACTCACTATAAATACGGCCACAGTCAAAGCAGCCCCGTATAATTATTTTTACAAAATCAAGAAAGATGATCATGTCCAAAATTCAAGATGCCGATATTAAACTGGCCGAAGACATTCGGGAATGCATGGATCATAATTATGAATGCGGCATTCGCCTGTTGTTTAACAAGGCCGGAAAAACAAACGAATTTAACAATGACGGCACAAAAGCCGACATGGCCACCGATATGAAGGAAAAGCAGCAGCTATACAAAAACATGTTTGCCGATTACGGTACCGGCCTTTATTGCACATTGAAATTAACCGATATGTATACCAGATCGGCAAAGCGCACGGCGCAAAAAATTGGGCTGGCGCAAGACGTCGATGCCGCATTCGCCCATATTCTGAGTGCGCAGAACAAACCCCGATTAACGACCGATCATGTCGATATGCTCAAGCGATATCAAATGGATGCACTGGCCGCCGTTCTGGAACGAACATAAAAACGCGGGTTATACCGGATATTAAAAACGCCGCCTCTCGGTATACATTGAGGGCGGCGCATTTTATTCTGGCGCGTTTCATCTGGCACTTTTAATCAGGCGCATTTCATAAGGCACAGGGCCTTTCTTGTATTTTTTATCCCTTGAGCTTTGCAATCAGCGCTTCGATTTGCTCAGGCGTGCCAACGCTTTCGCAAGCGATCTCACGGTCAATTCGGCGCACAAGCCCGGACAAGACCTTACCGGCCCCCAGCTCCACCATATGCTCAACGCCATGATCCTTCATCCAGATTACCGATTCACGCCAGCGCACAGTGCCGGTAACCTGCGCCACCAATAAATCCCGTATGTCCTCAGGATCTTGTGTGGCGGTGGCATTCACATTGGCCACGACCGGCACCACAGGCGCCTTCATATTCGCCCCGGCCAATGCATCACGCATGGCATCGGCGGCCGGTTGCATCAAGGCGCAATGAAACGGGGCAGAGACCGGAAGCTCTACAGCCTTTTTCGCCCCTTTTTCCTGCGCCAGAGTGATCGCGGCAGCCACAGCGTTCGCATGGCCTGATACCACAACCTGACCGGTGGAATTATCATTGGCGGCTTCGCAGACCTGGCCATTGGATGCCTCTTGTGCAATCGCTTTGACCTCTTCGAAATCCAGCCCTAAAATGGCGGCCATCGCCCCCACACCAACCGGTACGGCCTTTTGCATGGCATCACCGCGAATACGCAACAAACGGGCCGTTTCTTCAATCTCCAGCGACCCCGCCGCGGTCAGGGCGGAATATTCCCCCAGCGAATGCCCGGCGACATAAGAACAGATCTCTTCAATTTTCAGACCGCCCTGCTTTTTCAAAATCTCGATCACGGCCATAGATACCGCCATTAAGGCCGGTTGTGTATTGGCGGTCATATTCAAATCCGTATCCGGGCCTTCCAGAATAATTTTGCTTAACCCTTGTGAAAGGGCGTCATCCACACGTTCAAACACCTCACGGGCTTCGGCAAAGCTATCCAGCAAATCTTGACCCATTCCAACAAATTGTGATCCCTGACCGGGGAAAATTAATGCGCGTGACATATCGAACTACTCCTTATACTACATTAATAGCGAATCATTATTCTGACGTTAGTGCCGCATCATAATATGATCCGGGAAAAAGATAATTTCGTTATCACATATATTAAAGAAATAAAATTTCACTTCGGCTTTCATTATAAAACGCCCGCTGGCCTCTTTTTACAGATTAATGGCCGCATCCCGGCTCCCCCCGGTTCATGTTTTTTTAAGAAAAGGCTTGATTTATAACGCGCAATCCGTCTATATACCCTTCAATCTACATAACCTTGCTGATGACATGGTGTTATCAGCTGAATTTGCAACGTAAAGAGCGCCGAAATATTTTGGAGCTTTTGGCAAAGGAAACCGAAAGGAAGACATATGCCGTTTTATGAAACCGTGTTTATCGCACGACAAGACTTGACTGATGGCCAGGTGAAGGATCTGACCAAAGGTTTTGAAGACATCCTGAAAAAAGAAGGTGGGAAAGTAACAAAGACCGAACAATGGGGTCTGCGTACACTTGCGTACCGCATCAACAAAAGCCGTAAGGGCCACTACACCCTGATCGAAAGCGATGCCCCCGGTAGCGCGATTATCGAGCTGGAGCGTAACTTGCGCCTGAACGAAGATATAATGCGTTACATGACCATCAAACTGGACGAATTGTCCGATGGCCCATCTGTTGTTATGGGTGGTGGAAAAAACAATGATGATGATGACAAAAACTCTAAGAAGGAGGCCGCGTAATGAGTGCAGCTGACGCCCCAACAGTAAAACGTCCATTTTTCCGTCGTAAAAAGACATGCCCATTCAGCGGCCCGAATGCACCGGCCATTGACTGGAAGGACACAAAAACCCTTGGCCGCTATATTTCCGAGCGCGGCAAAGTTGTTCCAAGCCGCATTACATCTGTTTCGCAAAAGAAACAGCGCGAATTGGCCAAAGCAATCAAACGTGCGCGCCATATGGCTTTGTTGCCTTATGTTCGTCACGAAAATGAAAGATAAGGATATCCGACATGGCACAAACACAAGTAATCCTATTGGAAAAAGTCGATAAACTTGGCGGTATGGGTGACGTTGTTACCGTAAAGCCAGGGTACGCCCGCAACTATCTGTTGCCACAGAAAAAGGCTCTGCGTGCAAGCAAGGAAAATGTTGCCTATTTCGATGCGCAGCGCAAAGCCCTGGAAGCACAGAACGAAAAAACACGCAAAGAAGCCGAAAAACTGTCTGCTAAATTAAAGAACGTGAAGGCGCCAGTTATTCGTCAGGCCTCCGAAAGCGGTCAGCTATACGGTTCTGTTACGGCCCGTGATATCGCCGCCCAGATCAACGGCGTCAGCGATGTTAAGGTTGATCGCACCATGATCCGCCTGCATGACAACTTCAAAACCATCGGCTTGTTCGAAGTTGAAGTTGCACTTCACCCGGAAGTTGTTGTTCCCGTTATCGTGAACATCGCCCGTACAGAAGAAGAAGCGAAAATTCAGGCCGATACAGGCCGCGCATTGATCGCCGACGCCGATAGCGATGTCCCAATGGAAGAAGTGATCGAAGAGATCATCGCAGAATCCAATGAAGAAAATCTGGAAACTGTTCTGGAAGACAGCGCATTGGAAAGTGAAAAAGTAAAGAAGGAGCAAGCCGCAGCCAAAGCCGCGGAAGATGAGGCCAAAGCCGCCAAATCTGCCGAAAAAGCTGCGAAAAAAGCAGCGAAAAAAGCTGCTGAAGCCCCGGAAGAAGAGGGTGAAGCCACCGTTGAAATTGGGGCCTCTGAATAATCCTTCTCGCTGAGTAAAAACAAGAAAAACCCCGCCTGAGAACGCGGGGTTTTTTTATGCCCGTAATCCACAGGGGCTCTGCATTAAAAAACTAGCGCGGCCTAGTTTTTATTTGCTAATCTTCGCGCATGGATAATACAGCTATACACTATTCTGATCTGGCACAGGATGACCGTCCGGAGGCCACACCCTATCGGACGCTTCCGCATAACCTTGAGGCCGAGCAAGGCTTGCTGGGCGCGCTTTTAATTGACAACCGCGCCCTGGAAAAGGTGAGCGATTTTTTACGGCCCGATCACTTTTTTGTGCCGGCGCATCAACGCATCTATGTTTCCATCATGACCCTGGTGGATCGCGGTCAAAACGCATCGCCTGTCACCTTAAAAAATTACTTCGAAAAAGACGAAGAATTAAAAGATGTAGGGGGCGCGGAATATCTGGCCGATCTGGCGGCAAATGTTGTCAGTATCATCAATGCCGAAGATTATGCCCGCAGCATTTATGACCTGTTTATGCGCCGCGAGCTGATTATGCTGGGCGAGAACATTGTCAATGAAAGCTATGACATCAATCTTGATAATGATGCGATGTCGACCATTTCCATGGCCGAAGGGCAGTTGTTTAACCTGGCCGAAAGCGGTGACATGAAAGGCGGTTTTGTCACCTTACGTGATTCGGTTATTACCGCAATTGAACTGGCCGAAAAGGCCTATAAATCCGATGGTCATGTAACCGGTATTACAACCGGTTTGCGCGATATGGACAAAAAACTGGGCGGGTTGCAAAATTCTGACCTGCTTATCCTGGCCGCGCGCCCATCTATGGGTAAAACATCGCTGGCCGTTAATATGGGCTTTAATGCCGCGAAAAAATACGCTGAAACAGGCGGTAAAGAGGGCGGCATTGTCGGCTTCTTCTCTCTGGAGATGTCCGCCGACCAGCTGGCCACCCGTATTCTCTCCGACCAATCGGGCATATCCGGTGATGCTATTAAGAAGGGCAATATCCGTCAGGATGATTTCCGCAAATTTGTCGAGGCCTCTCAAGTGCTTTCGCAAGTGCCGCTGCATATTGATGACACGCCCGCCTTAACCATTGGCGCCGTGCGCCAACGCGCCCGCCGTTTAAAACGCCAGCACGGCCTGAATTTATTAATCATTGACTATCTTCAGTTATTGCGCGGTAACGGGTCACGACAATCCACCGACAACCGGGTGAATGAAGTTTCGGAAATCACCCGTGGTCTGAAAGCCATCGCCAAGGAATTGAATATTCCTGTGATCGCGCTGTCACAGCTTTCCCGTGCCGTTGAACAACGTGAAGACAAGCGCCCGCAACTCTCTGATTTGCGCGAATCCGGTTCAATCGAACAAGATGCCGATGTCGTGATGTTTATTTACCGTGATGAATATTATCTGTCCCGCGCCGAACCCGAGGTGGGCACCGAAAAGCATTTGGAATGGCAAGACCGTATGGCCCGCGCGCATAATGTGGCCGAAACCATCGTCGCCAAGGCCCGTCACGGCCCGATTGGTACTGTTAAGCTCTACTTTGATTCCAATGTAACCCGCTTTAGTGATCTTGACATCGCCCATGATGGCGGGGACTACGAATAAGCAAACCAACGGAGCCGTCAGGGATCATCATGCCTTATAACCAGACGAGGCAATTTGCCGCCCAACTTATGATCGACCTTCCGGCTCTGGCATCCAATTACAAACTTTGTCAAACCCGCGTTGGCCCGCATTGCGAGGTGGCCGCGGCCGTCAAAGCCGATGCCTATGGCATAGGCATATCCGAAGCCGCCCCGGTGCTGGCCGGTGCTGGTTGTAAGAGCTTCTTTGTTGCCACATTAGAAGAAGGTATTGAATTGCGCGCCCTGTTCGGCAGCGCCGCGCATAAAATCTATATCCTGAATGGGCTGCAAAAAGATGCGGAAGATATTATTGATTTTCATTCACTGACGCCGGTCATTAACTCTCTGCACGAACTGGAATTATGGGCCGCTTACGCAAAACGAACCAGACCGTATCTAAAATGCGCCCTGCATATTGATACCGGCATGGCGCGGCTTGGGCTCACTCCGGACGAACTGGAACATTTGCAAAACCGCATAGGGGAATTTGCCGATATTCTGGACATAGAAATCGTGATGAGCCATTTTGCCTGCGCCGATGAAAAGGGGCATCCCTTCAACGAAATACAAGCGCAAAAATTTCAAAACGCGGCGGACTCTTTTGTATTTTCAAAATTTTCACTGGCCAATTCCTCTGGGCTTTTTCGAAAAGATGACTGGCATTATGACATGGTGCGCCCGGGCATGTGCCTGTATGGATTAAACCCGACGCCTGAAACAGACAATCCCATGAAACCGGTTGTCAAACTTGCTGTCCCTATTTTACAACGCCGCCCCCTGCCCGAAGGGAAAAGCGTTGGTTACGGCGCCGACTGGGTCGCCGCCAGCGATACAGAACTTGCCACCATTCAACTTGGTTACGCCGATGGCTTTGCCCGCCTGGCCGGTAACAAGGCCAAATTATATTGGCAAGGGCATCCCTGCCCTGTAGTTGGGCGCGTATCCATGGATCTGAGCGTTATATCGCTGGAAAATGTTCCAAGGGACCTGCTCCCGCATCCGGGTGATATGATCGAGGTCTTTGGCCCGCATCAAAGCGTGGATGATCTGGCATGTGATATGGGCACGATTGGGTATGAACTTTTAACCATGCTCGGGAAACGGTATAACCGCCGCTATGAGCGCTAGGTAAGGGTTTCAATGTCCGCGGCCAGCTTGTCCACACGCGGCGCGTATACCGCATTAAAATCGGCTATGGTTTCAGTCTTCACCATTCTCATCTCCGGCGGTAAATCGGCATCGGCCAGCGGGGCATACACATTGTAAATATCGGGCGGCATACGGAAATCCCACCATTCTTGCGGCAAGGGCAGCAAAGGCAGATCAAGCACTGCTGCGGCGCGGGCCATGGCATCATCCAGCATATGGCGGTTGGCACTTTGCTGCGGGCTCAAGGCTTTGTATGCGCGGTGAGCGGGGTTTTGATCGGGATGGGACGATGGGGAAAGATGGTCAAAATCCGTTCCCATATCCAACAAGGCTTCGGCCTGATCCAGCAAGGCAATATCAATCGCCATGCCGCGCGGATGCGCGCCGCTTCCCGGCGGGGACAACAATCTGGGCTCTTCCATCCATGATGGATTGGCCTTTACAATCGGGCTGCGGGCCATTTTATCCTGCGCATCGCTGGTACGCAGGCCATCATACAACACAAAGGAAACCTGATGGTTTTTATGCGCAAGGCAGGCGGCCAGCAAGACAATGCGCGCCAGGTCACGGTGCAGCCATAACCGCGCGGCAGGTGCATAAACTGGCCCGAAAATATTGGGCGGGCGATCATGGGCATAGGCCAGATTAACCGTTAAAGGGAAACGCCCGGCAAACATATCCATGGGGTACAGGTCCTGATGATTGATATTTTCCATGGCATCTTACCTTTTTATAGATTTATCACTGGACGAATCCATTACAATTATCTAATCTCTACCCTTTGTTTAACCATATGATTTTACAAAGTTTGTTCAATGAATTCTGCGCCTGAAAGCCTAGCATATACTCTGGATGAAGAAAACACATCTTTTTTAACAAAGGTGCTCAACAGTATTCAGGCTGTTGGCCATACCATTTTATATTTTCTTGAACTGGTGGGGCGCATCAGCCGTTTTATCGGCAAGGCCATTGCACATTGCTTTATGCCGCCTTTTTTCCCGGCACAAATTCTGCGGCAAATCATAGATATCGGATATTATTCCCTGCCGGTTGTGGGTATGACGACCTTGTTTACCGGTATGGTGCTGGCACTGCAAACCTATACAGGGTTTACGCGTTTCAACGCCGAAAGCGCGGTTGCGGCCGTGGTTGTCATCTCTATCACCCGTGAATTGGCCCCTGTTCTGGCCGGTTTGATGGTTGCCGGGCGTATCGGGGCGGCCATTGCCGCAGAAATTGCCACCATGCGCGTAACCGAACAAATTGATGCGTTAACAACATTGTCGGTAAACCCGTTTAAATATTTAATTGCGCCGCGCGTTATCGCCGGTACGCTGATGCTGCCGTTACTGGTTTTAATCGGTGATATCATCGGCGTATTCGGCGGATACATGGTTGGCGTACACTCACTGGGTTTTGGCGCCGGGTCCTATATAACACAAACATGGGACGTCCTGGAATCCATGGATGTGATTTCCGGTCTGGTCAAGGCCGGCGTGTTTGGATTTATCGTCAGCATTTTGGGCTGTTATCACGGCTATCATTCAGCCAGAGGCGCACAGGGCGTGGGCGCGGCCACCACCAATGCCGTGGTATCATCGTCCATTCTGATTCTTATCTTTAACTATATCATCACGCAGGTCTTTTTCTCATGAGTACGGCCCAGCCCAATACCCCGAAAATTTCACTTCAAGGCGTCACCAAAAGTTTTGGCCCCAAAAAAGTGCTGCAAGGCATTGATCTGGATGTTCCGGCCGGAAAATCACTGGTTGTGATCGGCGGATCAGGAACCGGTAAATCGGTTATGTTGAAATGTATTTTGGGCCTGATAGAAGCTGATCAGGGCTCTATCCTGATTGATGGTCAGGACACCACCCATCTAAAAGGCCATGACCGTGATGAAATGATGGGAAAATTCGGCATGTTATTTCAGGGCGCCGCCTTGTTTGATTCCCTGAAAGTATGGGAAAACGTGGCTTTTGGTCTGGTACAAGGACGCCAGATGAAGAAAAGGCAAGCCCAGGAAATCGCCATCGAAAAACTGATTGCGGTTGGCCTGCGTCCCGAGGTCGGGCATTTATATCCGGCCGAACTGTCAGGCGGCATGCAAAAACGCGTGGGACTGGCCCGGGCCATTGCCGCCAACCCGGAAATTATTTTCTTTGATGAACCCACAACGGGGCTGGACCCCATTATGGCCGATGTCATTAACGAATTGATCCGTGATTGCGTGGGCAAGCTGGGTGCCACCGCATTATCCATCACGCATGATATGGGGTCGGTACGCAAGATTGCGGATGAAGTTGCCATGATTCACGATGGAAAAATAATCTGGCAAGGCCCGATTGAAAAACTGGATAATTCGGGCAATGCCTATGTTGATCAGTTCATCCATGGCCGCGCCTCAGGCCCGGTGACAAAGCACGGCACACATACAATACAAAAACAAACGGCGTCATAACGTCATAATTTTGCTTTATTTGATTTTTAGGCTTTAAAAATCTATTTGATTAACAGACACAGGACCTTTAGAACCGAATAATGCGCTATATCTGGTATGGATTTTTAGGATTGGTTTCTCTCGGCCTCATCGGATTGGTGGTCGGCGTTGCCGGATTCATTTTCGCCATTAATTATTTTGCGAAAGATTTGCCGGATTATTCCCAGCTGCAAAATTACCAGCCGCCCATCGTGACCCGTATTTATGCCGGTGATGGTCGCCTGATGGCGGAATTCTCTAAAGAAAAACGCATTTTTGTCGCGATTGAAAATATCCCTGACCTTGTTAAAAATGCCTTCATCGCCACCGAAGATCAGAATTTTTACGACCATAACGGCGTTGATTACAAAGCCATCGCCCGGGCCGCACTAACAAATGTAAAAAATATCGGGATGGGACGCCGCCCGGAAGGGGCTTCCACCATTACCCAACAGGTTGCAAAAAATTTCCTGCTATCGAATGAGGTCCGGCTGGAGCGCAAAATCCGCGAGGCCATATTGGCCCAGCGCATGGAAAAAGTTCTAACCAAAGACCAGCTGTTGGAACTGTATTTAAACGAAATCTATCTGGGCGCTGGAACATACGGCGTGGCCGCGGCGGCCCTGCATTATTTCGACAAATCCCTTGATGAACTTAGCGTGGCCGAAGCGGCCTATCTAGGCGCGCTGCCCAAGGCGCCAAATAATTATCATCCCACCCGCAAAACCAAGGCCGCGACAGAGCGCCGCAATCTTGTCATTCGCCGGATGCTGGATGAAAACTATATCACGCAGGCCCAGGCCGAAATCGCAACAGCCAAGCCTTTGATTGTGGTAAAACGCGATGAAGACAAAATCGTACGCGCCCCGTATTTCGCCGAAGAAGTACGCCGCGAACTGGCCGAAGCCTATGACGAAGACGGGCTGTATAAAGGCGGTCTGGCGGTACGCAGCTCAATTGACCCGAAATTACAATCCATTGCGCAAAATGCCTTGCGTAACGGCTTGATTGCCTATGACCGCCGCCACGGGTATCGCGGCCCGTTCACCAGCCTGAAAACCATGGCCGATTGGCGTGAACAGCTGCGTAATATTGATGTACCCAGCGATATTATTGATGAATGGGATCTGGCCGTGGTTTTAAGTCTGGATGCCAATAAGGCCGAATTGGGTTTTACCGATAAGCCGCAAGGTGTTTTAAAGCTGGAAAAAGCCAAATGGGCGCGTAAATACCTGAACGAAGGCTATGCCAGAGGGCCCGAGATCACAGCCATGACCGATTTATTCAAAGAGGGCGATGTTATTATCGTTGAGGCGGTTAAAGGCAAAACATCCGATGATAACAAGAAAAAAACCGAATACGAACTGCATCAGGTGCCCGATATTCAAGGCTCAATCATTGCCATGGACCCTCACACCGGCCGCGTTCTGGCCATGCAGGGGGGCTGGTCTTATGATTACGGATCATCGGAATTCAACCGCGCCACACAGGCCTTGCGCCAGCCCGGCTCCGCCTTTAAGCCGTTTGTCTATCTTGCCGCATTGGACAAAGGCTTTACTCCGGCGACACTGGTTTTGGATGCCCCCTTTGTTATTGAAGACCGCCCTGGCCATTTCTGGCGGCCGACCAATTATTCCGGTGAATTTTATGGCCCAACCCCCATCCGTGTTGGCGTTGAAAAATCTAAAAACCTGATGACTGTCCGCCTGGCCGATTTCATCGGTATGGAAACCATTTCCGATTACGCTGAAAAATTCGGTGTTATTCAGGATATGCCCGAACAGTTATCCATGGCCCTTGGCGCCGGGGAAACAACGTTGCTGGACATGACCACCGGCTATGCGCAATTTGTGAATGGCGGTAAGAAAATCACCCCGACCTTTGTTGACCGTATTCAGGATCGCAATGGAAAAACCATTTTCAAGCACGACACCCGGCCCTGTCAAAACTGCGGCGATCGCATTCGTTGGCAGGGACAAACCGTTCCCGAAGTTCCCGATACGCGTGAACAAATTTCCGACCCGCGTACCGTTTTTCAAATTGTGTCCATTCTGGAAGGGGTTGTTCAGCGCGGGACCGCCGTTCGTTTAAAATCTCTGGGCTATCCATTGGCCGGAAAAACCGGAACCACCAACAAATCAAAAGATGCCTGGTTTATTGGCTTTTCCCCCAATCTGGCCGTCGGCGTATTTACAGGTTTTGATGACCCGCGTTCGCTGGGTAAACGCGAAACCGGATCCTCCATCGCCGTTCCCATTTTCAAGGAATTCATGCAAAACGCCTTGAAAGGCACCGCCCCCATCCCGTTCCGGCAACCCGAAGGCATTCGCAATGTCAAAATCAATGCCGATACGGGCGCACGGGCACGCCCGGGCGATGAACGCACGATATGGGAATCATTCCTGATTGGAACAGAACCCACCGACCAGATTTACATTCTGGACGGCAACGGTGTGAACCCGATGCCGCAAGGCGGGTTGGTCAATGGTGATGACTATATTCACTTTAATGGTCAGACCGTAAATGACGATGAAGGCTTTATTCGTTACGAAAACCCATCCCGGAATAATAATGCCGCCACAACCGGCACTGGTGGCCTGTACTAATGCGAAACGGTTAAAGCGGTGAAAGCCCTGAAAGCAGTGTAACCAATGCAAGCGATAAAGGCCGCGAAAACAGTAAAACCGTATAAGCCACATCATAAAACCGCATTGTGGCTAATGGCGCCTTTGGGCCTTATTGGTTACTGTTCATCCATATCTTCATCTTCATCACCGGACTGGCCGCAACCGCACCCCACGCCATGAACATGCCCGCCGGATGATCCGGGCCGCAAATGACCGCCCGTCATAAAGGTTGTGCCATATTGAAAGCGGCTCAAATTAAGCACATCTTTTTTGCGGATGGTTTTTTATCCTCGGTCTGGCTCATAATTTGCTCCCTTCTTACAAGACATTTGCATTTACACATCTCTTATTGCATTTTAACGGCCGAGCAAAGTAAAATCATGCAGCCCGACACAACACAACAAATGCGAGTAAGCGCTATGAACATGAACGAGGCCATTGAGGCCATCTATACATCTTTAGAAAATGACAACGAAGACATCGATTTTCACATCGCCAATCTTAAAGCCGCGATGAAAGAAGAAGACGCCAAAGAAGCCGTATTCCAAACCGAGCGTCTGGCACAAAATAACCGTCAAGGCCGTAAAGTCATGCAGGCATATTTTAAAAAACGCGGCATTAAAGTTGTCTTCAATACCTAAACCTCTGATTTATGATCCGCCGCTGGATCCGCTCAAAATCATCCATCAGGATGACGATTTACTGGTGCTGTCGAAACCAGACGGCCTGCTCAGCGTTCCCGGCAAAGGCGCACATCTGGCCGATTGCATGGAATCGCGGGCGCGCGCACAATTCCCGAATGCCTTGCTGGTGCACCGGCTGGATATGGATACATCCGGCCTGTTTATTATGGCCATGAATAAAAAGGCGCAAATTCACCTTGGCCAGCAATTTGAGCGCCGCAAGATCGACAAAACCTATATTGCGCGCGTGTCCGGCCACCCAAAGCAAGATCACGGCTTTATTGATCTGCCGCTGCGTTGTGATTGGCCAAACCGCCCCATGCAAATGGTCTGTCACGACCACGGCAAACCATCGCAAACACATTGGCGCGTCATCGCCCGCGAACAGGATTACCGCAACGATCGGGCCGAAAACCAAACCCCGGCGGAAACCGCACTGATTGAGCTAAAGCCCATTACGGGACGATCGCATCAATTGCGCGTGCATTTACAAGCGCTGGGTTTTCCCATTCTGGGCGATATGCTCTACGCCCCCTATGCGGTTGAAAAAACATCGCACCGGATGGAGCTGCACGCCCTGCATATCACGCTGTACCACCCGCAAAGCAATGACCGTCTGAGCTTTAGCGACCCTTGCCCTTTTTAATAGGCCGCGCCTAAGCCCCTGAGCGCGTAAACAGCACCACCCCGCATAATATAAGGACAAGCGCGGCAATGCGTTCCCAGCCAATATCAATATGCATCGGCAATAAAAACCCGGTTTTATCGATAATCAGCGCTCCGGCCAATTGCCCCGCGACAAACAGCGCAATCATCAATGCCGCGCCAATAACCGGCACCACCGATATACTGACGAACACAAATACAGCCCCCAGCACGCCGCCAAGCCACATCCAGGGGGCGGTTGCCGAAACCTCACCAAGCCGCGGAACATTGCCCGTGGCCACCAATAAACCGCCCAGCACAACCGTCCCCACGGCAAAAGAACAAAATGTGGCCACCAGCGGCCCGCCCATAATCCCGCCCAGCCGCGCATTAATCGGCGCCTGAAAGGCGATCATCGACCCCGCCAATAACGCGGCCAGCATGGACAATATTTTAACGCTCATCATTGGCATTGATCCCGTGTTGCATGGGGGTGAAAAACCGGCAATGGGCCGTATCCAGCCGCACAAAAACGGCCCGCACGCACCACATAACCCCTTGATATTAAACCTATATTCCGCTTCGTCATTTCGTTTGTTCCTTTTAGGGGGGTGGGGGGTATGCCCCCGCGCCCGCCACAAAAATTAAAAAGACAATAGTATGATTAAATTCCTATTTTGTCAAAAATATTGTCTTCGTTTTATGTCTCCTAAACTATAAAATAGCACGGGTAAGCGAGTTGATTACCCCTATCCGTGATTAGAATAGAGCGTCACCCGCGAGGAGTAAAACAACGCGGCAATCTATAAACCGCCACCATGGATTGCCACGCACCCTAAAGGGCGCTCGCAATGACGAAGAGTTTTATCCTACTTATTTTTTCTTTCCACGATACTTAAAGAAATTTTTATCGTGCTTTATCCTATTCGCTACTGAGGCAGCTCTACCATGTCGATCTTGAACACCTTTATAAAAACCGTCAAAACTCATTAAAAATATAACTATTAAAAAAATAAAATATTTTTCAATAAATTCATCTATATATGCAAATTCTATATAAAATAGGGTTTGTCGTAATAAGTCTTTATTTAATTGTGTGTAAATATGTAACAGAGAAAATAGAAAAGTATAAAGAAATAAAAAAACTCTTTTTCTATAGTAGGTAGTTTCTATATCCTCAAGATGTTTTAAAAACCCTTCATTTTTTATAGCTTTATAAATAACGACATAATTCTCTCTAGCTATATTGTTCGCCTTATTATAGCTAGTTTTTTTCACCGCTTTAAATGTTTTATCACCTGCACTAGTCAGTGTTTTAAAAATAAAATTAATTATAATCCCAACAATTATTAGGAAAACAATCTCAGAAAGACCTACATCTTGAAACTTGCCTGCTACTTCTTTTAAGAGATCAATCATCCATCACTCCCATTCAATCGTCCCCGGCGGCTTAGACGTCACGTCATAGACCACGCGGTTGATCCCTTTGACCTCGTTAATAATCCTTGTACTGACGCGGGAAAGAAATTCATGGTCGAAATGATAGTAATCGGCCGTCATGCCGTCCACGGAAGTGACGGCGCGCAGGGCGCAGACGAAATCATAGGTTCTGGCATCGCCCATCACGCCGACCGTCTGGACGGGGAGGAGGACGGCGAAGGCTTGCCAGATGGCATCATAAAGGCCCGCATTGCGAATTTCTTCCAAGTAAACCGTGTCGGCCTTGCGCAGAATTTCCAGCTTTTCCGGTGTAATTTCACCCGGCATACGAATGGCCAGACCCGGCCCCGGGAAGGGGTGGCGTTTGATAAAGTCTTCGGGCATACCCAGCGCGCGGCCAAGGTCGCGCACCTCGTCTTTGAACAGCTCGCGCAACGGTTCCACCAGTTGCAATTCCATATGTTCGGGCAGGCCGCCAACATTGTGGTGGGATTTAATGGTCACCGATGGGCCGCCGGTAAATGATACGCTTTCGATCACATCAGGGTAGAGCGTGCCCTGCGCCAGGAAATCGGCGCCGCCCACCTGCTTTTTACACTCATCAAAGACCTCGATAAACAGCTTGCCAATGGTCTTGCGTTTGGCTTCGGGGTCTTTGACACCATCCAGCGCGTGCAGGAAAATCTTGCTCGCATCCTCATGGATCAGCGGGATGTTGTAATGATTTTTAAACAGGGAAACGACTTGTTCACTCTCGCCCGCGCGCATCAAGCCGGTATCAACATAGATACAGGTCAGTTGATCGCCAATGGCCTCATGGAGCAGCACCGCCGTCACCGAACTATCCACCCCGCCGGACAGACCGCAAATAACTTTGCCGCCGCCGACCTGCGCGCGAATTTTGGCGATCGCCTCATCCTTAAAGGCGTTCATCGTCCAATCGCCCTTACATCCGCAGATATCGCGGGTAAAATTCTTCAACAGCTCACGGCCATGGGGGGTGTGCACGACCTCCGGGTGGAACTGTACGCCATAGAATTTGCGCGCATCATCCCCGACCAACGCAAATGGGGCGCCCTGTGATTTACCGATAATGTGGAACCCCGCAGGCAGTTTGGCAACATGGTCGCCGTGGCTCATCCAGACCTGTTCATGCGCGCCTTTTTCCCAGATATTTTTGGTAATGGGCGACACATCCACCACATCAACATAGGCGCGGCCAAATTCACGGCCTTCGGATTCGCCGGCTTCGACCACGCCGCCCAATTGTTGCACCATAACCTGCTGGCCGTAACAAATGCCAAAAATCGGCAGACCCAGATCAAAAACCCCTTGTGGAACGCGCGGGGACCCTTTTTCAGTGACACTGCAAGGCCCGCCGGACAAGATAATGCCCTTGGGATTATAGGCCTTGATTTTATCCATATCGGCCTGATTAAACGGCCATATTTCACAATAAACACCACTTTCGCGCACGCGGCGCGCAATCAGCTGGGTAACCTGTGATCCGAAATCCAGTATCAGAATATGATCGTGGTTTTTGGTAATATCAGGAATGGGGGAAGCGGCGCTCAGGGTCATTTTTATCTCTATTGAATTGAATTATAATACATAGCCCTTAGGTTTTAACCGCAAGCGGCATCAGACACAAAGGTTTTTTTCGCAGATTTTAACGGGGGGTATCATGACCAACAAGGCTTGGAAGGTCATCACATTCCTGTTTATAATAATGTTTTTTCAAAAGGAGCATTGCCGAGCCATGACCAAGCCAACCATCTCTTTCGAGTATTTCCCGCCCAAAAGCGAAAAAGCCGAAACCGCGCTATGGGATGCGATGGACAAACTGGCCATGCTGGACCCGGCCTATATGACGGTGACGTATGGCGCGGGCGGGTCAACCCGTGACGGCACGCTGGCCACGTTAAAAAAGGCCCGTGACCGGTTCGGCATTCCGCTGGCTTCGCACCTGACTTTCATTAACACCACAAAAGACGATATGTACGCATTGGTGGATGAATTATGGGATGAAAATATCAAACATATTGTCGCCTTGCGCGGGGATATGCCGGGCGATCTGCAATGGCCGCTGGAAAATGATGAGAATTATTTCCAGTACACATCCGATTTTGTTGCGGGTCTGGTGGCGCGCCACCCGTTTGAAATTTCGGTCGGATGCTATCCGGAAAAACACCCCGATGCCCCCTCAATGGACGATGATTTACGCGCGCTGAAGCTGAAATGCGATGCCGGGGCCACGCGGGCCATCACGCAATTCTTTTTTGACAACGACCTATTTTACAGATTCCGCGATCAATGCGAAAAAATCGGCATTGAAACGCCGATTGTGCCGGGGTTGCTGCCGATTCATGATTTTAAATCCATGTGCAATTTTGCCGGTAAATGTCAGGCCAGCGTGCCGGACTGGTTGCATGGACGGTTCGAAGATGTCAGTGATGAAGACGCCCATAAAATTGCCCTTGATCTGTTGGTTGGGCAAAGCGAAGATCTGGCCGCAAATGGTGTGGAGCATATTCATTATTACACATTGAACAAGGCGGACATGACCACAGAAGCCTGCGTGGCGCTTGGTTACAAGGCCAAGGCAGCCGCCTGACCAACCGGCCATAACCGATATTTTAATTGACATATATAGGGATTTTATAGCATATAATCCCTATTCAATTTTAGTACACGCATAGAAATAATATAAATGCACAGGGTTTTATAATGTCCAAAACAGTCATTTCTTCATTGCAACTGCCGATGGATCAATACGCCTCTTTTGCCGATTGGGCGCAGGATATGGACCGCTGGGTCAAACAAGCCAAAGAAGACGGCGCCGCCCTTGTTTTATTCCCGGAATACGGGTCGCTGGCGCTGGGCAGTTTGTTACCGGAAGACGACAGGCAGGATGGGGAGCGCATGTTGCGGGCCATGCAAAAATTCCTGCCGGATTTTCAAAACACCTTTGAGACACTGGCCCGCCAATACGGCCTCACCATTGTCGCCAGCAGCTTTCCAGTCACCCAAGGCGATATTATATACAACCGGGCCTTTGTTTATGCGCCGGACGGCCACCTGCAAGGGCATCAGGATAAATTAATTCTGACGCGTTTTGAAAGAGAACGTACATCGGTTCAGGCCGGTCAAACCATCAAAATGTTCGATGCGCCATTTGGGCGTTTTGCCATTGCCATTTGTTTCGACAGCGAATTTCCGGTGATCGTCCGTAAAATGGTGGATGCCGATGCCCGCCTGATTTTGGTACCCAGCTGTACCGGGTCCATGGCCGGGTTTCACCGCGTCCGTATCGGATGTCAGGCCCGCGCGCTGGAAAACCAGATCCCGGTCGTCCAAAGCGCCACAGTAGGCCCGGCGCCATGGCAAAAAATCGCCGACACCAATCACGGATCCGCCGGATTTTACGGCCCGCCCGATCACGGTTTTTCTTCCGACGGCATCATCGCACTTGGCGCCGCTGATGAACCTTGCGTTGTCAGCGCGACCATAGATTTCGATGCGTTCGATAATGTACGCCGCAACGGACACGTTCTGAACTGGTCATACTGGACCGAACAAGACAGAAAAATGGAGGTCGCATGACAACACTGGCCAAAATCGAAAGTCCCCGCTTAATTGTTGATGATTTCACCGAAAATGATTTTCCTTTCCTGATGGACATCTTCGCCGCCATGAAAAAGGTCGGCCAGAGCTGGTACAACGTCGATGCCGATAAACCGGCAACCGTACAAAATTTCCTGGATCAGGCACTGGATAACAAAAATGCCGCCCAACGTGAAACATTCCGCATGGCCGTTCGTAAAAAACCCGATAATGGGCAACACAATGAAGCAAACGAATTAATCGGCTATGTTTCGCTATGTGAAATCTTCAAACACGGCAACGGATTACCCGATACCGGCATATTAATCACACCTGATTATCAACGCGGCCGTTATGGGCGCGAAGCCCGTCTGGGGTTAATGATGATGGCCTTTTCCATGGGGCTGGAGGCAATTTATTGCGACATTGAATTGCAAAACCACGCCTCGCAAAGCAACGTACGGGGCATGGGATACCAGCAATTGACCCATGCGGACGGCAGCCCGCGAACCTATAGTATTCAAACGCTTAAAGGGACGAAATCGGTTTACCGTTTCGGCCTGAAGCACGATGATTTCTGGAACACCATTCCGGGTCTGGTATCAGATCATGTCACAAAATGCGGCTGGGACCCACGCCTGAGCAACGATTTTAATGCCGCAGTACAAGGCGCACAAACCACGCGCCCCAAAGCCATTACCATGGATATTGCCAAGGCATTCGGACCATTTTCCGTTTCGGTACATGACAGTGCCCCCACCCATGCGCCGTGATAAAAACGAATGGCGGGACGGCCCACGACATCAACAGACAATTCAACAACAAACAATTCAAAAGGTAATCATGGCTGGATCCACCCGTTTTAATATCAACAGTCTTTGCCTGCTTTTGGGCTTGATACTCTGTTTCAATATAGCCTTGTTATATTCTGGCCCCGCCCTCGCGCATATTGTGCCCGGCGATGGCCAGGGGCATGATTTCGAACATTACACCAGCGACCCCGCACAACCGCTTTATTCCAAAATGGCCGAATGCGCGGCCATCTATAAAACCACCGCGCGTTATGCCATTGATGCGGTCGTCAATGCCGATGAAAAACAGACCTTCACCGCCCACGCGGAAGCCTTTAAAAGCAAAGCCCTGCACATCGCCACAAAAATGGATATCAGTGACCCGGAACAACAAATAACCACGCGTTATAATCACGTTTATAAAATATGGCGCGGGCGATGGGATTTCAAAAACGAACAGGACAACCTTGGCCTTATTTGGGATAACCGGGCCTGGATGAATTATTGCAAAAAAACGGGCCGCAGCTATAACGTGTTTGTTGATTAATTATAACAATACACTTGATAACTTTGTTTCCGCCCTTGCCCCGCGCGCCTGAAATAGGCACACTTGAAATGAAGTTATTCATATTAAAAATAAGTGGAAATACCCCATCAAATCTTGCCCGCCCCATATAAAAACCCTGGATACCTATTGCCGGAAATTCAGGGAAGCGCAAACACAAAAAGCCCTGTTTCAATTAGTCACAACCTTCGGAGCCTTTGTCCTTTTGTCCGGTCTAATGGGCTGGGGGCTTGCCAATGGTTTATACTGGCCACTGATCGGTAACGTAATCACAGGCGGCCTGTTGGTGCGGCTGTTTATTATTCAGCATGATTGCGGGCACCGTTCTTTTTTCCGGTCTAAAATGGCCAATGATACCATTGGCCGGTTTCTCAGCTTTTTCACCTTTACCCCCTATGGATTTTGGCGCAGCACCCACAACATGCATCATGCCGGATCGGGCAATCTGGATTACCGCGGAATCGGCAGTATTGACACCTTAACGGTACAGGAATTTCAGGCGCTGCCTAAACGCAAACAAATCGAATACCGCATCTACCGGCATCCGGTTATGATGTTGTTGATTGCCACGCCGATTTATATGCTGATTATCCAGCGTATTCCACATGGGAAAAGCTCCCCTTTCTTTCAAAATTATGATGCCCTGTCATTTGCGCGGTCGTGGAAAAGCATTGTCGGACATGATCTGAGCCTTCTGGCCGGCTACGCGTTGATCATTTGGGTCTTTGGCTGGCAATTTGCCCTGTTTGTTTTAATTCCCCCTGCCATTATTGCGGCATGGGTTGGCGGGTGGCTGTTTTATATTCAGCACCAGTTTGAAGAGGGATACTGGGAAACCAAAGATGAATGGAATTTCCACGAAGCGGCAGTGATGGGAAGTTCTTATCTGGTTTTGCCGAAAATACTGCAATGGTTTTCCGGTAATATCGGTCTGCATCATATTCATCATTTATGTGCAACCATTCCCAATTATCGCTTGCAGGAATGTCTGGATGGCAATGAATGTCTTCAAAATCTGAATCGCCTGACCATCAAAGACAGTCTGGCTTGCCTGAAATGGCGGCTGTGGTGCGAAAACACAAAAAAAATGGTCGGCTTTGAGATATTAAAATCCCACGCATAGGCACGCGCCGGTATTTCTGGGCAATATCACTTGCATTGCATGCTGCGCTGCGTTCTAATGATCGGACATTTTTAAAACGCACCTTACATATTTCAGGAGTTAAAATATGACCTTTTCTACGAATTTAGGATTTCCACGCATTGGCGATATGCGCCAATTAAAAAAAGCCGTTGAGAGTTACTGGAAAGGTAACAGCTCGGAACAGGATTTATTGAAAGCAGGGGCCGATATCCGCGCCGAAAACTGGAGCTATCAAAAAGCACAAGGACTGGACCATATCCCATCCAATGATTTTTCTTTTTACGATCAGGTTCTGGACATGACCTGCACGTTGGGTTTGATCCCGTCCCGTTACAAATGGGACGGATCAAGCGTTGATCTGGCCACCTATTTCGCCATGGCACGCGGCGCGCAAAAAGACGGCGTTGATGTGACCGCCATGGAAATGACAAAATGGTACGACACCAATTACCATTACATCGTGCCCGAATTCGAGGGCGGCATGACCCCGAAACTTTCTTCCAGCAAAATCTTTGATCAATTTCAGGAAGCGCTGGATCAGGGCGTTAAAACGCGCCCGGTCTTAATTGGCCCCGCGACCTATACCTTCCTTGGAAAACCGGCCTATGACGAATTTAAACATGAAGACTTCGTACAAAAACTGATCCCCGTTTATAATGAAATTCTGGCCAAGCTGGCCGAAATGGGCGCAGACTGGGTACAAATCGATGAACCTGTTTTTGCGCTGGATCTTTGCCCCATCGGGCAGGGCACCATCAAAAAAGCCTATGACGGGTTGAAAAAACCGGCTGGTCTGAAAATTTTGGTCGCGACCTATTTCGAAAGCCTGAAAGACAATGCCGAACTGGCCTTTGGTCTTCCGGTTGATGGTATCCATATCGATCTATGCCGTAACACCGGCCGCGCCAATACCACATCAAATGACCCGTCAAAAGACCTGGATCAGGCCCTGTCACTGGTGGGTGATAAAGTTCTTTCGCTGGGCGTTGTCGATGGCCGTAATATCTGGCGCAATGATTTATCCAAATCATTGGATCTGATTGAAAAAGCCGTGGCCAAGCTGGGCAATGACAAAGTGTTTGTTGCCGGGTCCTGTTCCTTGTTGCATTCACCGGTTGATTTAAACAGTGAAACGGCGTTGGATGATGAACTCAAAAGCTGGATGGCCTTTGCCCGCCAGAAAGTGACCGAAATTGTCACCCTGTCCAAAGGGGCAAGCGAGGGCCGCAGCGCCATTGAAGGGGCATTGGCCGATAGCAACGCCCTGCAGGCCGCCAAGAAAAGCAGCGCCCGCATCAACAATAAAGACGTACAGTCCCGCGTATCTTCCATTACACCGGACATGAAATCACGCAAATCTCCGTTTGCGACACGTCAGAGCGTTCAGCATGCGGCACTGGATTTACCGGCTTTCCCGACCACGACAATCGGATCATTCCCGCAAACACCGGAAATTCGTAAAGCCCGCGCAGATTTCAAACGCGGCGATATTGACGAAGCCACCTATAAAAAGGCCATGCAGGATGAAATCAAGGCCGTTGTCGATTTCCAGCACGAGGTCGGTATTGATGTTCTTGTTCACGGTGAACCGGAACGCAATGACATGGTTGAATATTTCGGGGAGCAGCTATCCGGTTTCACTTTCTCGAAATTCGGCTGGGTGCAGTCTTATGGCTCACGTTGCGTAAAGCCGCCGATTATTTTCGGCGACGTGTCGCGCCCCAAAGCCATGACCGTCGAATGGTCAAAATTTGCACAAGACCAAACCCAACAAATCATGAAAGGCATGCTGACCGGCCCGATCACCATTTTACAATGGTCTTTTGTCCGCGATGACCAGCCCCGCAATGATACGGCCCGCCAGATTGCCCTTGCCATCCGTGATGAGGTTAGCGACCTGGAAGCCGCCGGCATCAAAATGATCCAGATCGACGAGGCCGCCTTCCGCGAAGGTCTGCCGCTACGCCGCGACGACTGGAAGGAATATCTGGACAACGCCGTTGAGAATTTCCGCCTGACATCCTGCTGCGTGGAAGATCAAACACAAATCCATACGCATATGTGTTATTCGGAATTCAATGACGTGATTGATTCCATTGGTGCCATGGATGCAGATGTTATCTCGATTGAAACATCCCGTTCACAAATGGAATTGCTGGATGCGTTTGTTGAATATAAATACCCGAACGAAATTGGGCCGGGCGTTTACGACATCCATTCCCCGCGTGTTCCATCCCAGGCCGAAATGACCGCCTTGCTGGAAAAAGCCGCCAAAGTGCTAGATATCAAGCAAATCTGGGTTAACCCGGATTGCGGATTGAAAACACGCGGCTGGCCAGAGGTCAAAGAAGCCCTTGAGCACATGGTCGCCGCGGCCAAAGAAATGCGCGAAAAAACAGGCGTCCAATCGCAAAAGGCGGCCTAATTCGCGCCCGCAATACATATATCAATGCCGAAAAACCCGCCCTGTCCGGCGGGTTTTTTTTAGCCGCGCCGCGCATGGTTTATCCGAAAAAGGATCGCAAAAACCATAAAAACCCCAAAAAACCCCATGCCCGCAAAAAATGCATGGCTGTCACGGATTTTAGGAATACCAGGCAAAACGCCCACTGAGAAAGGATTTCGCCGAATTTTAAAAGCCCATATTTTTATCAAAACTATTATTAGCGGCAGAACTGTTGACAGAGATTCCAAAGAGGCGCATACCATTCTCGCTGCCGCAGCGCAGCACAAAAATTTCTAACTCACGAAAGTCAATCAAATGGACAAATTAACCATGAAAAGCAGACGCGCTGTTGCCGCTTTTGTGCTGGCCAGTGAAGCCGCATTATTTGCAAGTCTTCATACACATAGTTCTGAGCACCTTCCGCACAGAAATGACCCGCATGAAGAACGCCGCCGCGTCGTTGAAAGCCGCCGGGAATCACAGGTATTTGAAAAACCGCGTTCAGTGAATATCGACCCGACATTCTAAAACGGGTGGCAATCACCCCGCCTAAAACTATATTGAAGGACCGCACCCCGCATGGGGTGCCCTTTCACCCCCCAACAAATGACACACCGTTCTTTTGCCTTTGCCAGCGCCGCGCCTTACCATCAATTTGCAGTCATCCGCGCTGACAATAATGCCTATGAGCCACCAAACCCATCCACCTGTCATGTTCCATAAAACTTGACTTTTTTATGCGCGCGCGGTATAAAATAGGGACTTTATTTAAAGGGATTATGAAAATGGCATTTGCGAAAACGATGAAAGATAAACTGACCTCTGCCACTTTGGCAATTGGCCTGACTTTTGGAGGCGCCGCCGCCGCTATCGCGGATGAGACCGGCCATAATAATCCTGACGGTAGCGGCATCATTGCCGCGCAGCAACAGGAGATGCCAGCCCCTGCAACGGCTTCATGTGAATCCATCACATCAGATGAGGCCCTGGAGCGTTCTGCCGGAAAAATCGTTCTGCATTATGGCGAAGGATACAGCCAATCCGACATAGAATCTCTAGAAAGAGTAATCGAAAATATGGTGGACATTGAAGTCGAGCTTTATGCAGGCGGACAGGACAACAGTATTGAATTTTATTTCTTCCAAAACAAAATCCCAAAAGTGTTCACATTCGAAAACTCAACACAAATTGCCATTCTGGCCGAAGCATTTGCCAAGAAATACAATCTTGGTCGTTATGCGCAAGCCAGCAATGATCTAGGCTAGTTTCTTAGTTACATATTTAGCGGCATGGCCACAATGCCAGACAGTTCATGATCTTCACCCATGCCGTCTTTCAAGGACAATGCCTGTGCCTCTGCCTCTATTTCCAAACGGTATACGGTATCTTGCAGCAATTTAAAATTGTCCCGCGTGATATTATGCCTGTCAAATTCAATACCTTGAGTTTCTTCGATATGGATGGCGGCGGCTTCGTATTGATCATCAAGAAATCTATTTTTTTCAACCGGCAACATCTCATTAAAGGCTTCAATATCAGGGTTGGTGTCCAATATGTCTTTGATCTCCCGTCTTTTTTCGACAGTAATATCTTTCCTCTCCTTAAGAACAACCAATGCATCCTGGGCGGTGCCTTTTCGCTGCGCGGCCGGCATGGCAAAAAATTCATCGGCCGTGATACCGCTTTCTTTCATCACGGTCTGAAGCGCTTCATTTTCTTTATCTGTCAATTCACTGCTATCGGACGCCGACCATAATGCACTCTCAGGATCATCCAGAACGGTTTGCAACAGATTAATCTGCTCCGTCATGTCCGCAATCTTTGCATCCATATCCCGCAGCACCTGCTGCATCATCGCCTGCATATATAATGAGCGTGACTTTTCGGCATCTTTTTCCGATTGTGAGGCCACAGAACCAAATTTAGCCGCCAGGCGCATCCCGGCATTGGCGATTGAGCTGTTGCCGCTCTGGTCACCATCCATGATGGCCCCGTGCAACGCATGCAGCATTTCATGATCGTGGTTGGCAACCGACCCCGCAAACGCATTCCCCGATGCATTCACGTCTGCATCTGGTACGGCCGGTTGTTCCAATGGTGTGCGGCTATTGATCGCCGCGCTAAAATTCATTTTTAACATTTTTATTCCCTACACACGCACCCAGTGTATGGAATAAAATTAAAAATATTATGAAAAATATATACAATTTAATACAAATTTCATTTAACTTTTATATATTCATAAATTATTGATAATTATAGACAATTACAGGTTGTACGCAGCGGCAAATTGTGTCGCCCTATCCCTTAGTATATGTGCGGATTTGATAAAAAATAGACGGTAAAATGCCGCTAGCCGCGACACTCTTTTTTACCAAAATAGAAAGTTTATTCCCGCCAATGAACCTTAAAAAAAATTTATTGGCGGCGCAAAATAGCGGTAAAAAAGCCGTCGGTATTATGGCGATGCGGCGTTAAACGCATATAAGGTGATCCAATGCCCAGATCAGGATCGACCGGCACAACCCCAAATTCGGGATGCGTGGCCAAAAACGCGGCGATACGGTCTTCATTTTCGGCCGGCAATAACGAACATGTGGCATAAACAAGATGCCCGCCCGGCTTAACCGCCGCGCAGGCGCGTTCCAATATGTCAGATTGTATGGCCGTCAATTCACCCAGATCTGGCCCATAATTTTTCCAGCGCATATCCGGATTGCGGCGCCACGTTCCCGAACCACTGCATGGAACATCCAGCAACACGACATCAAATTTTTCTTTTTGCCGCCGTAACCATTTGCGGTTTCTTTCATCTTCCAGACTGCGGACCTCGACAATATCGGCAATGCCGGCCTTTTTATAACGGCGGCGCCCTTTGTCCAGACGGGACGAATCATTATCCATCGCAACAATGCGACCCTTGCGTTGCATGGCACTGGCCAGCGCCAATGTCTTGCCGCCACCGCCGGCGCAAAAATCAAGAACCTGCATACCGGGGCGCGCGGCGCATAAATGCGCAATCATTTGCGATCCCTCATCCTGTATCTCAACCCACCCTTTGTTAAAGGCTTTGGTTTTTGACAGATAGGCTTTGTTCACACAGCGTAATCCATGGGGGCTCAATGGCGTGCGGGTGGTTTCCACCCCGTCCTTGGCCAATGCGGCTGCGGCCTTTTCAAGATCACAAGTAAAGGTATTCACGCGTAAATCCAGCGTGGCCGCGTGCATCATGGCCTCCATCTCCACCTGGAAATCATCCCCGAAATAGGCACTTAATACATCGGTATAGTCTGGCGGGCATTCGCATAACACCGGCAAGGGCATATCTTTATGTGCAATGCCGTCATGGCTGGTTAAGGTATTGATCAGGGCCAATTCCTCGTCATTCAGGCGGTCCGGCGCGTGCTCAGACCCATCATATAAATCTTTAAACCGGGCGAGCGAATTTTTACGAACCAGCGCCAGATAGCATATCACGCGGTTACGGGCACAATCACGCACATTGAGGTGCTGGCACCACCACCCAAGGCGGGCATGGTGACGCATCATGTCATAGGCATATTCGGCAATGAATGCGCGGTCCTTCGATCCGATATAACGGCGCGGACGCATATAATCGCCAACGGCTGAATCCATCGGAACGCGCGCATCGGCAATGCGGTCCATAATTTCGGTAACGGCTTCTATACGGGCTTGTGGCTTCATGCGCTTATCAATAACGCAAACCGGCGCCATTGAATAGAAAATAATGACACCGGCGCCTTTTTGGCAGCGTTTTGATGCCTATTGGGCTGTTTTGCCTGCTTCTGGATATGTATTTATGCGATTTTCTTCAGCTCCACCAGGAAGACTGACATTTTATCCAGCAAAGACTGCACCTGATCAACCGTTGGGCCGGATAGATCCTGCGTCGCGGTTTTAACCGACCCGG
>DENS01000003.1:119285-264316 GCA_002359735.1 Micavibrio sp. UBA2638
CGTCGCGGTTTTAACCGACCCGGCCGCCGTATCAACTTGCGTGATCGTTTCATTCATGCCGCGCACATTCGTTACCACGTCATTGGTGCTTAAGGCCGCATTTTCCGCGCTTTGGGCAATTTCGCGCGAGGCCGCACTCTGTTCTTCAATGGCCGCCGCCACAGTGGTTGCAGCACCGTCAAATTCTTCAATCACCTTGCCGATCTCTCCGAACGCGACCACCACCTCATTAATGGCTTGTTGTATATTTCCAACCAGAACGGCAATTTCTTCGGTTGCGCCCGTGGTTTCTGACGCCAAATCCTTGACCTCACTGGCAACAACGGCAAAGCCCTTACCGGCTTCACCGGCCCGCGCGGCCTCAATCGTCGCATTTAATGCCAAAAGATTGGTCTGACCGGCGATGTTTTCAATCATGTTGATCACTTCCCCGATTTTATCGGCAGTTTGTGTCAGGACCTTCATAGTTTCCTGATTTTTAATCGTATACTGAACCGCGTCCTTGGCCATTTGCGAGGTTTTGGCCATCTGCTGGGTTATTTCCGCAATGCAGCTGGACATCTCCTCGGCCGCGGCGGATATGGTCTGCACATTGGCGGAGGTATTGTCAGAAATTTTTACGGCTTGCTGCGCGCCCTGATTACAGGATAAAACACTTTCCTGCAACGTACCGACAGACCCCTCGAACACCCCGGCTGTGCTTTTAATATTGGCCACCACGTCTTTTAATGATGCGTCAAAATCATTGGCAATTTCCCCAAAGCCATTCATTTTCTGTTCCACGCTGCCCATGGCGCGGTTAATGACCTGCGCCCCGTATAACATGGACCCATGCATGCCCCCTTCAAGAATACGGCGATAATACTGATTGCGTGAGACATGTTCCATAGCGGCCGTTGATTCGCGTATAAATGAATCCACCGCATCAGTCAGGGCATTCACGCTCCATTGCAATTCCTTAATATTACCGCCATCGGTGATCGAGGTAATCCGTTTTTCGAAATCACCGCGCGCGAGCGCCTTGCACGCATCGGCCGTACGCACCAGTTCTTTTTCTGCCGCGTGAAGAGACCGAAAGGAATAGACCAGAATCAGCAATGAAAAGCCCATAACCGTACTGCCCGTTACATACATACCGGACCCGAAACTAAACAACAGGGAAATAACCCCGAACAACCCGGCAAAAATCAGCAAATACTTAGCTTTGGAGAGAGAAGATAAATCGCGCATAATCAGTGCCTTTCTGTTGAATGATCTCTTGCAAGGCGTCATAAGAATGGCGCAGCCCCTCCTTACGGTTGCTGTGCTTGCCTTCCTCGGTCAGCAAGTGATCGTATAGCGGTATAATCGTGTCTTTTACAATTTTTTGATCCGGCACGCGGCGGGTGGAATGATACCCACAGACAGAATGATTGGTATCAAATGACGGGGTCACGTGGGCCAAAACCCAA
Organism: Micavibrio sp. UBA2638; assembly: GCA_002359735.1. Taxonomy (GTDB): domain Bacteria; phylum Pseudomonadota; class Alphaproteobacteria; order Micavibrionales; family Micavibrionaceae; genus UBA2638. Next base: position 120,737 of record DENS01000003.1, read on the forward strand.
TAATGGTCGCCGTTTTTGCACATATTCTTCACATAGGCGAAAATTTCATGCCCGCCCGCCAGCGTATCCCATAGCAATTTAAAAACGCAGCGCGGCATGTCGGGATGACGAATAATACTATGGGGTTTGTCTAATAAATCACTTTCATCAAAACCCGATATATCCATGAAAGTTTTATTGATATAGGTAATATGCCCTTTCAGATTGGTTTTACTGACGATGATATCTGCGGCGTCGAAATACCGTTCCTTGCCTGTCGGATTGATATTCATTTACAAATTCCTTTAAATAAATACACCTGTTTTCTTTATACTTATAAATTGCCTGTTTATCCTTGACCAAAATCATGTACACAGGAAGGATAAATAACGCGCTTGAAAAAATTCCGTCTATTATAAAAATCCTTATCTTGAAATTTTAACATTCAGGACCAAATTATTTATTAACAGAGATAAGAAGGTATATTATGGATACAATTTTTGATGCCATCACATTGGGTGACATTCCCTTAAAAAACCGCGCCGTAATGGCCCCCCTTACCAGAGGCCGCGCTGGCGAGAGCCGCATTCCCAACGATTTAATGGCCCAATATTATGGCCAGCGCGCCGGTGATGCCGGGCTTATCATTGCCGAGGCGACGGCCATTTCCGAACAGGGGTATGGCTGGCCTGGGGCGCCTGCCATATATAATGATGATCACGAAGACGGATGGAAAAAAGTCACCAAAGCCGTTCATGACAAGAATGGAAAAATCTTTTTGCAGCTTTGGCATATGGGCCGCGTAAAAGACGAAAGCACATACCGGAATAACGAACAGGCCGTTGCCCCCAGCGCAATAGCGGCCAGCCAAAATATTCGCCGCGCCTCCGGTAAAGCCTATCCGGTGCCCCGCGCCCTGGATGCAGATGAATTACCGAGCCTGGTCAATGACTATGTGGACGCGGCAAAACGGGCCTTGCGCGCCGGTTTTGACGGCGTGGAAGTACACAGCGCCAATGGATATTTGCTGGACCAGTTCTTGCGCGATGGATCAAACCAGCGCCAGGATGAATATGGCGGTTCCATCGAAAACCGCATACGGTTTCCCCTGATGGTGATTAAGGCCGTGGCCAAGGCCATAGGCCCGGGTAAAGTCGGGGTTCGCATATCACCCACCAACCCTTTCAATGATATGAAAGATAGTGACCCTGCGGCATTATTCAGTGCCTTTGCCAAAGAATTGAATGCATTGGGGCTTGCCTATCTTCATATTCTGGAACCCATCAGGGAAGAACACGCCTTTGCGAACGGGCCGGTATTCGTGACCCCGATTATACGTAAGGTCTATGACGGGAATTTGATCGTCAATGGCGGTTATGGGCTGGACAGTGCCAATACGGTCATCGCAGATAAAACCGCCAATGCCGTGGCCTTTGGCGTGCCATATCTGGCCAACCCTGATCTGATGGCGCGATTTCAAGCCGGCGCTGATCTGAATGAACCTGATCAAGCCACCTTTTACGCCGGCGGGGCCGAAGGGTATACCGATTACCCCGCACTCGATCAAAACGAAGAAGCCGCCTGATTCAAATTTGCGGCCAATCAATAAAAAGACCCGGGGTGCCAATTTGCATACCCGGGTCTTTGTTATCTAAACGCTGAATGCGTTAAATATTAGTGATCTTCACCATCGTGATGTTCGTCACTGTCGTGCTCTTCATCATACGCATGGTCTTCATCATCTGCGTGATCAGTGTCCATGTCGGCATCAGCTTCGGCTTCAACAGCATCAGCGGCGTGATCGGCAGCTTCTTCAGCGTGATCAGCATCCATATCAGCTTCAACTTCGGCTTCGACAGCCGCATCAACAGCGTGATCGGCAGCATGGTCTTCAGCAAATGCCGGAGCAGCAGCAAACAAAGCAACAGCGGCAAGAACAAGTGTTTTTTTCATGTGTTTTTTTCCTTTTGAAAAATAATCATCGCCAGAAACTACTCCTGACGAAAACGGAGCTACTATGATCCAATTGGATAAATTTGCAAGCAGAAAATATAAGCCGAAAAAAGGGCCAATCATTCAGCCCTTTTGCCCGGATTTTACCCTTCGGCTTTATAGTTCGGGGCTTCCCGTGTGATGGTCACATCATGCACATGTGATTCTTTAAATCCTGCACCGGTCATGCGAATAAATTCCGTTTTATTCTTCATATCCTGAATGGTGGCTGACCCGGTATACCCCATCGCGGCCTTCAGACCGCCAACCATCTGATGAACAACAGCGCCGATTGCCCCTTTATAAGGAACGCGGCCTTCAATGCCTTCGGGAACCAGCTTATTCGATTGCGTTGTACCGGCCTGGAAATAACGATCGGCCGACCCTTTCACCATCGCCCCGACCGAGCCCATACCGCGATAGGATTTATAGGAACGCCCCTGATACAGAATCACTTCACCGGGGGCGGCATCTGTTCCGGCAAACATAGACCCCATCATCGCCACATCGGCGCCGGCCGCAATGGCCTTGGCGAAATCACCGGAATATTTAATACCGCCATCGGCAATAACCGGAATTTTCTTTTTGGCACAAATCTGGGCCGTGTTCATAATCGCGGAGAGCTGGGGCACACCCACACCGGCCACAACCCGGGTCGTGCAGATAGAGCCGGGGCCAATACCCACCTTAATCGCATCGGCGCCCGCCTTGATCAAGGCTTCGGCCGCCGCCGCCGTGGCGACATTACCCGCCATAATCTGCATACGGTCACCGCAAATTTTCTTAATGGCGCTCACCGTATCAATCACGGCGCGGGAATGACCATGCGCGGTATCCACCACCACCAAATCAAGACCCGCCTGCATCATGGCTTCAGCACGTTCTACACCGTTCTTATCACCTGTCCCGACGGCCGCGCCACAGCGCAAGGAACCATTGGAATCTTTTGTGGCATGCGGGTGCAGTTTGGATTTTTCAATATCTTTGACGGTGACCAGACCAATACAATTTTCCGCATCATCCACCACCAGCAATTTTTCAATGCGGTTTTTATGGAGCAGCTTGCGGGCTTCGTCCTTATCAACCGTGTTATAGACCCGCACCAGATTTTCGGATGTCATCAATTCACGCACAGGAATGGCCGCATCATCGGCAAAGCGCACATCGCGGTTGGTTAAAATCCCGACCAGCTTGCCGGAGCTTTCAGTAACCGGAATACCGGAGATAGAATATTTATCCATTAACGCCAATGCCTCCTCCAGGGTTGCATCCGGGCGAATTGTAATCGGATCTACAATCATACCGGCCTCAAACCGTTTGACGCGGCGCACTTGCTTGACCTGATCCTCGATATCCATATTGCGGTGTAAAATTCCCATACCGCCATTTTGCGCCATCGCAATGGCCATTTCATGTTCAGTGACTGTATCCATTGCCGCCGAAAGAATGGGAATGGCCAGACGAATTTCACGGGTCAGATTGGTTGAGGTATCCACATCGGCGGGCTGGACTTCCGATGCACCCGGAACGAGCAGGACATCATCAAAGGTTAAGGCTTCGGCAATTTGTGAGGGGGATTTGATTTTGGTCATGGCGCAAATTCTCTCTTCTTCAGACTTGTAAGGAGGTTCCAATTTGCAGGTGAGTTATATCTGATTTTATACAGATGTAAAGGGAAAATTACACTGGAAGAGTGTTGAAACGGCTTAGCCCTTAAACCCTATCGCCACCAGATATTGCTCGGCGCTTTCCTTGCGGCTGGCGGGGGGTTTAATGTGCTTGATGGTTTTAAAATGCTTTTTCATCTCGGCCAGCAAGGTGTTTTGCGCCCCGCCCTGCAGAACCTTGGCCACATAGATCCCCTCAGGCTTCAAGACCTCCAGCGCGAAATAATATCCGGCCTCGACCACCGCCATAATGCGCAAATGGTCGGTTTGTTTGTGGCCTGTTGTATTGGGCGCCATATCAGACAGCACCACATCAACCAGCCCATCCCCGCCAATCATCTCTTTCAAAACATCGGGGGCTTCATCATCCATAAAATCCATTTGCACGAAATCCACGCCTGCGATCTCATCAATTTGCAGTAAATCAATCGCCACAATTTTTTTACAGCCCTTTTCGGCGGCGATTTGGCACCAGCCGCCCGGCGCGGCACCCAGATCAACCACCACCATGTCTTTCTTGAGAAAACCGCCCAGCTTTTCATCAATTTCTTTTAATTTAAACGCCGCACGGCTGCGATAACCGGCCTTTTCCGCCTCGTTGATATACGGATCGTTAATTTGACGTTGCAGCCAGCGGGTCGATGATGTTTTTCGGCCTTTCGCGGTGCGGACTTTGGATTTGGCTTTGTTTCTAGACATGTCTTTTATAATACCATGATAATGCTGGAAGTGAAAAACGCCATAAAGAAAATCGATATGGACCCGGCCACAAAAATGGGCCCTTTTGTATTAGGCGAATAATGCGCCAAAATCAAATACAGCACATAAAAAATACTATAGATCACCAAGCCGCGGTCCAGGGCGGTTGAACTGAGCAGCTGAATAAAACCGGTTGGGTATCCGGTTACATCCATCAATTCAACCTGCATACGCATCATCAGCATGCAGCCGACAAAAAACCCAAGCACCCACAGGCGCTGTTCTTTCTTCACCACAAACAGGCCAATTGGCAGCCATATCAGATCCAGCCATTGATAAATCATTGTAATCGTACTATTTGCCTAGTTATGAGGTGGACTTAGATGTAAACTAACCTCAAGACTAGCATAAATGAAAGCAAAGGTAACTATGGTCACATTCATAGACACACCTAAAAAAATTCTCATGACCGTCCTTGGCGCCGCAGTGTTATATACTGGCGTCACGATGGCCGGAACCGCGCAGGCACAACAAAAAGGCCCTGCCATTATCCGTGATACAGAGATAGAAAGCATCATCAATGAATGGGGCGCCCCTGTCTTAAAAGCCGCCAATATGACTCCGGACAGTATTAATATTGTATTGGTGCAAAGCCCCCAGCTGAACGCCTTTGTGGCCGGTGGCGCCAATATTTTCTTTTACACCGGCTTGATTGAGCGAACAGAGAACCCGGGGGAGCTGGTCGGCGTCTTTGCGCATGAGCTGGGCCATATTTCCGGCGGCCATTTGATTAGCGCCAGCAACGCCATTGAGCGCGCCTCATATGAGAGCATCCTTGGCATGGTTCTGGGCATCGGGGCCGCCATCGCAACCGGCAACGGCGCCGCCGCGCAGGCCGTTATGGCCGGAAGCGCCAAATACAGTCAGGCAAAATTTCTGGCCCATAGCCGCGTGCATGAATCGGCGGCCGATCAAGCGGCCCTGACATATTTAGACAAGGCGGAAATGAACCCGGCCGGGCTGGCCAGTTTTCTTGAAAAACTGTCATCCGAAGAATTGTTACCCAGATCCCAGCAAAGCGAATATGTGCGCACGCACCCCCTGACCCATCGCCGTATCGAGGCCGCCGAAGCAAGGGCACTGGAATCCCCTTATGCCGACAAACAATGGCCACAAAAATGGAATGAACAACACGCCCGCATGAAGGCCAAATTAATCGGGTTTATCGATCCCGGCCGCGTGCCTTGGGTTTACAGTGATCAAGACAATTCCGTGGCCGCGCGATATGCCCATGCCATCGCCCATTACCGCCAGAACAACGTACAAAAGGCGCTGGACCGTATCAATGCCCTGATCAGCGATGAACCGGACAATCCCTATTTCCATGAGCTGAAAGGGCAGATGCTGGTTGATTTTGGCCGCGTGGGCGAGGCCGAGCCCGCCTATAAACGCGCGGTGGACTTGCTGCCCAATGCGCCGCTTATCCGTATTGCCTATGCCCACACCTTGCTGGAAAACCGTAAGAGCGATACCGCCAAGCTAAAAACAGCCATCGAAAACCTGGAACGGGCCCTGGCCGATGAAAAACGTTCAACCCGCGCCAACCGCCTGCTTGCCACCGCTTATGGCCGTTTGGGGCGCGAGGACATTGCCAAGGTCTATCTGGCAGAAGAAGCCATTTTACAGCGCCGGTATGATTACGCCAAACGCCAAGCGGACTCCGCCTTACAAACCTTAAAGGCCGGATCACGCGAAGCACTCAAGGCCAGGGATATTATTGCCTATGCCGATGCCCATACCGGTGCGGCCAACAACTAAACGATCCGTCCGCAAACATATTTGAACACATAATCGGGGCAAAAGGGTTTGGGAATTCCAGACAAATGCCCTATATTGTTTGTCTGGCCTGATTTGTAACCACATTGGTTCTGGCCGCGAATAAACCATATTACACGCACATAGTCTTATTGTAAGGAGCACATCCATGACGACATCTTTCACCGGAACCACCCGCAAGGCTTTATTGCTGGCCGGAATCGCCCTCAGCACCGTGATCTCTTCCGCATCATTTGCGCAAGAGGCCGCCTTTAGCGCCGCACAAAAAGATGAAATCAAAACCGTGATTAAAGACTATCTCATGGAAAACCCGGAAATCATCGCCGAAGCCATGAATGAATTACAGGCCAAACAGCAACGCGAAATGGAAGCCCAGGCCGCGGCCAAGCTGGTGGAATACAAAGACTTCTTTAAAACCGCCGATCTTCCCTATGCCGGAAACAAAGACGGGGACGTCACCGTCATTGAATTTTTTGACTACAATTGCGGTTACTGTAAAAAAGCCTTTTCCGATGTACAGGCTTTGTTAAACACTGATGACAATGTCAAAGTGATCTTTATGGAGATGCCGATTCTGAGCCAGCAATCCATGACAGCCGCACAATACGCCCTAGCCGCGCATAAACAGGGCAAGTATTTTGAATTTCACAAAGCGCTGATGGAATATCAAGGCAGCAAGGATAAAGCCACATTGAAACGTCTGGCCACCGAGGTCGGTCTGGATGCTGACCAGCTGGAAAAAGATGCGCAAGACCCGGCCCTGAAAGACACTATCACGGAAAATGTATCCATTGCGCAAGATATCGGCATTCGCGGTACACCGGGCTTTATTGTCGGTGACCAGCTATTTCGTGGATATATCGGCGAAGAGGCCCTGATCGGCAGCGTCAAGGCCCAGCGCGGATAACGCAAATACAGGCATTAAAAAAGGCTTTCATCCGCGAAAGCCTTTTTATTCGTCAACAGATACAGTATAGTCATACGTCATGGTACTTAAGATTTTTTATACATTCCTGACCATTCTGGCCGGTATCCTGTTATATCAGGTCTATTTGATGTACGACGCCAAGGCATCGCTGAGTAACCAGCCAGCGCAATACATGATTGGCCCGGAAGAAGCCGATTTAATTGTTACCGAATTTCTGGATTATTCCTGTTCTTATTGCCAGATTATGTACCCAACCCTGAAAGAGGCCATGGAACAAGATGGCCGCGTGCGTCTGGCACCGCGCCCGTTGTTTTCAAATAACAATCAGGGAACGGGCGGGGCTTATATTTTCTATACGGCTGCTAAAATGGGCAAAGGCCAGGCCGCCCATGAATATCTATTTGAAAGCGGCGTAACCTTAAGTGAAGAAACATTGCCCAATGTCGCCGATCATTTGGGCGTTGAGTTTGAAACCTTTCAGGACGCCTTGAATGACCCGGATATCTTTAACCTTATTCAAAACAACCATCATCACTTTAAAATTTTAAAAGGACACGGCACGCCGACCTTCTTTATCGGGCCCGATTTGCTGTATGTCGCCGACGGCACCATGCCCACGGTTGATGATTTTCTGAAACTTTTTGCCGAAGCCAGAAGTCTGAAATAAACCAAAATACCATCACATACCCATGAAAGGACACACTATGTTACGCTTATTGTCTATAGCCCTCAGCCTTTGTCTTTTATTGATTAACCTGCCCGGAAACGCCGCGGCCGAAGACATGGCCAAGACCATGGCCCATGACGCGGCCCATGACGCGGCCCACGACATGGCCTATATTGAAATTACGGCGCCATATTCATATGCCACCAGCGCATCACAAAAAAATGGCGCGGCCTTTTTTACCGTGACCAATACATCCGATAAAGATGTAACGATTACCGGCGCCGCCGCCGAAAACGACATTGCGGGCCATGCCGAATTACACACCCATATTATGGATGGTGACAAAATGATGATGCGCCGCGTTGATGGCTATGATATCCCCGCAGGCCAGAGCATCACGCTGGAGCCGATGGGTCATCATATTATGCTGATGGATTTAAAAACGCCTTTAAAAACAGGTGATCACCTTGCACTGACCCTTGAGTTTTCAAATGGCGACACAAAGCCGGTTGACGTTCCTGTTATCGCACCGGGAACAAAGCCGGATTCAAGCCCGGCAACAACGCAGCATTCCAACGACAATCATCATGACAGCCAAGACCATTCTCATCATTAATGGGCCCAACCTGAACATGCTGGGCACGCGTGAGCCGGAGATATACGGCCACCAAAGCCTGCATGATATCGAAAATCTGTGCCGCGACACCGCGGCCGGATTGGGGCTGGACATTGATTTTCGCCAATCCAACCATGAAGGTGAGATTGTGGAATGGATACAGCGCGCCCGGGATAAACATTGCGCCATCGGCATTAACGGCGCGGCCTATACCCATACATCCCTTGCCATTCATGATGCCTTGAAATTATGTGGTGTGCCGGTGGCCGAAATTCACCTGTCAGAGCCAAAACAGCGCGAGGAGTTCCGGCATTTTTCGTATATTGAACCAACCGCACAAATCCATGTTAGCGGCAAGGGGGCCAGTGGTTACAGCGAAGCCATACAAAAACTTGCAGAACTTTTATAACCTTTACATACATCATGCTTTGACTTTTGCTGATAAGTTTTGTAATCAATGACAATCGTAAACAGACGAGAAAAAGACTATGAAAATTGATTCCGATGCAATTAAAGAACTGGCCCAGATTCTGGACGATACAGGGTTAACAGAAATTGAAGTCGCCGATGGGGATAAAGCCATCCGCGTCAGCAAGGGTGGAACCGTTGTGGCGGGTGCCCCTATCTCTGCGCCGGCCGCGGCCAATATGTCCAGTGATCCAACCACCCCCGGTCAGGCGAGCATGTCATCCGATAACGTGGCCCATAGCCATCCCGGCGCTGTTACATCCCCAATGGTGGGAACTGTTTATATGCAGGGCGAGCCCGGATCCCCGCCATTTGTCACAAAAGGCGCCAGTGTGAAAGCCGGCGATACGCTTGTTATTATCGAAGCCATGAAGGTTATGAACCCCATTAAAGCCGAAAAATCCGGTACTGTTACGCAAATTCTGGTTGAGGATGGCGAGCCGGTGGAATTCGGCGATGTTCTTATGGTCATTGAATAAACATCCATAAAAGATCCTGATATGTTTAAAAAAATTCTTATAGCCAATCGCGGTGAAATTGCCCTTCGCATTATTCGGGCCTGCCGTGAAATGGGCATACAAAGCGTCGTTGTCCACTCAACAGCCGATGCCAATTCCATGGCGGTGCGTCTGGCCGATGAATCGGTTTGTATTGGCCCCGCCCAATCCAAAGACAGCTATTTGAATATTCCATCAATTCTGAGCGCGGCCTCACTGGCCGGGGCAGATGCCATTCACCCCGGTTATGGTTTCTTGTCCGAAAATGCACAATTTGCGCGCATGGTGGTTGAACACGGCTTTACCTTTATCGGCCCTTCGGCTGAATTGATTGAAAAAATGGGTGACAAGGTTACAGCCAAGAAAACGGTTGAATCACTTGGTCTACCGGTTGTTCCCGGCTCACCCGGCGCGTTGGAAAGCGGCGAAAGCGGCCTGAAAATGGCCAAAGAAATGGGCTTCCCGGTTTTAATTAAGGCCGCCAGTGGCGGCGGCGGTAAAGGGATGCAGATCATCCGCGAAGAAAGCCAGTTTATTGAGGCCTATAACACGGCCCGCCGCGAAGCCAAGGCCAATTTCGGTGACGATACGATCTATATGGAGAAATTCCTCGAAAAACCGCGCCATATTGAAATTCAGGTTTTCGCCGACAGCCACGGCAATTCCATACATTTAGGCGAGCGTGATTGCTCAATTCAGCGGCGCCACCAAAAACTGGTGGAGGAAGGCCCGTCGCCCGTTCTGACTGAAAAAGAACGCGAATATATCGGAAGCCTTGCGGCCAAAACAGTTGGAGAGCTGGGGTATCTGGGTGCTGGCACCATTGAATTCCTGTATGAAAACGGCCAGTTCTATTTCATGGAAATGAACACCCGCATTCAGGTTGAACATCCGGTAACCGAAATGATTACCGGCATTGACCTGATATGTGAACAAATCCGCGTGGCGGCGGGGCTGCCGTTATGTGATGCCGCACTAAAAAAACCATTTCGTATGCGCGGCCATGCCATTGAAATTCGTATCAACGCCGAAGACCCGGATACATTCATTCCATCCCCCGGTTTGATTAAACAATTCCATGCACCTGGCGGCCTTGGCGTTCGTTTTGACAGCGCCATTTATAGCGGATATTCCATTCCGCCCTATTATGATTCCATGGTTGGTAAACTGATTGTCCATGGCCGTGACCGCGCAGAATGCATTGCCCGTTTGAAACGTGCGATCATTGAAACGGTTGTTGATGGCGTTAAAACGACATTGCCGCTGCATTTGTGGATTTTAAACCAGCCTGATTTTGTTAGCGGGAATTACACCATTCACTGGTTGGAACAGCAACTGGCCGATCGTTAGTTCACGCTGACCCCTGCGTGTTATGCGCGGCTGTTTGGTATTTTCTGTTCGCTTCATGATAGAATAAATCCATGCAATTGGTGCTGACAAATGAATTGTTGCTAGAGGCCTACCGGCAAGGCTTGTTCCCCATGGCCTATAATTTCGGCAGCCCGGTCATACATTGGGTTTGCCCCGAATTGCGGGGGCAATTATCCATCCCCCATATGCATATTCCACGGTCCCTGCGCAAAGATGTACGCAAGGCGTTAAAAAACCCGGCCATTCAGATAAAAATAAATACGGCATTTGAACGCGTTATTGCGCTATGCGGGGAAACCACAGATGATCGCCCCGAAACATGGATTAACACCAGCATTAAAGAGGCCTTCATCAATTTACACAAACAAGGCCATGCCCACAGCGTTGAATATTGGCAAAACGGTGACTTGCTGGGCGGTTTATACGGCCTGTCAATCGGCGCAACCTTTTGCGGTGAAAGCATGTTTTCACGGACGCCCAATGCCAGCAAAATAGCGCTGGTTCATCTGGTTGCACGTCTTTGGGCGGGCGGGTATCAACTTCTGGATACCCAATTCACCAATGATCATCTGGAACAGTTCGGCGTTTATGAAGTGCCGCATGAAGATTACATCAAGGCCCTGAACGAAACTCTGAACATGGATGCGGATTTTACAGCCGGAAACCGCAGCGAAGAGGACATTATCACCGATTATTTCGCCATGCGGGCGCGGCAAACCCTGTAAACATTCTATCAAGAATACAGCGTATAATGAAAAAAGCGGCAATCCATTTTGTGTTGAGGCCAGGGCTGACTCATTTTATTCACTAGCGGCCGGCGGCCCATCCACGGCGCCGCTTTGTTCCACATCCTCTTGCGGGGCAGGTTGAATCTCTTCCGATTTTAACTCATCGTTCTTTTTCTCAGGTGCCTGATCGGATAGACAATCCAAAACCCAGACATCATAAATCGGGTGATCCATCGGTGATAAAGCGGGGGATGACGCAAACATCCATCCGCTAAAAACCCATTGGGCTTCATTTTCCTGATCAATTTCCCAGATTTGCAAAAACGACGCCGATTCCGGTTCATCAATCGGATCGGATTTTCGGCAAGACTGCACCTTGATAAATAACGGGCCGAACTTAACGGTTGACCCCACTCTGGCCTCAAAAGTTTCTGTTCTGGCGGTAATTTTATCCAATGATTGCAATTTCACAACCGGGTAGGGGCGCATTTCCGCCGACGCCGGGCCAGACGCGGCCACCCAAAAGGCGCAGACGCCCATCAAAATAACCAGCGCATCAACAATACGCGAACGCCGAAGCATTTTATGGATTAGCGGATGCTTGTTGTGTTTCATTTTTATCATTGCCTTGCATGCTGAAGATAAATTGTCCCAGCAGCTGCTCAAGGTTTTGCGGCGCCTGCGTATAATATATGCGGCCGCCATTTTCGATCAGCTCCTCATCGGCGCCCGGTTCCAACGCCATATAACGACCACCGAGCAGGCTTTCAGAACTAATCAACGCCGCGGTATCTGTTGGTAATTTTACATTGGAATCCAAACTCATAGTGACACGGGCCAGATAGGTTTCTTCCACCAAATCAACGCTGGTCACAGTGCCAACCTTAACGCCGCTAATTAAAACGGCATCGCCAGTATTCAAACCGCCAATGCCGGAAAAATCGGCCGTTACAATAAAACCATTGGGCGCGGATACATTACCCATCTTATAGCTGAAAAACAGGAAAAAACCTGCCACAACGATAACCACTGCCCCCAAAATCGTTTCAATTACACTGCGCTTCATATGGAACTCCGAACTAACCCGTTAAAATGCTTTTGCTTTATTATTTAATTTCACCAAAAAATCAATACCTTATTACCAGAACACCCTGTCACTCAGATGGTTTCCATGCTTCATAATCGCCTGTTGCGCGCTCCCGCTGGCCCCCTTCAAGAATGTGGCCGGGCGGACGATAAGCCTGATTGGTACCTGTCATATTTGCCTGGGCGGGCTTTTGCCATGAGCGGCGGAATGATTCCCCTTCATTGGATGGAACCACATCGCTTTGGTGGTGTAACCAGCCATGCCATTCCGGCGGAACAGAACTGGCATCAGGTGTTCCTGCATACATAACCCAGCGGCGCTCCCGCTTGTACCCTTTACGGGGGGGGGCCGTATAATATTTATTGCCGAACTGGTCTTCACCAACCATTTTTCCACCTGAGCGCAAAGTGAATAAATTGATATGTGCCGGGGACAACACCCCCAAGAATTTTAACAATCCCATATCGAACCTTAAATTATTGTTCACGTCTTTTAAGTCGCAGATTATGGCAGATGAACCCGCGCTTTACAAAACAAATTTCAGCTTTATGATCATTCCGAGAGTAAAAATTACAAATAGAAAAAGGCTAGACCATGAATATTCAGCAGAACTTGCAAAAACTGGGTTTTGAACTTCCCGAGGCCGCCGCCCCGGCCGCCAATTATGTGCCCTATGTCATCAGCGGCCAGCATGTTTACATCTCGGGCCAGATTCCGTTTCTAAACGGCGTTAAAATGCATATGGGCCGTTTGGGCGACACCTTAGAGGTTGAAGACGGCGTAAAGGCCGCGCAAGCCTGCGCGTTAAATATTCTGGGGCAACTAAACGCCGCCATTGACGGCGACTGGTCCCGCGTTGTGCGTTGCGTAAAGCTGGGCGCTTTTGTGAACTGCACCAGTGATTTCACCCAGCACCCGGCCGTTGTTAACGGCGCATCCGATTTAATGGTGGCCGCACTGGGCGATGCCGGGAAACATGCCCGGTTTGCCGTGGGTGCCCCATCTTTACCGCTTGGCGTAGCGGTGGAAATAGACGCCCTGTTCGAAATTCAATAACAATAACAGATGAACTCTATAAAAAGGCCGCCCCGGCCTTTTTTCATGATGCTGTTTTGTCGGCCCTGGATTTAATCCAGTTCTGGAACATATCCATGGCCTCTTCATGGCCCAATTGTTCATATTTGGTGGCCGTTTGTTCCTGGGCGTGTAATTCGCGGCGAACCTTTTCCTCGCTCATACGCAGGGACTTAATCTCATCATGCGACAAACCGTAATACACAACCGGTATACCTACACTTAAAATCAGGGCTTTGCCCATCATCGTTGGCTCTGAACTGACATACAGCTTGCAATGACTCAGATCTCCGCTTTTTAATTTTTCAGCCGCCTGACGAATGGCCATAACCTCGGCATGGGCGGTCGGGTCGGAACGCGCCATAATGCCGTTAACGCCCTCCCCCAAAATCTTACCCTCTTCATCGGCCAGAACGGCGCCATAGGGGCCGCCTTTACCTGCTTTGAAATTATTTTCCGCCAGTTCAATGGCACGGTGCATTAAATCCGCGCCTGAAAATTTAGTATTGTGCACGGCCACGCCCATATTGTCAGGGTTTAAACCGCGCCGTTTTAAAATATGAACAACCGTATCGGTAAGACGTGTGGGTGATACAGGTTTTTGCAAAACGCGCATGACCCCCAGATTGCTGGCCTCCATTAACAAATCACTGGAATCATCCGATGTAATCACCACAACCGGAACATCCAGACCGCGCACCACAAGAAATTTTACAAATTCAAAACCGCCAGTGGGCGCCATATTGATATCAACAAGGGCCACATCCACATCTTGTTTTTTGATAATTTCAATGGCTTCATCACCATTATTGGCATGCAAAATATTAAATCCGCGCGCCGATAGAATCTGGGCCATCATTTCGCGGCTGACCTGATTATCCTCGGCAATTAGAATATTGATATATGCTTTTTCGGCCATTTGGTCGTTCCTGTCTTCCTCAAACTATAATATATGCTATCATTGAAATGATGAAAAGTTTCGAAAAAAATATGGATAAGCGAAAAAATGAACGCGGGAATGCACTGTTCTTTATTTTGATCGGTGTCGTTTTATTTGCCGCCCTCAGCTATACCGTTGGCAATATGATGCGCGGCGGCAACGCCGAAACCATCGCTGATGAAAAGGCCGGTCTTTACGCCGATGAAATACTTGATTATGGCCGGATACTGCGTCAGGCAGTGCAAGGCGTGAAAATTTCCGGCGGATGCCTGGACGGCGAAATCAGCTTTGAAACCGCTGGATTGACAGGATACACAAACGGCACCAACACGGCCTGTCAGGTTTTCAATTCAAATGGCGGCGATATCAATTACATTAAAATCAACAGCGCCGTCACCAGTTCTGATTGGGTTTTTACCGGCACCAATATCGTTGATTCCGTGGGGACGGCCGCCCCGGATCTGGTCGCCATTTTGCCGGATATCAAACTCAGCATTTGCGAGGCCATCAACGAAACCAGCGGTATTACCGCACTGGGCACCGATGCCGATATTGATTTCACCAAATTCACCGGAACCTATGCCGGGACCCAAACGCTGGATTTTGCCGATGGAAAAATGAATGGGTGTCTAAATTACGTCAATTCAGGCAATAATTACTTTTTCTATCAAGTCCTGGTCAAACGCTAAATCCTGCTTATCTTTCCAAGAAAAACCCGCCCGATTGCATCGCCCAAAGATTGGCGTAATGACCGCCCGGGATGGCAATCAAACCGTCATGCGTACCGTCTTCGATAATTTTGCCTTGATCCATCACCAAAATACGGTCCATCTGGCGCAGGGTGGAAAGACGGTGGGCGATGGCAATCACGGTTTTATCGGCCATAATATTACCGAGCGCCTCTTGTATGGCGTGTTCGGATTCACTATCCAGCGCCGATGTGGCCTCATCCAGAATTAATATCGGTGCCTTCTTTAAAACCGCGCGGGCAATGGCGATGCGCTGGCGCTGCCCGCCAGAGAGCTTGACCCCGCGTTCCCCCACATGCGCATCATACCCTGTACGCCCGCGGTTATCCTCCAGCGCAGGGATGAATTCATGCGCATGGGCCCGGCGGGCGGCCCGTTCGATTTCTTCTTGCGTCGCGTTCGGATCGCCATAGCGGATATTATCCCGTACAGACCGGTGGAACAGGTAGCTATCTTGCGTAACGACCGTAATATGACGGCGCAAACTGTCCTGTGTGACATGCGTCGCATTATGCCCGCCAATTAAAATCTCACCACCGGCCACATCATGGGCCCGGACCAGCAGGCCCGTAATGGTGGTTTTACCCGCACCGCTGCGCCCCACTAGCCCGACTTTCTGACCGGCAGGAATATATAGCGAGAAATCTTCCAATACAGGGCGGTCTTCGCCCGCATCCTGCCCGTAATTGAAATGCACGTGATCAAAACGAATATCGGCCTCATCACCATCCAGTGACATGTCATAGGCATCATCGCGGTCGGTTACGTGCTGCGGCCTGGCCAAGGTCATCATGCTGTCTTGAACACGGCCCAGATTTTCAAAAATTCCCGATACTTCATACATAATCCAGCCTGATTGGAATGTGGCCTGCAATGCCATCGGCATCGCCATCGCCATCGCGGCCAGCCCCATCTGCCCCTGTGTTTGTACCAACCACAGCCCCACCGCCGCCGTGGACAGCAATAACAAAGTGTTCCAGACATCAATCAAAATAGACATGCGCCAGAATGTCCCTGTCGTCGCGCGAAAACTGGACGCATGTTTTTTCAATTGTTTAACAATGCGCTGGTCTTCATAATCGGTGCGGGCGAAATATTTGGCCGGCAGGATATTGGTCAGGCTGTCCACGATTTGCCCGGTTAACATCGACATATCTTCGGACATCACTTGCGCGCGCGTCTTTATTTTAGGCACGAAATACGCCAGCGTCGCAATATAGGCCAACAGCCATAGAATGAGCGGCAGGCCCAGATAAATATGCTTATAGCTCATGAACAGTATATTGCTGATGGTGTAAATCGCCGCAAACCAGACCGATCCCAACATCGATTTCATGACATCCCGCATACTTACGGCCTGAATAATCTTATTGGCAATGCGCCCGGCAAAATCACTTTGGAAATACCCCAAAGACTGGTTTGACGTGTAATGGAAAAGCTGGCGGCGGATCATATTGCCAACATAGGGCGTATAAACCAGGTCATAGATCATATGGATAGTGCCGATCAGAAACTGGCGCGCAATCACCAGCGCAACCCCGCCCAGCAGAAAAGCCTCTGTATATTGCTCTTTTTCAACCAGTTCCCCCACATACCAGAAAATGACAGAGGATGATCCGGCAACCACAATTTCGATCACCAAAATTGCCAGCAACAACCATTTCACCTGACGCATAAAAAACCAGATAAACGGCACCAGATCCGTTGGCAGGGCTTTAATCACCCCGCCCGGAATTTGGTCAATTTCGACATAAAGCCGGTTATTAATGTTGTTTAGTAACGTTCTTAACGGCTTCAACATGCCTTGTTCCTTTTTAAATTCAGGAAGGCCTAAAAGAATCGTTGAAACCTGCAATAGGTAATTTTTTTGATCTTATCAGCCTTAAAATTACGGCTGATACAAAAAATGAAGATCAGCCCTTCAGGGTTGTATTGGTGTTTGCATTCGCGGCGGGAAGCGCCTTGGACACATAATCTTTCAAAGACGATACAGGCGCGGCCACGCCTTTTATCCATGAATAGGATGTCTTACCAAACGAAATATTCGTGACCATTTGCGGAATCTTACGCATGACGGCTACCTCTGCTGTTCAATGTTTATTGTGAACGCACAGTATACGCATAATTTATGATGAAATGCAATATTTTTGATGTAAACGCCGCCGCCCAATCAAGGCAACCAAGGTACAACCTTATCGTTCCACGCTTTCGGATTCACCGTCTGTATTGGCCGTATCGGGCTTACCAAGGCGGGGGAGATCACGTTTTTCGTAGGTGAATGTGAGTGCATCCCCGTCGTAATCAATAATGGCAATGCCGCCTTCAGCCAGAGCGCCGAACAGAATTTCTTCAGCCAGCGGCTGTTTAATTTTTTCCTGAATAACGCGGCCAAGCGGACGGGCCCCCATGGCCGGATCATAGCCTTCTTTCGCCAGATAACCACGTGCCTTGTTGCTAAGGTCGATAGAAACGCCGCGATCGGCCAATTGCGCCTCCAACTGCATGACGAATTTATCAACCACGCGTTCCACCGTGTCTTGCGAAAGATTCTGGAACGGCACGATGGCATCAAGACGGTTGCGGAATTCCGGGGCAAAGGTCTTGGTGATGGCCTCATTATCCGCATAACCATCGCCCGAATCGCCCACCTCACGGCCAAAGCCGATCGGAGTTTTGGCCAGATCACTGGCGCCGGCATTGGTTGTCATGATCAAGATGACATTGCGGAAATCAATGGTCTTACCGTTATTATCGGTCAGCTTGCCGTAATCCATGACCTGCAACAGAATATTAAACAAATCGGGATGGGCTTTTTCGATCTCATCCAGAAGCAAAACGCAATGCGGGTGCTGGTCAATTTTATCGGTCATCAGACCGCCCTGTTCAAACCCGACATAACCAGGCGGCGTCCCGATCAAGCGGGACACGCTATGGCGCTCCATATACTCGCTCATATCAAAACGGATCAGTTCAATGCCCATGGTTTTGGATAGCTGCTTGGCGACCTCGGTCTTACCAACACCGGTCGGCCCGGAAAACAGGTATGAGCCAATCGGTTTTTCCGGGTCACGCAGTCCGGCGCGCGACATCTTGATCGAATCGCAAATAATGTCAATGGCCGGGTCCTGATCATAAACCAGTGTTTTCAAATCCCGTTTCAGATTCTTGAGCGATTCGCGGTCATCTGAATTCATTGTCTTGGCCGGAATGCGGGCAATCACGGCGATCACATTTTCAATATCGGTTTTATCAATCACGCTTTTGCGTTTGTCTTCCGGTACAATCATCTGGGCGGCGCCGACTTCATCGATAATATCAATGGCCTTATCCGGTAATTTGCGATCACCGATATAACGGGCCGATAATTTTACGGCGGCCTCAATGGCTTCATCAGTATATTCCACCATATGGTGGTCTTCATAATACGTCTTCAACCCCATCAAGATGGCGATAGCATCTTCCTCGCTTGGTTCCTCAACATCAATTTTCTGGAAACGGCGGACCAAGGCGCGGTCTTTTTCAAAATAATTACGATATTCTTTATAAGTGGTGGAGCCAATACAGCGCAGCGCTCCACTGGAAAGTGCGGGTTTCAATAAATTCGAGGCATCCATCGCCCCGCCGCTGGTTGCACCGGCGCCAATTACGGTATGAATTTCATCGATAAACAAGATAGAACCATCAATTTTTTCCAGTTCCTGCAAAACATTTTTAATACGTTCTTCAAAATCACCGCGGTAACGCGTTCCGGCCAGCAAGACGCCCATATCCAGTGAATAGATCACCGATTCTTTCAAAACATCGGGCACATCACCATCGGCAATGCGTTTGGCCAATCCTTCGGCAATCGCGGTTTTACCAACGCCAGGATCCCCGACATAGAGCGGGTTATTTTTAGACCGGCGGCAAAGGATTTGTACCGTGCGCTCGACCTCTTTTTCGCGACCAATCAAATTATCAATTTTACCCTGTTTCGCGCGTTCATTCAGATTGGTGCAATAGGTATCCAGCGCCTCGGACCCGGCCTTCGCACCGCCAGCGTCTTCATCGGCACCGCGCGGTGTATGCGTTTCATCCGCGCCTGCATTGGGCACTTTGGCAATACCGTGCGAGATATAATTCACGGCATCGAACCGCGTCATATCTTGTTCCTGCAGGAAATAAACAGCATGGCTTTCCCGTTCGGAAAACAACGCCACCAAAACATTGGCCCCTGTTACTTCTTCACGGCCCGAGCTTTGCACATGTATGGCCGCGCGCTGTAAGACACGTTGAAAAGCGGTTGTCGGCTTGGCCTCTTCGACCTCCATATTAATCAGGTAATTCAGCTCCCCTTGCATATATTGCGAGAGTTGCTCCTTCAAATCCGCCATCGAAATACCGCACGAACGCAGAACGGCCATCGCATCCTGATCTTCACACAGCGCATACAGCAAATGCTCCAACGTGGCGAATTCGTGATTATGGTCCGTAGCGATACTAAGGGCTTTATGGAGGGTCTGTTCTAAATTGCGCGATAACATAGGTTCATTTTACCATTTTCGACAGGATAAATCATTTGAAATCTTTTAAATTTCATCGTCTAACTCTGGCATAGAAATAGTAAACAAATCATGAGTGTGAAGGGTATTTATCACATTTTATGGTGATGTTTTTTGTGATGATGGGTCTTGTGTGCCTTTGGCTTTTCCGTACCCATATCAACCGGGCATTGTTCCTTTGCACCCTTTTTATGGGCGTGCTTAGCGCCAGAGCGGCAACAACAATCCTTTTTCTTCATGCCTGCTTTCTTATGGGCGCCCATATTTTTATGCCCATCACAGCAACATGGTTTTTTTGTACAATTGACTTGTGAAAAGTCCATCATACCCATCATATCGTCCATGCCCTCAATCATATCGGGCGTAATTTTTATATCACAATGATTGCCGTCATAATTCTCAACAATATTCCACATCAGGGCAATTTCCTGCGCCTGATCACGCAATACATCCAAATTCATGCGCTCAAGATAACCATTATTCACATCGGGGTTATCCAGATAATGTTGCGCCATCATCAAGGCGCCTTCGTGATGGACTATCATGGCCTTGGCAAAGCGAACATCGGCGGCGCTGACATGTTCATCCGCCCCGAATAACGGGTGAATAGCCGGCATGGGTAACCGAATAAACCGGCGGTGCATGGCGATATCTTTTGTGGCGACCTGATACCACCCCTGACCGTCTTCACCGAAATCAATGTCCTGAATGTGATAAGACACGGTATCCAGCATCATAATTTCAAAACTTTGATTATGAATGATCCCCTTGGCAAGGGCCTGCAACCGCGCGCTGGATTTATCGGGGCTGGATAAATAGGCTCTGGACATCGGCAGGGCCCCGGCATGATGCGGGCGCATACCGCGAATGTAATCCATATCGGCCTGACGGGCCGCACGGTCATATTTCACAATCCAGGGGGTGACAATCTTCGGGCTATCCCCATCGTAATTGGGTTCAACCAATGATTCCGCGGCGGCGCCGTTTATTGACCCCGCCCCCATAGCCAGAACCATTGCGACCAGTATAAAATGATATATTCTCATGAAAATTTCCCCTTTGTCTTCCCCATATATTTGCGACATATCTATGCTGTGCGAAATGCCTGTTCCCCCGGTATTCGGCAAACAGATCGATATGGTTACAAAAAAGTTATTCTTTTTCCATTGTGCATTGTAGGGGCTGTTCATTTTGACGGGCAAAATCCATAACCTGCGCGACCTTAGTTTCCGCAACTTCATAGGTGAAAATTCCGCAAACACCGACGCCGCGGCGGTGCACATGCAACATCACATCCGTGGCTTCCTGCCGGTTTTTGTTAAAGAATTTTTCCAAGATCAGAATTACAAATTCCATAGGCGTATAATCATCGTTCAACAACAATACTTTATACATCGCCGGTTTTTTGGTTTTAGGCCGGGTTTTCAACAACAGCCCGGTTTCTTCGTCCGGCCCGTTATCCGCACCATCCCCGTGACCGGTGTCAAAACCATCATCCCCGTCATGCATTATGACGCGGTTAGACTTTAAATCCATCTGCAAATCAATTGGTGCCTTTACCATGTTTATCAATGTAGTTGTAGACCGCGCAGAAATCCATAAAAAAAAGCCCTCACCCGGAAGCGAAGGCTTTTTTCAAATTCTTAGAACCAATCAGGCTTAAGCAGCCATAGACTTACTGGCTTGCTGAATGCCTTTTGTAACTTGGGCGTTGATCGGTTCAACGGCTTCGTTCAAAACTTTTACGCTCATCTCTGTCAGTTTTGTGGCAGACGACATAAAATCATCAAAATTGGTTTGCGCGATTTTATTCTGAACCTCAGTCCATTCATTCAACGTTTTTGCGCTCATGGCTTCTTTAAAGAATTTACCTTGACGCTCTGCCGCGCTCTGGGCGATCGACATCATTGTTTTCATCATGTCTTCACAGCCTTTTGCAAAAATCGTTGATGATTTTACGCAAGCCTCAACATGTTCGCGGTTCATATCGGTGGCATCTTTCGCCAATTTATCAAATTGTGTTTTACCTTGAGTCATCATTTTCTCCATCATCGGGTTTGTGTTAAGCAAATACATATTCTTCACGGTTCCAGCCGCAGATTTCACAGCCTTACCAGCAGAAGAAGACGGCTTGTTTTTCGCCGGCGCCTTTGCCTTTGTCACTTTGGCTGCTTTGCTTTTTGAAACAGTTTTCTTTGCCGCTGCCTTTTTAGGGGCTGACGCTTTTTTCGTCGTCGCGGCCTTTTTCGCCTTTGTCTGGGCCGGTTTTTTCTTCTCAGGGGCCTTCTTTTTTGCCGCCACTGTGTCAGACTTTCCAGCAGGTTTTTGTTCCGCTGTTTTCACCGGCTGTCCCGCCATTGATTTCTCATCGGCAGGTGTCTCTGTTCTGGCCGTAATTGGGGTTACTTTTTCTTGAGCCATAAGGAACTCCTTTTAAAAAACATTTTAAATAAAAAAACGTATTAGTTGCCTAAATTTCAACTATCTTTACGCAATACAAAATAGAGGATTCTTACCTTGAGTCAAGAAAAAATTTTTGCATTGCACAAAAATGGGTGAAATAGACAGATTTTGAAATTTTCTGTAGAATAAATCCAATAGGTCATTTGTTTTTATCGTCTGTACCCCTATAATGGCCTACATAAATTCCAATGATAGATCCGGATCACTATAATTTTTATGACTGGCACACAATATAAATTCCGCATAGACAGGGCGCCAAATTCTTTTTCACGTATCTTGAAAAATCTTTTTCTGGTATCCGCCTTGGTCGCCCTTATCGTGCCAGCCTATACACATTCCGCGAACGCACGCAGCAATCCGCGCTACGCCTCTATCGTGGTGGATTTTGACACCGGACTGGTTTTAAGCGAACGGTATGCGGATAAAAAATTGCACCCCGCATCCCTGACCAAGGCCATGACCCTCATGATGATGTTTGACGCCATTAATTCCGGGCGGGTTGGCCTGAAAGATCGAATCCGCATGTCCAAACACGCGGCCTCTATGGTGCCCAGTAAACTGAATATCCCGATAGGATCCACCATTCGCGTAGAAGACGCAATTTATGCGCTGGTCACAAAATCGGCCAATGATGTTGCCGCCGCCATGGCCGAACACCTGGGTGGAACCGAAAGCAATTTCGCAAAGATGATGACCGCCAAAGCCCGTCAGATCGGCATGAAAAACACCCGCTTCATGAATGCCTCTGGCCTGCACAACCCGCGTCAGGTATCCACGGCCCGCGATATGGCGATCATGGCTCGCACCATGATTAATGATTATCCCGGGCAATATAAATATTTTTCAAAACGGTATTTCACGTATCAGGGAAAAACATACCGTAATCACAACCGCCTGATGGAATCATACAAAGGTATGGATGGCCTGAAAACCGGTTATGTTTCCGCATCCGGCTTTAACCTTGTGGCCTCTGCTGTGCAAAATAATCACCGCCTGATCGGTGTTGTTTTTGGCGGGCGCAGCACATCAACACGCAATGCGCATATGGCCAATATTCTGGATAACGGATTTGAAAAAATAGGCCAGATCAAAGTCGCCGCATTCAGAAATGTACCGGTTCCCAAGCCAAAACCGGCTTTGTTGCAGGCGCTGGCCAGCCTGAATGCCATTGCCCCGGCCGCCGCGCAAAAAGGCAGTTCGCAATGGGCCAATCTGAATACATCCTTGCAAAACGGTATGTTTGGCCGTCTGGTGGGAGAAGGTGATATCGACCCCGCCGCATCAAACCGCATTGAAACCGGCCTGATGGCCATTGCCGCGCATAAAGGCGAGGCCTATAAAGCCCCGGCGCGCACACAAGCCCCGAACCGTATTCAACCGGCCCGCATAAAAGTCCCCAGCGGCGCCAGCGACAGCACGCGCCTGACCTCCATCAATCAGGCTTGGGCCATTCAAATCGGCGCCTTTACCAGCCGGGCCCAAACCGATAAAGCCTTAGGGCAGGCGGTTTTAAAACTGCCTGAGGGCCTGCGTAACGGCCAACCCGTTATCGTGCCTACCAAAAAAGGAAATGGATGGTTATTCCGGGCCCGCCTGAATGGCTACAGCGAAGCCCAGGCGCTGGCCGCTTGCCGGTACCTGAAAGATTGCATCCCTGTTCACCCCAACGTGACGCGGTAAAACGGTTTAACTGTGCAACAAAAAAACAAAGCAAAGCCAAGAACATGACAAAATATTCGCGCCGCGCCGCCCATCATCACCCGCTCGATCATCAAAATGCCTGTTATCCGCTTGCGCGGCATAAACGGCGCGGGGGTGAAGCCGGAAATATCTTATTTATGGTCTTATTGGCCATCGTTCTGATTGCCAGCCTAACCGCGGTTATCAGCGGCACCACCGGCAATAACAATTCCGATATTGACAATGAAACCCTTATGATCCGCGCTAGTGAGGTACAGCGTTATGCATCGGAACTGGAACGCGGAATCGGTTACATCATGCAAAACGGCGTCAGCGAAGAAGACATCCGTTTTTCCATTCCCACCAATACGACAGGGCCTTTCTTATATGAAGAACTGGCCGCCGATGGCGACCCCAGCGACCAGATGTTTCACCCGGACGGAGGCGCGGCCAATTACCGTGATCCGCCAGCCAATATCCAGACATCGACCGGGGGAGCCTGGGAATTTTACGGCAACACACAGGTGCCACAGGCCGGTTCAGACAGGGCCGAGCTTTTGGCCGTTTTGCCCAATGTCACGCTGCAATTTTGCGAAAAAATCAACGAAATCAATGCTCAGACATCGGCCCAGCCCACTGATGCGGGCGGTGATATTCATGATATCGCCAATCGTTTCAAAACAGGGTCCACCTTTGATGATGCCAGCCCCAATACATTGACATCGGCATCATTCACCAATTTACCGCCCATGCAGGCCTGCGTTCAATCCGGGACGGCATATCACTTTTACCATGTCTTATACGCGCGCTAACGCGCCTTAACGCACGCAGCCACCTGGGCGCGCGGGCCACATCATCCCTATATATAGGGTCATAAAACGCTATAGCGAAAACTGGCGCCTTATTCTGTAATTCGAAAGGCGCGCGGCGCGGGCTCCATCAATTCTTCAACTTCGTTATTGACGGGCAATGTATAATCATAGGCACCCAATATCTGGCCGGTACTGCGGTCAACCAAACGCAAACTGACATTGGCCAATGACCCGTTGGGCAAATATGTACCGCCCAAAGACACACCCTTTGCAGGCATCTGCTTTTTATCCCCGTTTTCGGCTTTCTGCGGCATATAAACAGTATAACCAAGCTGGGCAAAACGGGCGCTGACCTGTTCCACGACAACTTCACCAAAGGCCGATGTCATACCGGTGTTATTCGCATGCATGAGCGTTTCAGGCACAATTACGGTGCGTTTATTTAATGTGGCGTGGGTCAAACCCGCCAGATAATCCGCCGCGATATAATTTTTTTCTTTCAGATTCACATCCCCGATCATGATGTAATCACCCGCTTCTTCCAACAACATGGCCGCGCTACAGGCGCTTAAAGATGGAACAGACAGCGCCAGACAGGACAGCAATGACAATGTCGTTTTTTTCATGGCCAACCCCTTCCTTCACCCGGGTTTTAATCGTTCAGATCATAAACAGAAGATTGATGGATCGGCAACGGCGCATCATTGCCTGCGGTCGGTACAGGTTTTTCTTCCACCGGGATGACCGGCAATCCATCGGCGCGTTTATCCGGTTCGCCCAGTTGGGGCTTTATAAAGAAAAACCCGCCATGGCGTTCATAGCCATACATCGGCAAATCGTAATTGGCGCGGTATTTCGTTACAACCTTTTCACCATCAAACACCACCATATCGATAAACATATCTTCATATTCATCATATTGATGGTAATAAGATTTACGATATTCCTCATTCATATCGCCGAAATTGACATCACGGTTCAAATCGTCTTTCTCCATAATCGCATACCCCAGATTATAGGACCCCGTCTCGCCGGGCGCCTTGGCCAGAACGTACCCGTTTTTGCGTACAACATCACGCAAGACATGGTCAAAGGCTGCATTTTGCGCATCATGATGGCGGGCGTTATAAACATAGAGCGCCTTTCCCGTCAGATCAGTTTGCGCCTGTATTTGTGCAAACATATCTTCGGCTTTGACCCGCATATTCTGAAGAATATGTGCATTTTTTTCCGCGCTGTATTCATACCCGATACCGGACGCCTGCGGCGATGGGGGCGATTTATAGTCATCATTATGATACGTATATCCGGTCGGCAGGGCCAACGGCTTTAAATACATATTTTCGCAGGCCGATAAAGCCAGAATTGCAATGACAGGCAAGGCCGCTTTAGAAAAACTATATGACATGAAGTACCTTTAACGTTGATAGAAATACAATTACGCGTGCGGTGATTCTAGCAAGACTTTCCCGCAAGGTACAGATCAGAATTTATTTTGAGCCTCTAAAGCGAATCCATCAGGCGCGAGCGCCCCTTATCACTCAGCCAGCATAAACAGGCCGCAGGTTCTGCTCCGCTCAGGCATCGTCCGGCTTTGGTTTGCAAAAAGCCATTGGCGATATTTTTAACGACCTCCGCCCGGCCATATTGTTTTATCAACTGCTCCAGCGACATTGTCGCTGCGGCGCTGCCGAAATAAAGTTCCAGCATATAAAAATCACGTAACATTGGATGATCCCCTTTGGAATAAAGAGTAAACGATATTGATAATCATTATCAATTATAGATCATGAAATGTCAATATATGGTATATATTTTTCAACAACATGCTAAATATGGGGTATGAATGCCTTTAAACCGTATCGGTTTACGCGGCTGTACTGCGCATTTTTGCAATACTGCTTGTTGTACTGTGGCCTGCAAATTCAGACAAAACCAGCACTTCCCCGCCATGTTTTTGCACGCAAGGGGCTTCGGGGATGTCTTCTACCTTATAATCACCGCCCTTAAAATAGATATCGGGCTGTAATTTCGACAATAAAGCAATCGCGGTCTGGTCATCCTGCGCCGTTTTACCGCCAAACAGAACAACCATATCAACCGAGGCCAAAGCCCCCAAGACCGAAGCGCGCGCTTTTTCATCATGAACCGGCCGTTCAGGGCCTTTCAAGGCCGAGACGGACAAATCGGTATTCAACCCGATTACCAGACGATCACATTTTGATCGCGCCTCGTTCAAATAGGACACATGGCCATGATGCACAATATCGAAACAGCCATTGGTAAACCCAATTTTCAATCCCCGCGCCCGCCAGCGGCGAATTTGTTCCAGGGCCTCATCATCATCACATAAAGGGGCCTGAAAATTTCTGCTGATGGTGTGGGCCGAACTGACCGGTGTAATGGCGGTAACGGCGTGGCCAGTATCGGCCAGCGCATCCAGCAATTCTTTTGCGCGAATGGGGGCGGTGCCGACTTTAGAGACCGCAATCCCGCCTGCAACATTTGCCAAAGAGGCCGCCTGCCCCATATTCGCACCGGCGGCCAAAGCGCCGCAGATTGTGGCAATCACCACATCACCGGCCCCCGAAACATCAAAAACATCTTTGGCGGCCGTGCGCAAATGCAAAGGATCACTCAATTTGTTCCCTTCAATCACACTTATACCGTCGGCCGACCGGGTTGCAATAACATTGGCAATTCCGCATTCCGTAATCAGTTTCGAAGCCGCCT
Source organism: Micavibrio sp. UBA2638 (assembly GCA_002359735.1). Taxonomy (GTDB): domain Bacteria; phylum Pseudomonadota; class Alphaproteobacteria; order Micavibrionales; family Micavibrionaceae; genus UBA2638. The sequence goes on from DENS01000003.1 coordinate 148,264, forward strand.
GCAATATGTCCTGATCCGTTTTAACCGGCATATGCCCGGTTGCCTCGGACAATTCCTTTTTATTTGGTGTCACCGCCGCCGCGCCCGCATATTTACTGTAATCAACGCCTTTTGGATCAACCACAACCGGTACGTTATGCTGCCCGGCCAGCTTCATGATCTCTTGCAATACATCGCGCCCCAGCAAGCCCTTACCGTAATCTGATACCAGAACAACAGAAACTGTTGGTATCAATTGCTTGATTTTATCCAGCACCATATCTGCGATATCCGGCAATAAAGGCATTTTTTTCTCGTAATCGCTACGCAATAATTGCTGATGACCCGCCAAAAACCTGGTTTTTACTGTCGTCGGACGTGCCGGATCGCAAATCAACCCCTCTGCCGATAACCCTAGTGATTGTATCTCCTGGCGGACAATGTCGCCCGCAGCGTCATCGCCCAAAACGGACACAATAACGGCGCGGGTTTTTAAGCCATTCAACGAACACAGCGCATTACCAGCTCCGCCCAACATTTTATCTTCGCGCGTGATGGATAAAATCGGCACCGGGCTTTCGGGTGATATGCGGTCCACTTCACCATAGACGAAACGATCCAGCATAATATCACCAATAACCATCACATGTTTACCCGCCATATCTGTTATGATTTTTGTAAGATGATCTGCTGTATGCGCTTGCACGTTGTATCTCCCGAGCGGATTTTTATCGTTTTTATGCCATTTTTGTAAAAAATATGCCCTTTTATGCCGTTTTGTTAGGAATTCGTCAATCATTACGATGTTACCATAAGCATATAGAGGCAACACATATCATTACGGGAAGGGGCACACGTGGGATATAATAAAAACAATACGCACGATAAATCTGCCGCAAAATCAGGGGTATTATCTCATATAAAAACATATCTGGAACGCAACCGCATTGGCGAGTTGATGGTGGTCAAAGGCCATATTTCACCCCAGCAATTGCTGGACATTTTGCGTTTACAAAAAGAAAAGAAAAAGCCAATTGGCCAAATTCTGGTCGAATATAACTATATTTCGCGGTTTCAACTGCAAAAAACCTTATGGCGCCAACGTATGCTCAGAACCACAGCCGGGTTCTTATTATGCATGCTGTCCATGTCATCCTTCGGGTCAAAAAAGGCGCGCGCCGACTTTATTAAGGACGTGCCGGCCAAGATATCTATTTCGGCAACAGCGCATTTTACGGCCGTGGCCAGTTACCCGGCCCTGTTTGGTACCGATGAAAAGGCCAATTCCAATTTGAAGCCCTTTACCAAATGGACGGAAATGTTCGAACGTTTTGATCGCGATCTAAAATCAGCCAGCGCCCAGAATGAAATTAACAAATGGCAGAAAAAATTAAGCACATTTAAAGGCCTGCCGTTAAAAAGCATGGCCGATAAAGTCAATGAATTTGTCAATGAGACCCGTTATATCGTTGATCAAAAAAATTACGGCAAAAGTGATTACTGGGCAACGCCAGTGGAATTTTTACAACGCGGCGGTGATTGCGAAGATTTTGCCATCGCAAAATACACGGCGCTACGTACGCTTGGCGTGCCGGAAGAACGCCTGCGCATTGCCATTGTCCATGACAATTTGAAAAACATACCGCATGCTATTTTGATCGTTTATACCGATCAGGGCACATATCTTCTGGACAATCAGCAAGAAAAACTGGTGAGCGCGGAAAGTTATAATCGCTATCGCCCGATTTTTTCGATTAATCGTCAGGCCTGGTGGTTACACACAGCACCAAAAACAACCGTTTTGGCCAGCGCGGAATAAAATCACTCCGCCATTTATAAACAAAACCGCGCCGCGCCCAATTTGTGCGGCGTTTTCTTATCCGGGCCAATAATAAAAAACACGGCCATTTGTCGTTCTAAAGGATTAATAGCGCGGGCGGCGTTTCAATATCGGGGTTTCCACAAACCTGAAAAACCCGTAACTGAATGCGATAATAAAGCACACGGTTAAGACCAGCTTTTCAAAACTGGGCACCGACCCATCCGGGAAAAACAGCTTTAAAAACACCAGATGAAAAATATAAAGCGGATAGGAAATATCGGCCAAAAACCGAATGACATCCGTATTTTCAAAATGCCAGTTTTTTACCGCATATGTAACAATGGCGGCGCAAACAACCGGGCAGGCAATGAACACCAGATCCAACCCTATCCGGCCATATGGAACCGTTGCCATATGTTTCCATGAAAACAACAAAAATACGGTTATCATCAACGCGCAGAGCACAGATATATAAAACGCCCGCCTGGAAATATGTGTAATGAAGATGCCAAACATCGCGCCATAGGCAATACTATCAATGCGCATAATCAAACTTTTTCTAATGCTGGTATCCCAGCCCGCCAAATCGTAATCCCAGCCAAAACGTACGGCCATAGAAAACGCCATCATGCAAATCAACGCAGCCCAGAATACGCGGTTTCGCTGCTTTATCACCAAGGAGAAAAGCACGATTAAAATGGGGAAGGCCACATAGAAAATTTCTTCTACAGCCATGCTCCATGACACATTAAAAAAAGACGTATCTATGCCTTCGATGCTTTGCATGAAAAAGAGGAAATGCCAAATATTGTCCGGCAAGGGGCGCCCTTGATATAAATAAAGCAGAATAAAGGCCATTAATCCGCATTAATAGGTTGGCAAGGTGCGATACCATCGCCGCCGCAAAAAGACCGACAATGATTGTTTAAAATCAGGGTCATGATATAGCCGGTATAAGATTGGCCCCAGCAAAACCCCCGATAACGCAAAAAAGATTTCTACGCCCCAAAAACCAAATAATTCAAAAAACGGATAGTGATATTGTTGTTCATTTTGATACCCCAATAAGGTGAGAACGACCAGTTTCAAATGGGCAAACAACACCATCATGGCGGCCACGCCGCGAAACAAATCAAAAACGGGGTTATAATGCTTTATCTGGTCGGTTCTGGCGTTCATGCCCATTCTTTATACGCCCTCTTTGTCTTTGGTTTGATAGCGCGGACGGCGGTTCAATATCGGGGTTTCCACGCATTTAAAAAATGCAAAACACAATAAAAACGTCACAGCAATATACCCGCCTATGGTCGAAAACGACAAAACCATACCGATACTTTTAAAATACACCACCATAATCACCATGTGAAAAATATAAAGCGGATAGGAAATATCAGCCAAAAACCGAATAACCGGATGGGGACACAGATGCCAATGCTCGCCCAGATATTTTATGATAACCGCCGCGGATAAGGGCAGCAATATAAACAAAGCCTGCAAGATGATGCCTTCACGCAGCCCCGGTTGAATATCATGCCAGTAAAGCGATATATACCAGATTGCGGCCAGCACGATAAAAATGGCACCGGCAAACACGGCCGCCCTGATCTTGTTATAATAAATCCCGACCAAAGCCCCCATGGCAATACTATCCAGCCTGAGCAGTGAAGCCTGGCGTATATCGCTGTCCCAACTCTCAAAATCCTGAAGCTGGACCATGCGCATGACCAATGAAAAGATAATCAATCCGCCAATTGCCAATTGAAAGGAATGAGCGGCACTACGCTTACCAACAAAAAACGCGCCCGCCACACATACGGTAAAAACCACATAAAACAACTCTTCAATGCTGATGCTCCATGCGATTTGATAAAATTGATCATGCTGCCCCCATAAATTCTGCACAAAAAAGAAGTAAGAAGGAACAAAAGCCGCAATTTCGCCTGGATTATAAACGCCGGTCAGATAATGCGTCACCGACCAGGCGATCAACCCACCATAAAAGGCAGGCAAGGTCCGGTACCAGCGCCGCTGTAGAAAAATTTTAACCTGCTGAAACGGGTTATCTTTTAAAAAATGCCGGTATAAAATCGGCCCCAATAAAATACCCGATAAGGCGAAAAAGAATTCAACACTGATAAAGGCCAGCGTATCCATAATATCAATACGGAAATGAGCATCGGCCACGATGGTCAATAACGGATAAAGATGCGCAAGAAAAACCAGCAATGCGGCCACCCCGCGCACCAGATCATACACCGCGTTATAATTTGATATTTGGTCGGTTCTGGCGCTCAAATCCCGTGCCCTTTTGTCCCGTTCAAAGACTTTTTCCCATGCCGCGTCAGGTTTTATTACACCCAGGCAATCCGCAAAATATTGGTTGACCCTGGCGTCCCGAATGGAACGCCCGCCGTCATCACAAATTTATCGCCTTTTACGGCATACCCCATGTCTTTTACAATAGAGGCCGCATGAATGGCAGGGCCGGTAAAATCATCCAGTGTTTCAGGCGCATACACCCCGCGTACACCATAGGAAATGGCCAAACGGCGGGTTACATTTTCATTGGGACTAAGGCAAATAATTGGAACCTGAGGCCGCTGGCGCGCCGCGCGCAAAGCCGTCGATCCCGATGTCGTATAGGTCACGATCACCCGGGCACCAACATCCTGGGCCACATAATACGCCGCCGTTGTAATGGCATCGGATGAGTTGCCAACGGTATCTGGATGGGCATCATCCATCATTTTTTTATAGGTCTCATCTTCTTCGGTGCGGCACGCTATACGCTCCATCATTTCAACCGCCCGCAATGGATAGGCACCGGCGGCCGTTTCCGCAGACAACATAACGCAATCCGCGCCATCATAAACCGCCGTCGCCACGTCAGAGGCTTCGGCGCGGGTTGGCCGGGCATTTTCAATCATCGACTCCAACATCTGGGTGGCGACCACAACAGGTTTTCCGCGGTCCCGTACGAAACGGACAACCCGTTTTTGAACGGCCGGAACATCTTCAGGGGGGATTTCAATCCCCAAATCGCCGCGCGCCAGCATCACACCATCAGCCATATCAACCAATTGATCCAGACAGTCCAGCGCCGCAGGCTTTTCAATCTTGACCATTAAATTGGCGCGGCTTTTTCCATCAGGGCCGGCCATCAATTTACGCGCCTCGGCCACATCTTCCGGGCGCTGCACAAAGCTCTGCGCGATCCAGTCCACCCCCATATCAAGGGCGGCAACAAGGTCTTTCCTGTCTTTGTCCGTCAGGGCCGGAATCGGAATAACCACCCCCGGCACATTTAACCCCTTGCGATTGGATAATTTCGTTCCCGATAAAATATCCACCTCGACATAGTCTTTGCCGGTTTTCTTAACGCGGGCACGCACCTTGCCGTCATCCAAAAAGATCAAGGCATCTTTTTCCAACACATCCAGAACTTCCGGATGCGGCAAACATACCCGGCGTGAATCGCCTGGTGTCTTGTCCAGATCAAAACGGAAACTTTGCCCCTTTTCCAAGGCAATAGACCCGTCCTTGAATTCACCAATGCGTAATTTAGGGCCCTGCATATCGGCAATGATACCAATTGGTGTTTTCACCCGCTCCTCCAGCGCGCGAATATGCGTCACCAGATTACGGATATCGTCATGCTTTCCATGCGAAAAATTTAAACGGAACGCATTGGCGCCGCCGCGGAATAATGCCTCAATCTGTTCCGCTGTATTGGATGCGGGGCCCAAAGTGGCAAGTATTTTTGTTTGTCTATATGTGGACATTGCAGACACTGACTTTCTATATGTTGTAAAAGCGGTATTACCGTCCCTATCAGGATACCCTTAACTATGGCCTTCGCAATATCTTTTAGTATTTACATCACGATATTGTGGCCGCCTCTTCATAACGGGCTGTTCTATGAAACGATGGAAAGCGGCAGAAAACAACACGCATACAGCCATAACCGATAAAACCAGCCATAAAGACAGATCAGACGAAAAACTGACCAGACAATAAAACCCGACCATATGAAATACATATAAGGGGTAGGATATATCAGCAAGGAATATAATAATTTTGCGCAGGCGTATTGTCAGGGTTTGTGACCAGTATTGAATAAGAACAGCGCATGATAACGGAACCGCCAAATACAGCAGGTTCAATATTGTAATATGCATCACGCCGGGGGTGATATTCTGCCATGATATTGACCAGTAACACAGCGCGGCCAAAATGGTGGCCATCGCCAGGGCAAAGGCCCATACAGGGACGCGCCCACGGCAATACGTCATCACCAGCATGCCCAGCGCAATACAATCAAGTCTGGATAGCGCGGCCAGTGATACATCACTATACCAATACTCAAAATCCAGCAAATCAACAAAACGAATGGCCGCAACACAGACAATAAAGCCAACAATCACCACACGTAATCGTGTCAATGGGCTCACCGGCAGCCATAGTACAGGCAATAAAGCCAGCGCGAATGAAAGATAGAAAATCTCTTCAATACTCAGGCTCCAGGAGACGGCAAAAAATTCGTGATGAAATCCGTTCACATTCTGCAAAAAGAAAAAATAATGCGCCAGATTATCCGGATAGGCATCACCGGCATAGGCATAGACCTGACAAAAAACCAAAAGCGCAGCATAATACGCAGGCAAGGTTCTATACAGCCTGCGCCGGACAAACACCCATAAAGATTGCGCCGGGGCGTCGTGTTTTGACAGGATATCCAACAAAACCCGCCCCAATAGCAGCCCCGACAGCGCGAAAAAAAATTCAACCGCCAACAGCAAAACCGTTTTATCAAAATAATTAACCGGCGGTATATCCCCCGATAATGCAAACAAAACCAGCGGTTTGAAATGCAAGACAAAAACCACCAATGCGGCCACGCCGCGCACCAGATCATACGTGATATTATACTGCGAAATATGCTCTGTTCTGATACTCATCTTAACCGGCGGGACGCTATATACCCCTTCATCTTGATTTGAAAGACATGAAAAGAAAGAAGATAGCTTGATAAATTTTCCTTCCTGATTCAGGATAGCGGGAATGACCCGTGGAATAAAAGATTATTTTCGCGGCTGGTCGTTCTAAAACGCTATAAATATGGAGCATAAGCATTATGAAATTTAGTATTATATCATCCGTGGTTGTTCTGGGTCTGATGATCGGGTCACCGGCCGCCGCATGGGCGCAGGATGTCACATTCGTTCCCAGAACCACAGCCACGCAAGATATGTCCGGCCAAAGTGACATGGATGAGGGCGGCAATGATCCGATGAATTATTTCGCCAGCACCGCACAGCAACGCAAAGAACTGGAAGCCAAAAAAGCCGCCGCCCCCGAAGGGCACGTACCGGCGAGCGAGCTGGAATACCTGCCGGAGGAACTGGAACTGAATGGCAAGGCAACCTTGAAAATTGAAGGCGGCCAGGTACGCGCCAGCACCGAAGCCACGGCCAAGCGCTATGATTATTGCGAAGAATATAAAGCCCGCGGCGAGGCCGTTCCTGATGGCTGCATTCAAAAAAACGGCTCTGAACCTGCCCCGCAAATGGAGGGCGCAGATGAACAACCCCAAACCCTGGATGCGCAATTAAAAGCCAAAATCGATACAACACCTGACCAGCCCATGCGGACGGCACCAGTCGCCGCGCCTGCGCCTGTATCTGCTCCTGTGTCTGCCGGTGCGCCTGCGCAAGACGCCGCACCATCGGATGTTGAAAACACAGCCGTGGTCGATAAAGCACGCGGGGCCAAAACCAATATCATTTCAAACACCGATACGGGCGTGAAGCTGGATTATTAAGTTGCAAATTTAGCCCATCCGTGGGATAAGGTCCTGTTATATGTATAATAGGACCTTTTTTATTAGATGAGCATAAACGCCAATTTCATCACCCGAACGCGCGAAGATCTGCTGCGCCTATCCCATGATCTGGCAAACAATCTGGTTTCCTGCGTGCTCAAACCCTCAGAGCATCCCCATATCTGGTCCATTTATGGCAGTTACATGGCGGGAAAATCCCTCATCGCTGAGACGGTTGCCTCAACCCTGACCGGCGAGAATATTAAAGGTTACTTTGAAGATGAACCCCTGATTATGGGGTTTCAGGGAACCGCCCATAGTTATTTTGATGACCGCGCAAACCGACAGTACCAGTTCTGGGACATCCTTAGCGCCCGGCCAAAATGCACCCCTTTAGAACGGCAACGCCGCCAAAAAGAAATCATTTCGCGCATATCAGACGTTCAGGAGCGCGAAGGGATCATTTTCATTCATAACGCCCCGGAGGCGGCGCGTAAATTTCTTCCTGCCGTGGAAATATCCATAACGCAGAAACGCAAAATCACTGATGTCTTCAACCCGCACGCACGCGTCATGCCGTGTTTCAACAGCAAAAAATTGCGAGATTTAAACCTGCGCCATGATTTTAAACTAGCACACAAAACCGCCGGTGAACCGGCCATGATTCGCCTTGTGCAAATAAATATTCATAACCCCGATATTTTTGCCGAAGATTTTACAAAACGTCTGGAATCCGGCCATTATCTGCCCCAGATGCAGCCTTGATGCCCCCGTTTAAAACCACGAATCAAAACACAAGCCGCGAATCATATATTAGGGCCTTGATATATTTATAGAATCATAAAAATACCGCGCTGAAAACCGCATCATTTATGCTCGTTTTATCCATATTTCGCCCTATATATTTCCCATAGATGTGTAATAAAATTGCCAAAAACAAGTTATCCAAAAAAAGGATATCCTGTTTTTTGCGAGTAAAATCAGTGGGTTTAGAGATGTATAACCGCCCCTTAGGAATACAATCATATTGTCAGGACATACGATATCTAGTACCTTTAAGATGCTTAAACGCTATGGGTAGTATGTTTCATCATTTACCCGCCCTCATAAAATTATCTTGGACTTTAACACGTTCAAAAGAAAAATCAGGAGAGAATGCCTCATGTTTGACGTTGCGCAAATGGAGCGGGGAAACCGTGTGCAAATTGATCGGTCCAGAGACGAAAATCTAACAGTCTTTGGTAAAGCAACCTTAACGGATCGTTATCTGCTGCCCGAAGAATCCTATCAGGATCTGCTGGCACGGGTGGCCATGTATTATGGCGATGATTCCGACCACGCCCAGCGTCTTTACGATTATATGTCCAAATTGTGGTTCATGCCATCAACACCAATCCTATCCAATGGTGGCACCAGCCGCGGATTGCCGATTTCCTGTTTCCTGAACGAAACCAATGACAGCCTTGAAGACATTGTATCCCTGTGGAATGAAAATGTCTGGCTTGCCTCACTGGGCGGCGGTATCGGTTCCTATTGGGGTAATGTCCGCTCAATTGGTGAAAAAGTAGGCCGCAACGGTAAAACATCCGGTATCGTGCCGTTCATCCGCGTGATGGATTCATTGACACTGGCCATTTCCCAGGGGTCATTGCGCCGTGGATCGGCCGCGATTTACCTGCCGATCTGGCACCCGGAAATTGAAGAATTTATCGAAATCCGCCGCCCGACCGGTGGAGACCCGAACCGGAAAGCTCTGAACCTGCATCACGGCGTTCTGGTGACCAACAAGTTCATGCAGGCCGTTGAAAATGACGAAGAATGGGCCTTAAAATCCCCGAAAGACAATCACGTTGTTGACAAAGTCAGCGCGCGTGACCTGTGGATTCGTCTTCTGACCGCCCGTATCGAACAGGGTGAGCCCTATATTATCTATATTGATCACGTAAATGATTCTATTCCTGACCACCACAAAATGGCGGGCCTGAATGTTAAAATGTCCAATCTGTGTTCTGAAATCACATTGCCGACCGGCCGTGATCACCTGGGCAATGACCGGACCGCCGTGTGTTGTCTGTCTTCCATGAATTTGGAAAAATTCGATGAATGGAAAGACCATCCAACCATTATCGAAGACGTCATGCGATTCCTGGATAATGTGTTATCCGACTTTATTGCCAAAGCCCCCGATTCAATGGCGCGCGCCAAATACGCCGCCATGCGTGAACGCTCTGTTGGTTTGGGCGTTATGGGCTGGCACTCCTTCCTGCAATCAAAAATGATCCCGATGGAAGGCGTCATGGCCAAGGTCTGGAACCGCCGTATATTCCAACACATCAAACGCGGTGTTGACGAGGCATCGGTTAAGCTGGCGCATGAGCGCGGGGCCTGTCCCGATGCGGCCGATTACGGTATTATGGAGCGCTTCTCCAACAAGATGGCGATTGCCCCAACGGCCTCTATCTCTATCATCTGTGGGGGCGCAAGCCCGGGGATTGAACCCAATGCGGCCAATGCGTACACGCATAAAACATTGTCTGGTTCCTTCCCGGTCAAGAACCGCTACCTGACCCAGCTATTGGAAGAAAAAGGCCAGAACACAGAAGATGTGTGGAGCTCAATCTTCACCAATGAAGGATCAGTTCAGCATCTGGACTTCCTGTCCGATGAAGAAAAAGACGTGTTCAAAACCGCCTTTGAAATTGACCAGCGCTGGTTAATTGAACATGCCGGTGACCGCACGCCTTATGTCTGTCAGGCGCAATCGCTTAACGTGTTCCTGCCGGCCAATGTCCACAAGGCTGATTTGCACCGCATTCACTGGGAAGCATGGCAAAAAGGCGTGAAATCCTTGTATTACTGCCGTTCTAAATCGATCCAGCGCGCCGAAAGTGACGCATCATGGAAACGCACAAAGGCGCTGGAGCCACAGGATAACCGCGAACCAGAACTGACCGACAACAACTACGAAGAGTGTCTGGCCTGTCAGTAACGCACCACCCTATAATAATTTCACAGAAAAGCCTCTTATACTCTAAGAGGCTTTTTTATTGACATAATTTATGCACATTTGCTATAAGCGCATAAAATATGTGAGGAAATATCACGATGAGTAAAAGCGTAGATGAACGAATAAAAGAACATCTGAAAGAAAGTATTCTGGTTACACCCAAGGCAGATAAAAGTAAGCGCCCTATAGTTACAGAATACAATGCAAACGCAAAGCAAGATGCCGCTTCGAATAGATACAATAATGAACTTGACCAGCAAAGACCGCCACCTGTGGCAAATGGGCAGACATATTCCGGTCTAGGAATTAGCGAAATGCGGAATGCTGATCTGGAAAATTTTTATTGTGATAACTACAATGGAAGTTCCGTCTTTAAAAAAATTGGAATCATAAGCAACTTCATTCCCAGTAGTATTCCTATGCTTTATGGGGATAGAAGAAAACTTCACTGGGAAGGCTTTCCTCTCCATAAACACAAAGCTATTGCTATTGCCTACGATCCAGACATAAAAAAATTCCGCTATCAAGAAGCGCAAGGGCTGGTACGGGTATATAATAAGGGAGGCCCTTATAACGTTGATGGGTGCAGCGGCTTTACCCCGCCCAGTATCAAGGTACGCAATAAAAAGCCCCTGCTGGAAAAACTTACCACCACAAAAAAGGCAGATGATTGGGTAACAATTCCAAACTCAGAAAAACTTTTTAATTCTCCGGATGAATTAAAAGAACAATTTCTTGACGACATTGCAAAAGGTATTGAGTACCATATAAAGCAAACTCCTTGGCGTCTTACAAAAATTTTCGGTGCTTTAACAATAGCAAGCAGCTTGATTTATTCCTGCGCGACAAACGCAGCAACACATCCAGCGAATGATCAAGCCCCAATCACGCCTTCCGAAATCTCGGTTTCATTCGAACCAAAATAAACACCAAAATGGTCTCGCGGCGCTCCTTTTTTATGATCACGTAACCATTATGGCCAAAGGGCCGAATTGACCTATATCTATCTATAAGAACAAAAAGGTCAAAACCAATGCGTCAATTTTTAACCATAGCGGCGATGGCCGCGCTATTTAGTGGAGCAGGATATACACTCATGGCCAATGCAGAAATGAAAAATACCACCAATACCGGCATGGATGCGTCCCATCTGTCGGATAAAGAGAAATACATCACCTTACATGATGGCACCGAGCCCCCTTTCCAGAATGAATATTGGGACAATCACGAGCCTGGCATATATGTCGATAAAATCTCTGGCGAGGCGCTGTTTTCCTCAACCGATAAATTTGACAGCGGGACAGGCTGGCCCAGCTTTACAAAACCCATCCATGAGCATGTCGTCACTCAGCTGCAAGATGATTCCATGGGCATGAGCCGCACTGAGGTGCGTTCAAAATCGGCCGATGCGCATTTGGGGCATGTCTTTAATGATGGCCCCCCGGAAAGTGGCGGTCTGCGTTATTGTACAAATTCCGCCAGCCTGACCTTTATTCCCGTCGCGGAAATGGCGGAAAAAGGCTATGGTGAGTATTTATACTTATTCGATGAACAGGGCGCCAAAGATATGAAAGACAGTCAGTAAGGCCATGGCGATTAAGTAGCCATGCCCATTAAATTTGGCATTATTGCAGGTGATCAGGCACCGGCGGTAAGTCGGAAAAGCTGTATGGATGATGACCGTCAAGCAGCGGTACATCAACGGGGGTTGCGCTTTCCCCGTCATATATCTGGCGCACAGTCCAGCCATTGATGTCGTCTTTGGTGGCCTCCAGAATATCACAATTTTTGGGGGTGGGTAAATCGGCCGTGAACGGCAATTCCCCCATCGCACGAACAAATTCACGGTACACAATGCCGTGACAAACCACGATCATATCATTTTGACCCGATTCATGAACGCGGCTCAATGTCCCGTCCATAAAGCTCTGTACGGCCATATAAATGTCTTTATTGGATTCACCCAGCAAATTACGGGTCGTGAAGCTGTCGCGCTGATAGGTGTCTTCGGCCATTTTGGCGAATTGATGCGACAGGGTTTTATCAACCGGGCCGGTGCCGCTACGCATAGCATAAGAAGCACCGCCAAAACGTTCAATCAAACGCGGATCCAGATGAATGGTCGGTTCACCGTCAAAGCCCAATTCATGCATGCCATGAACAAGGCCGCTTAAGGTTTCCTGCGTGCGTTGATAGGCGCTTAAAAACACATAGGGCCACTGGTTTGTCTGCGTGGATTCATAATATTGTTTCAGGAACTTTCCAGCCGCTATGGCCTGCGTCCAGCCAAGATCGGTCAAACCGATTTTACTGTCACCCAGTGCCGTATATTGACTGGTATCAACGTTCCCTTGGGATTGTCCGTGCCGTATAATTATCAAGCGCATACTATTATGTACGGGATTTCCGGCTCAAAGTCAAAATGCCAATATCAAAATGCCAATATCAAAATGATTGAGCGGGCGGGTTTTTGCGCTATAGTACGTATATGAGTACGTCACTGCTGAATGCCTATGATGCCTATTGCAAAGAAGCCCGCTTGCGCGCTTCGGAGCCGCGGCGCTATGTGCTGGAAATTATTGCCAGCGCCAACAAACCCGCCACGGCCTATGAAATTCTGGACGAACTGGGCAAAAAACTAAAAAGCCCGAAACCGCCAACAGTCTACCGCGCACTGGATTCCCTGTCCGAACACGGCTTTATTCACCGTATTGAAAGTTTAAATGCCTATATCGCCTGCGAAGAGGGACACCGGCACAAAGGATCACAATTTATGATCTGCGATTCTTGCGGGCAAGTAGAGGAAATTCATCTATGCAGCGCCCCAGAAACCCTGCAAAAACAGGCCAGCAACAAACATTTCAGTGTTCAATACTGGAATGTGGAGCTGCACGGCCAATGCGGCCAATGCGCCGGATAGCCCGAATACAATTTACAAATAATGGGCAATGCAATATTGGCGCACATTCTCAATATGCGTTGGCGTAATACCATGAATACGCAAATGCCGTTCGGTGCGTTCAATATCCGTTTCATGCTGGACATGCCCCCAGATACCGAATTGTTTCACAAAATCCAGTGTTTTTTGACCGTTCGGGCCTAACAAATCGCAATCAATCGGAATATGAACCTTGTTTTGCGCCTGATTAAACGCCCCCTTTAACGTCAGGGTCGCATTAAATTCCGGCCCGTCACGCGTATCGGCCGCAGGGCCAGCGCCAACCTGGGCAAAAGATAAAGCCAGCGCCAAAACACCGCTACGCAGAATGTGAGACTTACCTTTTTGCATTTTCGGCCTTTTATTCTTGACTATATAAGTTACGTTATAATATAACACCTTTTAGCCAAAAAATGGATTGTGTGTCAAGTATAAAGGAATCGTCATGGCAGATAAAAACGCAAAAAAGACATCCGGCAACAGCGGCCTGACCACCATGTTTATCGCCGCGGCCACCGCCGTGATCACGGGGATTCCCACCGATTTCATCTCGGAAATTGTTATCTTTCCTTTTTATCACAACTCCTCGCTGGGGGCGGAAATTGTCAACGCATCCAGCTCAGTTCTGCTTCCGTTTTATGAAGCGGCGGGCGAATGGTTCGGCGTCCCATCAATCTATGAAGCCGGGGCGCCTGATATCCCCAGCGTAGCCTTTTAGGGCCCATACCCAACAAAATATCGCAATAAAATATCGCGGAAAAACGCCCTTAAAAAAAACCCGCGCGGGGCCTTTGACGCATAAAAAAAGGCCGGGTCACCCGGGCCTTTTTTCGTATCTGTTATATGCGCCGGTTTATTCCGGCGCCAATATCATGGCGCGCACTAGATCCATTTGATAAAGCATGGCATCAACATCCTTCAATGGCTGGCCCGGCATATGCTGGGTTGTGCAATCATTACTCGTATTCATAGAGGCGATCAAAAAATCTGTCAGCGCTTCATAATCCTGTTGATCACCCGAAATAATGCTCTCCACACCATGATCATGTGCCTTCATCATAATATCGTAATGAACCGCGGCCAGATCAGGGATTGCTTGTATCATACAGACCATAGTATCAATCTGGGCTTGCGGTACAACAAAATCACTTTGTTTTATTTGCTCCCGCAGATCCTGTATATGCCGGGATGTCAGCGTCACCATTTCTGCACGAATGCACGCTTCGGGCCCTTCAGGATTTTGGGCAATACATTCGGCGGCGGCATCATAGGCCATTTGATCCAAATCGATTTCCTGTATGGCCGCATTGGCCGAAAAAGCCGAGGCCATGGCCAAACCGGCCGCCGCGGCGGTATTTTTTAAATTCACAGACATCCTGACAACTCCTTACTGCGGGCCTGCGAAATAGTCGCGCATGCTATCCAGCTGCTGGGCAAGATCTTCAGGGGATGCCAGAGGGCCGGCACCAGGCATATGCTGGGAAACACAATCGTTAATAGTATTCATAGAGGCCAGCATATAATCTTTCAGGGCAGAAAATTCCTGCTCCGTACCACCGATAACGCCCTGCATTCCTTTTTGCGAAAGTTGCAATATGGTCTCGTAATAATCGGCGGTTAAATCCGGCGCGGTATTCACAACACATTTCATGGTGTTAAGCGTGCTTTCATCTCCAATCTCACTGGGGACTGGGCCCTGGCTGGCCGCAAACGCCTCAAGCGCCTTGATTTTTTCAGAGACAATCTCAACCATTTCTGCGCGAATGCACTCTTGCGGGGCGCCCGGGGCCTCCGCGATGCATTCTTGAATAATATCAACTGTATTTTCATCAAAACTGGGGGCGTTAAAGGCCGATGCATTGGCCGAAAAAGTCGAGGCAATGGCCAAACCGGCCGCCGCAGCGGTATTTTTTAAATTCACAGACATCCTGACAACTCCTTATTGTGTGTATTGCAATTGTGTTTATGCAAATATTTTATGGATAATGGCACTAAATAGCATACACAAATGCCTGTCAAGGAATACCTTGAAAAAAATTGTGAATGAATCATTTCCGGGGTTGAAGACACACTATATGTAGTACATTATATAACTGTGAACACAATATGTGGTCACATCACAAATAGGGGCTTTCCTGGTCCGTTTTATCCCCGCTATTCACGTTATTTTTTTCAAAATGACTCTGGGATTGGCTTAGGAGACCCTAAACTGCACTTAAATCTGAACGAAAGACCCGAATTTTTAAGGAGACTGCCAAATGGCCAAAACACCCGTATCCGATATCGGAAAAACCGATTCCCCGCTTCTTGTAGAACGCCACGTCTACAAACCGTTTTTATACCCCTGGTGTTATGAGGCATGGTTAACCCAGCAGCGCATCCACTGGATCCCCGAAGAGGTTCCGCTGGCCGAAGATGTTCGTGACTGGAAAAAAACACTGACACCGGCCGAAAAAAATCTGGTGACCCAGATTTTCCGATTCTTCACACAATCGGACGTGGAAGTGAATAACTGCTACATGAAGCATTATTCGCAAGTATTTGGCCCGGTTGAAGTACAAATGATGCTGGCCGCGTTTTCCAACATTGAAACCGTCCATATCGCCGCGTATTCCCACCTTCTGGATACAATCGGCATGCCGGAAACAGAATACGAAGCCTTCTTTAAATATAAAGAGATGAAGGACAAATTTGATTACATGCAAAATGCGTCCATGTCATCCCGCCGCGATATCGCCAAAACCATGGCTATGTTTGGTGCCTTTACCGAAGGTCTGCAGCTTTTCGCCTCATTCGCGATTTTGATGAACTTCCCGCGCTTTAACAAAATGAAAGGCATGGGCCAGATCGTGACATGGTCGGTGCGTGATGAAACATTGCACTGTCTGTCCATGATCAAACTGTTCAATGCCTTCATTCAGGAAAACAAAGACATCTGGGATGATGAATTGAAACAGGAAATCACCGATAGCTGTACCACCATCGTTGGTTTTGAAGATGCCTTTATTGATTTGTGTTTCGAAATGGGCCCAATCGAAGGTCTGACACCGCAGGAAGTAAAAGACTATATCCGCTTTATCGGTGACCGCCGTTTGCAGCAATTAAATCTGGAACCTGTTTTCGGCATTGATAAAAACCCGTTGCCCTGGATGGATGAAATGTTAAACGGTGCCGAACACACCAATTTCTTCGAAAACCGTGCGACAGAATACTCAAAAGCCTCAACAGAAGGCGCATGGGAACAGGTTTTCGAAAGCGATATCTTCGCCGGAAATTACGGCAAGAAAATCGGTGCCATGACCGATATGAGCGAGGTCAAAAAGACCGGCACAGAATAAATTACAAAATAAATTTTTGTTTTTTACTGCGTAAGCCCGCCCGCGGGGAGGGGTTAAAACATCCCCGCCAATAATAAGAAGCCGCCGAATTTTCTGCTTTCGGCGGCTTTTTTATGCGGGCGGCGCCGACCTAAACTACGCCGGCCTTATTCCCGCACATAAACCGCATACCGCCCCAGCGGCGCCGTATCCAGGACGGTACTGACACCCGGGAAATAAATCCGCCTGTCAAATTCCAGCGTATCCTGCCTTTTATACTGGGCAAATGCCGCGGCAAAACGCGGATGGGCGGCATAAAAATCAATGAAATCGAAATCACCATATCCCGGTAAATTTTCCAATACAATCACAACATCGGGCCGCATGGTTTCTAAATCATCGGCCACCATCGTTCTGTATTTTGTTGTGAGCTGACGAACCTGATCATCATTCAAATGCCGTGTCCCGGCGGGCATAATCAATTGCGGCAAATACCACATTGAGGTAAAGCGCGACGCATGAAAGGCGCCGTGATATTCGCTCAAAAGATGAATGTTGGATGCGGTATCGCTTAATAATAAAAACTTGCACTGGCGATCTTGCGGGCAATGCTTGTCCAGCGCTTGCGACAAGGGCAATGTTTTAAAGTCTTTGTGTTTTAATGATTCAAGCGGGGCGGCGCGTAAATCACCGATTATGATGACAAACACGGCGAAAACCAGCCCATAGGCCAAAACCGGCCGCATATAAGCCCGCAACACATAGAACGAGGCCATCATGCCGGTAAAAAACCACAGGGTTAAATACGGAATGCGCTGATAATTCAATGCCTTGCCCTGCACCAGATAGGGAATGAACAACAAAAAGGTCAGACAGGCCAGAATATTAATCACACGCTTATCCCGCTCACGCAAGACAGGCATCGTATTTAAAACCGGCACAAAGATGGCCAATATCCCGCCGTAAACACATACATCCAGCCACACCGATGGATTGCGCGAGGCGCTGTAAAGCAAGGCGCTATCGGGCAACACGATTTGCAGAAAATCCAGAAAGAACACGGCCAAAATGACGCCATAGGCAATAACGCTTAATGCCAGAGCAATAAAGTCAGGATCTTTTATCACGCGAAAATACGCGCCCTTGAAAAATCGATGCGCCAATAAAACACTGGGCACGATACCGTAATGCGGTTTCACCAGAATAAAAACAGACCCGATGATAAACACACACCATAAACCCAGGCGGGATACCGGAACGCCTTGATACAAAACAATTTGCCCCAAGGTAAATGGAATCAGCGCCAAAACAATCAAATGATCCCGATCACCGAAATCAGTGGCGGGCACAACAATCTGAATGAAAACAAACCCCATCATCAGTAAATGGCGGCTGGCGCGATCGACACCCTGCAACCGGGAGAGAAAATATGCGCTGGCAAGAAACGATCCCAGCCCCAGACAAAACGTATAAACAAGATGAATACCATGAATACCCAGCCCGCTGATGGATTGCACCCATACCACAGGGACATAGATTATCAGGCTGAGCGGCGGGTTGGTTTCGTAATACATTTGACTAAATTGATGCCCATCCAGCATGCGCCGCGCAAACGACGTTAAAATCGCCACATCTGAATCATAGACCAGCGTGCTTAAATGCCAGACATAGACGGCCAAAACCGCCAATAACATCGCCCAGCAAACAACCAGAAACGATTGCGGCAATACCGCAAAATCCCCGTCTTCGGCACTGTGTAATGTTTTGGCTTTGGATAATTTCATGATAAATGTCAAAAAATTCGGCGGTTAAAAAAGGGCCACCCCACTTTAGCGCAAATACCGGCATTATCCAATACAATCACCAACGGTTACGGCAAAGGTAACGGGGCTGGCCACTCCGGCAACTAGGGCTGGAAGGCACAAACTTTAACTGATAATATGATCAGGGTCATTATCACGAACATCAAAAAGCGACAGCATCACCATGGATCTATCAGTTGTCATACCCTGTTATAACGAAGAAGAAAGCCTGACAGAGCTGCACCGCCGCGTGCTGGCGGCCTGCAAATCGGCTCCGGTCAAGACATTCGAAATCATTCTGGTCAATGATGGCTCGACCGATAGCACCTTATCGATTATGACGACGCTATGCGACAAAGACCCCCATGTTGTCATTGTCAATCTGTCGCGCAATCACGGTCACCAATTGGCCCTGAGCGCCGGTCTGGGTGAAGCGCAAGGTGATTATATCTTTGTTCTGGACGCCGATTTACAAGACCCGCCGGAATTGCTGACCCCCATGCTGGAACGCGCCAAATCCGGCGTAGATGTTGTGTATGGCCAGCGCGCCGAACGGCAGGGCGAAACATGGTTCAAATTATTTTGTTCAAAAAGTTTTTACCGCGTGTTGTCCTTTTTGTCAGAAACCGATATCCCGGAAAATGTCGGCGATTTTCGCCTGATGAGCCGCCGCGTTCTGGACCAATTATTATCCATGCCCGAACAACAGCGTTTTATCCGCGGCATGATTGCCTGGATTGGTTTCAAACAAGAACCCTTTTTATACGAACGCGACGCCCGCTATGCCGGGGTGACCAAATACCCGTTTATGAAGCTGATGTCTTTTGCCATTGATGCGATCTCCAGCTTTTCTATCCGGCCATTGCGCATTGCCATTCCGTTTGCCCTGATCGGGGGCGTGCTGGCCGGCTTATTGGGTTTGGGCGCGGTTTACAGCCATTTTACCGGCGGAACAATTACGGGGTGGACCTCATTGGCCTGTATCATCACAGGCTTTGCCGCCATTCAGTTGTTATGCATTGCCTTAATCGGCGAATATGTCGGACGCATGTATATTGAGGTCAAACGCAGGCCGCTTTATATCGTTGCCGATGTCATACGCGCCGATCACGCAAACCACGCCGGTGCCAAACCCACAAAAAAAACAGCCCCAAAAATAGCCAAGAAAACTGCCGCCAAAGCAAAATCCAAAACAACCAAGGCGCCTGCGCGTAAAAAGGCCAAGTAATGGATCAGGATTATTACCGCCAAATGGCCGCACTACAATCAGACCATTGGTGGTATGAGGGGCGCCGCCAGATTTTGGCGCGCCTTATAAAACGCCTGCGCCTGCCCAAACAGGCAAAAATATTAGAGGCCGGATGCGGCCCCGGGGCCAATTTATCCATGCTATCATGCTTTGGAGACCTCAGCGCATTTGAACCGGAACAATACGCCGCCGACCACGCCGCAAAAATTTCCGGCGTTAATGTAAAAACAGGGGATCTGCCGGGCAATATACCCTTTGATCAACAATTTGATCTGATCGGTGCCTTTGATGTTATCGAACATATTGATAACGACGTCGAGGCCCTGACCGCGCTGGGTGATGCCCTGAAAGACAGGGGGCGGGCTATCTTCACGGTACCGGCGCATCAGTGGCTCTGGTCAAGGCATGATGATATCAACCACCATAAACGCCGCTATAGCCGTAAACAATTCAAGGCCGCGCTGGAACTGGCCGGATTTACCGTACAAAAAATATCATATTACAATATGTGGCTATTTCCCCTGGCGGTCTGCGTTCGCTTTGGCAAAAAAGCCATCGGCGCGCAGGATAAAAACGATGTCACCATGCCCGCACCGTTTGTGAATGCGGTGTTACAATACTTTTTTGCTTCGGAACAATATATGCTTCCCTATATGAACCTGCCCTTCGGCCTATCGATTATAGCCATCTGCACGAGGCATAAATGAGCGGAGTTATCAGCGATATAGCCCGGCAATTCGTTGTGTTTTGCGGCATTGGTGTCATAAATACGGCCTTTGGCCTTGGTATTATCCTGATCCTGTCCGAAGCTGTGGGCCTGCATTACATTGCAGCCAATGCCATGGGATATGCCTGCGGTCTGGTGCTGGCGTATATTTTACACCGTAATATCACCTTTAAAGGCAGCGCCGCCCCGGGCTGGAGCCGCAGTGAATTTATCGTGTTCACCATCATTTTTCTATGCGCCTATCTCATACAGCTCGGCGCCTTAATATTGCTGGTTAGCGCTTTGTCCACCCCGCCATGGATAGCGCAGATTTTGGCCATTTCAATTTATGTTACCCTGAATTACATGGGTAACCGTATGATTACCTTTCAATCCAATATGAAGGACTCGCCATGAAAAAAATTGTTATTACAGGGGGCGCGGGTTTTATCGGGTCACATATCGTGGATCATTTCGCCCGGCATTATCCAAACGCAAAAATCACCGTTTTTGACAAAATGACCTATGCTGCGGATATACACAATATCATGCCTTTGATAGAAACGGATCGTATCGAATTAATTGTTGGTGATGTCTGCGATCTGCAAAAATGTTATACGCTGCTGAAAGATTGCGATCTGTTAATCCATGCCGCCGCCGAAAGCCATGTCGATAATTCTTTCGGCAACTCGCTGGAATTTTCCCGCACCAATGTTTTGGGCACCCATGCCTTAATGGAGGCCGCCTTAAAATCAAGCGTTCCCAAAATTATACATGTCAGCACCGACGAGGTATACGGAGAGGTGATCGAAGGCCGCGTCGATGAAAGCGCGCATTTGTTACCCACCAACCCCTATTCCGCCAGCAAGGCCGCGGCTGATATGGTTATTCAGGGGTATAAAAAATCATTTCATCTGCCGGTTATTACGGTGCGATCAAATAACATTTTCGGTATTCGGCAATTCCCGGAAAAAATCATTCCGAAATTCCTGCTATTGATGATGATGGGGCAAAAGCTGCCCTTGCATGGGACGGGTCAAAACATGCGCCATTTTTTGGCGGCGCAAGATCTGTGTCAGGCACTGGATATATTGGTACAAAAGGGGGAAATCGGCCAGATTTACAATATCGGTACCATGGATGAATATAAAAATATTGAGGTCGCCGAAATGATCTGCGCTCTATTTGATCAAAACCCGAAAGAGGCCATCACCTATATCGATGACCGCCCGTTTAATGATGCCAGATACGCCATTACCTGGGAACCGCTGAAGGCGCTGGGGTGGAAACCAGCCATCCATTTACGCGATCAATTACCCGACATGGCACGGTGGTATTACGATAATTTCGACCGCTTTGCCAAAAACGGTGAAGAACGCATAAACGCTCCCAAACTGCAAAAAGCCGCATGACCAAAACCGTCACAGTTATAGGCCGCGGCAGCTTTCTATCGCGGATGCTACAAAACCATAAACAGGCACAGCACTGGCGCTTTATCGGGCATGAAGAGGCATTGGCCGAAACCGCATGGATGGACAAAACCGATATACTGATTAACTGCGCGTTCCACCCGGATCTGCGCAGCGGCCCGTATTCCCCGATCAAAGACGTCGACTTTTTGCTGGCGGGATACACTCAAAACCGGCCCATCCATTATATCATGCTCTCCAGCCGGGCCGTTTACGGGCCAGCACCGGATCGGACCCTGATCCTGCGTGAAGACAGCCCCGCCGCCCCCGATACCGATTACGGCCGCAATAAATATATGAGCGAACAAACCCTGACCGAAATGATACCGGCCGAACGCCTGACCATTTTACGCATGGGCAATATTTTCGGCGCCGAACGCGGGCGTCACACATTTTTTGGGGCGATGCTGGACAGTTTATTAACGGATGGAAAACTACAATTTGATATCGCCCCGGATGCGCAGCGTGACTTCCTTTATGCCGGGCAATGGGCGGATTATATGACCCGCATTGCCGCCCGCCCCAAAGCCGGGCTTTATAACATCGGCGCCGGGTTCGGGATCACCACGCAAGATCTGGCGCGCCATATCATTGCCGTCTATGGCAAAGGTAAGATTGAATTTACAGGGCAAAGCCATACCGGGCAATTTATTTTGGATATCACCAAAGCGCGCCAAGCATTTCAGCTTCCGGCCTATAGCCGCCAGATGCTGCTTGATGATTGCAAACGGGTCATTGAACAAACCGTTTCAGACGCCCGGCGCGTACGCGTTTAAACGCCGCAGGCTACCCGATATCGCGCATGACCTTAACCACAAAACCCTTGCCTTCCAAATGGCTGACAATTTCCTCCACATGATTGGAATCGCGGGCCTCAATAACGATATCCAGCTCCGCACGCTTTAAGGAAACGGTCTGCATCATGCGCTGGTGTATCACCTCGACCACATTCGCCCCACCTTCACCGATGATGCGGGCAATGTCAGAAAGCTGCCCGGGTGTATCATCAATTTCAAAGCGCAGCCGCGTAATGCGCCCGTCACGAACAAGGCCGCGCATAATCAGGGTCGAAAGAAGGCGCGAATCAATATTTCCGCCGCAAACCACAAGCCCGACCTTTTTGCCTTTATAGTGATCGATATTATTCTGAATAACCGCCAGACCGGCCCCGGCCGCCCCTTCGGCAACCAGTTTTTCCATGGACAGAAAGTCAAAGACGGCTTCCTCGATTTGTGCTTCGGTGGCGCTGTCGATGCGGTCAACCAATCGGTCAATAATTTCAATATTTTGTGGCGCAGGTGCCTTAACGGCAATACCTTCGGCCAATGTCGATCCGCCGACCGGCCCGCCCCGGCCCTCACGCGCGGCCTTAACGGCATCGTATAAATCGGCTTGCGCGCCCACAACCTCAATATCCGGTTTCATGCCCTTAACGGCCGTGGCCACGCCGCCAATCAAACCGCCGCCGCCAATCGGCACCACCACAACATCCAGATCCGGCTGATCTTCCAGCATTTCAATGCCCAGGGTTCCCTGCCCGGCGATAATGGCCGGATCATCAAACGGATGGATAAAGGTGAAATTGTTTTCCTTGGCCAGGCGCATCGTCTCTGCCACGCCTTCATCAAAACTGGTGCCGAATAAGACAACGCGCCCACCAAAATCTTCTGTGCGCTGAATTTTGTTAAAAGGCGTGCCGACCGGCATAACAATCGTGGCCGGAATGCCCAAACGTTGCGCATGATAGGCAACCCCCTGCGCATGGTTGCCCGCGCTGCAGGCGATAACGCCGTTTTTACGCTGTTCGTCGCTCAGGGTTAATAGTTTATTGAGCGCCCCGCGCGCCTTAAAGGCATTGGTGTGCTGTAAATTTTCCAGCTTCAGATACAGGTCAATCCCCAAATGCAAAGACAATCGCGCCGCCCGCACAATCGGCGTGCGGATAGTAGAAGATTTAATCGCCGCATGGGCCTTTTGAATATCTTCGAATGTTACGGTCATGGATTTTCCTTTTTCTTAACAGCCATTCAGCCCGTTACCATAAAGTGCCGCCGCAGCAAAATCAACAAAGGCGCACATGCCTGTGGTCAATTTTTTAAAAACATTAGGGAAGTACGATTTAATTTGATAGACTGTGTATAGCAAAGTCACGAAAAGAGGATCCCTCTTGAGTTTAAGAAAACAGCGTTTTCATACACACCACCCGGCGAGCTTCACCATTCGCCCCATGACTTTGTTACCCCACCACATTCGTAAATTCAGGCCAACACACCACCCAAGCGCGTATCGGCGAAGGGCAGCACATGCTTATATCTCCTCTCCGCTGCCCTTTGTCAGCGCGCATTGGAAAGGAGGCGGCCCATAATTACGATCACCCAAAAAGGAGCCCACCACCATGTCTAAGAAATCACGTAAATCACGCGGTAATTCGAATACAAACAAAGACAATGTCGTTCACTCCATGTTCGATGATCCCTATGCCTCTAAAGGCAAATCAAGTGGCTGGCATCCTTTGGATGATGAAATAAACGCCAAACGCGACAAAAAATTTATCAAAACAATCAAGCCACGATCAAAAGGGCAGGAAATTCTGATGAAAGCCATTCAGGACCATTCCCTGACACTGGCCATCGGCCCTGCCGGAACAGGAAAAACCTATCTGGCCATTACGGCGGCCGTCGAGGCACTGGAAAAAGGGGAGGTCGAACGCATCATTTTGTCCCGCCCCGCGATGGAGGCTGGAGAGTCTTTAGGATATCTGCCCGGCGATATGCATGAAAAAATGGCGCCGTATTTACGCCCGCTATATGACGCCCTGGGGGACCGCATGGGCGGAAAGAAAGTCCGCCAGTACATCGAAGAAGGTGTTATTGAGATTGCCCCGGTCGGGTTTATGCGCGGCCGCACATTAAACAATGCCTATGTCGTCATTGACGAGGCACAAAACTGTACCTATGTGCAATTAAAAATGCTGTTGTCGCGTCTGGGATGGCACTCCACCATGATTGTAACCGGCGACCCCGAACAAACCGATTTATTGCCGGAACTATCGGGGCTGGATAAAATTTCCAAACGTCTGGATGCCCTGAAAAACGTTGCGGTGGTCAAGTTGGACCAAAAAGACATTGTTCGTCACCCGCTGGTGGCTGAAATGCTGGACGTTCTATAAACTAAAGTGACTTTTACGGCTGTAACGCCATCCACATACCTTAGAATAACGCCTGCGCCATTTATAACCCGCAGGCGTTTTTTATCAAAAGCCTGAAAACCGGCCATTCCAGGTGATTTTTGTACTTTCTTGTACCGCTTTACCAATATTTAATATTTCTCGGATAATCTAGGCGTAAGTTTAAACCAAAAGGGAATATATCAGGGTGTCCGATAACCACGACAATAACAGCCAGACCTATAGTATTCACCTGATCACCGCCGAAATGGGCGGGCCCGGGGCGCAGGTCTATAATCATATTCGTTTCCGCAACCATTTGGGTCAGGACGCCTTGGCCTTTCATGGCATTGCCGTTCCGCGCGCGGCCGATAACTCCAGGGCCTTACGCGTCATTATGGCGCCGGTTCAGGGCGATGGCCTGCCCAGCAAGAACTTTAAAATTGTTCACGAAGCCTGCCTGTTCGAAGGCAGCGCAGAAGACTATCTGTCAAAACTGGCCTGTGCCGGTGATGCAGCCAATTTTGTTAATCAACAAAACCTTACCTATAACCCGGAAAATGAAAACGGAGAAAGTCCGAATTCCATCGCGCATACATTGATACGCGCCATGGATCTGGAAATGCCGGAAATAGCCGAGCAATTCTGGGCACCCGGTCATGCCCGTGTCATTCTTCCCAACAACTGGAGATCAGCCTATGCCTAATGCACAATTTATTGTCAGTGAAATTTTACCAGCGATGCAACAAGCACTCGGCGCGACAAACGTCATGGCCGAGGCCCGTGAAAGCGCACCCAACGGCGCGCATTTTGACGCCGCAAATCCGGCCGCAACCACGCCGTTAATTGCAGATGCGATGATGCCGCAGGCCGAACCGGCCGTCGAAAATGCCGTTCGGATGACATTCGACTAAACAAACCATCATCACGGTTTTAAAAATTGTTATATGCCGGTTTTCTTTTGCGAAGACCGGCATAGTTTATTTTAGGTAATCACGTCATCAGCACACTTAAGGAGGCAAACAGCATGAGTATTATCTATACAGCCAAAGCAACATCAACCGGTGGCCGTGACGGCCATGTCGCAACAGATGACGGCGCCATCGAATGCGATCTATCCCTGCCTGGGTCCAACAAAAAAGGGCCAAACCCGGAACAGTTTTTTGCCGCCGGGTATTCGGCCTGCTTTGGTCAGGCGCTGGAGGCGGTTGCCGAACAAAAAGGCATAAAACCGGACAGCATAGAGGTTCAGGCCAGTGTTAGCCTGCATAAACAAAACAACGCCTTTCATCTTTCGGTGAAACTGGATGGGCACTTGCCCGGCCTGTCCCGTAAAGACGCCGAATTTTTGATGAAAGAGGCGCATAAAATCTGCCCCTATTCAAAAGCCGTCAGCGCAGGCATCGTCATTGAATTATCCCTCAGCGGAACAGACGTCAAAGCCGCCGCCTGATATTAAAGAATACAATCAACCGCTATCATCACTGGTAGCGGTTGTTTGATTATTTTTACAAATTAAACACTTTGTTATGCATTAATTTTCTAAGAAAATTAAAAAAAGCGGACTTAAATAAAATCAAGGAGCCAGAAGCACACCTTATGTTTTTATACGCGGTGTCCAAAATACTCTGACGACGTACAATTTTTCCCCTTGGATTATGACAAAGTCGGTGGCCATACTGTTATAATTAATATCAATGCAGTTGTTATTAATAAGTACAAAATCACGCCCACCAAAGGTGTGGCTAAAACCCCAATAAAAAAATATAGCAACTCAAAATTTTTAATAGGGAGAGATTTTTTGTTTATAAGGACCTCTAATTTTCTATGTAAAAAAAATATTATTGGCAAGGCAGCCATAAATATTAAAAGCTTTAATATTATGGAGATAGAGAGCGGAATATACATTGCGACAAAAAATGATAATGACCAACCAAGTAGTAAAAATAGTTTCAGCCGATTAGATGAGTTGGATAGATTTCCCATGTTATTTTTGCCCAATTTTTGGTTATGAATCTAAAATATTTAGCTCTTAGTAAAATTCAAAACCTATTTTCTAATAGCATTGTCTGCCACGAATCACAAAGAATTAAATTGTAATAAATATATTATATACAACTATAGACCTTTAGAATTATGGTATATTCCATAATGGCATTTATCCGATTAGATTTAAGAACCAGTCCCTTTTTTGGCGCCATTTTTAAGTATAGTTTCCAGCCATGATATAACTCATTTCTAAAAACTACCGTACAAAACCCGTATCCTGCTACATACCCAAGGCTAATTTTCCAACATTCTTGTTAAGGAGTGAAACAATCAAAATCATTGCTATATTTCGCCAGGGAACCTTACTCTCACGTGCCATAATAATGCCTCTTATTTAACCAAGAAAACAGAAACTGTACCCCGTCAGCACAAGTTGGACAGATAGCGCCTCAATGCTAAGGGCATGGTTTTGGCTCATCTTCGATAAGCCAAAAACAGAGTTCAAAAATCTGAGGGCTTCTTTTTAATTTCTATATTTGCTTTATGTATTCCACTTATTACAGAGTAATAGAGGCTCCCTGATCCCAATATCAAAAAAAATATACTTCCCCATTCATCAGAATTAATAAAGATACGCGCCCCGCACAATAAAATAAAAAAAGGGCAAAAAATGATTAGTAGATTTCTTAGAATATATTTTCTCTCTAAAGATTTACGTGCCACTAGCTTTTTGTAATTCTCCGAATTAATAATTTCTTTAAATTTATTAAACATTTAAAATACTCATAATGGTTTTTATCTGTACCCCGTCAGCACAAGTTGGACAGATAGCGCCTCAATGCTAAGGGCATGTTTTTGGCTCATCTTCGATAAGCCAAAAACAGAGTTTAAAAATCTGAGGGCTTTTTTTTAATTTCCAAGCTGCATTTTCAAGGCTTTGATTTCGGCTCTGGCGGCGGCCAGTTCATCTTCCATCCGCGCCAGTGTCGCCAGCTGCGCCTGCTCTGTTACCTGCGGGTCAAACAGCATCATTTCCAGTTCTTTTTTCTCCATGGCGCATTGGGCGCGCTCTTTCTGGATTTGTTGCCCCAGATTGGCAATCTGGCGCTCGGCCTCATTATAACGCATGGTGGCCTGTTCCAGATTCCAGTTATCAGAGGCCACTTCCAGACGCTCTTTTTCTGATGCTCTCAAGGCTAGTTCCAATTCGGCGTTCAGGGCTTTATTCTCGCGCTTTGCCTTGGCCAATTGTGCCTCCAGCTCTGCGGCGCGCTTATCACCAAATTTGGCCGGAACCGCCGGCGGCGCATCCACGGACCGCACTGGAATATCGGTAAAATCGGCTTCGGCCTTTGTGACCGTTTTGGTGACCTTCACATCCGGCGTAGAAACGCTTTCCACTTTACGCGGCGTTGGCAATGGCGCGGGCGCAATTTCAGCCTCAGTTTCAGTCTGGTTTTCGGCCTCGCCCAGATCAGCCAGCGCGGAATCGCTTGCGCTTTCGCTCTTGGGCTCTGGCTCCGGGGTTATAGTCCCATCCTGCTTGGCGCGCGCATCCGCTTGATCGTCCTGCAAAACGGTTTTTTCTGTTGTGCTGGTAATGGAACCGGGCGGCGGGGTCAAATCCTCGGCCGGTGCGGCCATCTTGACCGGTTCATCCGTATCATCGCTGCTAACGAAATCTTTCAGTTCTTCCAGTAAGGACTTTTTCTTTTTTGTCTCTGGTTTTTGTGCCTCGGGATTTTCTGTCTCCGGCTTTACTTCCGTAATAACTTCGCGTTCCGGGGTGGCGTCGGCGCTCAGGCCCTCTGCGGTTTTAACGGCGGCGGCTTCTTCAGCGTCCTTTTCGGCGCCGGGCAATATTTCCGCATCGGAAGCAGCCACAGCTTCGGCGCCGCCGGAATCCTGTCCGGCTTGATCTGAGCCAATTTTACTCAAATCAATAAAATCAGATTCCTTTGTTTCACCGGCTTTGGCCAGGGCGGCCTTTTGCATTTTTTCTGCACTGATTGATCGAATAGGTGCCTGATCCTGAGTTTCAATCGCCGTCCCCATTTCTTCCGCCAATTGCTTGGTAAAGCTGGAGGCGGATCTTTCCGGGCGCACACTCAGCGCATCCTGATCGGCAAGGCTTTGGCCTGTTTCTTCCATTTCCTTTTGCAATTCGGTGGTTACGCGCTCCTCTATAGGGCGAATGCGCGCGATCTCTTCCTCGTATTTCTTAAGCTCGGCCTCCTGACGGGCCACCATTCTTTCAGACGGGGCGGGGCGGTCCGGCTCACCAGTGGCAATTTTGCCTGACGGCTGCGCGGCGTCCTCGGCTTTATCGGTATCGGTATCGGTATCGACATCGGCATCGGCGCTATCGATATTCGGCGCGCTATCGGCCTCATCCATATCCGTAATTGCAACAGCTTCCGTTGCTTCATCTGGTTCTGTTACCTCCACGATGTCGCCAGGCTGGGCCATATCCGGCGCAGCAGCAGCCATCGCGGCGTCCTGTGCAGGGGCGCCGGACATACAGCGCGCAAATCCGGTTGCCGCATTTGAAAATCCGGTCAGGTAAAAACGAAACCCGGTACCCGCAATATCCAGATCCATGGCACTGGCGGCCCGTAAATCATCCAGAATAGTGCTATGGGCACTGATATCCATCACGAGAACCTGAGCGCTGTCCGCCACAGCAGACAAGGACAGCGTTGTCTGCCCCGGTATCGTCAGTGTAACCGGAACGCGCTGGCCCGCCGTAAAGGCTTTCTGGCGCAGGTCAACGCTAATGGCTTCAAACACCGCATCCTTACCTTGCATCTGAACAAAAAAGCCGTTGTTATACTCACTGAGCAGCAAACAATGCCCGCCGGAGCCGCCGCCCGATTTGGACAAATCCCACCCGGCAGAGGGGTAAAAGGAACTGACCGGGGCTTCATAAGCCGAAGCCGTTCCAACGCCCATCAAGGCGGAAATTGTAAGGACCGACGCACATAACGCAATTTTCTTTAACATAGTATCTCATTTCTTATTCGGATGGGGCTTACCACGCACAGGTGATACAGCGAAATCTTCTTTATTTTTAAAGGAACTATGCCGCAAGAACAAGTCATTTTGCAGCTGTTTTTTCACCCCCCGCCTGTTATAATGACGGGCATGAGCCTTGAATACGTGATACAGCACATTCAAAACAAACTGGCCTTGACCCCCCCTTTCAACGCCACGGTGAAATTTGACTTTCAAAACGACGGCGTTGTATTCATTGATGCCACACAAAACCCGCCAGATATCAGCCAGAATGATCGCGATGCCGATGTCACGTTTATATGCCCGCTCGCTGTTTTCAATAAAATACTGGAAGGGCAACTAGACCCCACTATGGCCTATATGACATCGCAACTAAAAATCAAAGGGTCAATGGGTCTGGCGATGAAACTCAATGCCATGCTGGAGGTATAAACACACCAAAAGCCGGCAGGCATAATCTGAACAAAACGGCCACAAAGCATTCCAGCCGCATATGACCCGCGCTGACCCAATTTGAAGCCTCACGACCATACCGGCTAAAACGGCCAACACAAAACCCCGCCAGACAAACCAGCGGGGTTTCATGATTCATGTTCTAATAGATCAGCGAGAGGCAATCACCCCCCGGTAGTGATCCCTAGAATTTATAGTTAACAGAGGCGCCGAAAATAATGACGTCACCGCCAGTATTGGCGCGCACTTCTGACGGGTTGGCCGCTGTATTTCTAAGCAGGTTTACTTCCTGATCCTGAATGTGGATATAGGTACCGGACAAATCAAATGACCATTTATCATCCCAGTTATAGGTTGAACCAGCAGAGAACCAGTGACGGTCACCATCAGGTGTCAATGTTGTTCTGTATTCATCTGTTGTCGGTGTTTCATCATATTGATATCCGGCACGCACCGTCCAGGCATCATTCAGTTTGTAATCAAAACCGGCAGAATAAGCCATTGAGGTCTGATAGTTCTGTACAATCGCATTGCCCACATTGCCGCCGACGATGTTTGTGACCTGAATTTCATCAAAATCATTCCAACCAAACCAGGTGGCCGAGCCCAAAAGGGTCAAACGATCATTCACGTCATGCGCGACACTGAAATTGGCCATATCAGGCAAGTTCAAATCGGCATTTCCAACGATATTGGCATCTGCGCCGGCAGTGTTTCTGATGATCAGGCGACCACTCAATTCATGGCGGATTTCAGACCGATATTCCGCGCCCAAACGCGTGCCTTGCCAAGGTTCGGCCAAAACACCAACCTTAAAACCGGCTGTGATATCATCCCCGTCCAGTGACTGCGTTCCTTCAGAGGTCCCGAACAGGTTTTTCTGTAATTCGGCAGAGGCTTTCTGAATAATCACACTACCGCCAACCGATAACCAGTCGCTGTATTTATAAGCCATACTTGGCGTGACATCGATGGTTGTCAACTTGGTAGAGGTCGAATCATAACGGCCGAACCACCCATCATCATAATCATTGGATAAACCAAATGGGGCCGAAATACCAAGGCCCAGCCACAGCTTGTCCGTGATTTGCTGGCTGATATAGGCACTGGGAACAGGGGTCGGATCATATGGATTGCCGCCGTCACCTGTGCTGGCCGGGGCCCCGACAGGCAATGTTGTCCCGGCATCGCTTAGATCGGCCTCAGGCACCAGTACGGTTACACCGACATGGGCATTGCCCCCCGGTAAATACGTCATACCTGCGGGGTTAAAAAACTGGATACTGGCATCACGCGGATGCGCGGCGGAACCGGCAAATGACGCACCCTGACCAGACACAGATTGTTCCTGAATATAAAAACCGGCGGCATTGGCCTGACCGGACGCGGCCAGAACAAGGGCCGCACTTGCCGAACTCAGTAAAAACTTTTTAAAATGCATAAAACTCTCCTTTAATAAAAACTTTGTAAGCCTAAATTACAGGTGAAAGCCGCAAGGGAATAGAGACAGAATATAATGCGGCGCACAAAAGCACAGCGAGTGTTGTAATTTTACAACACTAACGGATACTTACCGTACTCTATGGAAAACAATATATCAGGATTGTGTTAAGTGACGAACGATATCCGCGGTAATCATGTCCACATCATCTTGAATACGATAGATCGAAATAACCTGGTTATCCGGGTTCATAAAATAAATAAAGCTAGAGTGATCAACGCTGTAATCGGTGGCATCCTCGGATTGAACCTTGGTGGAAAAAACCTTGAACCCCTGTTTCACGCGGTCAATTTGTGCTGGCGTGCCCGTTAAACCAACCAGATCCGGGTGAAACATACCAACGTAATCATGCATAACCTCTACTGTGTCACGCTCCGGGTCCACGGTGATAAACAGGGGCTGGATTTTTTGCGCTTTGCGCTCATCCAGCGCGTTCATCACTTGCGAGATTTTCTGCAATTCTGTCGGGCAAATCGCCGGGCAATAGGTAAACCCGAAATAAATCAGTTTATATTGGCCGTCATAATCGGCCTGGGTTACGGTGACGCCCTGATCATTGACCAGTTCAAAACGCCCGTCTAATGCAATGCCCTTCACGGCCTGCGATACTGGCGCAGATGATATGTCAATATCACCGCTGCTTTGCTGGTCCTGAATCTGGATCCAGGCAATAAACGCGCCGATGGCCAATCCGACCAATGACAGAATAAATGTACGAATAAGGCGTTTTTTCAGTGTCATTTTTATGCTCCAGCTTGACAATTTCCTCAAATATGTAAGGGTGCAGGCATCAAAAGTAAAGTAAAGATGAAACCCTTGGCGGTGTCTTTTTTTAAAGACTGAGAAATACGCCTTGAACCTGTGGGTTGGAACCCGCGTAGGAAAAGGAAAGCTAGAGAATGCCTCATATCATTGTCGAATATACCGACCATTTGAACGTCGATATTGAAAAACTGACGATCGAATTACACCACACGCTCTGTCATCAACCAACCGTAACCGCGCAGGCCGTGAAAACCCGCGCCTTACCCGTAAAAGCCACAGTTGTCGGCGAAGGCAAGGATCATGACAAAATGATCCATATATGCCTGAAGTTACTGCCTGGCCGTGACGATAATCTGCGTAAGGCCATGGCGCAAGCGCTATGCGACACTGCGCGTAAAATCGCGATGGACGAACACATTACCATTTCGGTTGAAACTGCCGAATTACACGCGCCAAGTTACATCAAATAAAAACCCCAATCGTCAGTGCGAGCGCAGAAAAGCAACCCATCTGGATTGCCGCGCCAGACCTCCGGTCTTCCTCGCAATGACTATTTTTAAAAAAGGAAAAGATCATGACCAAAACAGAAAAACACATTTGCCCATCCACCACGCACGTCACGCAAGGGCCGCTGCCTGCCTCCAAAAAAGTCTATATCGGGGCGCACAAAGTGCCGATGCGCGAAATTTCGCTAACGAATGACGAAAAATTCACCGTCTATGATACTTCCGGCCCCTACACGGATGAGTCCGCCACGCTGGATATCATGCGCGGATTGCCGAAAATTCGCCGTGAATGGATTATGGGCCGCGGCGATGTGGAAGAGGTCGAGGGCCGCCGCATCCAGCCCATCGATAACGGCTATAAGGACGAGGCCGCGCTGGAACGCCGCAAGGTCAAGCACGAAAAATTCCCGGCCAGCCCCGATAAACCCTTGCGTGCGAAACCCGGCCAGAATGTCTCCCAAATGCACTACGCCCGCAAAGGTATCATCACGCCCGAAATGGAATACATTGCCATCCGCGAAAATCAGGCGCGCGAAGCCGTCCACAACACCCATGGCGGTGAAGGATTCGGCGCGAACCTGCCCGATTTCATCACGGCCGAATTTGTGCGTAAAGAGGTCGCCGAAGGGCGCGCCATTATCCCCGCCAATATCAACCACCCGGAATCAGAACCCATGATCATCGGCCGTAATTTCCTGGTGAAGATCAATGCCAATATCGGGAACTCCGCCGTAACCTCCTCCATCGGGGAAGAGGTCGATAAAATGGTCTGGGCAACCCGTTGGGGCGCGGATACGATTATGGATCTGTCTACGGGGAAAGACATTCATGACACGCGCGAATGGATCTTGCGCAACTCGCCTGTGCCGCTGGGCACCGTCCCGATCTATCAGGCGCTGGAAAAAGTGGGCGGCATTGCCGAAGACCTCACCTTTGATATCTTCGCCGACACATTGATCGAACAGGCGCAGCAAGGCGTGGATTATTTCACCATCCATGCGGGCGTGCGCCTGCCGTTCGTACAGTTCACAGCCGACCGTTTGACCGGTATCGTCAGTCGCGGCGGCTCCATCATGGCGAAATGGTGCATGGCCCACCACCGCGAGAGCTTCCTCTACACCCGCTTTGAAGAGATTTGCGAGATTATGAAGGCCTATGACGTGTCCTTCTCCCTTGGGGACGGATTGCGCCCCGGCGCCATTCGGGACGCCAATGACAAGGCCCAGTTTGCCGAGCTGAAAACCCTGGGTGAGCTGACCAAGAAAGCATGGGACCATGATTGTCAGGTCATGATCGAAGGCCCCGGCCACGTGCCCATGCACATGATCAAGGAAAACATGGACAAAGAACTGGCCGAATGCCATGAGGCGCCGTTCTACACGCTCGGCCCGCTGACCACCGATATCGCCCCCGGGTATGACCACATCACATCGGCCATCGGCGCGGCGCAAATCGGCTGGTACGGCACGGCGATGCTGTGTTACGTGACGCCGAAGGAACATTTGGGCCTGCCCAACCGTGACGATGTCAAAACCGGGGTCATCACATACAAAATTGCCGCCCACGCCGCCGATCTGGCCAAGGGTCACCCCGGCGCGCAAAAACGCGATGACGCCCTCTCGGCCGCGCGGTTTGAATTCCGCTGGAATGACCAGTTTAACCTGTCCCTAGACCCCGACACCGCGCGCTCCATGCATGATGAAACCCTGCCCGCCGAAGGGCATAAGGTGGCGTCCTTCTGTTCCATGTGCGGCCCGAAGTTTTGTAGCATGAAAATCACGCAAGACGTGCGCGATTTTGTCGCGGAGCAGGAGAAGAAAGACGGCAAAAAAGATAAGAAGGTGGCTTAAACGGTCACCTCCAGCCACTTTGCACAAATACAAAAACTGGCCTATACTCTTCGTCATTGCGAGGAAGACCTAAAGGTCTGACGTGGCAATCCATTTGCGCGGTCATCTGGATAACCCCGCTTCGCTCGCGGGTGACGCGTTTGCTATATTATCCACAGATTCCATAAAAACAAGAACAGAACGAGTCCATTACCCTTGAAAAAATTAATGGAATCACATTAGTCTCTTCTTATTGAGCATGAAAAAAGGCTGCGCTCCTACACACAGCCCTTTCATGAAACCGTGGAAGTAACCACACGGTTCGGGAATTCCCCTGATTCGGATTCTACGAATCAATACCCCCACCAGTCAATAGCGGTTACGTCACATTAAAGCCTAAGGAGTAAAAACCATGGCAAACTACTATGTAAACCAAAATAAACAAAATAATGGAGATAATGAAGTACACCGACACGGGTGTAGTCATATGCCGCATGTAAGTAATCGAGTCCTACTAGGTGATTACACATCATGTTCTCCAGCAGTCTCGGAGGCAAAGCGTCGTGGCTATAATGCCAACGGATGTTTTTATTGCGCTAACTCTTGCCATACATCCTAAAAGAAATCGTCCCTTGTTTTTTTAAGCAGGGGACGCATTTTGTCATGTGCATAATCACTAAATGGGTAACGATATGATTGATCTTAAATCTAAGAAAGCAATAATTGGGCTATTCCTAGCCGTCCCCTTGCTTTGGCTATTAACATGGCTAACGCTTTCTATAGCCTTGGAACCAGAGGATAGAGGGCAATTTGGCGACATGTTTGGCTCAATAAATGCCCTATTTTCGGGTTGGGCTTTTGTAGGAGTTATAATTGCTATCCTTATGCAAAAAGAGGAACTGGAACTTCAAAGAGAAGAATTAAGAGAAACTAGAAAAGAATTTCAAGAACAAAATATAACTCTTAAACAACAACGTTTTGAAAATACTTTTTTCAATATGCTTAGCCTGCATAATGAAATAGTTAACGCTTCGAAAGCTAATCCGGAAGGCAATCGCACAGATTCCGAAGGACGAGAGGTGATACACGAAATTTATGAATTTTTGCGTAAATCATGGGATAGAAACGTTCAAACGAATATAAAAATAAAAACTGAAACCCTCGTTAAAGACACTTTAAATAAACATTTTCCAAACGTACTTAATCACTATTTTAGAAATTTATATCGAATTTTTGTATTTATAAAAAAGAATGAAGATGTAGTAGATAGTGAATTTTATTCTAAAATATTAAGAGCACAATTATCTGATCCAGAATTATTGCTACTTTTTTACAACACACATTATTATCACAAAGGAAAAAATTTCCAAAAATACACTAAGTTATATAAATTATTCGATAATTTACCTCCAGAAAAACTCATTCATGAAGAACATTTAAAACTTCTGAATAATTTTTATCAAGAAGCCGAAAGCTAACGTGACAATCCATGGATTGCTTCGCTTTTTTTGCTCAGGCGCGTAAACGCGCTACGCAATCGCGCGCGGGTGACGATTGCCCAAAATTCTCGACATTTCAGGAATTTTATCCTATAGTGGTGGCTGTGGTTTTGAGACGGGGAGAGGGATCCACTCTTTTTAAATCGCTCAGGCGCGCAAGCGCGCTACGCGGATGTTACACTATAATTAGAAATGGAAGGGCAGGCACCCCCACCCCCCTAAAAATTACAAACGAAATGACGAACGCTAATAGAGGTTATAAATCAATATGTTAGACCAAGATATCACCCCCCTGAACGCCGACGATTTACCCGCCATTGACGCCCTGCAGGCCGCCGCGCATGTGCCCGAATTGCATGAACCGCGCGCTTTATTCGCGGCCATGATTGATTACCCGCATTCCATTTGTCTGGGCATACGCGGCGGGCAGGGCTTGCGCGGCTATATTCTTGGCTATGCCTCGCGCGCGGAGCGTGCCGATTTCACCACCGGGCCGGAGGACAGCTTTGACCCCGGGGTCTTGTATTTGCATGACCTTTGTATCGCGATAGAGGAACAAGGCGCCGGATTGGGCAAAATTTTATATGATGCGTTTGAAACCCGCGCGCGCCGCGCCGGATATACGCGCCTGATTGCCAACGCCATTGAAGGGCGGCTTACCTTTTGGGAAAATCAGGGCTTTACCGCGGGGGCGCAAACCACCTATCATGGTGTGACCGCCACGCGCATTGAAAAAACATTAAGCCCGGCGGCGGCCAATAACACCGAAAAGAAAGATATCGCGATATGAGTGAACCCCTGCCCCCCTGTCCGAAATGCGGGTCTGTTTATACCTATGAGGATGGGCCATTATTGATTTGCCCCGAATGCGCCCACGAATGGAGCGCGGATGACGCGGCCTCTGGCGGGGCTGGCGGCGGCGCGGGCAAGGTCTGGAAAGATGCCAATGGCAATATATTACAGGACGGCGACACCGTCACGGTGATTAAAGACCTGAAATTCAAGGGCGGCGTCGTCAAGGTTGGGACGAAGGTTAAAAATATTCGTCTGGTGGATGCCGATCACGATATTGATTGCAAGGTTCCCGGCATTGGGCAAATGGGGTTAAAAACCGAATTTGTGAAAAAGATAACGGATTAAGGGCGGGGCGTAACAATGACCGATCACGGCTATGACCATACACTTGACCCCCTGATCATGGACAATGCGGGGGATGATTGGCAAAATGTGACCACCATTATCAGCGGCGTTTTTGACCATGCGGGCTTTGATAAAACCGCCTATAGCGCGCAAGACATTGCCGAACGGGTTTATATTCTGGTCGATAGCGGGCGTCTGGATGTACAGGGGAATATGCGGCGCTGGCGCGAGGGGCAGGTCAAATTAAGGCCGCTCCTGCCAAAAAAAGGGGGCGATCATGGCTCAGACTAAATACATTGTATCTTTATTGGCGCTATGCCTTGTGTTACCGGCCTGCAGCGGGTTAAAACGCCCATCGGTAAACCCGGCGCGCATGGCCTCGGACACATTATGTTACCGCGCGGAAACCGGCCATGGCAGCGCCGAAATCCGGAAGGAAATTCAACGCCGCGATCTGGATTGCCGCGCCATGATAGAAAATGACCCATTGGCGGGGGAAAAACGGTATTAAATTTCGTTTTTTTCAATATGGGCATAAGGCGTTTGACTTGTTGCGGGCTTGCTGTTAATACCCCCTTCTTTATAAAAAATTATGGGAAGAGCGGGAACGGCTATGGGCTCAAAATCCGGCAGCATTCAACGCTATGCAAAAGACACAGTTGTCGCCTTAAGCGAAGATAAAAATCAGCACGAAATTTGTGATATGGTTCAGGTTTTACACGGTCAAAACGGCGTGCGGAGTTTGGTCCTGTTCTTTCATGATTATGCCGGAACGCTGCTGCACACTGTCTCGAATGATATATTGGCGCATGTGCATCATGTGGCACTGGAAACCAGCGGCAGCGAGGTTGTCGGCTTTATGCTGGAAGGTCAGGACGATATTGCAACCGGGCTAAAGGCGTTGTTTACCCAGAAAGCGCAAGGCTTTGACGGTTCCGAAAAACCTTTATTCTCGGCGCAAATGCAACAGGAAGTGACAAAGGAATGCGATTTCCTGGACGCCGTTTCGTCCGATGCGGATATTCCGGAGCATGACTGGATCTAACTGGATCTGACGGGCAATGCATGGCGGCGCGGATGACGCATGCGCGCGCGGACATAATCAATCCCCGATAAAGCGGGTTTCATGTCAGGTTTCCATCTTCAGCTTGCGGAACGACGGGGAGAGAACCGCGACAGCGCCAACAACCACCAAAGTGCCAATGCCGCCAATCAAGATCGATGGCACCAATCCAAATACCGCCGCGGCGACACCACTTTCGAAGGCACCAATCTCATTGGATGATATAATAAACATCGAATTAACCGCCGATACACGGCCTTTCATGTTATCAGGGGTTAAAATCTGGGTCAGCGTACCGCGGATTACCATGGAAACGCTGTCAAAGGCACCGCTTAACGACAAGAAGAACAAAGCCGCCATAAAGCTGGTCGACAGGCCAAAACCGATCATGGCAATACCGAACCCGGCGACAACAACCAACATGCGCATTGCAGTAATTTTGCGCATCGGATAGACGGCGAACCATAACGCCACCAATATGGCTCCGGCGGCAGGCGCGGCGCGCAAAATACCCAGACCTTCGGCGCCAACACCCAAAACCTGATCGGCAAAGGCCGGAAGAATCGCAATCGCACCGCCAAATAACACGGCCAGCATATCCAGCCCCATAATCGACAGCAACGCGCGGTTATTCAACAAAAAACGCCAGCCTTCGGTAATGCTTTTCAATGCAGGAGGGCGCACGGCTTCACGTTTACGTTCATCCTTAATTTTCAAAGCAAGCGCCAGTACCGCGGCAATCGCCATCAGAAAAAAGGCCAAAAACCAGGCACCGCCAGCCCCATAGCCGCCATAGATCAAACCGCCCATAGCGGGGCCACCAATAAAGGCAACCTGATGGCCGGCCGTTTGCCAACTGGTCGCGGCAGAGTAATTCTCGCGGCTGACCAGCATGGGAAGCAAGGCAAAGGTCGAGGGTGCAATAAAGCTGCGGATAAAGCCGGACGCAATAATCCCGCCGAAAATAACGATCAGCAGCGGATTGTCATGAATATCGACAATCCCGCCCGCCAGAACAAACAACACCAATGTATTCATTGCCAAGCCGCCAAGGCAGAGCGCATAAATGCGGCGCGGGTGATGCGTATCAACAAAATGCCCGGCAAACAGCGCGCAACCGATGGCGGGTACGGCCTCGGCCAGCCCGGTTAGACCAAGCATAAGCGCACTGCCGGTTAATTCATAAACCTGCCATCCGACAATAACGGCCTGCGCCTGCATGGCCGTGAGCGCGAACATGCGCGTGAGCAATAGCAGCCGGAAATTCTTGTTTTTCAATACCGTAAATGAGAGCTGGGTCATGACGTCAAACGATGCGCCGCCAGCGCAGCGAAGTCAAGAAAAAGGAACTTCTAGACGGCGCAAGCGTTGGAAACTTTATGATGAGTAAAAAACCGCCATATAAACAACGCGAAGAAGCCCGCGGGTCCGGCTTATTGGATTACTGGCCCTTAACGGCCTTGATATGTGTTTCCATGCTGGCCGCCGGAGCTTTAAGTTATGGACTATCCGCAGGTCTGTTATTTTTCATGCATTATTTCATGGGTATATTCCTGTGCATTTTTGCCTTATTGAAAATATTTCATCCATCGGCCTTTGCAGATGGTTTTCAAATGTATGATTTAATCGGGAAACGTACCCGCATATACGCCTATATCTATCCATTTATCGAGCTCGCGCTCGGGTTGGGATATCTGTCTTTTATTATGCCCCTGGCCGTTTATATGGCCACCATTCTAATAATGACCATCGGTATGATCGGCGTCATTGATGCCTTGCGGCAAGGCCTGGACATAAATTGCCCCTGTATGGGTTCGGTACTGGATGTTCCGCTTTCCACGGTAACTTTGACAGAAGATGCAGGCATGGCGATTATGGCCGCGGCCATGTTATACATGGCCTTTCTGTAAAGAATAAGCCCCGTTTTTATGAGGTTTTGTTGTGGTGTTATTTTGATTCAGGCATCGTGGATTGCAGCG
Organism: Micavibrio sp. UBA2638; assembly: GCA_002359735.1. Taxonomy (GTDB): domain Bacteria; phylum Pseudomonadota; class Alphaproteobacteria; order Micavibrionales; family Micavibrionaceae; genus UBA2638. The sequence goes on from DENS01000003.1 coordinate 189,279, forward strand.
TTTGCACCGACAAATTGGCCTCAATCGCATCAATCAACTTATCCGATTGCGGCCCGACCTGAGAACCAAAGCTGGCGGCCAGCGACCCGTCAGGGGCGATTAAATATTTGTGAAAATTCCAACGCGGCTTTGAAAACAATAACCCGCCTTTGCCCTGATCGGCGGCCCATGCATAAAACGGATGGGCCGTTTTCCCGGATACAGCGTATTTCTGGGTCATTGGAAACGTGACATTATATTTTTCCGAGGCAAAGGCCTTAATGTCATCTTCGCTGCCCGGTTCCTGCCCGCCAAAATCATTGCTTGGGACGCCTAAAACGGCAAGGCCGCGGTCTTTATAGGTTTCGTATAAAGCCTGCAAGCCCGCATATTGATCGGTAAAGCCGCATTGCGAAGCCACATTTACCACCAATACGGCCCGGCCTTTGAAATCTTCCAGCATCATTGGCGTGCCATCAATGCCAACAAAAGTAAAGTGATGCGCATTCATATCGGGCAAAGACTGATCTTGGGCTCTGGCATTTTTTGCGACCAGAATACAGGTTCCCACGATAGATACCCCCAAGATAAAAAGAGCTATAATTTTCATCATTAAAACGCCGCCTCATCCAGTTCCATAATACTGCCGGCGCCAGCCATGACCATTTTAAATCTGGCATCGGCCTCGGGTAACATACGGTGCATAAAGAATTTCGCCGTCGCAATTTTGGCATCGTAAAAGGCCGCATCACCGGCGTTGTTTTCTTTCCCTTCAAGGGCGGTTTTCACCATGCGGCACCACATATACCCCAGCGCCACCAAGGCAAATTGGCGCAAATAATCCACGCTGGCCGCGCCTGCCTCATCCGGGTTTTTCAAACCCCGTTGCGCGATCATGGCCGTTGCCTGTTGTAATTTCATCAAGGATTTGGCGAAAGGCAATACGAATTCAGCCAAATCTGGATCATTTTGATGGTCTTCCACGAATTGAAGAGCCGGATGAAAAAAGCGGCGCAACAGACGCCCGTAGGATTGGGACATTTTTCGCCCGACCAGATCCAGCGCCTGAATTCCATTTGTACCTTCATAAATTTGGGCAATGCGGGCATCACGGACATATTGTTCCATTCCCCATTCCGCAATATAACCATGGCCGCCATAGACCTGTTGCATATCCACGGCAATTTCAAGCCCCATATCGGTTTGAAACGCCTTTATGATGGGTGTTAACAAAGCCACCAGATCATCCGCGCGCAATTTTTCCTGCGGGTCAGTCGATTTATTGGCAATATCCAGATTCATGCCGGCATAATAAGACAGCGCCCGCGCCCCTTCGGTAAAGGCTTTGGCCTTCAGCAGCATACGCCGTACATCCGGATGTACAATAATCGGATCGGCCGGTTTATCCGGGGCCTTGGCACCGGTTAACGAGCGCATTTGCAAGCGATCTTTGGCATAGGCCAAGCCATTTTGATAGGCAATTTCGGCAATGCCCAACCCCTGCATACCAACACCCAGACGGGCCGCATTCATCATGGTAAACATGGCGCGCAAGCCTTTATGCGGCGCCCCGACCAATTCGGCCTGTGCCTCATCGAAATTTATAACGCAGGTCGAATTGGCATGAATACCCATTTTGTGTTCAATCGACCCGCAACGCACACCATTACGATCACCAACCCCGTCCCCGCTTGGCAAAAATTTCGGAACCACAAACAAAGAAATTCCCTTCACGCCATCTGGCGCATCCGGTAATTTTGCCAAAACCAGATGCACAATATTTTCGGTTAGATCATGTTCCCCCGCGGAAATGAATATTTTGGTCCCGGTCAGTTTATAAGCGCCATCCCCATTGGGAACAGCCTTGGTTTTAATCAACCCCAGATCGGTACCGCAATGCGGTTCGGTCAGGCACATAGTCCCCGACCAGACCCCTTCGATTAATTTCGGCAGATATACGGCCTTTTGTTCATCGCTGCCAAAATGATGAAGGGCCTCATACGCCCCTTGCGAGAGGCCGGGATACATACCAAAGGACATGTTTGCGCTACAGATCATTTCCTGCATGACGGTGCCCAACAAAACGGGCATGCCCATCCCGCCAAAGTCCGGGTCGCCGGATACGCCGCACCAACCGCCTTCGGCAAAGGTTTTATACGCCTCTTTAAACCCTTCGGGGGTTGTCACAACGCCGTCATTATAATGGCATCCCTCTTGATCGCCGCTTTGGTTCAAAGGGAACAAAACCTCTGAACACAGCTTCCCGCCCTCTTCTATAATCTGATCCAGTAAATCGGCTGATACGTCTTCATATCCATCCAGAGCGGATAAATCTTCCGCCTTGAGGACCTCATGCAAAACAAATTGAATATCACGAACAGGGGGGGTGTAATCTGGCATAGAGGCGCTCCTTAAACGGATGATGATAGACCCTTTTAATATAGCGCAATTTTATGAAGATTTAATGGCCAAAACAGATTTATTTGTCATCCAGCATGGCCAGAATTTCATCGGCAACGCGGTCGGCGTCTTTCTCTGCGATTTGCCGTTTGGCCTGTTCCATTGAGGATTGCTGTTTTTTTGTCATCATGGCGGCAATTTTATCCAGGGTTTCTTCCCCAATCTCGGCCCGTGCGGAACGGGCGTTGGCCAGCGCTTCCTCACGGATACGCTGGCTTCTGCCTTGTTCTTGATGAACCCCTTTATTACCTGAAAGCCCTTTATTATTGTTTTTAGGCTTCTTTTGTTTGTCCGATTTATTTTTATCTTTCGACCAAAACATGTGCTCATCCTAAACAAAAAAATTTAAGGCTTGGTAAACAAAGCCTTACCGAGATATTAATTTGCATCATTTTTTTTCACATTTAATATAAAGGCCCGTACGCAGGCATATAAAACGCAACCATTCAAACAATGCCACAGAAAATGCGTGCCCATTGGGTATGCGCTGCAGATCGCCTCATCAATCGAGCGTAAAGTGAGCGAAAGGGCGAAAATTCCCGATGCAACCAACAAACCAAAGCGTTCCCGCGCGGCATATTTAAGATGCAACACCCCTAAAATCGTCACAAAGACCAGCGCCGGTATATATTCAACCGAGCCGTTTAATGTTCCGCGCGGCGCGCTCATCGCGGCAAACATCGCTACAAAAAACGCCGCCAGCATCGCCGCCGAGCGCCAACAATTCCACCCCAGCGCAAAACGGATATACAACACCATAAAGCTGATTTGAAACGCCATAATCGGCAGGCTGTCTGTCAACATCGCCCAGACCGTAGCCAATGTGTGGAACAGGGTTGAGCCGGTGCCAATAACCACAATCAATGCAATTAACAAGCCCGATTTCCAATCCAGCGCCTGTTCACGCCGCGCCAAAACATATAACAAGGCCGCCGCAATAAAAAAGGCCAGATTGGTCAGTGCATTTACCGGTTCCGCAAACACGGTAAAATCAGTTCGTTCGCAATAGATATCGATTTGTTCAAACATACGCCCATCATAGCGCATAATAAGCGCAAGCCATAGCGTTTCTATGACGGGGCGGGCGGATTAACGACATAAGGGTCGAACCGCTCAGAGACATCCTTTAGAAAGGCTTGAAAACCCGGGCGCTCCGCATATTCCTGCGTGGCATGGATATAGGCAATCCGGCATGAACTGCCGTCTTCATTTCTGTGCCCCCGAATATAGACGGCACAATCAAAGCTGTCCGGGTCAATGCCGCGGGCCTTGTCTGCATTTTCCAGCAAATCAACGCCGCCCTGATCTTGCTGTTCCAGAAAACCATTACGATAGGCATTTAAAACACGCGCCGGATAATGGTTTAAAAACCCCAAATCCGCGTGGCGCACATAAGACGCCTCTTTGGTTGACCACAGCGTTTGTGTATGACGCTGGCTATCATTTTCTTTGCGTTCCAATATTTCGGGCTGATTAAATGTCGATGACAAGCCTTGTACAAAGGTCGATTTTCCGCATTCACGCATGGCGATCAAGGCAATCTTGTCAATATGCCCCGGATCGTCATTGCCCCTGGCAATCGCCTGAGCAAAGCATTTACCCAAATCATAGGTATCGCTTTTACTGTGCAGCTTTACCATTCCAAGCGCCGAGCTGTAATTTAAATTGCGAATATCCATGGGCTCTTTTTACCCGATATTATAGATTATGTCAATAGCTAGAGGGCGAAAGAGAGAGGGAGAGGGAAGAAAAGACCTCCATCGCGCAAAAAATATTTTTATGCTTGCGATCGGCATTCTGTAGTAGAATAAAACAAACACTCTCACGCCAGAAAGGCAGCCCGTTCATCATGCTTATCACTTTATTTATCATCAGCGGCCTCGTGCTGCTTTTTTTAGGCGGCGACATACTGGTCGGAGGGGCGGTCAATATTGCCAAACATTTCGGCATGTCCGAATTATTAATCGGAATCGTTCTGGTTGGATTTGGCACCTCAACGCCCGAGCTCATTACATCCGTTCTGGCCACATTCGAAGACCAGCCCGGCATTGCCGTGGGTAACATTGTCGGGTCCAACATCGCCAATATCTGTCTTATATTGGGGGTTTCTGCCCTAATTTACCCGATTGCCTGTGATAAAAAGACATTGTTGCGCGATGGCGGGTTTATGGGCGCGGCTTCATTATTATTACTGGCCGCCTGCTTTACGGGAAGCATGACAATCTGGAGCGGCCTGTTATTCATCGCCTTAATCGGCGGATATATCGGATATTGCATTGTCACCGAAATGCGCGCGGTCAAGGCCGGTGAACACGGCCTGCTGGAAGAAGAAAGCCCCATCAACCGGGCAGAATTCATCAAGCATAGTGGCCAATTCGCCATTGGCCTTGCCATGACTTTCATTGGCGCGCATCTGCTGGTAACCGGTGCAATAGACCTGGCGCGCGTGGCCGGTATATCGGAAACCATTATCGGCCTGACCATCGTGGCCATCGGCACATCAATGCCTGAACTGGTTGCCTCGGCCATGGCGGCGATGAAGAAAAATACTGGCATCGCCTTTGGCAATATCATCGGTTCGAATATATACAATATTTTGGGCGTTCTGGGCATTACTGCCATCATGCAACCCTTTGTTATTCCCGCCCAGATTATCAGTTTTGATATTTGGGTGATGTTGGGGGCCACGGCCTTACTGTTTGTATTTGCGGCCACCGGATGGCGTATTTCCCGGTGGAAAGGCGCTGTATTTCTGGCCGGATACGGGCTATACAGCCTTATGCTTTACATGATGACCGTATAACCGCCCCCATTATCAGCACAATAAAAAGCCAGGCTACACGCAGACCCGTCAGCGCCCGGCTATTTAAAAAGGCATCCAGACATTTATAGCGGGGACGCATGCATCAATCGCATCTTTTATATAATGGGCGGGCCGGGCCCGCCGCCCCGCATTATCATCCAAAAATGTTTGAAAGGCCGGATCCACCGCCATCTTATCCGTGGTATAAAGGCTGAGTGTTCTGGAATTGCGGTCAAGGGCCCGCAAGCGCAAAATGTAATCGAAGCGCGGCGCCTTATATATATTGGCATGTTCGACCAGCTCCACCCCCGCCCGCTCCAGCCCTTGCGCCAGAATACAATGATGGGGGCGAATGCTGTTATACCCTGCGCTTGGGTCACGGGCCCTGACACATAAATCAAAATGACGGACAAGACCGCCGCGGGCATTTGTATAATCACTAACCCCGTTTTGCATGAGTATTGAACGGCTATGGCGATTAAAATCATCTGACAGACCCTCGTGAATGCCAAACAGAAATGCACTCTTGCCCGTTCCGCTGGGCGCAATCAAACCAACCGAACGAACCGGATCTATATTAAGGTTACGATTTTTCACCGCCAGCAAAGCCGAAAAAGCCGCACCAAGGGCCATCGTTTCATCCCGGTTGGCGCAGTAAAATTTTGCCCTGAAGGAAGAAAACGGAATTTTAGCAGCGTTTAGTTTCAGACCCATTTTTTTAGCCCATTATGCCCAGCCCATAAATATGGCCCGGACAGTACAGCCAAAACAAAATTATGTCAAAATTTTCGCTAATTGCGTAAGGGTTTTCCGGTTTCCAGCATGTGCGTAATGCGGGCCATTGTGCCCTCATCACGGATCAAATCTGCAAATTCATCCAGTTCCAGTTGCAACAGATCATCTTCGGTTATGGGCTTGGTATAATCGGCGTTTCCGCCGCTTAAAACGGTCGCCAAGCGTCCGCACACAACTTTATCATACGGGCTGGCCTTGCCGGATTTCACCAGATCATCAACCGCCATATCCAGGGCAACTTTACCGGCCGCACCGGGAACGCGGATATCGGTAATTCTTTCTTTTTGTACATAGCCCTTGGCAAGATCCAGCGCATGCTGTTTCGCATCAAAGAGCAAACGATCACGGTTCATGGTAATGCCATCACTATCACGGAAATACCCAATGGCCTTGGCTTCCTGCGCCGATTTTGCAACAGTGGCCACGCCGATAACCTCAAAGGCCTTGCGGGTTGCGCCCATCGGCGTTACATCCGGCGCGAACCATATCTGATCTTTATCAACTTTACCGACATCGCGTTTATATTTGGCGCGTTCACGTTCCTGATAACGCAAAATCATTTCTTTACAGCCGCCCCAACCGGGAATTAAGCCAACCCCGACCTCAACCAGACCGCAATAGGTTTCGGCATGGGCCTGCACCGCATCGGCGCAGAGTAAAATTTCACAGCCGCCGCCAAGCGCCATGCCACTGGGGGCCGAAATAACCGGAAACGGGGCGTATTTCAAATCCATAAACGCCGCCTGACCACTGGCAATAAATTCTTCCACCTTCGGGAATAAACCGGCATTGATCATGAACATGGCCAATCCCAAATTCGCCCCTGCCGAAAAATGCGTGGCTTCGTTGTAAATAACCAGCGCCTTGTAATCGCCCTTGCCATCACCAATCAAATCAATGGTTTTGGCAATCATTTCAAAAATTTGTTCATCAAACGTGTTCATTTTTGACGTTTTTTCAAAACACAAAACGCCATCGCCAATATCCCAGACCGATGCCGACGCATTTTTCATGACCGGATCAGCGCTGAGTTTAATGTCAGACAGCAATAAAACGCCCTCGGCGCGTTTAATCTCATGATAGGTGCCGTCCACGCCAAAGTAAGACCGTTTGCCGTTTTCAACTTTATAAAATGTTCCGTCCCCCAGATTGCTTAGCAGATCAGGGACCGGCAAACCGGCCGATTTCAATTGATCGGCGAACCAGGCAGCGCCCAATTGATCAATCATTTCAAACGGGCCGGATTTCCAGTTATATCCCAGCTTCATGGCTTCATCGACATCATGAATATTATCGGCGATCTCTGGCACCAAACTGGCCGCATAGTGCAAGGTTTGCGATAGCACGTTCCAGGCATAGCGCCCGCCCGCATCATCACAGTCCACTACCGCCCGCAAGCCTTTCTTTCCGGCCTCCAGTGAGGGCATGGACGGTTTCTGCGCTTTGGCATATTGTCCCTCATCAAAGGCATCGGCCGTTATGGCCAGCGCCTGTTTTTCGCGGGCTTTCGGGTTATCCGGGTTCAAACGGTAAAACCCGCCTTTGCCTTTACGCCCCGTATAACCGGCCGCAATCATGTCATGGATAAATTTATGATCCTTGAAGATGGTCCGGTACGGATCATCTTGCGGCAATGTCGAAAGCAGCGACTGCGAAAGATGCGGCATCAAATCAATGCCGACTAAATCCACCAGCCCGAACACCCCTGTCTTAGGGATTCCAACAGGCCTGGACATCACGGCATCAGCTTGCTCTACGCTCACGCCCTCTTCGATGGCGGCATTGATACCGGCCGTCAGCCAGAACACGCCCAAACGGTTGGCAATAAATCCCGGCGTATCATGACAGACCACAACACCCTTACCCAGCTTGACATCACAAAATGCCCGAACGGCAGACACGGCATCGGCGCGGGTTTTATCGCCCGTGACCAATTCCAGCAAGCGCATATAACGCGGGGGATTAAAGAAATGTGTAATCAGAAAATCGGCCGCAAAGTCTTCAGATTGCCCTTCAATCAGGTTTTTTAACGGTATCGTGGAGGTGTTCGAGGACACAATCGAGCCCTTTTTACGGTGCGCATCAATCTTCTTATACGTGTCGTGTTTGACCTTAAGATCTTCAAGAACAACTTCAATAATCCAATCGCAATCTTTCAGCAAATCCAGATCATCCTCCATATTACCGGGGGTAATCAATTTTGCATTGGATTTATGCATAAAGGGCGCCGGGTCGCTTTTCAGCATTTTCTGTATAGCCCCCTTGGCAAAAGCACTACGGTCACCGCCAAATTTCGATGGGTCAGGCGGCACAATATCCAACAAGACAACTTCATGCCCCGCATTGGTAATTTGCGCGGCAATTCCGCTCCCCATTAACCCTGCACCGATTACGGCTACTTTATTGATGGACATTTTTACCTCTTATCTTTTGATTATACTTTTCCCAAACGTCTTTAAAATTATTGCTTTGATCAAACCAAATTGCCGTATCTGGACATATCCACGAAATTATATCATATGCACTGGTGTATACTTGTATTAACTGACTTTCATTACGGATTATTGGCTCCAAATGGGCAATTTTATTTCTGATACCTAACAAGTTTTTTAAGCGAGCCTCTAAATCTTGACGCACGGGGGGGCCAAACTTATTCGGAAAGCAATGACGCAACGCCGGTATCCAAAAATGTTGTTCGTAAGGGGCATTAGTGAGGTGCACCCAAAATCCAAAATTCAACTCTGCCACTAAATCTGCAATACGATATTTATCGTGTTTATTTTTTGTAAGATTTTTAATAGCTGCATTAAGCTGTTTTTTATGCTGAAAATAAAATACATCTTGCGAAAGGACCTCGGATAACCAATCCTCTTTACCGTATTTTTGACTTAATTTTGTATGATATGCATTACGTAATACTACTTCTAACCCGCCTAATATTACGTAAAGTTCTTTACTATATAATATATTACGGTGATATAATTCTTTCGGAGCTATACTTGCAGCTTCGGCTAAAACCTCATAAGTTTGCCATCGTTCGCTAGATAATGCTGCCTTTAAAAAATCTGTCATAAATGTATTGACTTTTCTTGCGTTCAGAGTCCGTCTGTTATAGAATCTTACATGAAGGTCCCCGGAACGTCCTATGCTGACTTAGTATCAGTAAGACGCCGGGGCATTTTTTTATATCGCCTCCAGAACAGTTGCGATCCCCTGACCACCGCCAATACACATCGTGGCCAGCGCATATTTTTTACCTTCGGTTTTTAATAAAGACGCGGCCTTACCCGTGATACGAGCGCCGGATGTGCCCAGCGGATGCCCAAGGGCAATCGCACCGCCGTGAAGGTTAACCCTTGCATGATCAACCCCCAGATCTTTCAAGACCGAAAGCCCCTGCGCGGCAAAGGCTTCGTTCAGTTCCCAGATATCGATATCCCCCACGGTTAAACCAGCACGGTCCAGCGCTTTTTTCGTGGCAGGAACGGGGCCAATACCCATAATTTCAGCCGCACAACCAGCCACAGCCATTGATTTGATCCGCGCCAGTTTCGGCAGGCCATGTTTATCGGCGTATTCTTCAGACGCCACAATCACCGCCGCAGACCCATCAGTAAGCGGCGAAGAGGTTGCCGCAGTCACTGTACCATCTTTATCAAAGGCGGGTTTCATGGTCGCCAGTTTTTCCAGCGTAGAATCCGGGCGAATCGTCCCATCCTTGGTGACATTGCCAATGGGCACGATCTCATCATCGAAGGCCCCGCTTTCGGCCGCTTTTGCCGCCTTTTGATGCGAACCCACCGCGAATTCTTCCTGCGCGGCGCGGGAAATATCATATTTTTTGGCCAGATTTTCTGCTGTTTCGCCCATGGAAATATAGGCTTGCGGATAATCCTTATAAAGCTGAGGGTTTGGCATCGGATTAAACCCGCCCATCGGAATACGTGACATGGATTCCACGCCCGCCGCAATAAATACATCACCGGCACCGGCCGCAATGGCACCGGCCGCCTGCTGAATAGTGGTCATGCTGGAGCCGCAAAAACGGTTAACCGTTGCCCCGGCAACCGAAATAGGCAGACCGGCAATATTCACAACAAGGCGCGCAATATTAAAACCCTGTTCGGCCTCGGGAAAAGCGCACCCCATTAGCAAATCTTCGATATCATCGGGGTTCACACCCGTTTCCGTCACAAGAGCCTTAACCACCGCAGCCGCCATATCATCAGGGCGCACAGAGGCCAATTCCCCCTTATTGGCGAAATGCATGGGGGAGCGTTTGAAACCGCAAATAACAACTGATTTTTCCATTTTATTAAACTCTCGCATATATCATTAAAATTTCTAGCTAGTTTATAATGATATAGGATTCGGGTCTATTCGTTTCTAGGAAAGATTTTGAATTTGATTTCAATGAAAAGTATAATTGACAAGATTCTAAAAATCAGGCAGCTAAATGCTCTGTAAATAAAATTTATAACAACAAGACGCAACTGACATAAAGGAGTTTGTCCGTGCCAGCAGAACCAAAACTTGATCCACGTGGACTAAAAAGAATATGTAGCAATTGTGGTAACCGTTTTTATGACTTAAACAAACGCCCGATTATTTGCCCGTCTTGTGAAACAGAATTCACGGGCGAAATGAAGGTCAAATCCCGCCGCAGCCGCACCGCAACCACCGATGATGAAACGCAAGGCCAGGTTAAACAAAAAACGGCCATCAATGATGATGATTCCGATGATGACGAAATTGAGGATGATGACGACACAATTCGCCTGGATGATCTGGATGAAGATGATGACGCCGATGATGATGACGATATTGATCTGGATATCGATGATGATTTGGGGGACCTTGATGATCTGGAACCCGATGCGGATGACCTGGATGACATCGATGATTCCGATGACGATGATGACAAATAAGTCATCTTAACCCCCAATATCAGGCAAACATTTTGTATTCAGCAACAATGGAATTTCCTGCGATATTAAGTGAAAGCGAGGTCTTTGATCTCGCTTCTGCTTTAGAAGATATCAGCGAAGGGCATATCTCACGCCGCATCGACCATGATGATCTCAAGCCATGGTTCCTGCAATGGTATTTCACCGAACACCCCACCAAAGCCGATATCGCCAGCCGATTGGCCATTCAAGCCAAACTGCTGGGCCATGAAATTGACACCACGGATTTAAGCATTGAACCCGTGCCGGATAAAAACTGGCTGGAAGAAGTTTATCAAGGGCTAAAGCCTTTTAATGTCGGGCCGTTTTTTATTTATGGATCACATTATAACGAAGCCGTACCCGATGGTATGATCGGCATGCAAATTGATGCCGCGACGGCCTTTGGCTCCGGCGACCACGGCACCACAAAGGGCTGTTTACAGGCCATGCTGGATATGAAAGGGAAAGGCCATTGCCCATGGAATGTTCTGGATATGGGCACAGGATCGGGCATTTTAAGCATTGCGGCCTGGAAATTGTGGCAAACCCCGATTACCGCCATTGATAATGACGCCGAATCGGTGCGCGTGGCAGAAAAATACCGGGATATCAACGGTGTAAACGCCAGCGCAGGCGGGATGACTTGCGCGGTTGGTGACGGATTTCAGGCCGCGCTATGCCAACAAAAAAAGCCTTATGATCTGATTATTGCCAATATATTGGCCGGGCCCTTGATTGAAATGGCGCCTGACGTCAAAGCCGTTTGCGACGAATTGGGGCAGGTTATTCTTTCCGGTATGCTGCGTACGCAAGCCGCAGATGTCCGCGCCGCCTATGAGGCACAAGGCTTTACCGTGGATCGTCAAATCGACATTGATAAATGGTCTTCACTGGTTTTGCTGAATAAATAACGGAAGCGGCAGCGCCCTGCAGGCACCGCCTGTCCTGCCTTTATTTATTTTTGCCGACGAATTCACCAAACACATCAATCGCCTTTAAAACCCGGGGCGCATATGTTTCGATAAAAGATCGATCCAGTTTTGCACCGCCCTGATACGCCGCCAAGGCCGCCGCACCATCATAATCACAGCCGGATATGCGCAAGGTCAAAACATCCTCTGCGGCACCAAACGCCTTGCCCGGCAATGTCGCCAAATTATAATCCTTCAACAATGTTTCCTGAATATCATGCGATGTTTTAATGCCGCGCGCCGCAAGTGCCGCCCGAAAAGGATCAAAATCTGGATAATTATAAAACGCGCCCTGAACTGTTGGGGCGATAATGCCGTGGCCGCGCAACCCTTCCGATACCGTCTGGTTCATTAAAGCATGAATATCCGTACAAGCCTGTATATGGTCTTCAATATCCTTATGGCGCTTATAGGCCTCAATACAGGCTTGCTGTATCGGGGAAGGCGCACAAGACCATGTTTCACTGACAATCGAACGTAACGCGCCCTGTAATCCGGGGGCGCCTTTTGGGATAAAGCCAATGCCAATGCGCCAGCCCCCCAAAGACAGGTGTTTTGATAAACCGCTGCTGACGGCCGTCATATCAGGCACCAGCGGGGCGATTGAGCGGTATTGGCCGTCAAAACTGACAAAGCCATATATCTCGTCGGAAATAATAAAGATATTCTCTTGTTTGCAAATCTCGGCCAGGTCGGGCAATTCGTCTGCCGGTATCGTCAAACCTGTCGGGTTATTCGGAGCGTTCAAAATTATTTTAGACGGGTTTTTGCCCTCTTGACGGGCCTGATGAATGATCCTGCGTAAATCTTCCGGATCAATATGATATCCATCATCATCCAGTGTCGTTGGCACTTTAATAACATTCTGGCGCAACATTTTTGCCTGCGGCTCATAACTAACCCAGCTGGGGACAGGCATTAATAAATCGCCCTCAATGGCCATTTGTAAGGCATACAAAATCAATTTACTGCCCGGTGCAATCAAGACATCACTTCGATTGATATACTCATCACCGTAAATCGGGCGGTAATAGTCCTTGATCGTTTCCACCAACTCATGCAAGCCTTCGGCCTTTAGATATTCCTTACGGTGCGCCGCATCGGCCAGCGCCTTTTTCATGCGTTCCGGCACAGGAAATGGCGATTCACCAAAGCCCATATGATAAACGGTTTCATGTCTGGATCGTTTTTCGTGAACCAGGTCATTCGCCCATAAGGTCGGGGAATGCACAATCGATGCTATGGTTTTATCTATTTTAATCACTGCGGAGCTTTCCTCTTAATATTGATATGATATGACCTGAACTTGGACTTGAGCTTGGGATCCGTGTTTATATTGAAAAATGTGAACTCAAAAATGCGCTGCACACAAAGACATCATCCAGCGCGCCGGTGATCCATGATTACTCCACCGTAACGGATTTCGCGAGATTGCGGGGCTGATCGACATCGGTGCCTTTTATGACGGCCACATGATAAGACAGCAACTGCACCGGAATCGCGTATAATATCGGGGCAACAAACGGGTGTACGTGCCCTAGTTCAACCTGCCACGTACAGATATCTTTTATCTTGGCCGCACCCGGCGAATCCGATATCAGAAATACCTTGCCGCCGCGGGCCACCGCCTCTTGTAAATTCGAGGCCGATTTTTCAAATAACGGATCATTTCCGGGCGCCACCGCAACAATAGGGACACTATCATCAATAAGGGCAATCGGCCCGTGTTTCATTTCACCGCTGGCATAGCCTTCGGCATGAATATATGAAATTTCCTTGAGTTTTAACGCCCCTTCCAGCGCAATCGGATACATGGAACCGCGGCCCAGATACAAAACATCGCGCGCATCGGCAACATCTTTTGCAATATGATATATTGCCTCATCATGGTTTAAAATTTCGGCCGCCATGGCAGGAACATGGCGCAAGGCATCGGCCAATTCCTGTTCCTCATTATTATCAATTACCCCTTTTGCCAAGGCAACAGACAGGGCCATACAAGCCAGCGTCGTAATCTGGGTGGTAAACGCCTTGGTTGACGCCACACCGATTTCCGGCCCGGCCAAAGTATGCAAAACCAGATCAGATTCCCGTTCAATCGTGCTTTCGATAGTATTCACAATCGATAAAATAACTTGCCCCTGCGACTTACAATAACGCAGAGCCTCAAGCGTATCCAATGTCTCCCCACTTTGGGAAACAAAGATGGCAACCCCGCCCTCTGGCATCGGGGCTTCGCGGTAACGAAATTCCGAGGCAACATCAATTTCACACGGAATGCGGCATATTTGTTCAAACCAGTATTTGGCCACCATACAGGCATAATAAGCCGTACCACACGCCACCAATGTCAGGCGCGGCGCATTCATTAAGGCTTCGGTCACGCCTTTAGGCAAGGAAATTTCACCCGTCGACGGATGTATATAAGAATTCAGCGTTTCGGCAATAACCGATGGCTGTTCATATATTTCCTTTAGCATAAAATGTTTATATTCACCCTTGCCCGATGTCGCACCGCTTTGCGCCGTTATTCGAATATCACGCGTAACAGGGGTGTTATCATTGGTGGTAATCATGGCCGCATCACGGGTCATATAGACGCGGTCCCCATCTTCCAGAAAACAAATCTTCTTGGTCAGCGGCGCCAGCGCGTAAGAATCCGATGCCATGAACATTTCACCCTCACCATAGCCAACCGCCAACGGGGTGCCATGGCGCGTACCAATCATCAGATCATGTTCACCTGAAAATATCATCACAACCGCATAGGCCCCTTCCAGACGGTCGAATGTGGCCTTGGATGCCGCATGTGGGTCCATACCCTGTTTCATATAATGCGTACAAAGATGGGCGATCACTTCTGTATCGGTCTGGGTTTCAAAACGGAACTGCGCTTGCTCCAGCTCGGCTTTTAAATCGGCATAATTCTCGATAATCCCGTTATGTACAACGGCAACTTTATCCGTTGCGTGCGGATGCGCATTGTCTTCAGTCGGCCCACCATGCGTCGCCCACCGTGTATGTCCAATACCGGCATTGCCCGATAAAGGCGTGCTTTTCAATTTATTTTCAAGGTTTATCAATTTTCCCGGCGCGCGGCTACGTTGAATTTCACCATTGGACAACGTCGCGATGCCCGCAGAATCATAACCGCGGTATTCCAACCGCTTCAAGCCTTCCACCAAACGAGGCGCCACATCATTTTCTGATAAAATTCCAATTATTCCGCACATGGACACAGATCCCATTTAAAAATATTTTTACTATATTAGAGCATAGCAAAGCTCGCGCAATGCTCAAATCACAATGTCTTACGGATTATTTCAGGAAAAACCGATTAGCCCGCCTTTTTTTCAGCTTCAATCTTTTTTTTATTCTTAGTCTCGCGGAATTTGGTGGCCCACCCCTCACGAATAGAGGGTTTATCACGGGCAATAGACAAGGAATCGGCCGGAACATCTTCGTTTATCGTTGACCCCGCGGCCACAAATGCCCCGTCATCAATGGTCAATGGCGCCACCAAATTGACATTGGACCCAATCATGACATTTTTGCCTATGGTGGTCTGGTGTTTGTTAAAACCATCATAATTCACCGTAATCGCCCCGGCGGAAAAATTCACATCTTCCCCCATCGTGCAATCCCCGACATAGGCCAGATGGTTAATTTTGGATCCATTGCCGATGCTGGATTTTTTAATCTCGACAAAATTGCCAATACGTACACCCTCGCCAATTTCACTACCTGGACGTAACCGCGCAAACGGCCCAAGGGTCGTATTCGCACCAATATGGGCTCCCTCAATATGGCTAAAGGCCTTGATATGTACACCCTGATCAACACGTACACCCGGCCCGAAAAAGACCGATGGCTCAATTAACACACCGGGCGCCACCACCGTATCATGGTGAAAATAAACTGTGGACGGGTCAACCATGCGTACACCGTTCATCACATGGGCATCACGAAGCATTTCACGAAAAACCTGTTCATGTTCAGCCAATTGTTTACAATCATTTATACCCCATACATGATCAACCGGCATGGTAAACACATCAAACGGAACCCC
This sequence comes from Micavibrio sp. UBA2638, assembly GCA_002359735.1. Taxonomy (GTDB): domain Bacteria; phylum Pseudomonadota; class Alphaproteobacteria; order Micavibrionales; family Micavibrionaceae; genus UBA2638. Next base: position 205,305 of record DENS01000003.1, read on the forward strand.
GTCTTCCGCCGCATATTTGGGCATATCCGTCAGGTAATATTCCCCTTGTGCGTTGTCTTTCCCAATTTTTTCCAGCCATTCCGCCAATTTAGATGATGGAACACAATAATTACCGGCGTTACAGACCAGAATTTCGCGCTGCTGATCATCGCAATCCTTTTCCTCAACAATCCCCATCAGCTGGCCATCTTCATCCATCATCATCCGTCCCAAACCATAAGGATCCGGGGGGATAATGGCCATGGCAGAGGGGCTGTCATAGGCCGCCATTTCTTCCAACACCTGCATGGGAACCAGCGGTTCATCGCCCAACAGAATTAAAACATTTCCCTGAAACCCTTCTAGCGCCGGCAAAGCGGCCTTGACGGCATCGGCCGTTCCGTTCTGTTCGGTCTGGATTACAGATTGGTGGGGTTTCACGATCTCCCGCAAATCGTGCATATCCTTTCCGGTCACCACAATAATTTTCTCGGGCGAAAGCTGGCACACCTGATCAATTAAAATTGATATCATCGGCTTTCCGGCCAGCTCATGCATAACTTTGGGTAATTCAGACTGCATACGCTTGCCTTTACCGGCGGCCAAAATCACAACAGCAAGAGGAATCGTGCTCATATCTTAAAACTCCTTAAATTCAGCCGGTAATGTCGCCTAAAACGCCCAGAAACACAAGGAAATTTACGTTTAGAGGCTCTTATTAATTGTCCTGACGCTTTTCGGCCACAACCATATTGCCGCCGGTTTCGTATTGCGCAAGATGCATGAATAATGTGCCATAGGCCGTTTTAACACGGATTTTCACAGGTACGGCCGGGCCATCATCGCTTACATTGGCCAGCCAGACTGTCGGCATCATCCCGCGGTCACGGCCCTGTTCCTGAATGGATAGCCACCCGCGCGGCTTTTCCGACCAACCGCCCGCAACCGGCTTAATCTCCACCGTGCATTCAACGGCTGGGCCGCCATAGATGTTATATTTTGAAGCGCTAAGTTCGGTTCTTTTCACATGAGTGAAAATCTGTTCAAAACGTCTTTCGCCATCAAAAACCTCGGACGTGCCCGTACAATCACCGCCATTGGCCACCGTATTAAACACGGATAAAGCCGCAGTCAGGGCATCGGTTGTACCGTCCGTTAAATCCGATTCAATTTCCTGAACCTCTTCTGGTTTATCATGGTCTTTTATAACCAGATTTTTAAAACCGCCCTTTTTTGTATAATTATAAGATTTTATTTCTTCTTCACCCCGCCATGTGGCCGATGACCTGTGCAGCTGGGGTTGCAAACGATCCCCAAGAATCCAGCCCGATGTTTCAAACGTGCCGTGCCATGGCGCCAGCTTCCCCAAAAATCCATACGTCGCCGCCCCCATAAACAGGCCATAGTGTCTGGGGTCGGAATAATCAATGGTTACATCGGCCTGAACAACGCGAAAACCGCCCGCATATACATCATAGATCATTTTTTGCACCCCGTCAGAGGCAGCAGCATTACCCGATGTACAAAGCGCCAGAGCGAACAATACGGCCGCCCATCCCTTGCTTGAATTTTTTAACGCCTTTGGCCGTGTCATCATTTATTCCTCCTAAATCAAATTCCGTTACACCCTGATTTTTCAGCTCTAACATACCACGCCAAAGCAAAAGAGTCTGCGCGCCTGTTTTGCGCCCGTATTCCGAGGTCCAGCCCACCTGATAGGTTGCACCGGCCCCATGTTTCAATAATAATATAGATGCGCGCTCTTGCCTATCTTTAAGTGCGCGGCCGTACAGCATGCATCCGCCGGGAATAAAGGCCCGAGCCAAAGCCATCAGTGTTTCAGCCGTTGGCCCTTCATAGCCTTTTTCGGCCTTATCTGCCGCGTAATAAGACAAAAATGATTTAAAATTCGCCGTTGTAATTGTCCAGTCAATCTGAAAATTTTCCTTTTCGGCCTTTGATAACACCGCGCGCCAGTTTTTCTTAAGCTGGGCGCGCAAATCGTCTTCACTCTGTGATAAATCCAGACAAATGGTTTCATAAGGTTGCCCGGTTCCGGTAAAACCCATCCCGGTCATAAAGCTATCCAGCGCGGGAGTCTGTTCCATTTCGGGAATAAACCGATAGCGCCGGAACATACGGCGCGGAAACTCTTTTAACAAAGCCTCTGTGAACATGGTGAAATGTTCAAAACTGCCGTACCCTTCAAACCATAAGGGCCCGCGATCGATCATCAGGGCATGAACCACCTTGCCCAACGCCGATGCCTCAAGTATCTGCACCATCCCGGCCTCATGGCCGTCAATCTCTATTATCCCCCAGCGTCCCTTTTGTCGCTTTGCCGGACATATCGCCTGCGCATATTGATAGGATTGCAAAAGATTGGAATGGCCCAGACGGGCAAATCTGTGCTGCCATTCTTGTGGGCTTAACGAATTCCAATGAAGGGCGCAGGACATTTTTCGGTTGTACTTTGTTTCCAAGTGTTTTAGCTACTTATTCCAGTATGACAATCTCCCCTTCACTGAACAAGACAAGGATATAAAATAATGAGCATTGCCCACGATATGACACCAGCCGATTTAGAAACCATCATTAACAAAGCATGGGATGATCGTGATTCGCTGAATGCCGATACGGCGGGCGAACAACGCCAGGCGGTTGATACAGCACTGGCTTTGCTGGATAACGGAACAATGCGGATTGCCGAAAAGATTGATGGCGGCTGGCATGTCCATCAATGGCTCAAAAAATCGGTCTTGCTCTCATTTCGCCTAAACCCTATGACAATCATGCCCGGCGGCCCGGATGGCGCCCCCTGGTATGACAAGGTGGACAGCAAATTCAAGGGCTGGAACGCCGAGGATTTCCAATCAGCAGGCTTTCGCGCCGTTCCCAATTGTACCGTCCGTAAAAGCGCGTATATCGCAAAAGGTGTCGTGTTAATGCCATCTTTTGTGAATATCGGCGCTTATGTCGATGAAGGCACGATGGTTGACACATGGGCGACCGTTGGGTCCTGCGCCCAGATCGGGAAAAACGTGCATCTATCCGGCGGCGTTGGCATTGGCGGCGTTTTAGAACCCCTGCAGGCCGGCCCAACCATTATCGAGGATCATTGCTTTATCGGCGCGCGTTCCGAAGTTGTAGAAGGCACCATTATCGAGGAAGGCAGCGTTCTGTCGATGGGCGTATTTATTGGCGCGTCCACCAAAATTATTGACCGCGAGACCGGCGAAATTTTCCGTGGCCGCGTTCCGGCCTATTCCGTTGTCGTGCCTGGCACCTTGCCAGGCAAACCATTGCCGGACGGATCCCCTGGGCCGGGGCTATCTTGCGCCGTCATTGTAAAACGCGTTGATGCCCAGACCCGGTCAAAAACCAGCATTAACGACCTGTTGCGTGATTAAAATCTGTCCCTAAAACCTTCCTTGAGCGTTAAAGCCTTGCGTTAAAGGCTTTAACGCGCGGCAAATAACCTGAACGCGCCGCATTCATAAGACTAGCGGCCACTATTTCCCTGTGGTTGGAATGATGATATCGTTTACACAAATAACCCATAAAAAGGTCATACAATGATAAATACGCTGGGTCTGGCCAAAGCCCTGATTTCCGTTCCCTCGGTAACGCCGCATGATAAAGGGGCACAAGACATTTTAAAAACCCATCTGGATGCGGCCGGATTTCACTGTTTCGATGTGCCTTTTGGCGGCGAAAACGGGCAAGCGCGCATTGAAAACCTGTTTGCCCGTTTCGGCACAGGCCCAAAGCATCTTTGCTATGCCGGCCACACCGATGTCGTACCGCCCGGGCCCGAAGACAAATGGACATACGGGCCATTCACACCGCATGTAGAAGATGGTGTACTTTATGGGCGCGGCGCCAGTGATATGAAAGGCTCTGTTGCGGCCTTTACCGTTGCCGCGATTAAATTTGTTCAAAACCACCCCGATTTCGGCGGCAGTATCAGCCTTTTGATCACCGGCGACGAAGAAGCCGATGCCATAAACGGGACGGTCAAAGTTCTGGAATGGATGAAAAACAATAATCATATCCCGGATGTGGCACTAGTTGGTGAACCCACAAACCCCAATCACATTGGCCAGGAAATCAAAATCGGCCGCCGCGGATCATTGAACGGCCATATCACGGTTAAGGGCAAACAGGGCCATGTCGCCTATCAACAATTGGCCGATAACCCGTTGCCGCGCCTGATTACATTACTGGATCGGCTGGCCGGACATACATTTGATGAAGGCAACGCCTATTTCCTGCCAACCAATCTGGAGATCACCACCATTGATGTCGGTAATAGCGCAACCAACGTAATCCCCGCGGAAGGACGCGCCAGTTTTAACATTCGTTTTAATGATAACTGGAGCAAAGCCACGTTAATGGAAGCCATCACAAACATTCTGGATTCCAGCAAATTGGACTATGAGATCACCTTTGATGGTAACGCAGAAAGTTTTATTACAAAGCCGGGGCCCTGGAGTGAAATTGTTGCCAGCGCGGTGGAAAAAATATCCGGGCTAAGGCCCGCCTACACAACCACTGGCGGCACATCGGATGCGCGGTTTATTGTGAAATATTGCCCGGTCATTGAATGCGGCGCGGTGAATGACAGCATTCACCAGATCAACGAAAACGCAAAAGTGTCAGACCTGAACGATCTGACACAAATCTATGAAGAAATATTAAAACGATATTTTGAAATAACCTAAACCGGTTTGGCCGCGATGCAGCAAGCGCGGCCAAGGCCCAACCCAGATATTTACATTTCGTCTGCGAATTCCAGAATGGTATCAGCCTGCTGATCGGCCAAGAGGACCTCATATCTTGATCCCTTGGGGCGGTATTCCACCGAGGAGAACGGAATAGCCACGCTTTCGCCACGAATTGTTTTGTAATTCACCCGCACCAGCAGGGCCGTCACACGGTCACCATTGGCCGAGAACATAACATCTTCAACCTTGCCAATACGGCGCCCATCATCGGCCTTTACTTCCGAACGAATTAAGTTTTCAATACTGATGCCAGCGGCCCCTTCGCCAGCCGCGGTTCCGATGCTGGCCAGAATTTCAGGATAAATATCGGCAATGCGGTCATCATCATACCCCAGCGCATAAGATCGCGGGGACGCCGTCACATTTAATTCATTATAATTCAAATTAATTTCACCCAATTGCAAACGATTGAGATCCACATTCAAAGAATCAATTGATCCGTTTTCGCTTACAACGATGTCCTGCAAATCGCCGATAACTTTATTTTTGTTATCATGAACCTTGCTTTTCAATGTACGGTTTGCCGTTTCCCATTGCGGATTTTGCTTTGGCTTAATACGGTTGTATTCCGCCAGTGTATCATAATAAGGGTCCAGACCGGCGGCCTGAACAGGGGGAATAATAATGGCAAAAAGCGCCATAACGGCTAGACATTTCAGCGAATTTCTCATAACAACTTCTCCTTTATGGCAGGCACTATAGATGAAAAGATTTTACAAATCAAGAAATTTACATAATTTAATATAGGGCGGTTATGTGTTACGCCAAATTCTGGGCATTATAGATATAGATCACAGGCTTTTCCCATGGATGGGACGGCAAAATCACGGCCTGCACAAACCGGTCAAGCATATCCTGATCATACGGCAAGGACAATTCAACGCGGCGGCAGCTATCCCGCTCCACTTGCCCCACCATACCCTGCGCGGGCTGGGCCCCTTCCAGAGCGCGGAATTGTTCAACGCCTTCTTCGCTCCACCAGGCGACATGATCATACGGGCCCATAAAAGACGGTATGTGCGCAGATACAGCCTTCATGAACGCGTCCATATCCTGTTCCGGCACAAAAATAACAAGGCGGTAAGAGGGTGTCCAAACAGATTTATTCTTCATCATAATCAACCCTGACAAGATATAACCCTTCGGCCGGGGCCGTCATGCCGCCTGCATCACGGCGCTTGGCATACAGGGCCTGCATCAGGTCATGTGTTGTCCATTTTCCTTCACCCACCAATGTTAAAGTACCGACCATGTTGCGCACCTGGTGGTGCAAAAACGACCGCCCTTCGGTTTCAACTATAATTTCCTTACCGCCAAAATCATCATAGGGCCGTTCGGTAATATCCAAACGATCAAGCGTCTTCATGGGCGATTGTGCCTGACATTCACTATCGCGAAAGGTTGAAAAATCATGATGCCCTAACAAGGATTGGGCCGCCTCATGCATGGCTGCGGCGTTCAATGGCCGTTTAAAATGCCAGACGAACCCTTTGTCGCGCACAATAAACGCGGGGCGCTGCACGATATGATAGCGGTAGAGCTTATTCGTGGCATGGAAACGGGCGTGAAATTCGGCATGCACGGGCTCCGCATGTACAACGGTGATGGGATGCGGCAAAAGATGGTAATTCAGGGCCTTCATCAGGGAAAACCCGTCCAGGGGCCTATCACCATAATCCAGATCAAAATGACAAACCTGGCCAATAGCATGTACGCCCGCGTCCGTACGCCCCGCGACGGTGACTTGAATATCTTGCTGGCAGAACTTGGTGATGGATTCTTCAATGGATTGCTGGATGGACGGCACGTCGATTTGACGCTGCCAACCCGCGAAATTCGTACCAACATATTCTAATGTAAGTTTCCAACGTTGCATTATTCACTCGCGCGCGCTATTGTCATAGTCATATTAAAAATAAAAAACCAGCAGGGAAGATCACATCATTGCAGCCGTTAGTCAACGAAATTGAAATTAACGAAAAAATCTTTGACCCGTTCATGGATTTGTATATTGTCTTTGGCCGCTGTGCAAAAAATGATAACGAACCCTATGGCGTTTACTGGCAAATGCGCGAAAGCAGCGTTCTGGATGTGCAGGGGACCTATGACGATGCCATCGATGCCCGCGCGCATTTCGAAGAGGCCGTACGCGCCCATATCGAACCCCATATCCATAATCGCGACCCGCATGCGTATGATATATATGATTGGGAAGATGATGATCTGGGCGCCTATAATACCCCGGTCACAAAACGCGAAGCACGGGCGCTGGTTAAAGACGTGGCCGAAGAATACGGGTTCTCGCCCCCAAAAATCAAATTCAACAAAAGCGGAAATTATTACTATCCGGATAGCAATACGATACAAATAGCCGCCATGGATAAAATTACCCTGCTGCATGAACTGGCCCATGCCATGACTGATCATCAGGCAAAGCAAACCGAGCGGCCCTATATTTTTCATGGACCGCAATTTGCCTGGAACGCCATTGAACTGTATCAAAATTATGCAGGAATAGACAGGCAATATCTGATCAACACCGCCGCCAAGCACGATATTTTAGGCGATACACAAGCCAAACAAATATGGGATGTGGATTTAGACCTGTAATTCAAAAATCCCTAATCAAATACATCGCCAACGGCAATGTAACCGCCATTGATCGCAGCATTAAAATCCATCGGCTTTTTTCCCTCGGGCTGAACGGTTTTAAGTATAATCCCATCACGGCCACAAGCCACCAATCCGGTTTTATCACAAATGCGCCCCGGCGCCGCGCTGCCCCCTTCAGGAACATCATGGCACAGATCAGCACCTAGAATTTTCAGTCGCCGCCCGTTTATGTTGCCCCAAACCCCGGGCCAGGGATTAAGCGCCCGTATCTGCGCATCAATGGCCGCGGCCGGCTCGGCCCAATCGATCAAACCATCAGATTTTTTTAACATCGAGGCATATGTCGATTGTGCATCATCCTGAATTTCGGCGGCCAGATAGCCATTTTTGGCCAATTGATTAACTACCTCTAACGCCATGTTAGCGCCAAGTTTTGCCAATTCATCATGCAGGCTGGCCGCCGTGGTTTGAGGAGTGATCGGTACGGAAACTTTGGCAATCATCGGCCCGGTATCCAGCCCCTTTTCCATTTGCATGATAGTGACACCGGTTTCACTATCGCCCTTCCAAATCGCGTATTGAATGGGCGCCGCGCCGCGCCAGCGGGGCAACAAGGACCCGTGAATATTCAAACATCCAAATTTGGGCGCCTGCAAGATGGCCTCAGGCAATATAAGGCCATAGGCCGCAACAATCGCAACATCCAGATCATGCGCGGCAAATTCTTGTTGCGCGTCCGGGTCTTTCAGGCTTGTCGGGGTAAAAACGGGAATGCCCTGTTCATCAGCATAATGGTGTACAGGTGAAGGGTGCACCTGATGCCCGCGGCCTTTGGGGCGGGGCGGCTGAGAATAAACACAGACCACATCTTCCCCGGCCTGAACCAGAGCCTTCAGGGCAACAAGGGCAAAATCCGGCGTCCCCATAAAACCGATACGAAGACCAGACCGACTCAAAGCAGCCCCTGTTTTTTTAATTTATCGACCTTTTTTAACATCATATTGCGTTTTAAAGAAGTCAGGTAATCGGTAAATAAAACACCGTTCAAATGATCAATTTCATGCTGAACACAATGCGATAACAGACCAGAGGCCTCCATCTCTTTTTGCTCGCCGTCATAATCAACGTATTTAACACGTACAGAGGCCGGGCGCTCCACATCGGCATATTGCCGGGGAATAGACAAACACCCTTCCTGCATAACGCTCATCTCCTCGGATTCCCAGATCACTTCGGGGTTGGCCATCAACCATGGCGCGGCCTCCTCCCCGTTTTCACGATCGGACAAATCCATAACAATCACGCGGTTCAAAATTCCGACCTGATTGGCCGCCAGCCCAATGCCCGGCGCGTCATACATTGTTTGCAACATCTTATCCATCTGGCCACGGATATCGTCTGTAATGCTTTGCACCTCATGGGATTTGGTTTTCAAAACCGGGTCCGGCACATATATAATATCGTAATTGCTCATAAGCATTGAAATAATTGGTTTTGCCCGCCGGGTCAAGTTGAAGCTGAGACGGCATAAGATTTACCCATGACACAGCCATTCAAATATGGCCTACTACCCCCATAAATATGAAAGGATACATCATGAAATTTTATCTGAAGCCATTGATCGCGGCGATAGCCATTTACACCTTTATGACGCCAGGCGCTTCCAACGCACAGCAACCAACCCCCGTTACCATAGTCCACGCAAAAACCATTGCAGAGACCTGCCCGGGACAATGGGAACACCAACGCTGCCTGCAATCGCTATCCTATTCCAATCTTGCCCTGGCCGGACAATACGCCGAGGCCCTGAATAAGGCCGGAAAAAAGGATGCTATAGAAACTTTGCGGCAAACCTGCGCCGCCTCTACCGCCGCCACAAAAGGTGAATACCCACCCGCGGCCATGACCAGTGCCTTTACCACATGCGCCAATAGCATCTATAGTCTTTCGGAGGAAACGGGAATTAAACCCGATCAAAGCCATTATCAATTACTGATTGCCGCGATTTTATGCCTGAATAAAGACCCGCAATGCGAATTGCTGGAAGCCGGTTTGAAAAAAGGGATTGGTGCCCAATAAACAGCAATAAGAAAAAAGCAAAAGAGTGAAACAACAAAATAACCAACGCGGGCCCCCTTACTTAGGCTAGGCCCGCTTTTTTTGTTTATCATCCTCTTCAGTCAAAGACAGCATGCGCGGCGCCCGCTCAATGGGGTCAAATTCACCAAGTTCAGCCGCGGCCTTGCCTTGTAGCTCATGCATCTTACGGGCCGATGGCAACACCGATTTTTCCAATGATCCCACCGCCGCATCATACCCATTCATGGCATTTTGCAAGTTCTTACCAACCTTGGCGATATGGTCAGTGAAGGTCAAAAGCCGTTTGTATAGCTCACCGCCCAGCTCCGAAATCTCCTGCGCATTCTTGGCCAACTCTACCTGACGCCAGCTCATACCAACCACGCGCAACAAAGACATCAACAAAGTCGGAGAGGCAATAATAATATTCTGTGAGGCGGCATAATCCACCAAACCGGGGTCAGCGCGCAAAGCGGTGGAATAAATATGTTCCGACGGCAAAAACAGCACTGTAAAATCCGGGCTTTCCACATTTTCCCAATACCCTTTGGATCCCAAAGATTTCACATGAGATTTGACCTGACGGGCAATGCCATTCATCACGTCTTTATATTGGCTTTCACTCATGTCATCAGACAAACGTTGCACAAATTCATTAATCGGTGCCTTGGCATCAATAATGATATTAAACCCATCTTGCATGTTGATGATGGCATCCGGGCGTTGACGCCCCGCCGCAGTATCCATTGATACCTGGGTTTCATAATGCACACCTTTCATCAGGCCGGATTTTTCCAACAGACCCTCAAGAATATATTCTCCCCACATACCCTGGGCGGATGGATCACGCAACGCCCCAACCAGCTTGGCCGTTTCATTCGAAAGATAACGCAAATCCTTACGTAATTCTTCATCTGTTCCCTTAACGGCCTGCAGGGTTTTTGCCAGCTCCTCCAGGCGTTCATTGACCGGCTTCACCATGACATCAATGGCTTTTTGGCGTTTATCCATGTCATGGGCGTTGTCTGCCTGCGCCGATCTCAGCTTCTCTTGTGCCAATTGCAGAAAGGCTTCACTGCTTTTTTCCAGAGCTTCCTGAGCCGTCAAACGAAAGCGGTTGCCCATTTCGGCATTTATAGCTTCAAAATTGGCGCGTTCAGATTTCACCTGCGCATTCAGCTCGGCATTCTGGCGCTCCAATTTGGTAATGCGGCCAAAATAATAAAGCGTGGCGGCAAATAGCCCCGCAACCAGACCAGCGCCTGCAAATATTAATTCGCTATTCAATTGTTCAAACATCGGTAAATCCCGTGTATAATTTCCAGAGTACGAAACAGTTTATCAAAGTTGGGCAAAAATGAAAACAAATAGCGAACATTATAAAATAATTTCCTTTGGACAACGCCGCCGCAAAACTTCACGAAAAACCGAACGCGGGAATGCCCTGCTTTATGTGTTAATTGCCATTGCCCTTTTTGCCGCCCTCAGCTTTACCCTATCGCGCAACAGCGATAACACAGAGGCCGGATCCCTTACCGAAGACCGGGCAAAACTTTATGCCAGCCAGTTAACATCCTATGCCGCGCAAGCCAAATCCGCTGTTGATCAAATGCTGTTTCAAGGAGCCCAGATTGACCAGCTGGATTTCACGCTGCCCAGCGAAGCCACATTTAACACCGCCCCGACGATTTACAAGGTTTATCATCCTGATGGCGGGGGGTTAATCCCTGCGCAAATACCAGAAAACGCCACCAATGAAATTTCAACCACGCCGCCGGCGGGCTGGTATATGGGGCGCTTTAATAACGTGGAATGGACACCCGGCACAGATCAGGATGTCATCTTAACCGCCTATCAGATTACAAAACCAGTGTGTGAAAGCATCAATGTCATGATCACCGGTGACCCCGCCATTCCCAAAATCACCAGCGGGGACATGTCAGATTACCTTGTGCCTGACGCCCCCAATACTGACCTCACAAGCACAGAATGCGCGGGATGCAATGAATATTCTAGCCTGTGCGTCAGCAATAATGCTGAGAGCGCCTATTCTTTTTATAATATTATCGCAGCGCAGTAACGCACCCGCCAGCGTACCGGCCCGCCGGTTTTAAACAGCATAGGAGCGCATAAGCGCGCGAAGCTCCTTGATGCCATAGTCCTTAACAGCGCTGGTAAAGTGGATGTCTGGATAGGCCGCGGCATGTTTTTTTAGAACCGGATGTATTTTCTCACGCAACATCTCTTGCTGGGCGCCGCGCGCTTTATCGCATTTGGTCATGATTATTCGGTATGACACGGCCGTTTCATCCAGCATCTTCATGATCTCAATGTCGCTATCCTTTAATCCGTGACGGGAATCAACCAGAATAAACACCACGCGCAAGGACGGGCGGCCACGCAAATATGCCCGCATAAGTGCATTCCAGTCATCGCGCTGGGTTTTAGACACTTTCGCGTAACCATATCCGGGCATATCAACGATGTGCATAACGCCGCCCAAATTGAAATAGTTGAGCTGTTGCGTACGCCCTGGTGTATTCGATGTACGTGCCAGCGTATTACGTCCGGTCAATGCGTTCAGCAGGCTGGATTTACCAACATTCGAACGCCCGGCAAAGGCAATCTCCGGTAAACTATCTTCCGGTAACTGCGACAAGGCAGCAACGCCCAGCATAAAATCACAAGGGCCCGAAAACAGAACGCGCGCTTTTTCCAGTTGGTCTGCGGTATAGTCTTCTGCGCTTACACTCACTTCTTTTTCTTACTTTTCTTTGGTTTTGGCGGCTTGATGTCTTTTGGTGCGTCCTCATCCGGTTCACCAAACAAAGCCTCTTCCAGATCTTCCTCGGCCATTTCCGCAAGCGGGTGTACGTCCGGGCCGTCTTCGACCTGTTTATCCAGCTTTTCTTCGGCGGCTGATTTATCAAACAGATAGATGGGAACACCCATGGATTTCATGATCCACATTTGTTGCAAAACACCTATAAAGGCACTGAATGTCCAGTAAATCACAAGGCCAGAGGCAAAGCCCGCCATAATATAAGCAATAAAAAACGGAAAAAATCGCATCATATCACGCTGGATTTTATCTTGCGGCGGCGGATTCAATTGTTTTTGAACCAGCTGGGCCAACAACATCAGACATGGCCATACCCCAACCATCAGGAACGATGGCGGATCAAACGGAATCAAGCCAAACAAATTAAAGATCGAGGTTGGGTCCGGCGCGGATAAATCTTGTATCCAGCCAAAAAACGGAGCATGCCGCATTTCGATTGTAATAAAAAACACCTTATACAATGAAAAGAAAATCGGAATTTGAACCAATATCGGCAAACACCCGGCCATCGGGTTGACGCCTTCCCGGCCGTAAAGCGCGACAATTTCTTCTTGCAGTTTTTGTTTATCATTCCCAAATTTTTCACGCAGCTCAGTAATTTGTGGCGCCACTTTTTTCATTTTCGCGAATGACCGGTAAGATGTATTGGTCAATGGAAACACCACCATGCGGATCATGATCGTGAGCAAAATAATGGAAACGCCCATATTGCCAATCATCTCGTGCAGCCAATGCAAAATATAGAAAAACGGCTGGGTCATAAACCAGAACCAGCCAAAATCTACGGCCAGATTAAATTTTGGCGCATTAATACTGTCTTCATAATCATCCAGAACCAGCACCTCTTTCGCACCGGCGAATAAATGACTGGTCACCGCGCCATCTTGCCCCGGGGCAATTGTCACCGCACTGCCGGTATAATCAATCTGATAGCGGCCCATATCCCTATCTTTGATATTGGGCATATAATTATACCGATATTTTGCCGTCACGCCTTGCGGCGGCACAAATCCGGTCAGCCAGTATTTATCGGTTATGCCGATCCATCCGCTATCCGATGTTTTTTCGCGGCGACCATCTTCGCGCATGTCTTTATAGGTCACCTGCCATAACTCATCCCCCACAAAACCGGTGGGCCCTTCATGCACCAACCAGCGTTTGGTCAAATGTTCCGGCAAGCCCGTTTGGGTAATCAAGGCATAAGGAAACAGAGTGACTTCACGGCCGCTATTGTTGCGCACGTTTTGTTCAATGGTAAAAACATAATGATCATCCAGGCTGAATTTTCGTTCGAACGTTAATCCGGCGCCATTGTTCCAAACCAGAGTGACAGGGTTGCCTTGCGATAATTTTGTATTGCCCCGCACGCTCCAAATTGTGTCGGCATTTGGCAGACGTATATTTTTAGACTTTGCAACCCAACCGTAATCAACGAAACGCGGATGCTTGGTATCACGCGGGTTCAAAAGGCTGACATGCTGTTTGTTGTCCAGCGTCATGAAATATTTAAACAGCGACAAATCATCAACGCGCCCCCCGCGCAGATTAATCGATCCAAAGACCTCCTCATTTGCAAAAGTAATGCGTTTGGCCTCCGAAATCACCTCATCACGGGGTAACACTTTTGGCTTGGACACAATCTCAACGCCTGTTTCTGCTTCCTTTTCAGCAATCAGCCTTTCAATGCGCTGACGTTCCTGAATCGCCTCTTTCTTGGGCTGAAGAACGTAAATTTCAAACAGTGTCCATAGGGCAATGGAAAGAATCCCGAAGATGATCAGGTTACGAATATCTTGCGGATGCATTTTCTCTTTATTATTCAGCATGCGGGCCTTAACTTTTTACGTATGTTATTTTGCGTGTCTTGTTTATAGCGACCATAACAAACGAAGTAAACTCCTCTTAAGGCACCGGATCATGATAATCACATTTGCACCAGGGATGGCATTTGGAAAGCCGCCTTAGGCCCAGCCAAAGCCCCTTGACCGGACCATGTTTTTCCAGCGCCTCCAGCATATATGCCGAACAGCTGGGGTAAAACCGGCATGATTTTGGTATATTCGGTGAAATAACATAGCGATAGACCTGAACCGGTGCCTGTAAAATACGTATCATAACCGCCCTAAACATCACCGCGATCCTGTAATAAATCCAGTTTACGCAGACACCACTTCAAGTCTTTACAGAGGGCTGCATAGGGGCGGGTTAACATGTCAGGGCGCCCCACCAGAATATAATCATATCCGCCGCGCCCATATACTGAGAGCACATCCGCCGCCACCGCCCGCATACGGCGTTTTATCCGGTTACGCTTTACGGCCGATTTATTGGTGCGCTTGGTGACAGTAAAGCCGCAACGCAGATGATCATTTTCTTCAAGGGGGCTATCATCCGGCGTTCTGGCAACCTGAACGACAAAGCCCTTGCAGACCCATTTTCTGCCGCCGGATTGTATCGATAAAAAATCAGCGCGCTTCTTGAGTGGAATAATCCGAGCGCGCTGTTGTTTGCTGGCATGCATGTTGCTGCCTTTTTATAATTTAATAGAGGCCTTAGGCGCTCAATGACTTACGTCCTTTGGCACGACGACGTGCAAGGAGCTTACGGCCATTACGGTCTGCCATACGGGCACGGAAACCGTGTCTGCGGGCGCGAACTAATCTACTTGGCTGGAATGTGCGTTTCATCGCTCAAAATCCTTAATTTATCTTATTAATTTATAACGAAGGCCACTATATACCCACTCACCGGATGCTTGTCAATGAAATTAAACAATCTTTTCGTGCGCCAGGGCATCATAAGCCAGCCTATAAACGTCTATGACATGTGCGGCGGGCGCAATTCATCTTCCGCACGTAAGGTGGCATAATTCGGGCGGCACCCTCCAACCCAGGTGTGTTCAACATCTGAATAACCGGTCACCGGCTCACCGCGTACTTTTTTAAATGGGTCCGTTAGCTTGTACTGATCTTTAAAATTGAAACATTCCCGCACAATTTTAGACAAAGCGCTTCTTTTTTCCGTACATAAAGGCGTAAGATCCATAACCGCATCCACGTTATTTTCAGCCCAGCTATCGACAATTCCTATATCTGGAACAGGCTCCATCCGCTCGACCACCTTCTCTTTAATGGACGCCCTTACAGCTTCAGGCTGTTCGCACAAACGATCAAACAAATCAGGATCATTTTCTTTCAAGTCCTGCAAAAACTCAAAAGCATTCTTTGCGACCTCATAATGCACGGTCATGCCATTGGTAAATAAAGCCAGCTTTGCTTGATAGGGGCCAATTACAGTCATAAAAATCTCTCCTGTTTACTAGAATTCGCCCCTTCATTAGCAGACTCATCAACAATATGTCAATAAAAACAGGCTATGATCGATCGGCCATCGCCTGCTTCATAAAAAAGCGTTTGGCAGCCGACAACTTACCGACGGCCTTTAATCCCGCGCGGCGTATCAACCTGAGTGGCGGAAAACTATTCGAAAAAAGGCGAACAAGCCCGTCGGTAAAGGCAATCATGGCAACGTTATCGGGGCGGCGGCGGCGTTGATAGGTTTGCAACAATTCATCCGCGCCGATATCCTGATCGTTTTTATAAGCGGCGCGCACCAAAGCGGCCATTTCCTTCACATCACGAAAACCAAGATTAAGCCCCTGACCGGCAATCGGATGAATACCATGCGCAGCATCGGCCATTAAGGCCATGCGCGGGCCAATATACCGGGATGCATGCACCAGCCCCAGCGGGTATACACTGCGCTCCCCAATCATTTTGACCTCACCATATCGCGCGGGAAATTTGGCTTGCAGCGCCAGCTCAAATGTCGCGGCGCTTAAATGCATCAGGGATTTGGCCTCCGGCCCGTGTTCAGTAAAAACCACAGACGATCTGTGCTTCCCATCCCGATCATCGGCCATGGGTAAAATGGCAAAAGGGCCATCGGCATAGAAATGTTCCACCGCCACATTATTATGCGGATATTCATGATTCACGAGACAAACAACCGCGCGCTGTCGATAATCCCAACGACGCACATCAATATCAAGCCAGTCCCGCATGAAAGATTTGCGACCATCGGCCCCAATTAGCAACCGTCCTGTAATTACGCCGCCGTCATCAAGGATGACGCGGCCGCAATCCGGCAGAATTTCAAAATCGGAAACTTTTGATGGAGCAATCAGTTGTACGCAATCCAGTGCATCAACCTTATTCTTAAGGACTGCACGAATATCAGAATTCAAAACAATGGTGCCAAAATCCTTACCGCCAACTTCCGCGCTCAGAAAATTCAACAGTAACGGGCTGTCACCATCCAGTATCTGTATATCTTTAATCGCAGCGCCGCTTGACAATAAACGACCCCAAACCCCGGCTTCATCCAGAATAAGCCCGGACCCATAAGATATGGCGGTCGTGCGTTCATCACCAATCATCGGTTTATTCGGATCAGCGGCATCAATAACGGCCACGCCAATTCCATCGCGGCCCAAAAGGCACGCCAAAGTTAAACCCGCCAGCCCGCCGCCGACAATCACAACATCAAAATTTTTTTCATACATTTCCATAGGGTTTTTTATAGCGGTATAAATTCACACTTGCACTTGTTTTTAAATGTTTATCGATTGAGCATATTGATTGCAATGCAATATAAACAGCGCGGCATAAGCTGGCGCATTCTACCCACCCATAAAAAAGGCCTGATGACATTTCAGGCTTTTTTGCGCCGTGACGACAGGACAATCACGGGTGTATACGGCCATATCGCGCGTTAATATTTTTTGCGACCCCAATCCAGATCATACTCAAGACCGACACGGAATTCATGGCTGGAATAATCAATATCCATATCACCCATATCAAGCGCCAGCGTATCCAGATAACGATACCCCATAGTATAGGCAACATTGCTTCGTGGGCGGTACTTCAGACCGGCACCGGCCTGATAGGTCAGGCCAAAAGCAGAATCGGTAAAGTTCTGGCCGGAATTGCCGTCAAGATCTCCTTGGAAATAACTAACCCCGGCACCAGCAGAAACATACGGTGTAAATTTCCAGCGCGTATCAAAATCATAATACACGTTTAACAAGCCACTCCATTGCTTCATACCGCCGCCGACCGTAAACGATCCACCGCCATTATCCAGATTAACATGTTTAAATTCCGGCTTGCGATAGGAGACCTCCCCCTCCAGCCGAACTTGTTTGGACAGGCGCAAACCGAGAGCGCCGGCAAACGAAACCGCATTATTTTGTTCGAAATCGCCGGATACGGTCGTGGAGTTATTTTCAAATTCCTGCGTTCCATATGTGTTTAAACCCAGATAACCCGCCAGATATATGCGCGATACCTGCGCCTGCGCGGCCTGCTCGGATAGACACATCAATGCGGAAAAAACGGCGACGCCGCTCAATAAATAATTTTTATAAAACATGAACTGTCTTTCGTGAATATGAAGACAAAGAAATAACTTAAGAATAAGGGTAGCAAACAAATACAAAAAAGCCAAGCAGAAGAATGCCTGGCTTCACATTGCTTTGATTTAATAATGACAGTCTATGCGACAGGTTTATCGATTTTCACCGGAAGATCGGCGGCGATCGGTTCATCATCAAGCATTTCAATCATACCGGTTGGTTGCACGGCAAAATTGGCAATAAACAATGCATTGGAATAAAATACAACGGCATCACACAAAAAATGCCCCTGTTCATTCAGCCCCTCAAATGAAGCCGGACGAACCGTTCCTTCAATCACTGAGCGCGTAGTATCATCCATTTCGGTCGGCATGCCCGGATCATCCATCGTTTCGGCAATATAGAATGGCCCTTCTTCACCGCGAACAAAGAAACAAAAGAAACGTAAATATTCCAAAACATTTTCTTCATTCACCTTAATCGGTGCTTTTGCATTCACTTCGTGAATCGGTGGGGAGGTTCCATTCAAACGGAATAAATTACCCTGATCTGTAAGATAATAAATATTCAGCTTTTTATTCACCCAATTCGGATCGCGAACGCGAATAAGCGCCACGCTGTCATAAAATGGCAGCATACGCCAATGTACTTCGGTACTATCCACAGATACACGGTATTTTCCATCAATCGGATTGATCTGGTCCAAAAATCCGGCCAGTTCATCCCCTTGCACTGCGTTCCAATTATTATCGTTATACATATCGCCCTATAAGTTAGTTTGCATCACCTTACATCCATGGAACTATAATGTCTGTATCCCTTTGATGCAAAACAAAAATGAATTTTTATGTGCATTTAAGTCATAAATGACGCGCAGCCCGAAATGCCTTGTGCGCCACTATCACTATCCGCGGGCAATCGGCGCCCCACGGTTTGTATTTTTAAGGAAACATGCTATGTAACACCCGTTTTTATAATTTATGAACGCTGGAGAAAACCGCCATCATGAAAACCAAGTCCTTTTTATCCCTTATTCCGGTTCTTGCCCTGTTAGGCACGCCGGCACATGCCGATCAAGTTGTCTTTGATAACGGCGATCGTTTAAGCGGAACAATCATCAGCATGCGCGATGCAAAAACACTTTATTTCCGAAGCAATATTGCCGGAGATATGCGCATTGGCTGGGATAAGGTGGTTGAGCTGTATGACGCGGACCTCAACATGATTTCCATTCCCGAAGCCCCGCCGCCCGTGGTAAACACCCTTACAGGGATTAACGGAACGAATGAAAGCCAAAATGTGCAAACATGGACGCAAACAACCACGCGCGCGCAGGCCGAATCCGGTGAGGCCATTATGCCATCACCCTCTATATCCGCAGAAACAGCCGAAACAGAAAATGCGGCATTCCAATGGTCTGGTCGCACCAATTTGGGCGGGCAGCTGGATGATGGCAATTCAGAAAGCAAAACCGTTACCTTCGATGCCGACATTCAGGCCAGAAACAAGAAAAACCGCTTTAAATTTGGCGGTAAAGCCAATTGGGAAGAAGACAACGGCGAAGAAACAGAAAATGACCAGATGGTCTTTGCGTCTTATGACAGGTTCCTTAATGACAAATATTTTATTGGCGGAAAATTACAATTTGAAAAAGATAAATTCGAAGACCTGGATCTTCGCTCACGCATTGGGCTGTATAATGGTTACCAGTTCTTTGAACGCGATGATTTGAACCTGCAAATTAAGGGCGGCGCCGAATATATTCATGAAAAATTCAAAAATGATAACAATGAAAGCGATATTGCCACCAGTTGGGGGCTGGATTACGACCAGAAATTTTTTGACAACACCTTCCAGCTATTCCACAAACACGGACTGTCTGTTCCAGTCGATGCAACCGATGCCTTTTTGTTTGACAGCCAAAGCGGCGTTCGCGTGCCGGTTGGCAAACATTTAACCGGCACCGCACAAATTGATTTCGATTGGGATAACGACCCAGCCGAAGGCGTTGGTGAAGATGATACAAGTTATTCCTTGAAACTTGGGTATGAATGGTAGGACAATAGAGCATTATGTTGAGCGCTCTTAAAAAATCCATCCAGACCCTTCAGGAAATCGAAACTGCTTCTATGCCGTTTTGGCAAAAATTTGCTGTACGGTCAGTGCAAATACTGGCCGCCACTTTACGGGATCTTAAAGACGGGCAGATCTCGCTTCAGGCCATGTCACTTGTATATACCACTTTGATTACTCTGGTGCCGCTGCTGGCCATTTCTTTTTCTGTTCTTAAAGGATTTGGTGTTCATAACAGGGTTGAGCCGTTTCTACATAGCGTTCTGGAAGGCCTTGGCCCGGAAAAAAGCGCAGAAGTGGCCGAAAAAGTCATTGAATTTGTTGATAATGTGAATGTCGGCGTTCTGGGCGTCATTGGTCTTGCGCTCTTGTTATATGCTGTTATTGCCTTGATGCAAAAAATCGAAGCCGCCTTTAATTATATATGGCGCGTTGCGGAGGACAGAACACTCGCACAGCGTTTCAGTGATTATTTAAGCGTCCTGTTAATGGGGCCGTTGCTGGTTTTCATTTCCGCCGGTATCACGACGGCCGTCAGAAATTCTGACGTCGCCGCACAAATTGGCGAATACACCGGCATGACCCTGGTCTATGATTTGGGAACTTTTATTTTACCCTGGCTGGTTATCGCCATTGGCTTCACTTTCTTTTATGTGTACATGCCCAACACAAAAGTACGCATTACCAGCGGCTTTGCCGGGGCATTGGTGGCCGGATTACTCTGGAAATTTATGGGCTTTATCTTTTCCTCCTTTATCGCCGGGTCGGCCAATTATGTTGCCGTTTATGCCGCCTTTGCGACCATTATTGTTCTCATGATATGGCTGTACGCCAGCTGGCTTGTAATTTTATGCGGCGCCAATATTTCATTTTACGTACAATATCCACGTTATTTACGGGTCAGCAGACACCCCATCAGCCTGACCCCGCATATGCGCATGATATTGGGCCTTAGTGTGCTCACCTTAATTGCCAAATCCCATTACGAAGGCGATGAACCATGGACGGTTGACGCACTCAGTAAACGGTTGAATGTGCCGATTTTGGCGGTACAGCGGGTATTAGAAGTATTGGAAAGCGGGCGCGTTCTGGTGTGCGCAGATAACAAAAAGGAAAACTGCGTTTATTACCCGGCCATACCGTTTGATACAACCCCGCTGGAATTTGTGATCAATGTACTAGAACGTGAAGGCGGACAACAATGGATACACGGAGAGCGTATCAACCTGACGCCCGAAGCCAAAGCCATCATGAACGAAATGAAAGACCACCGGCAACAGGACCTTACATCACGCACAATTCTGGAATCACTGGTACATCCAAAACATTGATGCCAGACCATTACGATTCAGTATCCGCCCCACGATCATGCGCATACAAAATGTAACAAAACCCGGCCATCATTATAAACATGCCTAAAAGCCAGCCCTGCCAAAGCCCATAGGCCGTTGCCGCCGGGCATAACGTCGCCAGAAATACCGTCAATCCCAAACGGGTATTCTTAACGGACCCTTGTTTTAATTGATGCAAAAGCGCCCCAAACATAACAACCATTAAAACCGCGCCGATTGCGCCAAATTCAAGCCAGATTTGTAAAGCGAAATTATGCGGGTGAAAGATGGTGGTTTCACGGTGATAAAGTTGTTGCGTATCAAAATCGGTGATATATCTCGCCGCTTGAATTCCATGGCCGTATACCGGGCTGTTTTCAACATAGCGGCCGACAAAGTCCCATATCTCAAGACGATCCAGAGCATAGCTCTGTTCAAACCAATCATACTCACCAATTAAATCCGGCAAAGTCACAAACATATATTGCGCAAGCCAGGGCGAGACCAAAAGCAAGGCACTTAAAGCAAACCATACACCATGCCACGGCCATGATCTGGCAACGGGTAAAAGCGCCCAGACAAAGACACTCAGCGCAAAAATCAAATGCGCAGACTGGCTATCGGTACGCCAGAAAATGCCTGCAAGCAGCAATAAAGATAAAATAATATAAATTCTGGCACGGGGGCCGTGCCATATTTTACCATCCAGACCGATTGCAAAAAAGGCCGGAATAATAACCAAAGACAAAACAATAACGCCGCGATTCAAATTAGATTCATTAAAACCAAAATCATAGGGCAACCCCCGCGGCACACTATACAGGGCACCATGGCTCATAAGATCAATGAGCGCCAGCGACAATGCAAAAACGGTAAATACAGGCAAATATGCGGTGCAAACCGGGGCCAGTTTACGGCCATATGTTTTGGCAACGGCCAACAGCAACAAACCGGGTAGCAACACCAAAGAAACCTTCATGGTTTTTTCCAAAGATTCGCTTTGCTCTATTGACCAAAGGCAACTCAGAAGCGCCGCCGCAATCGTTGATATAACAAAAATAACAGGAATTTTTGGAAAAGACGGGCGACATTTAAAAAGATACCAGCCCACGCCAAAGCTCAACAAACCAATCAGTCCCGGAACAAAAGAAAGACTGCGCGGAAGTAAATACCCCACAACCGGCAAGAGGCAGAGGCTGATGCCGACAATATGAACAAATATCGCCTCGGCGTTCTTATTTCGGCATGACGGGCCCATATCAGACTTGGCACAATCTTTACTCATATACAGACCTTATAACAAAATGGGGTTAATGATACCAAATGGCATACAACGTTCCGAAGATGGCGGCAAGATTGCCGCAGAAAAAAATAATATAAGACAGTTTCAACCAATAGAATTTCGGACGAATAACGCGCCGCGCCACATCATGCATATCCTTGGCCGCGGCTTCCGATAACAGGTTCAGATCATTATAAACCGGCAAAAATTCATCCAGGAAATCTTCTTCTTTTAATTTTGCAATATCGCCAAAATGCAACAGATTAATTGTCCCGTCCGGTTTGCGGCCCGCCCTGCGTTTGGGATAAATACAAATCAGCGCCGCAAGAATACTAAAAATCGCCGTTACAATACAGATCAATGCTCCGACACGGTAACCAGGGTTTTCGATCCAATTCATTGCCACCGGAATCAAAATTGAATTCATAAAAATCAAGCCTTGCGCTTTTTGATCCGCAAGAGCCACATAGCCGGAAAATTTCCGAATTGTCGTCCCGATAATTTGTCCGCGAAATAAAGCCCCCCAGCGTTCTTTATCTATTGATTCAGGAACGCCCTTCGGGGTTTCCGCCCGCTCCTTTGCCTTTGGAACGGGCTTGCTTGGTCTGGGGGGCGGCGCTTTTTTCTTGGACTTTTTTGGAAGTCCCGTCATTTATTCGTCAGCGCTTTTTTCAGCGGCGGCCTCAGACTTGGTCTTGGTTTCCAGGCTTGCTTCGGTCTCTGCTTCACTTTCCGCATTCACCTCTTCACCGATTTCGGCTTCGGCAGCTTCACCGGTCTCATCTACAATTTCCGCATCCGCTTCACTATCTGCTTCGCTTTCGGTCGCAGTGTCGGCACCGGCGCTTGTTTCCACCTCATCTGCTGTACTGATTTCAGCTTCCGTGGTTTCAGCCTGATCTTCAGCGCCTTCGGCTTCAGCATCAATGTCTTCAGTGCCTTCCTCAGTTTGCATTTCGGTTTGCGTTTCGGCCTGGGCTTGCGCCTCTTCTTCACCAGCGGCGGGATCAATTCTATTCAGATTCGCAGGATCATTCATATCATCCATGTCAAAACCCTGCGTATCGGCAATTGCGCTGTCCATACCGTTATCCAGCGCATACGGTGTATTGCTGCCAAAACGGTTTCCAAAACCATCAGTGGCCATGGCCGGGGATGCCATTGCCAGCGCACTTGTCATTAACAAAAATATTCTCATGATTACGTCTTTCTTTCTAATGTCACGTTTCATTTAAAAAGTATTTTGTATTTTTTGCCCTGCCGATTCCATATCGCGGCCAACACCATCAAACGTATTTGAACAAGCAGCCGCCCCAAATAAAACGGCAAAACATACAAACAATACTAAAAACTTACTTTTCATCTATGCGATCCTATGTTAACCAAAAATTAATATTATGGCAAACATTTAATTTGCCCGCTTGGAAAGCGCATGAATAGAACTAGCACCATCACTATATTCCATCAAGCCCGTTCAACACGTCCTGCACTCAATTATCTATATTGCTCCAGCAGACTTGATAAATCATCGGCACTCCAATCCGCACCAATCAGCTTATCTCGCATAACCCCTTCGCGGTCAATAATTATTGTTTCCGGCAAACGAAATGTCTGGAAAATATCGCGGGTTATGGCGCCGTTATCATCAAGCGCAATAATAACGTTTTTCGCCGCCATGGCACTGGCTTTCTTGTTACGCATTTTGGTCAAAAAACGCTGCATTGCGGCCTCATCAAAATCACTGGAAAGCGCCAGAAAAACGACATCCTCTTTATAGTCCTCTGCCATATCCAGAAAAATAGGAAATTCCTTCACGCACGGCGTACACCAGCTAGCCCAGAAATTCAGAATTATAATTTTACCCTGAAAGTCATCAACGGCATATTCATCCCCACGAATATCCTGAAAAGAGAATTGCGGAACCACTTCCCCGGTACGCACATCATGCGCATCAGTTACCTCCTGCATCGGCTCGGGCGTTTTAACCTTCTGCGCCGGCGGAATGCTGGCCGTATAATCCATTACATAGGTCAGGCCGGCACCTATAATTACGGTCACCAATAAAATGATAATATTACGCACCATCGCAACACCCCTTTTTATCGCAACATCTTACAGCCACCCATAACGACCCGATCAGAACTGTTTCAATGGCACAAAACGCTCCAAGGCCAACAGCCACACCCTGAATAAACCCATAAGAATGCAAACCGACATTTAACAAATTCACACCAAACCAGGCCAGCCCGACAATAACATTCAAATACGCAATTCCGGCCATAAAGGGTAAATCCCGCAAATTACCACTCAGGCGGCCATGTTGTAGCCATATCAACCACAATACAATCAAAAGGGCTCCGTTTTCCTTGGGATCCCACCCCCAGAACCGGCCCCAGCTTTGATCGGCCCAAATACCGCCCAATACAGTGCCAACCGCCGTTAACAGCAAGGCAATGATGGAAATTTTGTAAATCGCTTTATAAAGGGCGGAGATTTGCGGCACGCCCTTGGGGTGTTTTAAACGCATCACCATATAGAAATGGGCCATCACCGCGGCCAAAACACACATACCATACCCGGCCGTAATAATGGTTACATGTGTCGCAAGCCAGAAATTCGTGTTCAGAACGGCAACCAAGACCCCTAGAGTCTCGCCCTCAGGCACGATAAACGGCGCCAGAATCAAAAGCCCCAGCGCTGCCAGGGCCGCTCCGAAAGCAGCCACGTTCTGTCCGCGCAGCAAGGCCGCGACCCACCCTGCCAGGGCACATATAAGCGCCACAAACAATACAGATTCATAAAGCGTGCCCACGGGCGGGCGATCCAGAATGATAACACGGCTCATGATCCCAAAAACATGCACGCCCATCGCACCCGCCATAATCAACAGCGCGGCGGCCCTTGCAAGCGGCCAATCACGCATTAAATACATCCCCATCAGCAAAAATGACAAGGCATAAAATGCACGCGCCCAGTTATAAGGGGCAATACTGTTATAAAGAATTTCCAGTTCAAATTTAAACGGCGAATATAAATCTTTACCATTCAGAATTGATTGCGTTTCTTTAATGGCCTGCCCCCATATACCCGGATCGGCGGCTCTATAGGATAAAGCAATCGCTTCCCAGCTCGCCAGATATCTGGAAGATGCGGGTGACCCATATCCATCATTAATTAACTGCCACGGCGCGTACCAATTTTGCGTGTCCGGCCCATCCCAGCCGCCGGGAATAATTTTAAAAAGCGCGTTTCCTTCGGCTGCGCTGCGCATAATCTGCATCTGAAACGACAACAACGCCACGGCTTTTTCTTCATCATTATATTGTTCAGGATCTTCCCCCTTGGCCGCAATGATATCTTTCAGAATATCGGCCAGCGGCATTTCCAGCCGGGATAAAGCGTAATAATTAAAAACAGAACCGGTCTTGAAATTTTCCTGCACAGTGCTGGGTAAAACAACCTCTAACGGCAATACCAACGATAGGGACCGCATAAGCCGGGTCATGGTAACGGCGCGCTCATGGACGCGTAAAAACTCTTCCTGCTCCGGCGTTAAATCAGTACGTTCTTTTTGGCTTAGCTCTTCGGCCAGTGGGGCGGTTGCCTGTAATATCTCGGTCAAATCCGTCAAAGCATAATATTTTCCGGCCTTTTCATCCGGCGATAGGCCGGCCTGCGCAAATAAAGATTTCGCATCCGTCCTGATAATCTGCTGCTCCGCCATAACAGTGGGATCAAACACAGCAAGCGCCAGCCATTCAATGGCGGCGCGGCCATGAGGCGCTTCACTGCCTGCAATATCTTTCATCATGATACGGGCAAAACTGTCCAGAGGCTTAACGCGGCCTTCATGCAACACCGGCAGGCGCGCGAAATCATGCATATGATCGGCAGAAATTGGAGCAAACGGCATATTTGCGGCCCGCGCAGATTGCGACAGCCCGGACATTGCCCCAAACACCACAACCATCATCATGCCAATGAAAACGATAATACGCATGCGCTTCACACCCTTCTGTCACGGCGGAAAATAATTACAATATGAAGCAACAACCCCAGCGCAACAATGAATGTCCCGATATAAGGGAATATGCGCCCCTTATTTTCCACCACGGTTAAAACAGTTGTTTCTGTTTCGCCGCTTTGGTCAAACGACGATTGATAAAATGTATAGCCCTTATACCGCAGCGGCGCATTCATCTCGATCAAGGCATGCCAATTCACGGCCCCATCCAGAACCTCAACACTGGATGAATAGGCACGGGCCATCATCATCCCCGGATAGTTTTCTCGCTTAAAATCCAAAAGGCGCAAAGAAAAAGGCAACAGGCGCTGTTGCTTACCATAGATCAACTTATACTCGTGCCCGTCTTTTTCCAGCAATACAGGTTTGGGCATCGCCTCAAAAGCAATATATAGCCCGTTCTGATCCCCCTCCATACCCGACAGTGTAAAGCTGAAACCCGATAGATTGGCTTCCGGCTGTTTGTCAACCGGTTTGGGCGTAAGCGCCATAAATGCGGCAAAGCTCCTCAATTCATGATCTGCGGCAAAGCTCTGTTCAAAGTCCGCGCGCTTTTTAATCTCGCAATTCTCGCAAAAATTCTGCACCTCTATACCCAGTGGCAAAGCAATGCCCCTTTCGAGATTGGCGCGAAGGTCATCCGCATGAACACGGTATTTCAATTGGTCATTTTCAAAAATCAGCAATTCACGCGCGTGATAATCATAAATATAGGGGCTGTCGTCACCCTCCGCGATGACCATATACCCCTCTTTGGCATAAAGCGCGGTCAAAAGCCCGCCTAACAATAAAACCAGGGCGCCAAGATGCGTTATGATAATACCTGCCTTGTTCCAGCGCCATTCGCTATAAAATAGAAATTTCAAGGTCAGGTTAAGCCCCAATATCAACAGCAGCAAATATCCGCCAGGCAAAGGTATGGGGCCGGCAAAAAATATAAAAGAAGCAAAGAATTTCTGATGCGCTGCGTATAAACCAATTTCGGCCTGGGCCACTGTCCCGGCCACCAGCAATACCATCAAAACAGGCATCAGATAATAAACAATATCGGCCCGCGATAAACGCTCGGTAACTTTGCTTGCTATGCTCGTTAGTCTGGAAAAGCTCATATGCTTTCTTAAGCAATACACGCGTGTTTTACAAACATTTTTAGCATTAAAACGATGCCTGATGATGATAGTGGGCTAAAATAAGCGGAGCTATAGAACAGAGCCAAACTCATGCGCAGAAGAACCCAAGGTACAGTCTATATATCAGTATGTTAAAGGGAAATTGGTGGACCCTAGCGGGATCGAACCGCTGACCTCATCGCTGCCAGCGATGCGCTCTCCCAGCTGAGCTAAGGGCCCTTAAAAGATAAGTTGAAGCAATAAAGCAAAAAACAGATGGCTAATCAAGTAAAAAATATAGAAAAACCCCCGCCAATCAAAGCGGGGGTTTTAAAATCATAATCGGCTGGGAAATGTCCGCTTATTCGCGGTTACCCATGAACTGTAACAAGAACTGAAACAGGTTGATAAAATCAAGATACAGGCTTAACGCACCCATTGTTGCCATCTTCGTTAATGTAACGCTGCCCAGGGAGGCATGATAGGTTTCCTTGATGCGCTGCGTATCCCAGGCGGTAAGACCTGTAAAGATCAGAACACCGGCCCCGGAAATCACAAATTGCATCATGGTTGATTGCAAAAAGATGTTTACGACCATCGCAATAATCAATCCAATCAATCCCATGAACAGGAATGACCCCATGGCGGCCAGATCTTTTTTCGTCGTGTACCCGTAAATCGAGGTGGCGGCAAACATACCGGCCGTCACAAAAAAGACGCGGGCAATACTTTCACTGGAATAAACCGCGAAAATATAAGACATCGACAAACCGATCAGGCCGGTCAGTAAAAAGTAAAGGCCACTGACGGCAGCGGTAGACATGCGCGCAACTTTATTAGGCGTCAGGCCAAAGAAAATAATTCCAAGTGGCGATAACATAATAATGATTCCCAGAATTGAACCATGCACCGCCTGAAACAGTTGTGGTGTCTGGAAGGTAACATAGGCAACAAACCCTGTTAGCACCAGACCAGCGGCCATAACATTATAGACACGCTGCATATATTTTTGCAGACCCGCATCAAATGTGGTCTCGCGGGTTTGCGTCATAGTAGAACGATTGTGTTCCATTGTTTCATAACTCCTTCAAGATTTTTTGAAACGTTTAATTAAGCCTAATATAGTCTATTATAGCAGGATTCCAAGCAAAATCGGAATTATTCACCGTCTTATTTCTTAATGTATTATGGTTTTTAACTTGACCAGAGCCCGCAAGATCATTACAACCAATTTAATTTCAATAATAAATATAAATTTAAACAGAACAACGGGAGCAAGAAATGGCCAAGAGTCCGAAAACCTTTAATGCCGCCGCAAGCGATAACCCACTTATTAATCCACCGGCCATGCCTTATGACGCCCCGGCCTTTGATAAAATCAAAACCGAACATATAATGCCCGCAATTGAATGGTCGCTGGAAAAAATAAAAGCGGAAATTCAGGCCATTAAAGACAACAAGGACGACCCCAGCTTCGAAAACACAATCGAGGCACTGGAAAATGTCGGTTACGACTTCAGCCGTATCGGAACCATATTCCATACTCTGACAGCCAACAATACAACGCCTGAATTGCAGAAAATGGAACAAAAGGTCAATGACTTGACCACGCCGCTATTCAGCCAGATTGCAATGGATGAAACACTCTTTGAGCGCATCAAGGCCGTGTACGACAACAAAGACAGTCTGAATTTGGATGCCGAACAAGCCATGTTGCTTGAAAATACATTCAAAAGCCGCGAACGCTCCGGCGCCCTGCTTAATGATACAGACAAGAAACGCTTACAGGAAATTGACCAGCTTCTATCCGAAAAATCGACAAAATTTGAACAGAACACCACCAACAGCACCGCTGCCTATTACCGGATTACAACACTGGATGAATTGGAAGGCGTGCCTGAACGATCCATCAAATCCTATCAACAGGCCGCAAAAGATGCCTTACAAGGCGCAAAAGATGCATTAAAAGCCGCCGAAGCCAAATTACAGGCCATTCAGGGCATTGACAAAGCCGATTTCAAAACCAAAAAGGCCGCGAATAAATACCTGAGCGAGGCCGAACAAGAAGTTCAACAAGCAAAAGAAGACCTGGAGCCACTGGCGGCCATGCCTGAAAATGCCTGTCTGTTGCAATTGCAGCCTTTCCCGTCAGAGGTATTAAGCCATTGCAAAAACCGTGAATTACGCAAGGAAATTCAAGAGGCCGCCGGAAAAGTCGCCACCGAAGCGCCATTTGACAACCGCCCCCTTGTCACCGAAATGGTAGCACTTCGCCATGAACGCGCGCAACTGTTAGGGTACGACAACCACGCAGAGTTTATTCTGAGCAACCGCATGGCCGGATCCCAAAAAGCGGTAGATGAGTTCCTTGAGAACAATCGTCAGGCCTATATGCCCAGCGCCCAGGACTTTTTCGAAAAAACCAGAGATTTTGCACTGGCAAGCGGGGACATTGATACATTCGAGCCATATGATATGGCCTATTACGACCGCATTCGCGCGGAACAATTATTCGATTTTGACGATGAATTGCTACGCCCATATCTGGAGGTTGGCAACGTTCTAAAGGGGTTTCAAGCGCATGTTGAAAAACTATTTAATGTTGAAATGGTCGATTGCACCGACAAATACCCCGCCTACCGCGATGATGCGCAGGTCTTTGAGGTTAAAAACAAAGACGATGGTGAGGTTGTCGCCCTGTTTTATGCCGATTATTTCGCCGATGCCAAAGCCAAACGCGGCGGCGCATGGATGAACCAGCTGCGCGGTGCCAGCATTGATAAAGACGGGCAAAAAACCATCCCGATTATCACCAATAGCTGTAACTACCAAAAACCAACACCTGGCCAACCAAGCCTGTTATCACTGGGTGAAGTGGAAACACTGTTCCATGAAGGCGGTCACGGATTCCACGGCGCATTGACGCAAGGAAAATATGAATCCCTGAACGGCACAAATGTGAAATGGGATTTTGTTGAGCTGCCGTCACAGCTGATGGAAAACTGGGTGAAAGAGCCTGCTGTTCTGCAAGAATTTGCTGTGCATCATGAAACCGGCGAACCCATTCCAGCAGAATATATCGAAAAAATCATCGAAAAAGGCAACTACGATGCCGGATATATGGGGCTGCGTCAAACATCACTTGGTTTGATCGATATGGCCTGGCATGGGAATACCGAGCCGGGAACAATCGACGAAGTGGAAGACAAGGTGCATGCGCTCACCAGCTTCTTCCCGGAGCGTTCATCCGCCATGTCACAACGCTTTGGCCATTTATTCGCAGGCGGATATTCCGCCGGATATTACAGTTACAAATGGGCCGAAGTTCTGGAAGCCGATATTTTCGAGGAATTCAAGCAAAACGGCCTGTATGATGCGGAAACATCCCAGCGCCTGAAAGAGACAATATACACCAAAGGCGGACAAGTCGACCCGATGGATCTGTTTAAAGAGATGATGGGCCGCGAGCCAAACCCGGATGCGCTGCTGCGCCGTGAGGGGATATTATCGGAAACCGCGCCGAGCCAAAATACAGCGCCGGAAGTTCAAACACAAAACCTGCCTGATAACGGGCCGGATTTCGGATAAACCGAACAAAATCTCCCTCGGGAGAAACGTGGAGAAACTTGCGCCTTGGCGGGATTTACCCCCAGGGCGTTTTTTTACGACCGCCGCGGGTACGTGTAAGCCATGGGTTTTGCGCATTTGCATGATCGTGGTTATCGGCCGCGAATCCCTGACCACGCCCCACCGGCGGCAAAGACGTGCTATCTGGAATGTCCTCACCCGTTACAGCCGCGATGGCGGCAATACGCTTATCGATTGGCGGGTGCGTGGCAAATACCCCCAGAAAGGCTTTGTGGTTTTCAATACACATCTGGGCAATATCCTGGGTTGTTCCCGGAATCTGGTCACGCCCGCTTATGCGCAAAAGCGCGCGCATCATGGCAGATGGGTTTTTCGTCAGCTCCACCGCGCCCGCATCGGCCATATATTCTCGGCGGCGCGACAGCGCAAAACGCATAAACAAGGTGGCCATGTACCCAATCCACAGAACCGCCGCAATCGCTAAAATCACGATAATACCGCCGCCTCTTTTATTCCCCCCACCGCCACGGAATATAAAACCATAGCGAATAGAACTCCACATCAACTGGGCGGCAAAGCCAATCATACCGGTAAAGATAACGGTCACAATCAAAAGCCTGACATCACGGTTTATGATATGCGTTAGCTCATGCGCGAGAACGGCCTCCAGTTCATCTTTTGCCAATGAATTCATCAATCCGCGCGTCACCGTAACGGTATAGGTTTTTTGATCAATACCGCTGGCAAAAGCATTACGGGCATGGCTTTCGATAATTTCCAGTTTCGGCGTCGGGATACCGGCCGCAATGCTTAAATTTTCCAACAAATTATACAGCTCAGGTTCTTGTTGGCGGGTAACGGGATGGGAATGCGCCAACTGGCGGATCATACGAGTATGAAAAAACCACGCGGCCGTAAACCAGATGACACAAATTGTAACAATCAGCGGCCAGAAATCGTAAATTATTGTGCCGGCGAAATGCGCTGGAAAGCCATTGTGCGGCCCACCGGTAAGTGCCCCGACAACCGCGGCACAAGCCCAGACAATCCCCATCAATATAACGGGGTAAAGCACCAGTAGAATGATGCTTTTCAGATTATTATTCCATATATGCGACTTTAACCCGATCGCAGCCATCGCCTGGACCTTTTGTTACACGTTATGCCCGTAAGACATTAAAACTGAACGTCCGGGGCTTTTTCCAATGTTGCACGATCTGCATCTTCAATTTCGAAAAACTCTTGCTTTTTAAAACCAAAGCTGGCGGCAAATAATACGGCCGGAAATTGTTCCACCGCGGTATTCAGCTCGCTTGTGGCATTATTAAAGAAGCGGCGGGCAGCGGCAATTTTGTTTTCAATGTCTGAGAGCTCCGACATGAACTGGCGATAATTGGTATCGGCCTTTAAATCCGGATAATTTTCGGCCACGGCAAACAAGTTCATCATCGCACGTGAAAGCATATTTTCCGCCTGAACACGTTCACCCAAATCACTTCCGGCACCCTTCACGCCTGCGCGGGCTTCGGTTACATTTTCCAAAACTTCTTTTTCATGAGCGGCGTACCCTTTTACGGTTTCCAGCAAATTCGGGATCAAATCAAAACGTTGTTTTAGCTGAACATCAATATCGGCAAAGGCCTGTTCGCGCGTTTGGCGCAACGCAACCAAACGGTTGTAAATCATAACAACAAAAATACCGGCCAGCGCCAGAATGCCCAATATAACCCATAATTCCATTGATATATCCCCTTGGTGAATCAGAACAAAATAATTGATTCAGTGTAGCAAACATTGATCTGAATACAAAAGAAGAATACCCTGATGGCTGGAAGAAAATAAATAACGATATGCCCCAGCGGCATCTATAATGGGTAGGGCCAAGTAAACCTTCATGCCGTTAACGACATCAACCAAATTTGTGTCTGTCATTGAATCCGGTACGGATTGGCGCGACACATCAAAAAAAGTTCTAGAGCAGCTTGAAACCGTTCGCACCGAAAATGACGGCTTTAATATCGGCTTTCTATATGTCAGTGATCATTTATGCGATGATCTTTCCAGCATCTTAAACCTGTTCAAATCCGTACTAAACATCGAACACTGGTGCGGCTGCGTGGCGATGGGCATTTGCGGTAACGGCATTGAACATATTGATAAACCGGCCATTTCCGTGATGATCGGGCATTTTGAAGAGGATCAGTTCTGCGTCTTCCCCTCCAGCGATATTGATGACGGCAAGGCCGAACAAGCCCTTCAGCCCTGGATCGACAAGCAAGTCCCCTTTGTTGTACTAACCCATGGCGACCCCATGATGGATGCTAACCCGGCACATACCATAAAAAAACTGGAAGACCTGGTGGGCGGGTTTGTTATTGGCGGCCTCGCTTCCTCACGGTCGAACCACACCTGCATTGCGGATAAAATCGCCGATGGCGGTTTATGTGGTATTGCCTTTTCACAAGATTTGCAGATTTCCTGCGCCTTATCACAGGGGTGCACGCCCATTGGAAAGACGCACACCATTACCAAATGCCATGATCACACCATTTCTGAAATTGATTCCCAATCGGCGCTGGATGTTTTTGAAAATGATGTGCGCCAAATCGCCATACAAAAAACGAATATTGATCCAGATGCGTTGAGCTCTAAAGACCATGACCAGCTTTCCGAGGATCACGAACAATTGTTTAAAGGCGAGGTTCACGCCGCTTTTCCTGTTCCCGGCAATGATAAAGGTGAATATCTGGTTCGCGATATCATCAGCATTGATGAGGAAAGCCGCTGCATTGATGTAGCCCAGCTGTCCGGGCAAGGTGATCATATTCTATTCGTCCATCGTGATAGCGATAGCGTGAAAACAGATTTATCCCGGACCTTATGCGCCCTGCGGGAACGCGTTTTAAGGGAGCAAGGTGACTTTAATCCCAAAGGCGCATTATATATATCCTGCGTGGCGCGGGCTTTTAATGATTTCAACAATCAGGACAAAGGCGGCGAGTTGGCCCTTGTCAAAGATATTATTGGCGAGGTTCCTTTAACCGGTTTTTATGCCAGCGGTGAAATCAATGGTGGGCGTTTATATGGATATACAGGCATCCTGATATTGTTTCTTTAGGATTGTTAAACGTATTTTGCGTTAAGCCATTGCGTAAGGCCGTGCAAAGCACTACCTTTGTGTGAAGAGTAAGCATATTATCTATATTCGGGAGCGCGCATGACCTTTCTTCGCCAAACATTTCTGTTCTTATTTGTGTTTATTGCCATGGGGATAATCACCACCGCCGCGCAGGCACAGTCAGAAGAACCGCTACCTAAATTGCCCGAACCGATACAGAACCTTGTGAATGAAGGCGCGCAAATTCGGTACCTTGGCCGTGATTACGGCGTCGATGCCTGGATCACCATTAAAAACGGAAAAGAACAGTATTTTTATGTACTGCCCGATCAGAAAGCCTTTTTGATGGGCGTTATGTTCGATAACACCGGCAAACTAGTGACCGTAGATCAAGTGACCCGCCTTAGACAGCAAAACGGCGGTGATAAAATGCTCGACATCCTGACTGAGGACTTCACCTCTGAAGTACAGGCATCAAACAAAGACGGCGAATTTGAATTCAAATCACCATCCGAACAATTATTCCACGACGTTCAAAACAGCAACTGGATACCGCTTGGCAATGCCGGGGCACCAATCATGTATGCCTTTATTGACCCACAATGCCCGCATTGTCATGCCATGCTGGAAGATCTGAAAAAAGACTATATCGATACAGGGCGCGTCCAGATTCGTATTATTCCAATTGGCTTTCGTGAAGAAACGCGGGCGCAATCGGCCTTTCTTCTAGCAGCGCCAAACCCGCAAGAACGCTTGTTTAAATATATGGCCGGCGATGAAGAAGCCCTGCCAGCCCGCAGCGAGATCAATCAACAAGGCGTTCAGCGTAATTTGGCCCTGATGCAATCGTGGAAGTTTAACGTGACCCCCATGGTTGTTTACCGCTCGGTTGCAGGGGATGTGAAGCTGGTTCGCGGCCGCCCGCAAAATATCGAGGCGCTGGTTAATGATTTGGGGAGCCGTCAGTAAAAAATATAAAAAGGTCCTGAACTCGCCCCCCATATTTGCGGGCTTGTTCAGAGCCATAAATTTCCCTTATACTGTTGATAGTATAACACCATGTCATCACATTTTTTAATCGGCACGCCATGAATCAGCGCAACGCATATCTGATACAAATTATTGAGAAAATCGGAACCCCGCTTTTAACGGCCGTACTGCGTAAAAATTCAGGTGAAATCAAAGAAGACGCCCAAAATGTCGCGGGCCTGCTTTCCAAAACAGTGCAATTGAGTATTGATCTTGGCCATATGATAGAAATCGAAAAATCATCGCCGGATGAAATTGAATCGCTGCGGGTGGCTATGGCGGGGCTAGCCGGACCGATGATTGCCAATCATTACGAGCAAAATGCCAAAATACCGGGTGAAAACGAGATTAAAAAACTGACCAGTGCACTGGAAGCCGTCATGACATTTTCTGACAATTTCAGCCCATCAGAAGACCACGTGATCCGCCTGGAAAACATGAAAGCCAACGGGACTCCTGCCGATGCTTTTCAAATCAACATCCAGTATGTACAGGCCTTTGTTCCCATTGCCGATGTTGTCGCCAGCTTTCCCTTCGGCCAACCTGAAAAAAAATTAATGCAGGATGTTGCCGACAGAATTAACAGCAAAGCACGTCAAATTCGCGAAGATGCCTTCGGCGATGCGCTGGATGCGCAGCAGAAAAAACTCTGTGAGCTGGCCTTGGTAAAATCTTTGGCCGATCTCTATGCTTCATGTCATAAAGCCGAGATGGACAAATTAATGGCCATGCAAGACCCCGATGCCGGAGCCCAGCAAAGCGGCCTACAGGCCCTTTGGCAAGATTTCGATACCAGGGCCGAAATTCTGGCCACCCTGGCACAAAATATTGCACCAAACGCTGGCGGCGGGACTATCGCGCCGAAAACTGCACCAGAAGCCGCCCCTGCCACCGTGCAGCAGCCCCCGGCGCAACCGGAACAACCAGCCGCACAACCGGCCGATCAAGGGCAAACCGGCGCCGCCTCCGGTAACCCCATGGCTATGTTTTCCAAGCCGAAAGAAGGGGGTGAAACGCCGCCACCTGCCGCCGCACCGCCACAGCCTCCGCCGCAGCAACAAACGCCCCCGCCCGCGCAGCAGCCCCCAGCGCAACAAGAAAAACCAGCCGCACAACCGGCTGATCATGGGCAAACCGGCGCCGCCTCCGGCAACCCCATGGCCATGTTTGCCAAGCCGAAAGAGGGGGGCGAAACGCCGCCACCTGCCGCCGCACCGCCACAGCAACAGACGCCACCCGCCGCCGCGCCACAGCCTCCGCCGCAGCAGGAACAACCAGCCGCGCAACCGGAAGAGAAAAAACAGGAGAGTGGCAGCCCCATGGCCTTTTTCAAATCACCGCCAAAAGATGAAAATGAAGAATAAATTGCTTGCCTTGGCGTTTGCGCACCCTATAAAATTATTAGCAGTAACAAAGTAACACTAAGGTAACGACGATGGCCGCCAGCAAAATTCTAGCCGCTTGTCTGATGCTTGCATCGCAAACATATTCCATCCCGCCCGCTGTAATGGTCGGCATTTACAAGGCCGAGGGCGGAAAAGTCGGTCAAGAGGTTAAAAATACCAACGGGTCTTATGATTTGGGGCCCATGCAAATCAACACGATCTGGTTGCCTGAATTGGCCGAAAAATGGGGCGTTAGCGAAGATACGGCCAGAAAATGGGTGCGCGATGATGCCTGCACCAATGTTAGTGTTTCCGCCTGGATTTTAGGACAGCATATTAAAGAAACCAAAAGTTTGTCACAGGCCATAGCCTATTACAATTCGCGCACGCCGCGCCATGGCAAC
Organism: Micavibrio sp. UBA2638; assembly: GCA_002359735.1. Lineage (GTDB taxonomy): Bacteria > Pseudomonadota > Alphaproteobacteria > Micavibrionales > Micavibrionaceae > UBA2638. The sequence goes on from DENS01000003.1 coordinate 242,367, forward strand.
AAATATCAAAAACGGGTGATTGATATTATGCGCGATAGTGGATTGGTCAGGTCCCAGCGCTAAAAACCAGTGATTTTTTACGCAAACCGGCCACAAAAATGTAGATTGATATAAATAAACTCAAGTCGTTGCTTGCCTTGACAATATTCTACCTTTAATCTTGATTCGGTATATTGATTCTCTTAGTAATCTATATGTTTATATAATTTAGGATATTACTGCGCATGATACGTTTAGGTTCATTGAATATTTTACTCGCATCCGCCTTATTGCTGACAGCCTGTGAAACAGCAACCGAGGCATTTAGCGGGGACACCCCCCAATTGGTGGCTGCGCCCGATAGCGTGTCTGCCATGCTTGCGGATGCCGCTGACCGCGCTGCCAATTCTTTGGAAACGCTTGCTGCTGTTGAATATGCCCGGTCTCCGGGTGTGGCCGTTTCCAATATTAATGACGCCCCCAGCGAACTTCGTCGTTCCATTACAGTTAACTGGGTTGGCCCGGTTGAGCCCATCACAAAGACATTGGCTGATCGCGCTGGATACAATTTCCTGACAATCGGTCACGTTCCGCCTGTTCCGATTGTGGTTTCTCTGGATATCCAAAATCGCCCTGTCATCGATGTCTTAAGAGATCTGGGCTTACAGCTTGGGTTACGTGCTGACATCAAGGTTGATGCCGAACGCCGCGTTGTTGAAATTCACTATGCTCCATCTACCGGAGTTTCAGGTACTCTATAACAGGTAAAACCAGGAAGATTATATGCGTACGCCCTTTTCAAGATTATGCCTTAACATTGCCTTTGGCGGCATGCTGCTTTTAGGTGGCGCCTCTTTTGCCCACGCGCAAAATTCGAATGAGCAAAATCAAAACGTACCGCCGACCTTGCTGGATATTCAAAATAAAGAACGTTCTCCCGACTTCGCAGGATCCGGCAACAAGGGGCTTCCTTTCGATATTCGTAAGGAAGCCATTCGCGAGGCAGCCTTGTCATTTGGTGCCCGCGCCGGATTGTCGCGCCGTATTTTTCAAATTCGCCAGGAACTGGAATTTCGCGCCCGCTACCTTGATAAGGTCTACGATTTTGGCCGGCTTCTAATTCCCGCGCCATCCGGGCTGTTGATTGAACCGCCGATCATCTCAACCGGCGATAACGCCATGATTATTGAGGCCAGCGGCCAACAAGCAGCGGTATCGGACCGTATTTACAACATCATTGACAATGCGCGCATTGTTTCTGCGCCGCGGACATGGCGCTTCTATCTATACCGCGATTGGGGCGATATCGAGCCACCACCGGATATTCTTTTGCCAGAAAATGATGAAGAACGTAAAATCTGGAAAGAGCTTGTCACTGAAGGGTGGGAATACGGCATTCAACAGGCCAATGATATTTTCGAATCCGATCTGGCCCGTCTTATTGCAGATTTCGAAGGCATGGTGCGTTACCGTCTATTGCTGTCCCAGGGCATGATATCCGCGCCATACGCCTTGCAGGTCGATCGCGGCATCACGGGCGGACCGAATGAAATGCGTATCGGTGACCGCGCCATTGAAATCACCGGCGTACCTCAATTAATTACAGGATCCGAACAATGGCAACCCGCAAGCCGATAAGCCTTGTTAAGGCTGAGGATTCTCAGGCGCAGACCTGGCCTGACGAACCCAATCGCTTTGTAGAAGACTACGTCGACCCACTGATCCTGTGGTGCGTCAAGCAAGGGTCGTCGGATATTTCCATTCAATCCGATCGTCCCGTTTACAATGAAATTCATGGTGTATTATACCCGGCAACATTCCGCAAACTTGATGCCGCGGATATGGCTGTGTTCCTGACTAAAATTTACGGGCCGGAAGCCATGGCGCGTCTTGCATCGGGGCGCGACCTGGATGTGTCGTACGAGATCAGGCCTGACCGCTATTCCCGCATACGTTTCCGCGTTAACATTACCGCCATTTTATCCCGGGGCCGTGACGCCGCGCAGATCACCATGCGTGTTTTGCCGAGCGAGCCGCCCACGATGAAAGATTTGAGCATTGAAACGGAAATCACCGATAACTGGTCACCGCGTCAGGGCATTGTCATTATTACCGGCCCGACAGGCTCCGGTAAATCAACCTTGTTGGCCGCCGGTAACCGCATGTTACTGGAACGCCCACGCGGATGCGGCAAGATGCTGACTTATGAAGCACCGATTGAATACACTTATGACACAATCAACAGCCCTCGGTCATTGGTATCGCAAAGTGAAATTCCACGTCACTTACCCGATTTTGCCTCGGGGGTTCGCAATGCCTTGCGGCGTAAACCTGAAATTATTCTGGTTGGAGAATCCCGCGACAAAGAAACGATTAACGCCGCCATTGAGGCCGCGCAAACAGGCCATGCCGTCTATACAACAACCCATACAATGGGCGTTGCCTCAACCGTGCAACGTATGATTTCCGTTTATGATATGGAAGAACGCGAAGAACGCGCCATTGCCCTGATGGAAAGTTTACGGATGATTGTCACCCAGGCCCTGGTCCCCAGAGAAGGCGGGGGCCGTATAGGCGTACGGGAATGGATGAAATTCCCCGATGAGGTACGCGAAAAATTAATGGATATGAGCTTCACGAAATGGCCCAATGAAATCCAGCGCATGCTTAATCAATATGGCCGTTCAATGGAACGATCTGCTGAAATCGTCTATGAAGAAGGCAAAATTGATCGCATTCATTATCTTTATCTGGCTTCCAGCACAGGAGCATAAGCCCACGCCCGGTCTTTATTTTATATTAAGGCATTATTGATTATAATATTATTTCTGTAACCGAATTTTATAACCACGCTTACAAAGGGGTAAAAATGGCAAAAGAAGTCCAGAATATGCAGGATCAGCTGAATTGGCACTGGCGCAATAACATGCGTACCGTGCGTTTCTTTGCGCTGGATGCCCGTGCCTCACTGTGCTTTATGGTGCTTCTGGTTTATGCGCGGACATCGACCATAATTCTTACTTGTATTGTTACCGCCATCTTTTACATGCTGGAGAAAAAAGGACTGACTTTTCCTTCAGCGCTACGCGCTCTGCGCCTTTGGTTTGTCGGCCCCAACAGACCGGGCTACGCTTCTGTGCAGCGCAAACGCCTCATTGATCGCGGATAAAACCGAACCATCAAAGCCAGGCATCCGCCCACCCTAAATTTATGGCTAATATTTCCTTGTAATTTTTGAACAAGGTATTTAATGTACCCCGATTAATGTTCATGAATTCAAGGGGATCATAATATGCTCAACAAGGCCTATTATTCAAAAATTCTATTACTGGCTGCATCAGTCGGCACCATTACCATTGCAGGGCCTGCGCCAACCCTGGCCGGATTCGAATGGATACCCAGTAAAAAACAGGCCCCCGCGCGCAGTGAGTCCCCTATGCAAGTGCAGCAGGCCCCCATTCCGACAGTCGCAGATGAACAGCTGTCTCCGCCTACCCCTGCGCACCCCAATGAAATTATTCAAGTGGCCCCGCAGAAGCCGGCCGAACAGGCCCCCGCTGCTCTGGTAGATGATCAAACCATCATGACACCATCCCCGTTTGATCCGGCGCCAAAAGCGCAAGCGCAGCCACAGCAACAAGCGCAGCCGATGCCGATTCCAGACACCAATTATATTCAAACAAAGTCTGCAAAATCTGCCCCGGCCACATCTGATGCGCCAAAGCAGACCATCCAAAGAATTGATTTCACCAACAAGACAGCCGCAGACGAGAATAAAAAAATAGAAAGTCTTGAAATTAAAAACCTTAAGGCTTCAGAAGAAGTTATTGACCCTGTAATGGCACAAAAAGGTGAGGAAAATACCGCCGACAAAATTGAAAATGCGCCAGCAAAAGTGGCGCAGGATTCAGAACAAGTGGAGACCACAAAGTCGGATCACATGGCCGCGCCAGTAGCCCCGGCGGCGGACACTAACCGTCCGTTATCGCTCTCTGCCTACCCGGATACCCCGGAAAAACCGAAATTAACCAAAAACGATTCCGCCACACAAACCCCCGACGCCTTTAGTCAAGCCATTGGCTTTGGTAAAGATGTGCCCTTGGCGCTGGCCGTACAACAAATCGTTCCATCTGAATATGCTTATTCTTTTGCCAAAAGCGTAAATCCCGGCGCCCGCGTTTCCTGGACTGGCGGTGAAGAATGGAATACGGTTTTGTTAAAGGCTTTGGAATCGATCGGCCTTAGCATTCGCATTACAGATAAAACCGTCATGATTATCCAAAAAGAGAGAGAGGCCGTTTCAACATCGGCCCCGATTCAGGATAATGCGGAAACTTTGGACATGAATATCCAAAGCATTGAACCAGCCGCCGGTGTAGAGCAGCCTGCCCCGACATCACAAGAGAAATTTGACAGTCTGAAGCCCGTCAGCCTGAGCCCTCAAGGCGCATCAGAACCAAAAACCGGCAAGCGCATCGTGATCCGTGACCCGGGTGAAACAGCATCTGAGCAGCCCGGCACCAGTAAATCTGCGCTGATGCAGCCCATCACAGACAAAACGGCCACTGAAAGCCTGAGTTTATCAAATTTTAATGTCAAACCTTTGGCCAATGAACAGGCCGAAGCTGTCACAAAAACCATGTGGGAAGCGCAAAAAGGCGATAGTTTAAAAAAAGTAATCCATCAATGGGCCAAAACCGCTAATGTTGATATAGTTTGGGAAGCCTCGCATGATTTCACCTTGAGTGAAAATTTCAGCTCCTCAGAATCACTGGATGTGGCCTTGCAGAATTTAATACAGAGCGCTATTTCACATGACAATGCCCCATCTTTCCGTGTTCTGAACACCAACAAACAATCGGGGCAAATGGCATTGATCATTATTCAAGATCCACAACCAATGACAGAGCAACGGGCAGGCGCGGCAGGCTAACACCTGTTACGATTAGCCGGCCTGTATGAACCGGGGACCATTTCACCGCCGCGGCCCCCGTATAGTTTTCTAGATAAAGTTAACCAAACTCATTTCCGTCATCATCGCCGTAATGCGATACGATGCATCCAGTGAGGTCTGAACAGACGTCAACTTCACGGCGACCTCATTTATATCAACATCTTCAACGTCGGATATAATACTTTTTGCGATCTCCTGCTGTTGCCGGTTGGTGTTGGCGGCATCATCCAGACGGACGCGCGCCAGCTCCAGATTTTGTATCTCTTTATCAATATTTTTTAGCGCCCCAGTGATCATGGATTCCACGGCGTTAAAAACCTCGAAAAACGCATTTCTTTGTTCATCCAGTGTGGCGCCAGGCGCCCCTTCTTCGATCGGGGCATCCCCGAAGGTATAAGGCTCGGCATAGACATCGGCAATCGGCGGCAAATTTTCACTTTTTAAAAATGAGACCGCCACCAATACGTCGCGAAAACCCTGATTATTGGCCAGTGACGTGTAATCAACTTCTGAATTGGCATCAATGCGGGCATAAACATTGCCTGCGCCGCCGGATGTCATGGTCGGATTATACCCGACAATCGTATCGGTAAAGGCATCCGGGTTGGTAATGGTTGCGACGCGCTCACGCATATCCGCAATGAAATCGGCCGTTGTGATATTACTCGGGCTAGCCTCATTTTTCCAATTTGCAATAGATGTTTCCATCGTTGCCGTTAACGTGGCCGTGCTGACCAAGGGCTTGTTCAAGGTATCGGATCCGGAAAATAAATAACGGTCTTCTTCCTGCCGGTTAATCAGGTCAATCAAGAATCCTTCAATGTTATTGGCATAATTTGCCATGGTTTGGAAATCAATATCCATCTCACCGCTGCTATACCCGATTGGGGTCGTTTCGGTTACGGTTGGGGTTAAGGGGTCATCCTGGCGGATAAAATCACCCTCTTGGTGTGCGGATTCTTCGGAAAAATTGAGCAGGAAATCCCGCAACTTTTCGGTCTGCACCCGAAATTCCCTAAGCGCCGTCAAAGATTGTTCAATCCGGTTATCGGCCAGGTCAATATTGGTTTTGTAAACCTCCAGCGACTGAAAGCTGGCCCGGGCCCGCTTGGACGTGAGTAACTCACTCCCCAGACCCGAAAATTTATCCGTTTTCTTTCCGCTGCTAAGTTGATAGCTCAATAAATCAAAATTCCCTTGCTGGGATTTCAATCTTTCAATTTGATCGAGAGCCTGCCCTAAAGTTGATATACCTGTCATTTTTATGCTCCTGCAAAATAATTATTTTTAAAACGCATTTAAAAGCTCCTGAAACATCTCATCCACCGCGTTCACCACCCGCGCCGATGCCGAAAACGCCGTTTGATAAATCATCAGATTCGATAATTCCTCATCCAGATTAACGCCGCTTTCATTCATAAATTGTGTCTGCAAAATATCACGCAGCGATTCTTCATCGGCCTTGGCGTTATTAATCGAGGTAATAGTCGAGGCGTGCTGGTTTACCATTTTCTGCGAGAAATCAATCAATCTATTGGATCCGATAATATCGGTAGAAATATCGGCATTCGGCCCCAGAAAATTAGTTCGAAAAGCCGTTGTATTGGTATTGGACGCGCTGATCTGGGAACCGTAATTCACATTTTGAATGGCCGATGAATTACTAACAACACCGCCGCTAATGGTGTATGTTCCAAACAAGGCCGAGGCAATATTTACGCCATCATCAATCGAGGCCCGTGTACCGGGCGCCACCGTATCGGCATAATTTGCCCCGCTGGTTGTGAACGGGCCGCCAATAATTTCAATATCACCGCCAAAGCTCTGATTAATAAAACTGTCGTCATCGCCGGCGCGCATGCGCAAATTACCGTCGGCGTCGATATTGGCCGCCAAATTCGGAATGGCCTGTAATTGATTCAGCAAATCTGTCACCGTATCACCCGGCTGGATTGTGACGCGCACCGCATCCGCATTCCCAACTTTCACATCAAAATACGGGTCATTCGCAGCCGTTGTCGTGCCTTCCTGAAAACCAAGATAATCCAGCCCGGTTTGCCCCATACCATTGGGCCCGGACGCATCAATGGTAATATCGGCATTCGCGGCAAGCGCAATCTGGCCGCTGGCCGTCACACTGGCCTGTGGCGCAAGCCTGGCATCAGGCGCGGCCAAGGCGATTTGCGCATTAATATAATCCCGTATTTCCTGCGCGGCTGGCTGACCGGTAGAGGCGGCATCAACCGCGCTTAAATCCACCGTAATCGTGACCGGTGCGGCCGCGGGAACCAGGGCGGGCTGATCAAATGTAATCGTAAACTGATCGTTCGGGTCATTTAAGTCACCCCCAGCAGAGGCTACCAAAACATCAATAGAGCTGTTACCACCGGGGCCATCGGGGTCATCAATCACATTGGCGCCGGTAGAACGGCCAGCAACAACGCTATTGCTGGTATATAATCCAAGCCAGCTTTGTAAATCATTACCCCCGGTATTTAACAAATCAACCTGGGTGGCATTTGTGGAATCAGTATTATAGGCTTCCTGATAATTCACGCCCCCGAATGTATATTCAATGACGCGGCGAATCACCTCATTAGAACCGCTATCAACCGTGGCGCCATATGTTCCGCGCTGAATTAGACTATTATCGGCCACAATGGCTTCATTCACCTGAATACCCAATGAGAACCCGACATATTCAACCGCAACAGGCGGAGGCCCCACATCAGGCGGGGTATCAGCCGGAATATTACCGGCTTCATCGGTAAACAGCTTTAGGCCCTGCGCCTCAAAACGCAAGGCCATTTTATGGGCCAATTCATCAATCTGGGCCATCTGCATCGGGAAATCGGTATCACGGAGCTCTAGCAAACCGCCAAGTTTTCCGCCCAGATTTGTTTCTGTTACATTAATCGCCTGATTGGACGTGGTCGGATCCCCGGAAAATTGTTTGTCCACCACATAAATACCGGCCGCCGAATCAGGATAATAAGATTGCGGCCCCAGCGGCGTCGGGTCGAATATCACTTTCTTGGCCTGTGTATTGGCCAGTTCAACGCCTTGTGATGTTTGCACAACCAAAACACCATCACCCCGTTTAAAAAAGCTGATATCCATCAAACCGGCCAGCTCCTTTATGGCAACATCACGTTGATCCTCGGCCGCGGCGGTTGAACGGTTTATATTTTTATTGTCCTGAATCGTGTCATTCAGGTCGGCAATTTGTACCAGCAACTGATTAACACGATCAACCGAGACTTTCATTTCATCTTGCGCATCATTGCGGGAAGTCATGATCAATTCACCCAACTGATTGATCTTATTGGCTGTTTTTTGCGCTTCTTGCACGGTTTGGGACAGCAAAAATGCATCTTCGGGCAAATCGGATAAAGATGAAAAACTGTCACGCAAGCGGGAAATTTCTGCCGCTACGGATAATTCATCCTCTGGCGCGCCATGAAATTGTTCAATCCGGCCCAAATATTCGGATTTCACATCAAGAGCGCCAACAGCGCTCACTTGCGTCCATAAATCACGCTCCAGATTCAAATCAACATTACGGACAATCGTTGTGCCCAATACACCAACAGTCACGCCATTGATGGATTGCGATTCTTGCGACATGGTTTTGCGTGTAAAGCCTGTCGTATTCACATTCGAGACATTATTCGAAATCACAGAAATCTGCTGCTGCGATACGCGCAGACCTGAAAGAGCGGAATCGAGGCTGGAAAGTCCCATAATTTATCCTGTGCTTGTTATTATTCGTTTCAACGGCTTTAATAGCCTTCGAAATCATCTATGCAAACACAATGCCAATTGGCACTTTAGGCCCCTTATAGGATAGGCAGTGATATAAAAATCAAAAAAATAAACCGGGAAAACGGGTGTCCGGCAATAATGGCCCTTGTTAAGGGGCGCCGGTCGGGTTCAATGGTTTTGGCGCATTTGACAGGGATAAGATGCGCACATTAACCTCAGCAACATGTTTGGCCAGCGCCTCTTCCACCAGCATGGAGGTTAACATTTCCTGACGTAACAAACTTTCAAACCGGTCACGGCCATGCATCAGTTTAAAAGATTCCAATGTTGCATTGATACGATCAACATTGGCCGGTTTATCATAGAGGGCCGTATAAAAGTTGGGGTTTTGGTATAATTTCTTTGTTAAGAAATCCATCTGCGCATAATAGCTGGGGTTATCGCCCAGCATTTCATCAATTTCGGCATTGGTAAGATTAAAATCATTTTGCAACAGGGCCTTCATATAAGCCTGTCCGGTTAATGATGCGGGCGCACTGGCATCGGGAATGGTATCGTCACTTCGGCTTTTCATACCAACAATCGTCGCAAAACTATTATGCGCAACATTGTATTTACTGGTAAGGCTTCGTGTACTGAAAAACAATCGATAACTTTTTTCAAAGGCATCGTTATATTTATCAGCGGCAGGAAGGTTTTCCACCTTCGGCCAATACAGGTTCTTGGCCAAAGCAATGATATCCTCTTCTTTTTCTGTAAATTGATCATCCAGATAATCTACATCCAGCGTTAATGGCCGGTAAAACGTACTGAAATAATCAATATCTTTATTATATCGGTTGCGTTGCGCCGGCGTTCCCGACGGGCTGGGGTTGGTGGTTGTATCATTTGATACACCGCGACACATCTCCCATAGTGATCCGTTATTATCATTTGGATCACAATATACCGACTTAAATCGCGCCAATCTGGACACGGTTTCGGTCCCGTACCCTTCGGAGGAGCTCATATTTTCCTGATAGTTATAATAATCAATCAATACTTTATCCAGCGCCTGTTTATTGTATTCGCCGCGCTCTTCTGTTTCAGAAATACTCCGCACATAAGATCCAAAGCGGCACATTTGCTCGCTGGGCTGATAATCCTTGTTGGCTTCTGCCCTTAGGCGCTCAATATCCCTTTGTGCTTCCATCTGCTCTTTTGCATCTAAAAAACTGCCGATTATTTCCATTTGCTGCATCATGACAGCCGAAAGCTGACTTGTCATCGCCAACATAGGCTGAACCAGATTGAAAATAATAGTGCCGGGGCCGGTGCCTTCGACATGGCTTTGCATACGCGCCTGGTCACAGGTGCTCACATAGAACACAGAATCCCCATCCGTGGAACTGGTTGGCCTGCTACAGTTATAAAAATGAATAACCGGGTCATAAATATCGACCATAAAACTTGTGGGGCCACCCCCCAACCCGATCACCACTTCCAACATCGACGGATTCTGCATTCCATCCAATGTAAAGCCCTGAAAGGCCAATTTAACTGTTTCTCCGCCCTGATCTTTTGAACGTGATGCAAAAATGGTATCGGAAAACAACCCGGCCCAATCGGTCTTTACCGTTTCATTGCGGCCTTTATCCTGAATAAAAACATCACTGAAGGTCTCAAAACCTTTTCCCTGGATATTAAAACGGCCCGTGTTTTCATTTTTGGTGATATGGAGACTGGCTCTGTTATTCTCCGGCCCAAAAAACAAATCATACGATTCATAATAATCACGCATTTCCGGTAGCAAGGCCGTCCCATCCGCACCGATATCGACTGTGCCGGTCATGTATTTCTTTAAGTTCTGATCCGGGTAATGATCTCTAAAGGCTTCGCTATACGCAATTTTATACTGAATGGCGCTGCCTGGCGTTAGCCCCTTGACGCTGGTCAGATAGAATGGGCGCCCCTCTTCCTGCCCGGGCGCATCATCCAGTAATCGGGAACCAGCATAGCCCCCGATACCGATTACAATCGTTAGCGCAATGAAAGCCAATACTATTTTCAGCCTGAAGAAATTCACCTATTCAAACCCTTTTACCATGTCACACATATATGCATTTTAATATTCGCCTTATTCACCATTACGGGGCCACAATTTCACCTGATGCATCAATCGCATTCAGCTGATTTTCAACTTTATCCTGTAAATCCATTACCGCCAGCTCTAATAAAACCGAAAGTGACGCTTCGCTGCGCAAGTAACTTTCCAGCATATCAAATTTCTGCATTAATCCGATGGCTTGCAAAGCAACGCCTTTTCTTAATACATTGGCCGGTTTATCAATCAAGTTGGTGTAAAATTTTGGATTTTGTGGCCATTTTTTTGTCATGACCCCCATTTGTGCGTAATAACTGGGATCAGTGCCCAACAGCTCCAGAATTTCGGCCTGGGCGGCGGCGGCATTGGTCGGGTCCGCCGGGTCAACGATACCCAAATCCTGCAACATCGCGATCAAATAATCACGCGATCCGGCTGTTCCGGTTGACTTCATACCCACAATGGCATCAAAAGAGGCCTGCGCCACCGAGCGCTTCGCGACCAAAGAACGCACATCCATATAAGCCTTTTGAATATCGGTCAGCCCCGCCTTGATGCTGCCGTCACTGGGCGGCGCCAAATCTGCCGCGGCCGGGCGGACAAAAACATCATGGGCGTATAAATTACTGGCCAGCGCAAAGACGTGGCGCTCATCCTGCGTGAGGGTATTATCTGTCAGGTCAACATCCACCGTCCAGGGAAAATCAACCGTGCGCGTATAATCAATATCCATATTGAACCGCTGGCGCAGCAAGGCCGAATCCGGAGACGGGCCGACTGGCGGCATCATCCCGCGGCACATTTGCCACAACCCGTTATTATGATCACGCGGGTTACAATAGACCCCTTTAAATTGAAGCAAGCGCCCCTCTTTATCCAAACCGGGGCCATACATCGCACTGGTATTGGGCGTACCCAACTGACGGCCGATTGAACGCTGCCCTAACACTACGGCAGCAATTTCACCGCGCCGCTCCGATGCCGCAAGACTTTTCACCGCACTCCCAAATTCACACATGCCGACACTGGGGTGATAATCCTTGTGCGCCCGCGCCTGCAGTTTTTGCAATAGACGTTGCGTTTCCATTTGGTGTTTTGCATCCAGAAAAGACCCAAAAATCTGGACCTGTGACATTGCCACAACCGTCAATTGTTCGGCCATAAGCATCATGGCCGGCAAAATATTGTCTTCAAACAGAACGGAAATCATCCAGGTTTCCAACGCATTGAATTCCGCATCCAGCTGATTATTAACCACACTGACCGTGGAAGACGGGCCAGAAAACCATTGCGGGGTATCAACGGCCAGAATCACGCTATCGTAACAACGGCAACATTGCGCTTTAGCCCCGCTGATACCCGAGACCATGAACAAAGCCGTCATAAAAATAATGGCGCAATTTTTATATTTCATTATCTTTCCAAACATTTGCTTGCCTCGTTATTCTCCTAAATACACAAAATTTCTAAATTCTTCTTCTTTATCATCTTCCAGATATGAAGACAGCAAAACCGACAACAACATTTCATGCCGTAATTCACTTTCATAAATAGCACGGTCCAGCATCAGCTCAATCGCATTAACCGCGGCCTGCTTACGTTTCACGTTCATCGGCTTATCAAGAAGGTCGGTAAAAAAGTCCGTATTTTGGAACATTTTCTTACCCACCGCCTCTAACTGGGCATAGTAACTTGGATTTTCACCAAAGATCTCTTCTATCTCCGTTACATTCATTCCCAGATCCCGCACCAATGCGTGGAAAAACGGCGGCGAATTTCCACCGGCGCTACCGACAGCTTTCATCGCCACCAATGCGTTGAACGAATTTTGCGCCACATTTCTTTTTGCAATCACAGACCGAAGTTGCAGATAAAGATGCTGCACGCTGCTTCGGCTCATAAATCTAATCATACCCGGCGGCGGCTCATGACCATATAAATTCTTGGCCAGTGAAATAACATCTGCCTCGTCCTCCGTGAAATTATTGTCATTGAAATTCACATCCAGATAACGGGAAACACCAAGCACGCGCCCAAAATCAATATCCTTGTTCATACGCTCTGCATTGGCCGCCCCAGTGCCACAGACATCGACAAGACCGCTGGTTCCACCGCGCCAATTGTTATCGCGGGGGTCACAATACTGCGTCACAAACATATCCCAGCGCGCGCGCCAATCCTTTGACCCATCACCGCTTACGGCTGAATTATTGCTATTGCCCAGATTGCGGCTCAGACCGATCTGATTAAGCGAGGCCTGATTGGCCATCGCCAGACTTTCCGAACTGGATAGACTGCGAACATTTGTCCCGAAATAACAAAAACTGTCACTGGGCTGGTAATCCTTGGCCGCCTCATTTTGTAACTCATTGAACAACAGCTGGGTTTCCAGCTGTAATTTCGCGTCATAGAATTCCCCGACAATCATCATCTGATACATGGCCACATTCGACATCTGCTCGGCCATCAACATCAACGTTTTCGGCCACAGATTAAAAATGTAATCACGCACAAACCATTCACGGTGCAGGTGAAATTGTTCCCGCATATGACGCAGTATATCGGTTTCGCCATCTTCATGGTTTTGAACAACGTTAAATGGTGCCAAACCATTTGTTTTTGCCAAAAATGTATCAATACAGTTGCAGGTGCCAATGCCCGATAGATCCTGCGCAATATGGGGCGGCGAGCCACAATAATCAAACAAAGAACCATGGGCCATACCGGACACAGAATACCCGGCCAATGCAAACGCGGCAAAACAGACGCAAACTATATTTTGCACCACTTTGTTGTGAAGATATGGCTTGAACTTACTTAACACCGCCATCACCTGTTCGTTGCCGTTATGGATTCAAATACTGATTCAACCTCATCATAGGTTTTTTCCAGCTTTGCCGAAAGCAAGACCGATATCAGCATTTCTTTTCTTAACCGACTTTCATACATTTCCCGTTCAACCATCAAATCAATGGCGCGCATGGCAACCGATGTTCTGCCGACATTTTCCGGTTTATCGTATAAATTGGCATAAAAGCTCTGGTCCTGATACACACGCTTGGCCAAAATCTCCAGCTGCGCAAGATAACTTGGATTTTCACCGATAAGCTCTTCTATCTCCAATGGATCGGTCAGCCCCAAATTGTGTAAAATTGCGGCCATATATTCTGTTGTATTATTCGCCCCGGGGGCGGGCCCCGAAGATGTCCCTGACGACTTCAAGCCCACAATGGTATTAAAGGAATTCTGGGCAACATTGCGTTTTGCGGCCACGGCCCGCTGGTCATAGAAAAATTCCTGCACGCTTTTACGGGTCAGAAACGGTGTGGAATTACTAGGCGCTTTATGGCCATAAATATTTCGCGAAAGAGCAATAATGTCATGTTCATCATCTGTGGAAACCCCATCGGTAAAATCAACATCAATCGTCCGCGGATAATCGACAAAACGGCCATATTGCACATCGGCATTGGCACGCGCACTGCTTTTACTGGTTGCACAAGCCGGTTGCAGACCCGAAATCGTTGGATTGGCAGGGGCCCAGTTATTATTAAACACCTGACAATTATTGGCGACGAAATAATTCCAACGGGCGCGGGCATCGTTACCGCCTGCGCTCCCCTGGCTGCTTTCACCCATAAGGCGATTCATTGACGCCTTGTTTAAGGCCATCTTGTTATAAATACCCTTGTTCTGGGATGCCGATAGGCTACGAATATTAGTGCCAAAGTAACAGAATGTATCGCTTGGCTGGTAATCCTTGATTGCCTGGACCTGCAATTCCTGAAATAAACGCTGCGTGTCCAGTTGTATTTTTGCATCCATGAGCGCGCCCACCGCAAACATTTGATACATGCCGACGGCCGATAATTGCTCGGTCATCATCATCATGGCGCGCAAGACATTATCGGTAAAAAACGTTTCAATCAGCCAGTCTCTATACTGGCCGAAACGGTTGGACATATGGCCGGCCATTAAACTTTCACCGGCGCTATGGTTCCCCAAAACCGTCAAAATGGATAAAATACAATCAGGTGGCTGGCATTCCACACAATCGGCACGTGCGGGCCGCGGCTGCGTGCCAAAGACCAGAATCAGCGCAGCAACACAAATAACGTGCCTGACAGAAATACACCTGAGATTGATAATATTTTTTTTCGACATATCCAAAATTTACGCTGCTCTACCGTATATTAATACTATCATAAAGAGTTTTAAAAGACACATTTGATTATCAATCTCATGCAAAAAAACAAATACCCACTTGTTAAGTGGGCTATATTAGCCCAATATATACGTGTAAATATCACCCATTATATTTAATTATGAATTGACGAACATGGCAGAAAAGAAAATCAAAATCGCATCAAACAAGGATCAGAGCGCGGCTGAACCAGCCCCGGCAAAGGACAAGGCTGATGAAGTCAGCGGATTGGGGAATGTCGTTATCCGTAACGAATTTTACCGCGACGGCTATCGCAATCTATTGCGCCTGGCTGTTTTACAATCCCTTATTATTCTTGGTCTTGTTGGCGGCATGTATTTCGTTATTCAGGTGCACCAGCCGGAAAACCGGTATTTCGCGACCACAGAAGATGGGCGTCTGGTGCCCATGGTTGCCTTGAGCGAGCCAAACCTGAGCACGCCGGCCCTGATGTCATGGGTTGCGCAAGCCGCAACAGAAGTTATGACCTTTGGTTTCAATGATTACAGACGGCGCCTGCAAGAAGCCTCACGTAATTTCACACGCCGCGGGTGGGAGAGTTTTACCTCGGCCTTGCAACGATCGCGGATCATTGAGATGGTGGAGGCCAATCAACAAGTGGTCACCGCCGCGCCGCAAGGTGCACCGGTCCTTGAATCAGAAGGGCAGGTTGCCGGGCGATACCAATGGGTTGTTCAGGTTCCCCTGATTGTTACGTTCCAATCTGGCTCCAGAACCAAAAATGACAGTATGTTGATTTCCGTTGTTGTCGTTCGCGTGCCTCGATTAGAGACTCCAAACGGTGTTGGTATCGAGCAGTGGATTGCATCACCACGTTAATGCCACGGGCCAAGCCGGCCTGTGGGTTTTTTTATTTTTTATCAACATTGTCTGATGACAGGGGCAAAAAGACAGTTTATCCTATTCGCAATGTTATTTTTACAAATAGATTATTATAAATGACTCAAGTTACTGGATTCTCATCACTACGCCTTCCGCTTATTTTAAGCGCTGCTTTTTTGCTAAACGGCTTCGCTTCGCCATCTTGGGCGCAAGAGGCTGTGCCCAACCTTGATAGCCTAGGGTCGGCTGTGCAGGGCGCCAATAGCGGCGATGATATGCCGCCGGGCCCCGAAGGTGACATGTGGGACCTCAATGAAGGCGGTTTTAATTTCGAAAAAACGCCGCAACAACTGGAGGAGGAAATCCGGTCTCAGGCGTTTGATGCGGCCCTGAAGGGGTTGCTTCCGTTGCGCCCTGAAGAAATTCGCCGCCTGCTGGAACGGTTCGACCGGACACAGGAATCTGTTGAAACGCCTATTTATCCGCCTGCAAAACCCTTGAGCGTGGTTGAAACGCTATCCATGGACCCCGGCATGCCGCCGACAAAAATCAAAACGGCCATGGGCATCATTACCACCATCAACTTCATTGATGTAACAGGCAGGCCCTGGCCCGTAGAAAACATTTCATGGGCCGGTGACTTCGAAGTTATGGACAGTAATGTCGAGGATGATCGTTACACCAACATTATCCGCATAACACCACGAACAGAATATGCGCGCGGTAACATGTCCATTAACATGGTGGATCTAGATACCCCCATTATCATTACACTGGGCACCGACAAGGATGAGGTGCATTACAGATTTGATGCAACAGTGCCCGAAAATGGGCCTTTTGCAGAGGTTGCCATTATTGATCGCGGCATCAGTCTTTCTGCAGGCCGGGCCGATTTATCCGGCTTGCTTCAAGGGGTTGTTCCAAGTTCGGCCAATAGATTAAATGTAAATGGCGTAGATGGCCGCACAAGCGCCTATAGCTACAATGGCATGACCTATTTGCGAACCCCGCTCACCCTATTATCACCCGGCTGGAGTAATTCAGTTACATCTGCGGATGGCATGAGGGTTTATGAAATGCAGAGCACGCCTGTTGTACTTTTGTCTGACAAGGGGAAAATGGTGCGTGCACAGATTTCTGACCGTGAGGAATTATTAAATGAATGATGATCTGGATAATCAGGATTTTGACGACGACGCCTTCGATGAATTCGATGAAGGTGATGATGGTGGTGGCACACTGGGCGATCTGGTGCAGTCAAACCCGCTTGTTAAAATCGGCGTTATATTTGGCGCTGCGGCCCTAATATTTGGGACTATCATTCTTTTTGGCGGTGAAAAGGAAAAAGAATCATTTTCTAATGTCGGGGCTGCCCCTGACATGACTGTTGCCCCCGGAACCGAAGCCGCATCACCAGCCTATGTTGATGCCATTCAGGAAGTAAACCAACGCGAATTGGAAGATGCGCGCCGCACAGGCGAAAGTGCCATTCCTATTCCGATTGAGCCTCCGGTCGGCCGTATCGAGGTGGTTGATGAAACCGTGGAGGAAGAAGATCCGTTGCAACGCTGGCGCCGCCTGCAGGATGAACGCCTGCAGCGTGAGATTGAGACTCGTCAGGTTATCGAACCAACAGCATTGCCGGAAGATAATTCCCACGCCGAAGCTGTAAGTGCAATGGCAGAGGCCATGCAGACACAGATGCAATCCGTTTTGGAGCGTCAGGGCGGGTATGTTCTGGAACAAAAACAACTTACTGATCCTGAATTTCGTGAAAAACGGGCCGAAAAAGAAGCTGAAAAGATGGCTGCTGCGGCTGAAGAGGACGAAGATTATGATGAAGAAGAGCCGGAAATTGTTGTTGTTCCGGCCGGCGAAATTGCTTACGCGCAGATTATAACCGAAGCCAATTCCGATATTCCTGGTCCTGTTTTAGGGCAAATCGTTTCCGGGCCTTTATCCGGTAGTCGTATTTTGGGCGATTTCTCGGTCGAAAATGATTTAATCAGCCTGAAATTTGATACTGTTGTGGTGGACGGCATCTCTTATGATATCAACACCATTGCCCTTGATCCCGCAACAACATTGCCAGGCATGGCAACAGATGTGGATCATCGCTATTTGCAGCGCGTTATCCTGCCAACAGCGGCAGCCTTCATTGAAGGGGCGGCAGAGGCCGTTGCCGAAACAGGGCGCACAAGCGTTGATGTCAACGGTGAAGTTGTGGCAACAGAAACAGAAGAAACAGATCTGAAAGAACAGATTGCCACAGGTATTGAAGAGGCCGGTGCGCAAATCGGTGATATTATCGACGAAATGAACGAAGATATTGAGCCTCTGGTTATCATAGAGGCCGGAACCCCAATGGGTCTGTTGTTTATTGAGCCAATGACACGGCCAATGAATGAAAATGACTATTAAGCATTACTATACAATCAAACACATATAAAACAGACGGTGATCACCATGCAGGATGACAAAATCAACAACGATGATTTCGAAGATATTGACTTCGACGACCTTGATGATGAATTTGATGATGAATTTGATGATCTGCCCGAAGATGATCTGCCAGTTGAAGACGAGGAAGATCTGGTGCCTGAAGACGGGCTTGATGACGATTTTGACGGCGATGACTTTGCTGAAGATGACGATTGGGGTGATGCAGATCTTGATGCCGCAGAAGATGATGGCTCGAATAATAAGAAGACAAAGGGCGGTAAAAGCTCATCAAAAATGATTTTGCCTTTATTAGCAGGCGTTGCCCTTATCGGTGGGGGCGGTTTTTATGTCACGCAGATGCAAAACAATGCGGCCCCCACGAATTTTAACACGCAAAACACTGCCGCCCCCGATGGTGCGCCCGGCGTGGACATGGATATAACCGAGGACACTTTGCCCATGCCATCCCCGATGTCGGCCCCGGTTGATGACGAATTTGCAGCGCAAGACGCGCTATCGGAGCCGCCAAGTCTGGCAGATATTGAAAATCGCGATATGGGCGATATGACTACGGATAATAATACCGCCGCGGCGGATGATATGACCCCGCTTGGATCTGATAACACGGATGCCGCCCCTCAGCAGCAGGCCGGGACGTTTGGTGATGATGGCGTTCTAACGCCAATGCCCGGGCTGGCCTCTATTGAAGCAGAACCGGCCATGCCGCTTGAATCTCTAGGGCTAGAGGAAGACGCTGACACAGCGCTTACTGAAGAAGCCGGTGAAGACACTTTACCAGTGGCGCAAGACGCGCTGTCGGAGCCGCCAAGTCTGGCAGATATTGAAAATCGCGATATGGCGAGCGATGATGCTCCTGCGGCAATGGACGATTCCGAATTTGCGCTGGGCCTCGATGATGCGTCCGATACGCAGCCAGCCCAATACGGGGCCGCAGAAACCGCGCCGGAACAAATTGGAACTGTCGCCAATACTGTAGATGTTTCAGAATATGAACAAAAAATTTCTACGCTGGAACGCAATCTAAATGCAAAAACGGAAACAATTTCATCACTCAATTCAGAAATTGCGGCCCTGAAAAAATCCTTGGCCCAGCAAGAGAAGAAATTAAGTGAAACGCAAGAGACCATTGCCTCGTTGAAAAAACAGCAAATGGCGTCTCCCGCGCCCGCCCCTAAGGCCGCCCCAAAACCGGCCCCGGCTCAAGCGCCTGCGGTACAAAAAGCCGCTCCATCCCAATCTGCTCAAGCGGCCACACCACCGCCAAAACCGGCAATCGCTGTAGAGGAGATCAAGCCAAAATGGGAGCTGAAATCAGCCCAACCTGGCCGCGCCTATGTTGGTATTATCGGGGCGCGCGATACGCAGGTTGTGGAAGTTGGCGACACCTTGCAGGGCATTGGCACAATCCAATCCATTGCCCAGCAAGACGGAATCTGGGTCGTCAAAGGGACAAAAGGCTCTATTACGCAGTAACCTTAAGCGCTCTTAACTAAGATTTTACCTTTATTCTGCATACTATTAGGAAGTATTGTATTTTAGATAAATTGCGCCATTTTTATTATGGGCAAGCATTTTCATACAAACTTATGGGATAAACAATATTTTTAGAGTAGTATATTAAGGGTGGAGTAGCACAATGTTGAAATTCAAAAAGCTTTTTCTATACCTTTCCCTATTCTTAGGTGCCGGCTTATTAACAATATTGCCAGGCACGGCCTTTGCTCAAGCCACCGTTAGCGAAGTTGCACAAAATATTGCCGATTCCAATGACTTTCTTCCGGGCCTGATTACCGGCATTAGTTATTTGCTGGCGCTGTTATTCGGCGTAACCGGTATATTAAAGCTGCGCGAACACGTCGAAAATCCGAATCAAACCCCGCTGCGCGTTCCGCTTATCAGATTTCTTGCCGGTGGCGCGCTGCTGGCTCTTCCTATTGTATTAGAAGCCGCAATGCGTACTATTTATGGCCCTGCCGCCATGGTTGGCTTTGGCTACAGCATGGATATGCAATATTTCACCAGTCAGCTGGCCAATATTAGCACGCTATATACCGGTACCGGTACCGCCATTAACGACGTGCTGGAAAACATCATTACAGGTATGGAAGATTTACCTGGCCTGATTACCGGCGTCGCCTATTTATTAGGGCTGGTTTCCTGCGTATCAGGTGTGCTGAAGGTTAAAGAACACGTTGAAAACCCCGATAGAATTGAATTAAGAGAGGGCGTTATACGCCTGTTAATCGGCGGGGCGCTATTTGCCATTCCAGCCATTTTCGAAGCAGTCCAGAACACCATTAGCGGCACTTCGTCTGGTAATATTATCAACGTTATTAATAGTGTGCTGCCAAATGTGACAACCTATCTGGAATCCGGCTTATCACCCGATAACGTCAGTACATGTGCGGACGTGACGTCGGTAACCGCAGATGGTATTGGGGCGGCCGTGTGTAACTTTATCGGCGCGACCGGAACATCCGCCGCATTTTTGGCTGGTCTATCCTATTTATTTGGTTTGGTAATCGGCGTCTGGGCCCTGCTGAAAATCAGAGACCATGTTTTGAACCCGACACAAACCCCTATTTGGGAAGGTGTAAGCCGTTTAATCGCAGCCGGTGCCTTTTTCTCGCTTCCTTATGTTGTGTCAACCATTCAAGCCACCATCACGGGCGGCGATTCCTTCCTTGGTTTGGGTCAAAACCTGTTCTCGGGCTGGACACACGCCGCGACGGTTGATGCAGCCTGTGCCGGCGGTGGACCATTGGCCCTTGATATGGCCATGGCCTGTTTCATGCAGGACATTATGGCCCCGGCGCATATTCTGTTCGGGCATTTTTCTTTCATTGCCGGTCTGGTCTTTATCATGATCGGCATTACGCGTCTGATGAAAAGCGCCCAGGAAGGCGCAAGAGGCCCGGGGGGTCTTGGTACCTTTATGACCTTTATTACAGGCGGTATTTTAATCTCAATGAACCGTTTGGTGGAATTCTTCACATCCACCATCAGTTACGCCAGCGGCGTATCAGAAACCGATGCGGCCCTGACCTATACAACAGGTATGACCGCCGCAGAAACCCAGCATGCCGAGATCATTATCGCCAGCATCTTACAGTTCATGATCATTGTCGGACTGATTAGCTTTATTCGCGGCTGGTTTATTATTCGCGATGTTGCGGAAGGCAATCAACAAGCCTCGCTCATGGCAGGTGCCACCCATGTTTTGGGCGGCGCATTGGCCATCAATCTGGGGCCCATCCTGTCGGCCGTTCAGGCAACACTCAATCTGACGGCGGTCGGCGTCAACTTCTAACATGACAAAATGTGTCGCAAATGTGACAAAAATCTGTCTTTAATCAAATTTTTATGATAAAATAGAGTTGTAAGCTATTTAACTCGTAGAGGAGATTAATTTAAATGAAGAAACTACTTACAAAACACTATTACAGCATGGGCGCGGCCTTCACTGTTGGTACAATCATGAGCGGTCAAGCCCATGCCGCCGGTGCCAATAACTTTGGTTCCATTGCTGAAAACATCAACACATCCATCGCCAGCCTGCCTGGTCTGTTGACAGGTTTATCATACCTGTTCGGTATCTTGCTGGGTGTTTTGGGTATCATGAAGATCAAAGATCACGTTGAGAACCCGACACAAACCCC
>DENS01000019.1:0-13092 GCA_002359735.1 Micavibrio sp. UBA2638
GCGCCACTGTACTCACTCCCGAAAGAGCTTTCGCGTTCGACTTGCATGTGTTAAGCATGCCACCAGCGTTCGTTCTGAGCCAGGATCAAACTCTTAAGTTTGAATCCATCAATCACTCAAAAAAGAATTTTTGGTAATTTGAAGTATAGTTTACTTCAAAAGACCTGCTTGCTTTATGCTGCTTTATATAGTGCGAACACCATATAAAGACTTTAATAAATTATACCTAAGTATAATTTGTGCGTCATGAAAGATACACGCATTTTGGCTAAACAGTCTTTATCAGTTTGTTTTATGTATCCAATACATTGTCACCCGAGGGTAACCACAAACACTGCCGCCTGCGTATTTCTTCCTTCCATATCAACGATGTACAAGAACCGGTACCGTTTACAGACATTACAAAATGGCCTTCGCGGTACAAAGGCTGTTTTCACAGCACTAATTTCTAAAGAGGGCACATATAATCATCAAACCATATCTGCCGTCAAGAACAATATTTAAAAATATTTAAATTTTTATATTGCCACGATTTTTTGGGTCACTGTTTCGTTTCAGTGTGCGCTTGTTTTTGGTCACTGCTGCGCTTCAGTGAGGGGGGTTATAACTCGCCCCAGCAGAACTGTCAAACATCTTTTTACATTTTTTGATATTTTTTTTGCTTTTTTTAATCTCTGTCAAAAACTTTCCTGACTAAACGGCACTCACAAACATTTTACAGACTTTTCTCAATTTCAAATCTATGAGGATCGAAGGGCTTTGCATCTGGATCCGCAGGCTTAAAATGGTTTTCAATATTCCATTTGGTATAAGTGTGCGTATCACCTTCCGCCGTTTCTATGACATATACGTCAAATCCTGTATTTTCTTGCTTTTCACAGCCTCTAACTGTCCACCCCAGAGGATTCAATCCATATCCGATATGTTGAGGACTTTTACAATCAATTGCCTCACCAACTTTAAATTTATAATAACCATTTCCCTTGTACCACTGATTACCAAGAGTAACGTCTTGAGCAATGACCCGCGGCAAACGAGCAGCGAAAAAAGCAGCCGCCTTTGTAAAAGGCTTAGTAATTGAGTTCATATGCATTTCTGTTTTCCTCTATTAACACAGATAAACCGCCTTTTACCATAACACTAATTTCTGTGTCAAATATGTCCCATGTCATATATAGATTACAAAAGCCCCGCCTCGCGCAGGTCTTTTTCCATTTCAGGTGGCGGAGGCTCATCCATTGCCATAATGCGGCCAATATCGGGCGGCGCGTTCTCTGCCTCAAGATAACGCCAGCCCTGAAACGGTTTTTTACGAACAGGTTCAACCCGAATGAGCTCCGGGCTGCATAATATAAGATAAGACGGCTTTTCATCCGCCCCGGACTCATAAGGAACAACCGCAAGCACATTTTGCCGAACCCGTATTTGCTTTTTTATAATCCAGAATAAAGACCCGCCATCCAGCAAAGCCTCTTCCCGCGCAGGCTTCCTGCTTGTCCAGACCGGGTAAACCAGCTCTCCCTCATGCTCCATCCAGCGGGTTTTTTGCCGCTGGGAAAACTCAAAAAGATCCTGCACCTTTAAGGCGGGCTTTAACAAATGAATCGTCATACATATATAAGTGGGTAAGCCCGGGCATAATGTCAATATAAGGGGGAATAAAGCGCGGAAACGCCCCGCAAAATTTGCGCTGCAACACAGTTCACCACTATATAAAGGCGTTTTTAAATTGTATTACGCTATAAATAATGTAGTATTAGTCATAGCCCACGGAGAAACAATAACAATATTGAGGGCATAAGTCATACTACCTATCACGGCTTTATTCATACACATCATAGCATCAGTCTGTCTTTTGTTATGGGGTCTAAAAATGGTGCGCCGCGGATTTCTCCGCGGTTTTGGCGCTTATCTGAAGCGCATTATATCCTTGGGCACAAAGAACCGTTTTATCTCATTTGCCTCCGGTATCTTTGTGACCTTCTTCCTGCAAAGCTCCACGGCCACAATCCTGTTGATATCCTCCTTCGCTAAAAATGGATTAATTGCAGGAGCCGCAGCCATTGCCGTTGTTATCGGCGCAGATGTCAGCACAACACTTGTGGCGCGGGTTCTGGTCCTTGATCTATCGCTGCTATCGCCCATCCTTATTATATGTGGCTTTGCCTTTTATTCGGAAAAATCCGGCGGGCAGCGCAATCAGATATCAACCATCCTGATTGGTCTCGGTTTGATGCTACTATCGTTGACCCTGCTGCGGGAAAGCATTACACCCCTTACCCATTCAGAAACATTACCCTTTATTCTGGCGCCGCTGCAAAACGACGCTCTGGTCGCCATTCTGGCGGCGGCCGTTATTACCTGGCTGATGCATTCATCACTGGCGGCGGTTTTGTTTTTTGCCTCCCTGTCCACCAGCAGCGCGGTCACGCTGGACCTTGGGTTTTATCTGATACTGGGTGCCAATCTTGGCGGGGCCATCATCCCTTATGTTTTGATGTTAAAAGAATCAAACGCCCATGTGCGCCAGATTACGGCCGCCAACCTGATCATGCGGATCAGCATCATTTTGGCCCTACTGCCATTTGCGGACCTGATAGTCGGCATCATGCAAACATTGGGGACCGCCCCTGAGATTGCCCTTGTTAACCTGCATATCGCCTTCAACATTTTATTGGCACTCATTTATATGCCCCTCGTCTCGGTTTTGGCGAAGGTCACGGCAAAAATTATCCCGGATAAGTTACATGAAAATGACGACCACAGCCCGGTCTTTCTAGATGAAAAAGCCCTGGACACCCCCGTGATTGCATTGGCCGGCGCAGCAAGAGAAACCCTGCGCATGGCTGAATTCGTCGAAAGCATGCTGCAGGAAACCATCGAAACATTTCAAAAAAACGACAATACCCTGATTAAAAAAATCCGGGAAACCGATGATACGGTTGACAAGATCTACAACAATATAAAGATATATATGACCAATCTAAGCCGTGAGGGGCTGGATACGGACGAGGCCAATCGTTATGTGCAAATCCTGACCTTCTCCACCAATCTGGAATATGTCGGCGACATCATTGATAAAAACCTGATGGAGCTGGCCGAGAAGAAGATCAAAAAACACGATAATTTTTCAGATGAAGGCATGGCTGAAATCGTCAATTTCCACCGCATTGTGCTGGAAAACATGCAACTGGCGCAAAACATCTTCATGCTTCAGGATACGGCCTTGGCACGCCAGCTGGTTGAAGAAAAAAAATCAGTCCGAAAAGCCGTACGCAAAAGTTCAGACAAGCATTTCCAGCGCCTGACAGACGGAAAGGCCAGCTCTCTGGCCACCAGTTCCCTGCATCTTGATATTATCCGCGATCTACGCCGTATCAACACCTATATGACCGCGGTTGCCTATAATATTATTGAACAGGATAAAAAACGCGAAAAAGATAAAAAGAAGAAGAAAAAGGCCCAACAGGAAATCTAGAGCCCAAGCCCCGGTGTATTTTGGGATGTTTTGGCGTATTTTCATGTTGATAGTCTGGATAATGCATTTCAATGTCCCAACCGGGGCGATATAATTGTTATCAGTATTTCAACCAATGCAATTTCATGTTTTATCGAACACTCACCCTGACATTCATATCATTGATCTTTTCAATTTGCGCTTCCCTGACGGCAAATGCGCAAAACAATACGCCATATTATCAGGCATCAGTTTGGGACCGCGCCCCCAGCAAAATCAGGCATTTCACAACCGGCGGCGATCCACATAATCAGCGCAACACCAATCCCGACAGCCCCGCGCCGTATGAAAGCCCCAGCGGTACCGAGTTATACCGCCAGGCCATATCACAGGCCGAATTGTTGGATGCGCAAGGGCGCACACATCACCTGTTCTTTCAACCGCCCAGCCAGCAGCGCGTGGCCGAAACCAGCTCCGCGCTGGAAAAAATGTACAAAGAACGCGTGGTCAATGACCTGCAGCAATTCGGCTATGACCTGTTTGGCATCCCGACCCGTGAAACAGAAACCTTTCTATCCAGCCTTGGCCGCGACAGCTATTCTATCCCGACCGGGGCGGTGGCCGATGACTTTATTCTGGATATCGGCGACCAACTGGAGGTCGTTTTCACCGGCCAGCGCAGCGACCGCAACATCTATAACATCAACACGCAAGGGCAGTTATTAATAAAAGACTTCCCCCCCATTCCGGCGGCGGGGCGCTCCATCGGGCAGGTGCGCATCTCGGTTGAGGCCGCGGCGCGTAATCTGCACAACACTCAGGCCTATATCTCCCTGGCCTCGGTTCGGCAAATTGGCGTTCTGGTTGTTGGTCATGTGCGCAAGCCGGGCCGAAAAAACCTGACCGTGTTTCACACTGTTCTAGATGCCCTCATGGAAACCGGCGGCGTTAAAAAAACAGGATCATTACGGCAGATCAAACTGGTGCGCGACGGGCGCAGCCAGCTCATCGACATCTACAGCCTGCTGATGTATGGCGCCACCAACGCCGATATGCAACTGCGCGACGGGGACCGCATCATCATTCCGCCAATCGGCCCCACCATTGCCGTAACGGGAGAGGTCAAAAGGCCCGGAATTTTTGAAATTTTACCGCGGCTGAAAGGCATGCGCCACCAATCCGAAAACGCCTCTGAAAAGCTCAGCCTGAATGATGCGCTCGATCTAGCGGGCGGCGTTCTAGTCTCCGGCCAAAACCGGTTCCTAAAAATCAGCAATGCCGCAAATGGTCAGGAACAGGTCAGTGAAATTCACGATGCGTTTGCCCATCATTTTGGTGACGGATCCATCTTAATGGTATCCAAAGGCAAGGAAAAACGGGCGGGCATGGTTGAACTGGTCGGGCATACACGCAAGGCCGGCATTCACGCCCTTAGTGAGGCCCCTGCTCTTGGTCATCTGCTGTCCGATCACAATGTTCTGGGGGATGATATCTATCCCCTAATCGGTGTCATTGAACGGTACAACCCCGAACAGCTTTCGCGGCAATATATCGACTTCCCGCTAAAACTGGTTATGTCCGGCGATTATGACCGCAAACTTCAAGAAGACGACGTGGTTCACCTTTTTTCCAATGCGCAGATCCGCGCCCTGGCGCAGGATAAAAACCGCCACCGGCAAAACCGGGGCCAGTCAGAAACCACGCATCAGGATAACGCCTTTATCATGGCGTCCTATCGCGGGAACGGAAAGCGAAACGAGAACGGCAATGGCAGCGGCAATGGCGGACGCGCATCAACCGAGCAAGGGTCGGCCTATACCGATGCCTCCACGATAAACAACACCATTGATGATGAAGTACTGGCCACTTTTTTAAAGGAAAGGGCCGTATTTGTGCGCGGCGCTGTGCGTCAACCGGGGCTGTATCCTGTCGCCACCGGCGCCACACTAGACAGCGTTCTGGCCGTTGCGGGCGGTCTGGCCCTGGAGGCGAACGTCAATAACATTGAAGTCACATCCAATATGCAAGGGGAACACCTGCAAAAAAACCGCCGCATCGGTACGCGGCGCATCCATGTAAATGTCCGCGAAACAAATCCGAAAGATATACAAATCGGCCCCGGCGATTCCATCCGCGTCAATCAGAAATTCGACAAAATTAGCGATAAAAGTGTCTTGATTATTGGCGAGGTACAAAACCCCGGCCGGTATGATCTAATTCCCGGCGATAAAGTATCTGACCTGCTGCAACGTGCGGGCGGGCTGACCCGCCAAGCCTATCCGGCCGGGGCCATCTTTAGCCGCGAATCCGAACGCCGGTCAGAAGAAGCCCGATACCGCGCCGCGGCCAGAGATTTAGAACGGGCGCTGGCGATTTCCCTTGAAAAGAACGATAGCAAATCCCCCAACGCCACGCAGGTAGCAATGGCCCGCGACCTGGCCGAAGAACTGCGATCCGTGGAGGCTGTGGGGCGCATTACGGTTGAAACCGACCCCGGCATTTTAACCAGCCAGCCCGAGGTCGATATGTTACTGGAATCAGGCGATCGTATTTTCATACCAAAACGCCCAATGAGCGTGCGCGTCAGCGGCGAAATTCTGTCACCGGCCAGCCTACAGTTCCGCGAACGCAAAAAACCGCTGGATTATATCCATGAGGCCGGCGGCTTTACCTATCATGCCGATAAAGACCGCACCTTTGTGCTTTATCCGGACGGCAGCGCGCAGCCTTTACAAGTCAGCAGCTGGAACCAGCGCGCAACCTTTATTCCACCGGGATCCACTATCGTGGTTCCGCGTGACCCCAAACCATTTGATTTTATCGAAAGCGCAAAAGACATCAGCCAGATTTTAAGCAATCTGGCCGTTACAGCCATTTTTCTGGATGATGTCAGGGACGATTAATTGACATATCTTACAAATTGAATTGGTCTACACTTGGGCGGCTATCATCGTGACCGACCGTATATTCATTGCCCGGTACGGCGTTACGGCTTGTTGTATCAACCTGCTGTGATCTGGCCTGACGGAAAGCATCGCTTACGCCATTTTCAGAAATCGCATCAAACCCAACATAAAAGCTATTGCCATTACCGCCTTCGATAAAATATCCGACCGGATTTGTATTCGAACCATCCATATCAAAATCGGGTTCCCCGACAACGCGCACGTCAAATTCATCGCCAAAAAAGGCGCGCAGCTCTTCGGCGGTGTTCACATCCGTCGAAATCTCTTCAAAACGGGTCGCATCACCCGGCCCCCGCACGCCATAGATTGAGAAACTCTCTCCGCCCGCAAAATCAGGAAAACGGAACATAAGCTGATTATCGCTGCCATGTGCTTCCACCGGGGCGCCTGCCTCCTCTGGCACCGCCAGCTTCACATGAACAGGCGCGCCATAATCATAAACATCATGGCGCAGGACTTCATAAAATCCATTTTGTTCCACCAACCAGAAATCTTCGGCCATGACACGGCCAAAGGCATCGGGGTCACGGTTAAATGTTCCATCCGCATTAGGGCGGGCGGCAATATCAAAGGCCTCTTCTATTTTTGTGTAAAAAGCCGCCTGACGGGCTTCGGGGATATTAATTACAGGGGCAATAAATTGCCCTTCATAGCCCTCATACTGCGCCAGTAATTCCTGCGCTTCTTTCACTTGTTCCTGCAATTCAGCAGGGGCCGGGACGATTGTTCCGTCTTCGCGCACATATTCGGCCGTTAATGCCCGTGCATCATTCAATTGTTCATTCACGCTGTCGGGTAAATCAGACACATAATACCCTTCCACCAGCGGTTTGAAATGTTCGATAATATCCGCGGCCTTAATATGTCCGCCGCGACTAACGATATCGGCATAGACATCACCATACCCATCGGCGTCATAAACCTGCCCGGTTTCTGTATTTGACACGACACGCGCGCCTAAATCCACAATGGCCTGATCCCCACTTAAGACTACATTTATGGCCGCCTTCAGATCATTATTCGCCGGATCATAGGAAACATAGGTGTTGCCATAGTAATCAATGCCGTAATTTCCTTCAATTTTATCCAGCGCATGCGCCTTGATAATATCAACCAGCGCATCGGCATCGGCGGCCTCCAGACCACTAAGGGGGAACGTGCCATTTTCAACATCCCGCATAACCGCAGCCCGCAAAGCACCTTCCATTTCCGCCGGGGTCAGGGAATTACGCAGCTGACCATCTTCCGGCGGGTTGGACGGATCATAAATTATATTTCTATTTCCCTCGGACAGCACATCATCAATATACGCAAACAAGGCCTGCCCTTGGGCAGACATATGAATACCGGCATTTACCCCTTGCGGCATAATACCTTGCTGGGCCGGCGTCGGGCCAACACCATCGGCGGCAGGGCCTTCCATGCCCTGAAGGGCCATCATCGCCATTAACAGTGTATCAGCATGCCCGTCAATCGCGGCCCGTTGTGCCACGTTTTTATTCTGTGGGTCGGCATTGGCAAAACGCGCGCCAAGCGGCCTTGGGTTACGGTCTATATCAATTTGCAGCCGCGGGTGAATATCTTGAGGGCCCCAGCTCTGCGCCCGGTCGCGTATGGCCTGCGCAAACTCCTCTGCGCTTTGCATTTCGGCCGCTTGCAAGACATCATCCAGAATACTTTCATCAACATTTTGCCGCAAAATTTCACGAATGGTGGCGCTAACGGCCTGCATGTCATGGGTTTGCAACGCGTCTATCGCGGCGTCATAGCCGCTTTCAAGGCGATCTTGCCATGCATCATCGCGCATGTTTTCGTGCAGCGTATTAATTAATGATTGGATTTCGGGCGTTAACGCCATCTCTACTACACACCTTCTACATCTCTATAAGCCGCTTATTTTATTGTAACTTTTGTACCGCGTGCTTAAATTTTATACCGCTTGTGCCCTTCTACCGAAGCGCTTATTCTTAATTATTGCCCCTATTATTCCACAATCACGGGTAAAATACAAATTTTGACAAGGACCAGGCCATGCCGGACGCGGCGTTACTCAGTATTATAACCATCACCTATAACAATCATGATGGCCTGTTGGCCACGGCGGCGTCACTGGCCGTTCAAAGCCGGAAACATTTTAAATGGATTATTATCGATGGCAAATCCACCGATAAGACCGCCGCGGTATTGCCCCACCTTAATCCGGCGCCCGATATCATCATCAGGGAACCCGATACGGGCATTTATGATGCAATGAATAAGGGAATCATGCAGGCCGGCGGGGCGTATAGTATGTTTTTAAATGCGGGCGATACCCTGCCTTCGCCAGAAACGCTGGCCTGTATTATACAGAAACTGGAACAAGACACGCCGGATTTTCTATACGGCGATTCCTATGAAACGGCGGCTGCGGGCAATTCCGCAAAACCCGGCCTTTTGCGCCATTACAAAAAGGCGCGCCATCACACCAAACGGGCATGGGGGTTGTTCACCCACCATCAATCCATGATCTATAAAACAGATATTTTAAAAACCTTACGCTATAACACGGATTATAAAATCGCGGCCGATTACGATTTGACCCTTCGGTTTTTGCGCCTGTCCCGAACCATTACCTATTTACCTTTACCGTTGTCTGTCTTTTGTGCGGGCGGGGCATCACAGCGGCGCTCGGCCCTGGGACGAACAGAACAATTTATTATACGGCGCGCCCTGAATATCGTGCCGCTTTGGCTGAATGTCCTGATTTTTATCGCGCAATGGCTGAACTGGCAATTCAAGGCCATTACACCAAATGTTTACTGGTTTCTGAAGCGATCTTCGCGATCCGCCGGTAATAAAGATAGCGGCTCCGCGCCAGCCGATACCCGGCAGAACCATCCATAAATCCGCCTTTCCAGATATAGGAATGAATAAACGCCGCCACCCCGCGCAGCGGAAGGGCGCGAAAAATACGCTTAAGCAAATTACGCCATACGGACGGATCAGGCGGCCAGGCGTTTCTGCGGTCCATTTCGGCCTCCCACTGCGCATAATGTTCATGTTTATGCGCCCATGCCTTCGGATCATCCAGCGCTTCATGTATCATCTCGCCTTGTAGTTTCGAAATGGGCTCCCCTTTAAAATAGGGGCGTTTAACAGGTTGATAATGCCCCTCAATCTCTCCAACGCCGCCCTTTATATCCAAGTCATCAACAACCGGAAAAATCATTTTATGGCGGTTCAGCAAACACAGTTTCTTATTCACCATGCCATAGTTTAAGATTTTTCCATCCACACGATAACGGCTGGTGACATAATACCCCGCGCCAACGGGGGGTAGCGCCTCCAGCTCCGCAATCAGGGGGGGCGTAACAATCTCGTCGGCATCAACAAACAACACCCAGTCATTCAAACCATCCAGATGATCAAGGCACCATTGGTATTTTTTGGGATATTTTCCATTCCAGTGGAAATCGGTAACCTGCGCACCAAACCCCTTTGCAATGCGTACGGTATTGTCATCGCTCATACTATCGACAACGCGGATATCGGAAAATTCTGTGCTTAAAGGCTTCAGACAGCGCGCAATGCGCTTTTCTTCATTTTTGGTAACAACTATCACGCTGATATGCGAAATCACCGGCGCCGCACCCCGTATGCCAGAAAGCCAAAAAACGCAAACACCAGCGCAGCAGCACTATAAATCAAGGGTGCATTCGGCCATTCGGGCTCTACGCCGATTGCGGCCGGTTCTATGACGCTGGCCGCATAGGGCTGGTCAATCGAAACCAACATTAACAGGCGCTCTTGCTCCATCAATAATGTTGTTAATGTACGGCGGTGTTCGGGATTATTGGTTTGGGCAATGGCGCCGCGCAAATAATCCACGCGGGCGCGTGAATCCTCACGGATATCACGGCGGATCAAACCATCGGCGATATGATGAATGGCTGACAACATGTATTTCGCAAAGGCGCCATCGGGATGATAATAAACCAGGCGGCGGGCATTACTGGTCCCGACAGGCTCCAGCCGCATACGCTTGTTCAAATACGCCGAGAGTTTTTCCGCGCTCCAGCGCGTTTCAGGTGATGAAAATATAAAAGGCCGGTCACGGCTTAACCCCTGCAAAATTTTCTCATCGCTCAACAAAATCTCTGCAACCGACGGGCCGGCATAAATATTTTCAAACCGCTGAAAATCTGATCCTTGCCCGGGGCCCAGGCGCTGCATAAGAAAGCGCAGCGCGAAAAGATCGTCATTGGCCAACATCGATGATGTCTCTGCCCCCGTCATGGGTGCGGCGGGTGATAATAAAATGGCGCCCTTATAATGCGGCACGCAGAGCTGAACAAAAACAAATGCGACCAATAAACCGCAAAGCGCCGCCACGGTAATCCATATTTTCGCCCGCCAGATATCCAGCGCCAGATCGCCCAGCTTTGGCTCCGGGGATGTAAACCCGCCTTGCGCGCCCACCTCATCGGCTTTACACACATATGCGGTGCCGTGATTATCAACTTCATCAATGCGTTTCATCAACCGGCCGCCTTTCCAGGGTTATCATTCTGCGCACCGGCCATATCCCTGGCACGCGATATCCATGCGTCCATCGAATCCTGAGGCACAAAAACTTTACCGGCCTCCAGCGCGCCGCCATGGGCCTCAAACCATAAATCCCCGTCATTGCGATACCGCAAGATAGCATCAATCAATTCCCGGACGCGGCCCTGATGAACAATTTGACCGGCTTTAAAATCCTGAATAACTTTAGCGGCCTCGCAAGCATCCGGCCCAATAAAGATGCAAGGGCGGGCCACCGCAAGCGCAGAATATAATTTCGACGGCACAAGGCACCCCGCGGCCTCATCCCGCATCGAAATCAAATGGACATCCCCGCTCTCCATTACCTCTTTTAGACGGCTATTGGGTTGATAGGGCAAAAGGCGGATATTTTGCAGCCCCCGCTGGGCGCGCGCATCGGCAATTTGATCAAACCCGTCCCCGTCACCAACAAAAACAAATTCTATTTCCGGATTGGTGTCATTCAGGCTTTCCGCGGCGCGCAAAATTGTGTCCACGGGATGCGCCCTTCCGATACTTCCGGCATACAAAACACGAAACCTTGGCCCCTGTTTCAAAAGATCATCATATGTTTTCGACCCTTCAATTTCAGGTATAGTGTTCAGGGTCCGGGTATATTCGGTTTCATCGGCCTCACCGTTCAACAATTCCTGATCCGGCCAGTTTGGAATAACCGTTATTTTCCGCGGATCAAGGCCGGTATGGCTCAGATGCTTGGCCATACAGCGGCCAATGACAATGTTTTTATCCGCGCGTTGCATGGTGCGGCGGCTTAACCTCCTGAGACGGGTCTCAATAAACCCCGGAACATTCACGCCAATTGCGCCCAACACATCCGGGTACAAATCCTGACACCAGTGAATATGTTTTGATTTGTGAAAAAAGGCAATCAGGCGCCCGGCAACCGACAACATAGGCGGGTCTGTCATACTGACCACAATGTCGGTCTTGGGCATCCGCAAACCTGCAATCAGAAGCCGCACCCATATCCAAAGATAACCCAGCGCATATTTCGGCTTTTCAGGCCCCTTGATCCGCATCACCTTCACCGATCCGTCGCGCTCACGCACAGATTTCGGCCCGGTCGTCAAAACGTAAACCTGCCAACCATCGCGCGATAATCCGCGCGCCAGATCTCTTAAGACACGTCCGGTCGCGCCGCGCACCGGCGGGTAAACTCTGTTCATTAAAATTATGGACGGCCTTTTGCGCATGATCCCAACCTATTTATGATCCCCCAAATTAGTGTGATTTATTGCTGCTGACAAGGTTTTGCTGCTTAAATCCCGTAACTAGCTTTGGAGCAAATACAATCATTACCAGCAACACCCCAAAATCAAAGGATTTAAAACTGCCATATAAAAGCACATCGGTAACAAACGGACACAATAACGCAAGGCCAAACACCAAGGCTTTCATATCACTCGCGCCATATAAACCGGCAACCAGACGCCGCCCAATCACAAACAGATAGCCCCCGATAACGACCAACCCGGCAAAACCGCCTTTTAAAAGGGCTGAACTGAGCGCGCCATGCGTAAAATTTACACTCATCCCGCCAACCGCAGGCGATTGATAAACCCCGCCCCAGCCAGTGCCCAATAAAATTCTGATGGGATGATCCGCAATATGCGCCCAAACGGCGCCCCATTCTTCGGTGCGCATATTCATCAAACCGACCTGCGCGGTTTTCATCCACACCATATCGGCAAGCGCAAACATATCCGCCCGTGCCAGATAGCCGCAGGCCAGAAGAATACAAATGAATGGCAAAGCCCTATACGGCGCGCGGATCAGCGCGGTGGCACACACAGCAATCATAGACAAAAAAAACAACCCGATTGACGCCCTTTGCATCCCCGCCGCCATCACAAATAAAGGCAGGCAAGACAGAATCATAAAAACCAGGCCGGTATAAATCCTGCGCTCGCGCGCCATTATATGGACGGCGCCCATCCCCGCCAGCATAATGGCGGCAAAAAGAACCAGCGGTGAATTCCCCAAATAATAAGTCGCCTCTGCCGCGCCCAAAAGGGACAGATCACCGCCATACAGGCGCAACATTTCGCGCGCGGACAAGACTAGCCCCGCCATAACGCAGATCAC
>DENS01000019.1:13403-71518 GCA_002359735.1 Micavibrio sp. UBA2638
CCCCGCCATAACGCAGATCACCGGCATGGATTGACGTCTTTGTTGAAATAAAGGCCACAACAAAACAGGCAGGGCCGCAAACACCACCCAGATCACATCCCGCATCAGAAAATATAAAGAATGGCCCTGAGCAATACCCCATAAAACAGCTATGCTCATCCCCCAGAACAAAAATATTCGCCCGGCCTGCGCCCATATTTCGGCTTGCGGGTGTTTTTGAAAAATCCATAACGTAGCCGCATTGCAAATGGCGCCGCCCAGTAACACCGCAACAATCAGTTCCGGCCATGCAACAGAATCGGGGGTGGGAGAGCCGGCACAGGCATAGAGAATAATCGCAAGCATAACCGCGCCATAGCGCAGATCAGCCAGCGGAACCGCCAATAGATTCTGTCTGAGATGGTTTAAATAAAAAGGCGCGCTGGCATCATGTATAGTGCTCATCATAGATGTATCTAGCAGAAAACGCGGCCCTGCAAAAGATATGCTTTTTACCAGTATTCGATTGTATCAAAAAGAATGGGCCATATGATACGGCCCAAATCATATGACCATCACCGGATCATCGTAACACCGCAATGGCCAGCTATTCATACACGTTAAATGTACGCGATGGTTTTTTCAGACCCATCCCATTATCGGCCCCGGGATAGGACGCATTGCGCATGGTGTTGGCACCGCTTCCGCCCTCGCTTTGTTGTTCGGCCAGGGCTTGTTCGGCCATTTTCTGTTTCTCATAGGCCATATCGCGGGCCGCGCGCTCTTGTTCCCAAAGACGCTGTTTTTCTGCTATGACCTTGGCGTTGCGTTCAGCATGGGCCTGGGCATTGGCGATATTCAAACGCTGAATTTCATCTAATTCGCTGCCGCGATCAATTTGCGTGGAAGGGCCGCTGCTTTGCCGTGACGTGCTACTAGTGCTACTTGGCGCTTTGGAATTATACAATGTACGCCCTTGATTGGGAATAAAACGCGTCGCATTGCCGCCCGATGCACCGGGGCTAAGATACAGCTTTTTGCTCCCGCTATCATCACCGGAGGCATCACTTCCGCCCTTTTTCAGAAAAACATCCTGCGCCTGCACCGCAGGCACAACCGGCCCCGCCCCCTGCAGCAACACCACAAAACCAGCCATAATAAACAGCGATCTTAAACGCATCATTCGCCCCTAATCGTAAAGTTAAATTCGCAGTCTTTAGTGTAGCAGAAAATCAACAAAAACCCCAATTTTCTGCATATCGATTCTTTTTTTATAATCGCTGGTAAATCTTAAACCTTTTTTAAGCATTTGCAGCCTATATTGAACTCACTTTCCGTAAAAAACATAAAAACAGGCAGATAAACTGCCGAAGCGGAGAGAAAAACAAAATATGAAATTTAGGAGCGGTGTTATGCAAGTAAACGTAAAAGAATTTTTAAAAGACTCAGGCATTACAGAGGCCTTTTACCCCGGCAAGAGGCTGGTAAAAGCCTGTCGTCAGCCCGGTGAATTTAAAAGCCACTGCGTTGTATTTGACTGGCGCGACCCGGCCAAAATTGTTGTCGAAGTCAAACCGGGCTTGAGCGGAAAAACGCTCGCCGTGGAACGCATTAAAGAATATCCCGTTAGCTTCCAAAGCCCGACCTTCGTCGAGATCGAAATTGTCAATGACAACGAAGATGACGAAGAAGAAAGCAAAGGAAAATCCTCTGGCTCCGGCGGCGGAAAAGGGCAAAAGAAAAAGAAGCTCTCTGAATTAAACGGACTGATGTCACAGGCTTTCGCCGATATCAGCGAAGGAAAAACACCTGATCTTGGTGATGTCAAAAAAATGGTTGTGATGGGCATGGAAATTGCCAAAGACGCCATGGGCGCGGTGATGAGCAAATTCACACAGCAAATTGAACATGCCCGCATCGCCACAACTGATTTATTGGCCGAGGCTGGCGCTAAAATTACGCGCTATACGCCGCCATCATTTATGCAGCCAAAGGGCGATGAAAACGCGACTTATAAATATGATCGCGAGAAGAACGAAAACATAGGAATGCGCGGGCCCTCTATCGGATAACGCGCCACTTCCACGCACCGGAATTCATAAGACGACTCTCCAATCAATTATGAAATATATAGCCCGCCATTATATGGCGGGCCTTTTTTACCGGCCTATAATTTATCCAGATAATCGCCAATGATGGTGACCATACGGTCAATATGGTTTTCATTCAGAATAAGCGGCGGCGACAAGGCAACACAGCCCGAGGCCCCGGGGCGCATGGTCAGCCCCTCTTCCCACATTTCATTAAACATTTTTGTTCCCAGATCTTGCCCATCCTTACCGGGGTGCAGTTCAATTCCGCCAATAATCCCCAAATTGCGGATATCCTTCACATGCGGTTTATCGGCCAGACTATGCAGGGCCTCTTCAAATTTCGGGGCCATTGCGCGGGCGTTTTCAAAGATTTTCTTTTCCTGATATTCATCCATCGTCGCCAAAGCGGCCGCTGCGGCAACGGGATGCCCGGAATAGGTGTATCCATGATACAGTTCAATGGTGTCTTCAGATCCCTGCATCAAACCGTCATAGATTTTTTTCGACGTAAAGGTTGCGGCCATTGGCATGGCCCCATTGGTCAAAGCCTTGGCAGAGGTAATCATATCCGGGGCAACGCCGAAATATTCGGCCGCGCTGGCGCACCCTAAACGGCCAAACCCTGTGACGACCTCGTCAAAAATCAACAAAACGCCATATTTTTCTGTAATCTCCCGCAGGCGCTCCAGATACCCTTTCGGCGGCGGCAAGACCCCGGTTGAACAGGCAATCGGCTCCACAATCAGGGCCGCAACATTCGACGGATCATGCATTTTGATGATATCTTCCAATTCATCCGCCATGTCGGCGCCTTTTTCAGGCTGGCCTTTTGTAATGCCATCGCGTTCAAAATTATACGTGGTTTTCATGTGATCCACATTCGGCAAAAGCTGGCCAAACGCAGCCCGGTTATACGGGATGCCACCAACAGAAATACCGCCAAAACCAACGCCATGATAGGCGCGTTCACGGCCAATCAATAA
Organism: Micavibrio sp. UBA2638; assembly: GCA_002359735.1. Classification (GTDB taxonomy): domain Bacteria; phylum Pseudomonadota; class Alphaproteobacteria; order Micavibrionales; family Micavibrionaceae; genus UBA2638. The sequence continues at coordinate 16,459 of DENS01000019.1, forward strand.
ACGGCGCGTGCCTTCCCCGCGGGCGCGGTGATACGCCAGCGCAATTTTAAAGGCACTGTCCACGGCTTCCGAGCCGGAATTACTGAAAAAGACATTGGAAATATGATCAGGCATCATGCCCACAACGCGTGAAGCCGCGCGAAAGGCCGCCGGATGCCCAAAACGAAAGGACGGGGCAAAATCCATCGCATCCATTTGTTCCATAACGGCATCTTTAATACGTTGTACGCCATGGCCCGCATTCACACACCACAGCCCCGCGGCACCATCCAGTATTTCACGCCCGGCGGCGTCATAATAATACATACCATCCGCACGAACCAGCATACGCGGGTCTTTTTTCCACCCCCGTTGATTGGTAAAGGGCATCCAGAATTCTTCCAATGAATTGGGCTGGGCGGTAAAATCATACATGGATTGATCCTTTTCTGTCATAGGGTGGCTGCGGCTTGCGTTTTCCATCGCTCTCTCCTGCTTATACATTTCGTGATTCTTATTACCGGGAAACTATACGCCTGCGGAGCGCGCTTTGCACCACCCCTAAAACCAGCACCGCGGCAAACCCGCAGAATCCAGACCATCGCCCGTGTGGATAATTAACAAAAACAGCGATCGCTGAATTTTTCTTGCACCCCCGGCGTAAAATGCATTTTCACGATATATGATCTGGGTACTGTTCAGCCCCGCCTTTTTACGCTATCTTTTGACCATGACTTCAAATGGATCAAAACACAATGGTTCCGGCCCCGGCCCCGGTAATGGCAGCGGCGGCAGTAACGGCAGCGGCGGAAACAATGGCAATGATGATGACGATGACAACAAAATCGTGCACTTTCCCAGCCTGGCCGACCGCGACCGTATGCGCAAAGAAAAAATCGCCAAAGAGGAAGCATGGCGGGCCGAATATAAGGCCAAGCAAAAAGCTCTCAACAAAACGCAAAACCCGCCCTTTATCAACTGGGATAAAATCCCCCTTTTCGTGCGGGTTCTCTTGCCGATCTTTATTGTAATCCATGCCGGCCAGCAAATCCTGTTGGATCAGTCTCAGCAAATGATACTTTTTTTAAATTTCGGGTTTCTGCCCGCGCATTACACCGGGCATTTTGGCTGGCAAAGCATTGCAGGGCCGTTCACGCATCTATTCCTGCACGGGGACTGGATGCATCTGGTCTTTAATTGCATCATGTTCACCGCCATGGGCACGTTCTTTGCCCGTGATTTGGGAAATAAAATGGCCTGGGCTTTCTTTTTCGCCTGCGGTCTTGGCGGCGCGGCATTGTTTTTGGCCCTTAACTTCGGGGACCGTTATCCGTTAATCGGCGCCTCAGGGGCCATCAGCGGATTTTTCGCCGTCTTTTTGGTTATGATGTATAAACGCGGCGGGTTTCATCAATTTAAACTGGTACGTCAATACGGCCTGATGGCCGTGATCGGGTTTTGGCTGGTTTTAATGTTCGCCATCGCCATCCTGATGGGCGGTCATTCCTGGGAGGCCCACACAGGCGGCTTTATGACCGGCCTTTTCTTCCTGTCATGGATTATACGCAAAGATCTAAAATTCTGGCGGCTATAAAAACCGCCGCTATTGTTCAGGTAGGCCGCTAGAAATTATGTCACAGGCGGATACTTTAAGGGCGACGGCTGTCTAGGAAATTTTGGGCGCTTCCAGAACCGGCTTGGGCTCCCATTCATTTTCAGACCGGCCAAGCAGAACGGTATCATCATTTACAAACGGAAAATCCCAGCGGATTGAATTAAAACGGCCGCCCGGCTCCGCATAGGCGCTCCAGCGATCATAAACATGGCCGGTTTCATGGCAAACCCAGCATTTTTCCGGCGGCGCGTCTGCCGCGCGCTGTAAATAGTCCTGCACCATCGCCGCATCACCGCTGGTTTTTTCTTCCAGCAAGGCATAAAGCCTGTAAAGGGTTTTACTGGTGCGGATGGTCTCGGCATGTTTCAGGTAATTGCGCGCCTCACCCCACAGGCCGTTTTCCATGGCGGCTTTGGCCACGGCCAGATATCCTTGCGAAGAGTCCGTGTTCAACGCCAATAGCCGTTCAAACCATTTCAATTGCTCCAGCGATTGGCGCTCGGCCTTGACGCCGGGCATGGCGCTGGCCCATAGCGGAATCAAATCCGGATGCGTATTCACCTTCCACGCCTTTTCAATGATCGCAATGGCTTTGCGGCGTTTTCCGTGCTGTAAATAGGTGCGTGCAAGGCGGATCACCGTGGGGATGAAGCTCGGGTCATAACCATACGCCTTTTCCAACTTCAGGCGGGCGGCATGCATATTGCCTGCCTCAATATCCATATCGGCCTTATATAACATCATCGCAATGCGGTCGCTTTGCGCCTTATCTTTTGCTATGGCCTTGTGTTTTTCTGCCGCGAACAGTGTTTTCAACGCGCGGTCCAATTCACGCTGCTTAATCTCCAGATCATACGTGATTTTCAAAATCCAGGGCTGCTTCGGGTGTAATGTCATGGCCTCGCGGGCGATCGTCAGGGCCGAGGCATAATCCTTGCGATCCAGCGCCGCCTGCAACAGGCCGCGCATACCCAGAAACGCGGCATCTTTGTGTTCCAATAACTGCATGAAATTATCATTGGCTTCCTCTTCCCGGCCATCCAGACGGGCGGCTTGCGCCTTTAACAATAAAGACAGGCCGTTTTCATCGGGCAATAATTTCTGGGCGCGAAAGGCCTGATACACTGCGGCCTTGGTATCCCCGGCGGCCACTGCCGTCAACCCCAGCGTCAGGGCGCGCACGCCTTTATCTTTATTGCGCTCACGGCGATATCGTTGCAGGGATTTAGGAAAATCAACAGTGCCCTTGATCACCCGGAACAGCAAAAGCGCAAACAGCATCACCCCCAGCGCGCCCAACAAGAACAGGCCCAAATGGATATTCACAATCATGTCCGCGCCGGACGAATCGGTCCAGGCGAACCGGACTGACCCTTGCTTGTCGGCGACCCATACCGCAATGGCGGCTATGAAAGCCACTTTCAGCAGAAAAAATAAAGCGCGAATCATGTAACGGACTCCTGATACCCACGATTAGAAAGAGACTCTAGCGCGTTTTACTCTGGTTTCAAACCTTTCGGTGCGGCCAGCGGGCTGTCTTGAAAGATTGATCGGGCCGGCAGATATATTTTCAGGCCCGATTTCGGATCTTCAATCATACGTCCCTTACCGCGGACGGCATCACCCATACCCTGCATGGCCTGACCAATCTCATTTGTACCGGGCACACGCATGTCGATATTGTAATCCAGAATACTGGCCACATCCTGCGCTGCGCTGGTGGCTCTGGCTTGTTCAAGCCATGGCTGCAAGGTTTGTGCGGCCGGGCCGTCCAATGTCTCGGCCTCGGCAATGGCGGCATCCAGTTCACCGGCATCCAGATGGCTCTGCACCTTCGCCAGGGCTGCCTGGGTCTCTGTCCCCGTGACCAGCTCCCCATCTTTTTCCACGCTCAGAAGCTCATTCATGCGCGCTTTGGCTTTTTCCGAGAAATCGACATCTTCCCCTTTAAGCGAAGACACCACGGCCTCGCCCGCCAAACCGCGGAATTCTTTTGACAACCCCTCCACCGACAAGACACCTTGTTTGGCTTGGGGCGCCAGCTTATCCAGTGCGGCGCTCAGCTCATTATCCTCTGCGCCCACAAAATTTTTCATCAAGGCCAGGTCATCTTCAAACGCGGCGCCATCACGGTTCAATGCCCCGCGAAATTGTTCCATCGTGAATAACAAAGCCGCGGCTTTCAGGTCTTCGCTCGGCAAGCCTTCAAATGTTTGCCCCAGCGCCGTACTTTGCCCGCGCATGTCATCCAGATAGGCATTCATGGTATCGGGGCCGCCTTCAAAATTATTCATCATCGCAAGCAACTCACTCACCGCGCTATCCACGGTTTCCTGCCCGGGCACAGAAAGCTGCATGTCCTTTAATTTTTGTAAAAAATACGCCATATTCGGGTCGGCGGCCATATCCCCGAGATGGGCCTCCAGCTTGGCCACGCGCTGCTCCAATGTTCCGGCCTCTGCGCTCAGGACATCGCCGGTTATAACTTCAGCCCGTTTTAAGGCCGCGCCAACCGTTTCCTTCGCGGCCATGGCCTGCGCTTGCAGCTCGGCAGCCTGATTTGAATACTCATTCAGCTGGTCTTTCCATTCCTGCGGGATCAATCCCCCGGCCCAGGACCCGCCTTCGCGAATATCCTGCACCTGCCCCTCCAGCTCGCTTAGCTGTTGATTATTGGCATCCAGCCGGGCATCCACATCCTTGGCTTTGGGCCATAACAGGGCGCTGGCCGCACCAATCATCAAAACAACAACCAGAACGCTGATTACGGCGCTTTTTGTGACCGCATTTTTTTCTACCTTTGCCAATCTTTCCTCCAGCCCGTTTGATACTGCACTTGATGCGGCATAGGCGCCCGCGTCACCATTTTGATCTTTATCTGCATCCTTAGATGGGGCAATGCTTTGGGGGATATGCGCCGCCGGGGCCGCAGACCCAGCCTGCGCCTCAGGCATCGCGCCAGATTTCGGTTCCGGCGCGGCGCGCTTGGCCGTTTTGGCAGCAGCGGTTTTTACCCCCGGCTCATGGCCCGTTTTGTCTTCGCTGCGTGCATCGGCTTTTGCGGTGGCGTTTTGATTGGCGTTTTCATTCGCGCCCGGCCCCTGTATCAGATCAGCGATGTCCACATTATTGGACTGCGCGGCTTTCAGAATATCGTCCACTCTGGCATCGGGAATCGAATTGCGCTTTTTCCACCCCTGAATGGTGGTCACCGGTATTTGTGTCTTGCTGGACATCGGGCGGATACCGCCAAAACGTTCAATCACTTCCTCGGCACTACCGAAAGTGTTTTTGCTTTTCGTGCTCATATACAAAAGACCTTTGCTCTAAAAATACTGTTTGTTCACTATCGGCGGCCACTGGCCCCCGGCCACGCACCCAAGCGCCGTAAGGCACAAGCGCCGCATTGCATTGCCATCGGGCATCTTTGACACAGAACAATCCTGCCACGGCAATACACGTACGCACTCTAACACAGCATCACTGATACACAAGGCTTTTGTTGCGCTCAAGCTGCCCTCCAGCCCGTACGCCTTTATCCATTTCACAAAAATTCCGGCGCTGCGTTTTGAATAAAACCCCACCGCGTCAATATCGTGCCGGGCAAGGCGATCCAGAACATCTTTTGCCGGCTCCTCCACCTCTAAAGCACTGTAAACAATGCGGCTTTGCACGACATACCCGCGATTTTCCATGGCGGGTTTCATATCTTTCGACACGTCACGGCCGCGTAAATAAAGCACATTCGCCCCGCTTTGTTCATGCGTACAGATCAAATCAATCAAATCATCCGCCGTTCCGGCCGCGGCATAAACACAGGCAAAGCCAGCCGCCCGGGCGGCATCTGCGCTTTGTTCTCCCACGCAATATATGGCCTTATCACGGTACGCGCCCAGATCATTAAGCCCGGTATCAACGCCGCGCGCGCTGGTGACAATCAGGGCATCAATATCGCCTGCGGCCGGTAAATCCGCCTTGCAATCTTCATACCGCAAGGTACTGGCAATTACCGTATGCAGACCGTATGGTTTGAAAAACGCCGCATCCGCCGCGGCCTGATCCGGCGGGCGCGTAATCAAAAGGGTTTTTCCGGCGACTTTATTCATTCTACACGCCCTTTTTCGTCATTCTTGTCGGCATACGCTCAGCCTGAATTTTCCCATCAATCCCATACATAGTTACCCCATAATTTCCGCCAAGACATCATCCGGCGTCTTTTGCTTGAGGGCCTGCCCGATATCTGCGCCCAGCGCAACGGCATCGCCGGGCTCCGTAATCACTTTACGGCCCTCTGCCTTAAAACTGCGCTGCCCGTCCAGAGAACATACCTGCGCCCGCAAGAATATTTCATTGCCGTCCCATATCGCATAGGCCCCGACAGGTGTATGACACGACCCAACCAAAGCGCGCAGCACCTCGCGCTCAGCAGAAACACAAGCTACTGTTTTTTCACATGATATTTGGCCAATAAAGGACAATTCATCCAACATATCCTTACGCAGCTCTATCCCCACAGCCCCCTGCGCGCAGGCCGGCAACATATCCTCAACGGGGATAATGGCACTCATTTCATTGGCAATGCCAAGGCGGTTTAATCCGGCAACTGCCAATAAGGTCACGTCAACCTGCCCGGATTTTAATTTCTGCAGGCGCGTTTGCACATTGCCGCGAAACGGTTCAACCTTTAAATCCGGACGCAATGCCCGTATGAAGGCGCCGCGGCGCACACTGGCACTACCAACGCGGCATCCCATTGGTAAATCATGTATTTTTTGGCTATTTTTGGCCAGATCACCACAGATTAGCGCATCCCGCGCATCTTCCCGCGGTAACATCCATGGAATAACAAGATCATCGTGTAAAAAACTCTCCATATCCTTCATGGAATGGACGGCAATATCAATATCACCGCGCAACATGGCCGCCTCAATCTCTTTTGCAAATTGTGCCTTGCCGCCATTTTGCGCCGATAGCGGCACTTCCCCGTCCGAGGGTTTCCAATCACCGGACGTTTTAATAATCTCGACTGCGATCTCCAGATCAGGGCGAACCGCGCGCAGGGCCTGACTTACCATATCGGTCTGCTTAAGTGCCAAAGGCGATCCGCGCGTTCCGATTTTTATTTTTTCGACTGGTCTTGTTTGCATTTGACAGCTCCACTTAATTGCTGTTTAGGTCTTTGTTATGAATGACACTATCCACATTTTGGGCATTGAAACAAGCTGCGATGAAACCGCGGCTGCAATCGTCAACGACAAAGGCGATATATTATCCAATCTGGTTCTAAGCCAGCTGGATGAGCACCGGGCCTTTGGCGGCGTTGTACCCGAAATTGCGGCGCGCGCCCATATTGATCACCTGCATACGCTGATCAAGGCCGCCATGGACGATAGCGGTCTGGATTTTGCGGCCCTGTCCGGCGTGGCGGCCACATCGGGGCCCGGCCTTATTGGCGGGGTCATGGTCGGCATGGTGGCAGGAAAGGCTATCGCAGCCGCCCATGACTTACCGTTTCTGGGTATCAATCATCTGGAAGGGCACGCCCTGACACCGCGCTTAACCGACCCGGAGATTGCGTTTCCGTATCTTCTTTTATTAATTTCAGGCGGGCATACACAAATTCTGGTCGTTGAGGGGCCGGGACGCTATAAACGCTGGGGTACAACACTGGATGATGCCGCGGGCGAATGTTTTGACAAATCGGCCAAAATTATGGGCCTGCCTTACCCGGGCGGCCCGAATATTCAGGCCATTGCCAGCGAATGCAGCGACCCCAAAGCCGCAAACAAACGCTTTGCGCTGCCAAAGCCGCTGAAAGGACGGGATGGCTGCGATTTTTCTTTTTCCGGGTTAAAAACGGCCATCCGCAACCACGTTGAAAAACTTCCCGCCGGGGATTTAAAACGCGAGGATATTCGCGATCTGGCCTGCGCTTTCCAAAACACGATGGCCGAGGTTTTGAAAGATCGCTGCAACAACGCCATCACGCAATTTAAATCGCATTATAGCCAGGAACGGCCCGTTTTGGTGGTATCAGGCGGCGTGGCGGCCAACACAGCCATTCGCGCCACGCTGGAAACATTATGTGAGGGCCATGATATGCGTTTTTATGCGCCGCCGCTTGGCCTTTGTCAGGATAACGCCGCCATGATTGCGTGGGCAGGCGTGGAACGATTCAGGCTGGGACTTGTTGATGGGCTTGACTTTCAGGCCAGACCAAGATGGCCTCTTGACCCCGGCGCGCCGCCACGGCATGGTGCAGGTGTGAAAGCGTAAACGGCACGATGCCGCGCCGCGAATATGAATAACAAACAGATGAGGTAGAGCTTGACATCCAACACGCAGACAATCGGTGTAATCGGTGCCGGTGCATGGGGCACCGCCTTGGCGCAAGTCCTGTCCAGCAACGGGCGTGATGTCCTGTTATGGGCGCGGGAAAGCGAGGTCGTTGATTCGATTAATACCAAACACGAAAACAGCCTGTTTCTGCCCGGTGTTCCGCTTTGCCACAATCTAAAGGCCACCAACGATTTAAACGAGACCGCACAGGCCGATATCCTTTTACTGGTGACCCCGGCCCAACATATCCGCGCAACGGTTGAATCGATGAAAGACCAACTGCCCGCCGGAAAACCATTGGTGATCTGTTCCAAGGGAATTGAACTGGACAGCGGCCTGTTGCTGACTCAGGTTCTGGAACAAGTCGCGCCCGATTGCACGCACGCCATTTTGACCGGCCCGACTTTTGCCTCTGAAATTGCGCGCGGCCTGCCCGGTGCGGTAACCATTGCCTGCAAAAACAAAGACACCGCGATTCGCCTGCAAAAAGCACTGGGCGTGCCCGGTTTCCGCCCCTATGCCACCACCGATGTCATCGGAACCCAGCTGGGCGGCGCCATTAAAAACGTCATCGCCATTGCCTGCGGCGTGGTAACGGGCCGCGAACTGGGTGAAAGCGCCCGCGCCGCCATCATGACACGCGGCGTGGCCGAGATTGCACGCCTTGGCGTGGCCATGGGCGCAAGCCGTGAAACCTTGCTGGGAATGTGCGGCATCGGGGATTTAACCCTGACATGTTCATCCATGCAATCGCGCAATTTCTCACTGGGGGCGGCGCTTGGCAAGGGCCAAAGCATCGAGGACATTCTTGGCGGCCGCAAAGCCGTCACCGAAGGCGTTCATACCGTCAGATCCGCGCTGTCCCTGGCCAAAAAACATGCGGTGGACATGCCAATCACCGAAACAGTCAACAAACTGATTGAAGGCGAATACAGCGTCGATGATGCGATTGAGGAAATGCTCAACCGGCCGTTCAGTTATGAAATAACCGGAAAATAACCGCCCAGAAGCAACCATCCAGACACAGACAACCAGACACAGATAAGGAGAGCCCGATGCAATATTGGTTAATCAAATCCGAACCGTTTAAATGGAGCTGGGATCAGCAAAAAGAAAAAGGCACCGAACATTGGGATGGCGTGCGTAATTATCAGGCCTCGAACAACATGAAGGCCATGAAAATTGGCGATCAGGCTTTTTTCTATCATTCCAATAAAGGTCTGGAGATTGTCGGCATTGTTGAGGTTGTCAAAGAATATTACCCTGACCACACAGACCCCAAGGGCCGTTTTGGCATGGTCGATTTCAAGGCCGTCAAGGACATGCCAAAGCCGGTTACATTGAAGGACATCAAGGCCACACCAGCGCTTGCCGATATGGCCCTGGTGAAACAATCCCGCCTGTCGGTTTCACCGGTTAAAAAGGATGAATGGGACTTAATATCCAAGATGGGCGGCCTGTAGAAAGTCCCGGCTGTAATACAAGCCCATAGGCAGCGCGCACAAATATTGCGCCGCACAACAAGTGTGACTCTACAGCCCTGCTCAATATGTTAGAATCGCCCCTTATCGGATTTTTGCGTAAAAGGAGATGTATTGATGAGTTCCGAAATCTATAAACCGAGCAAAGACATTGTAAAAAACGCCCATGTCGATGCCGACAAATATGCGGCGATGTATCACGGATCACTGGAACAACCCGACATTTTCTGGGCCGTGCAGGCCAAACGCCTCAGCTGGTTTAAACAACCCACCATCATCAAGAACACCTCTTTCGAGGGCAATGTCGATATCAAATGGTACGAAGATGGCAAACTGAATGCCTGTTATAACTGCGTTGATCGTCACGTCGAAAACGGCAAAGGCAATGATACGGCGTTGATCTTTGAGCCGGATGACCCAAAATCCCCCAATCAGAGCGTCACTTACGCCGATTTACAAATTCAGGTATCGAAACTAGCCAATGCGATGAAGGAATTGGGCGTCGAAAAAGGCGACCGCGTCATTATCTATATGCCTATGATTTTAGAGGCCACATACGCCATGCTGGCCTGCGCGCGCATTGGCGCCGTACATTCCGTTGTATTTGGCGGATTTTCGCCCGATTCCCTGGCCAATCGCATTGATGATTGCCGCCCAAAACTGGTTATCACCGCCGATGAGGGCCTGCGCGGCGGCAAAAAAGTGCCCCTGAAAGCCAATACGGACGAAGCCATTCAAATTTCAGGCGCGGATATCAAAACGCTGGTGTACAAACACACCGGCGGCGCCATAAAATGGAATGACGCGCGCGATATCTGGTGGCATGAAATTGTCGGATCGCAAGTGCCCAAATGCGATTGCACCGAAATGGACGCCGAAGACCCATTGTTTATTCTGTATACGTCCGGCTCCACCGGAAAACCAAAGGGCATCTTGCACACAACCGGCGGGTATATGGTTTGGTGCGCCATGACGCATGAAATCACTTTTGATTACAAACCCGGCGAAATTTATTGGTGTACGGCCGATGTCGGCTGGATTACCGGCCACAGCTATATCGTTTATGGCCCGCTGGCCAATGGCGCAACATCACTGGTTTATGAAGGCGTCCCGCAATATCCTGATTGGTCACGCATGTGGAAAATCGTCGATAAACACAAGGTCAATATCTTCTATACGGCCCCGACGGCCATACGCGCGCTGTTAAAACAGGGCAATGAGCATGTCACAAAAACCAGCCGAAAATCATTACGCATTCTTGGTACGGTGGGCGAACCGATTAACCACGAAGCATGGCTGTGGTATTACAATGTCGTTGGCGAAAAACGCTGCCCCATCGTGGATACATGGTGGCAAACCGAAACAGGCGGCCACATGATGACGCCGCTTCCCGGTGTTACCGATATGAAACCAGGCAGCGCATGCCAACCGTTTTTCGGCGTAAAGCCGTCCATTGTCGATAATGAGGGCAACACGCTGGAAGGCGAATGCGAAGGGAATTTTGTCATTCTGGACAGCTGGCCCGGGCAAATGCGCTCTATCTATGGCGATCATGACCGCTTTATCCAGACCTATTTCTCAACCTTCAAAGGAAAATATTTCACCGGCGATGGTGTCAAACGGGATGAAGATGGCTATTACTGGATCACCGGCCGCGTGGATGATGTAATCAATGTCTCGGGGCACCGCTTTGGCACCGCGGAAATCGAAAGCGCCATTAACGAACATGAAGCCGTGGCCGAAAGCGCCGTTGTCGGGTACCCCCATGATCTGAAAGGGCAAGGCATCTATGCCTATGTCATCCTTAATGAAGGACAAGACGCCAATGATGACTTAAAAGGCGAAATTGTGACGCTGGTACGAAAAATCATCGGCCCCATCGCCAGCCCGGATGTTATCCATTTCTCACCCGATTTGCCCAAAACGCGATCCGGCAAAATCATGCGCCGTATCCTGCGAAAAATTGCGGCCAATGAACTGGATTCACTGGGCGATATCTCAACACTGGCGGACCCGACCATCGTTGATAAATTAATTGAGGGCAAATAAACAGCGCATCTGTGACGCATAGCCCTGAGCGCGCTTATACGCAGGGTTTTATGCAATGCTGGATTGAATGCGCTGGATAAAATGCCCAGAATAGAATGCCCAGAATAGAATGCGCGATAGTATATTTCCTAGAATGCGTAGAATAGAGTGCGCGGATACTATACTCGAATGCGCCATAAATGCACGGCTCAAGCCCTGCCTTTAATCCCGCTTGACCAATTAGGAATAAAGTCATACAATGAGACGGTAAATTGGCCGCAATCCGGGCTAAAAAAGCCCCGGAGAACGCCCGCATACAAAACTTGCGCAAAATAAAAGGGCGGGACAAGACCCCCCACCCCCATAAATTTTACAAACGAAATGACGAAGCTGAAAAAGCAAACCAAATGAAGGGGTTATCCTAAGGCACCCCCCTCTCGGCCGATCAATCTGGATTAATACATACCAATCGCAGATTTATAAAGATCCAGCAATTCTTCGCTTTCGCGGCGTTTTTCGTGATCCATTTTGCGCAAAGATACGATTTTACGCATGGTTTTGGTATCAAACCCGGTGCCTTTGGCCTCGGCATAGACTTCTTTGATATCCTCCATCAGGGCGGCTTTTTCTTCTTCCAGTCGCTCAATGCGCTCGATGAATGATTTCAGACGTGAACCGGCCACCCCCCCGACATCGGCAGGGGCCGATTCTTCAGGAGCCTCTGTTTCGGTATTTTCGGATTGCGGAAAGCTGGCTACGTTCTCGGACATGGCAGAGATACTCCTTCTAAAAGTCTTATTTGTTTATGATTCGGATAATTGATCATAAACAAAACAGCGCAGAATCCCAGCAAAATTGCTTAATTTTTCTCAATTTTCTGTGATTTACCATCCCAGGTTTCGATCAGCACATCAAAAACATTGTTTTCGTCATCGGTTTTGGCAAAACGGCCAACCTGAATGGTCAGGACAATATGCTGGTTAACAGGATCCTTGGTTTTATAATCAAAATCACCGGAGTCCATATAGCTCACCATGATCGGCACTTCATAAAGCCAGCGAAAGCGATCATTGGCTGTCCCGGAATTCAGCAAAAGCGGGTTTTCTTTTACAAAAGAACGGATATTAAAACGCCCGGATTCAATAACTTTGGCGATATTATTTTTCTCGACAAAGTCCTGGAACTGCCGCTTACCGCTCTGGGCAAAATATTTCTCATTGGCCGAAGCGATGTCCGGGTTATCACCAACCTGATAGCTCATCACATCGGACACGGCGGTAATCAGCCATTTGCCGATCTCCGCTTCGTTGGTATGGGCGTGTTTCAGGGGAACCGCATTTTCCTGCTTTCCCGTTAAGCCGTTATTGGATCCTGTTTTGGCGGCATCATAGGCAAATGGCGCCTGCAAGGTCTCGGCCGGGTCCGGGCCTTCCGGTTCTGCCGACATCCAGCCAAACATGGCCTCAAAGAAACTTTTTTTGGCATGGGCGGGCTCTGCGCTAAAAATAAAAAGGCTGGCGGCCAGACAGAAAGACAGGCCCAAAACACGACGAGACAACATAAACAAAGAAACTCTCCAGATTATTTTGATTTCATACTATTTTTTGATTCTACCGATAATTTTACCAAATTGCATCACATTCTCTATCCGCCGATCAACAAAATCACGGGTTTTTTGCAGACCATCATCATGATCATTCAGCCAGACCGGCAAGGCCGAAACCAGAATACCGCTCAAAAGGCCGCGTTTGGTATAATAATTATAATCGGTCGCCGTATCACCGGCCCAGATCCAGATTACATCTGCGCTGCGCCAGACCAGCTTACCCGCATGCATTTGTGTCAATGGCCGCGCCCAATAGCGGGCCGAAAGCGCCACAGCCTCTTTATACGGGGCCATCACCTCAAAACGGGCCATAACAGCGCAGCGAACGCGGTCACGGATTTTCATCTCCTGCGGGTCTACACCGCTCAGGCGTTCTAACATCAAACGGTCAATGTAATCCGAAAAGTGCAACAATGCCTCTGTCAGACCACCGGGGAAAACCGCGCGCACCGTCCCGTCTTCCAGCCCTTCCTGCCGGGCGGCCTGCTCAAGCAGGTCAGCGCTCCAGCCATCAAACGCAACGTCTTCAAGGGCGCGGCGCAAAATTGTATCGCGAATATGTTGTATATCTGCCTTGCTCATTTCATAAAAATACACGCTTTGCAGACAAATTACAGGCAAAAAAGCCCAAATCAGCCCAAAACAGAGTTGCACATTGATTTAAGGCTGGACTTTTATCAAAGCAAACGCCATTTAATACCATATGAGCAATGCCGACAACACAAGCGACCTGAGTGACAGAACCTCCTTAAGCGGGCGCCTGATGCGCTACGGCAAGGTATCAGGCACAATGGCCGGGTTGGCTGCAAAATTGGCCGGTGAAAAATATTTCGGCATTCAGATAGAACGTCAGGACCACGCAGAGGCGCTGGTTAAGGCGCTGGGCAATCTAAAAGGCCCATTGATGAAGGTCGGGCAAATTTTGGCCACCATCCCGGAGGCGCTGCCCGCAGAATACGCACAGGAACTGCAACAACTTCAATCCGACGCCCCGTCGATGGGCTGGCCATTCGTTCGCCGCCGCATGAAAACAGAGCTGGGGCCGGATTGGCAAAGCAAATTTAAAAGTTTTGAAAAGGAGGCCGCCGCGGCGGCCAGTCTGGGGCAAGTCCATAAGGCCACCAGCCATGATGGCACAGAGCTGGCCTGTAAGCTGCAATACCCGGACATGCAATCGGCCATTGATGCCGATTTAAAGCAGCTTCGTATTATATTTTCGATTTATGAACGCTACGATAAATCCATCGAAACCGCTCATATTCATGCAGAACTGGCCGAGCGCCTGCAGGAGGAGCTGGATTACAAGCTGGAAGCGCGTCACACGCGGCTGTATGAATATATGTTGCAGAATGAAGATAACGTGCACGTCCCGCATATTATTGATGATTTATCGACAGGGCGGCTGATTACCTCAACCTGGATGCAGGGCAATAAAATTCTGACCTATAAAGACGCGCCCGCCGAAACGCGCAACACGCTCGCGCTGAATATGTTCCGCGCCTGGTATGTGCCGCTGTATTATTACGGGGTCATTCACGGTGACCCGCATTTGGGTAATTATACGGTCCGGGATGATTTATCGATTAATCTGCTGGATTTCGGATGCGTCCGCGCATTCCGCCCGGCCTTTGTCGGCGGGGTGATCAACCTGTACAAGGCCCTGATGAACGATGATATGGCCCTGGCGGTGCATGCCTATGAAACATGGGGATTTAAAGACCTGTCGAAAGAACAGATCGAAACCTTGAATATATGGGCAAACTTCCTGTACGGGCCATTGATGGAAGACAAAGCCCGCGTGATCGGCACCGCGGACGGCGCTGTATATGGCAGAGAAACCGCCGAAAAAGTTCATGCCAAGTTGCGTGAACTGGGCAAACAGCGCGGCGGAATAAAAGTTCCGCGCGAATTTGTCTTTATGGACCGCGCCGCTTTAGGGCTGGGTTCGGTGTTTATCCATCTGAACGCCGAAGTCAACTGGTACCGCCTCTTCAACGAACTGATTGAAGATTTTGACGAAAACGCTGTCATACAAAAACAAAGTGATGCCCTGAATAAATTCGGCATCCCAGTGCCGCAATAGCCCGCTTCATTATATCCAAAAAACCTTAATTCCAGCCGCCGCGTAGCGCGCCTGCGCGCCTGAGCGAAAAAATAGCGCCTGCGCGCCTGAGCGAAAAAAGTGCGCCAAACAAAATAACCGCATTTATTGGGGTAATTTCCTAGTAAAACCACAAATTTTTTAAATAAATACGATATTTTCTCGAATTGATAACAATTTATAAACAAATTTTATCAATAATAGAAGAAGTGGGAAATTTACGGCATGAAGAATTTATGCCATAATTGAAGAAAGGCTTTTGGGGGCCAAATCCATTTGAAGCATGCAAATACGACAATTCCCTGTTGTTATGATGCGATTGCGCAGCGCCGCAATATCGCACCCCCCGATAATGTCCTTTTGAACCACGGGGAAGCCCCAAACATCCCCGCCCACGACAAAGTAACGAGCAACCATCTTGATGGAAGACGATAAATATGACAGAGCACAACAATAAACGTTCATCACACCCCGGCAGGCTGGCAAGGCTGCGTAAGGCCTTTGGCATCGGCGGGCTTGAACGAGATATTGCCCAGTCCAAACAACGGAGCCGCAACCGCCGCTCCGAGGCCGGGAACGTGTTCTTTACCCTATTTGGCGCGGTGGCCGTTGTTGGCGTACTGGGCGCCGGTATCATGTCCACCATGCGAGGCCCCCTGACCACCATGGTCGAAATTAACCGCATCGAAGAGGCCAAATCACAAATGCGCCTGAATGCCCGTTTGGTGTTACAAGATGCCAGTTCCAACAGCCATTGTGGCGCCACCGATGATGTTACAGCCGACCCGGCGGCAACAGAATTTACCGAGGCGCGCCCATGGTCGGGCGGCGGTTCCCCCGGCCCATCAGATGGTGGTTTACTTCCCGGGGCGATTGGGGCCTCTCAAACTGACCCATGGGGCCAGACATACGGGTATTGTGTATGGAATAACGGGGCATCAAATACAGGATGTACCGACACTTTGGACGGCGCGAACGACCCCAACGCCGCGGCGATTGCCCTGATCACCGGGGGGCCGGACCGAGCAATCACAACAACCTGTGCCCAGGCCGCCGGCGGTGGGAAGGATAATGACGATCTCATTGAAGTTTTAACCTATGCAGAAGCCGTTACAGGATCAGGCGGTCTTTGGACGGATGCCGGGGCCGATGCCACCATCAATAAAAATATTGATGTCACAGGGGAAGGGACATTTAGCGGTAAGCTGAACGTAACCAGCGCCACCGATTCAACATTCACCGCCGGGGCGTCATTTGGTAACGATATCGTGACAACAGGCGATGTTATCACCAACAGCATTCAATCCCTCACCCCCGGTTCAGACCCCATCACGATTACCGCGACATCAACCAATCTGGACAGTAATCTGGTTGTGAATGGAACCAACACCACCACCCTGAACGGGGCGACCACGATTAATGATGACCTTGCCGTCACCGGTGCAACCGATTTGCAAGGAACATTGAATGTAAATGGCAACATCGCCAATGATAACGGCACAGACCCGATTACCATTAATGACACATTGAACGTCACCGGCCTGGCCGATTTCGACAGCGGCACCAATATTGATGGCGACATTACCAGTGATGCCGATGGCGTGGTCAATATCAATGACGCGCTGGATGTGACCGGTGATGTGAATGTGAACGGCAATATCGCCAATGATAACGGCACAGACCCGGTTGCCATTAATGATGACCTCAGCATAACCGGTGATATTGTGACCGATACGGTGATAAACAGTACGACCAATGACGGTTCAACCAACCCGATTACCCTGTATCAAAGTGACGGCACCACAGAGGTTTTCGCCGTAGATTCATTGGGTAATGTCAGTTTTGCAGGAAACCTCAGCATGAATGGCGCGGCCGATGCCGGAAAAATATTAATCGCCGATGGCACGACCGGCGTCTTTACACCGCAAACCATGGGCGCGGATGCCACAATCGCCGACAATGGGGATGTCACCATCGCCAATGACGCCATTACCAACGCCAAAATGGCCAATGATGCCGTGGATACGGCTGAACTGGTCGATGATGCCGTGACAGCCGCCAAAATTAAGGATGGCGAAGTCGATATTGAAGAATTGGCCGCCACAGCCAGCGGCAGTGATTTATGTTTGAAATCAGACGGGACAACAGGATTAAAATTTGAAATTTGTTCAGGAAGCGGCGGCGGTGACGGCGTTGGTTCCGACGGGTTTGTTGATTTGGCCGACACGCCAGGCGCCTACGCGGCCGCAGCCGCCGATGCGGATAAACTGGTGGTGGTTAACGGCACAGGGGATGGCCTTATCTTCACCGATGCGTCATCCATCATCCCGCCAAGTGACCGCTTGATTGACGCCCCGGACGCCGTACAGGTGGAGGCCGTGGGCGATACCTATATCGATGTCGATACCACCGATAATGGTCAGACAAACTCTATCGTATTTGTCAATGATGGCACCACCAACATGACCATTCAATCCAATGGCCAGGTCGATATGGCCGGGTCGATGACCGTGGATGCAACCGTTTTAACCGTCAATGCGACCACCGATCTGGTGTCTGTTGGCGGCAATCTGGCGGTGGACACCAGCGTTCTGTTTGTTGACAGTGCGACCAACGACAATGTCGGCATTGGTACGGCCACGCCCGAACCAACGGCCATTTTGGATATCACCTCCACCACAAAGGGTATATTACCGCCGCGCATGAAACTGGCCCAGCGCGACACCATGACCACGGCCGGCACATTTGACGCCACACAGCAAGGGATGACCATCTTTGCCACCGATGCCGGTGATGCGGGATTGTTACAATTCTGGGATGGCACAGACTGGGTTGATGTTGGCGGCGGCGGTGCCGAAGGCGCCGGTATCTGGGCGCCCGATGATGGCGGCGAATCCTTTATCGAATACAGCGATGCGCTGGGCGGTATGCGCGTCGGCCGGATCACCGGTCAGGCGGCACCGGCCATTGACTGGACCCTGGACACCGCCAACAGCGTTGTCTTCACCTCAAATAAAGTAGCCATTGGCTCCAGCACCATCAGCGCAGGCCTGACCGTTGACATTACGGGCAACATCGGGGCCACCAATTACTGCGCCGATGACGGCAGCGATTGCTTCACCGCCGCCGATATTGATGGCCTGATGAGCGGCAGCGGCAGCCTCTGGACCGACAACACACAATATATCACGCGCGAGAATTTTCATATTTTGAATGCGGGTGAAACAACTGACAGCGCTGGCCTCAATGGCGGTGTTGGTAACGCATTAATCTGGGATCAAGATAAAGGATCTTTACGCGCAGGTAGCGCAACAGCAGCCCAGTGGGATAATAGCAATATCGGTTCTAACTCTTTTGCATTTGGTATCGACACAAGAGCATCAGGCAATAATGGCAGCGTTGCTTTAGGCAGTGAAACCGTCGCTAGCGGGGCTTGGGGTAGTTTTGCTGCAGGTGATCGCGCCACCGCCAGTGCCGCTGCCAGCATGGCTACAGGGATATCAACAACGGCCAGTGGCCAAGGCAGCGCGGCCTTCAATGGCGAAACTACAGCTAGCGGTACATATAGCCTATCAGCCGGTTTATATTCAGAAGCTAGCGGCAGCAATAGTATCGCCACAGGTAGTAGAACAGTAGCCAGCGGCATTAACAGTATGGCAATGGGTAAAGAAGTAATTGCCGGATCAGGTACAGCCGGTGACGGTGCCGGTGACGGTTCTATGGCGATTGGTCTAATTGATGATGCCGTCACGATCACGACTTCTCCGCAAGTTAGTGGGACACAGTCACTAGGTATTTTTATGGGCGACCAGAGCGGCGTTGATCTCAACGCAACACAAACGATGGGGCTTTTTGGCGGTAAATTATTAATTGATCCGGCCGTTCCGGCCACACAATTAACGGCACGCGGTGCCATTGATGTGGGTGCGGCGACCGATGCCATCGTTCTGCCGTCCGGTACAGTCGCCCAGCGCCCCGGCACCGGGGTGGACGGGATGCTCCGCTTCAACAGCGACAACGACGCGTATGAGGTTTATTCCTCCACCGCCGGCGACTGGGTTCAAATCGTCAGCGGCGGTAGCCCCGGCCTTTGGACCGATCTGGGCAGTGGCCGCATTCATTACGGCACAGCCGGCACCGAACAGGTGGGTATTGGCACCAACAACCCCGTCACCGCGCTGGACGTGAATGGCGGCGTGCGTGTGGGCTCCGTCAGTGCAGCTCCGCCAACCTATCTGGCGCTGAATTCCCTAAGCAACGTAGATACAGCGCCAAGTGACGGTGAATGTCTGGTCTATGACACAGGCAGCGGCAATTGGGTAAATGAAGCATGTGATGATCCGAGTAGCGCCCTTTGGACGGACAACACCACGCACATCAGCCGTGAAGATTTCCACATTCTGAACACCGGTGAAACCACTGCTACTAGTGGGCTTGATGCAGTTAATCAAGGTTTACTTTACCATACTGATAAAAAGGCGCTTAGTGTAGGAGGCCCTAGCGGTGGAGGTCAGTGGGACGAGGGTGAAATTGGTACATACAGCTTGGCTTATGGTTATACTACCAGAGCAACTGGCTCACATAGTTTAGCGGGGGGGAAATGGACAAGAGCGTCTGGCATAAATTCTGTTGCATTTGGTCAACAGTCAGCTGCTACCGCGTCTTACACCATGGCAGTAGGTAGCGGTACAGCGGCAACTGCCCCTTATGCTATTGCATTAGGGCGCAGAGCATTTGTAACAGGTGCACGTGGTATAGCATTCGGTAATGTAAAAGTGGGAGATGGTAATACCACATCATATTATAATACCGGAGGCACAGCTTCTGATGATACTATCGGAGAAGGATCCATGGGTTTTGGCTTAGTAACAGAAGCCAATGACCCAGCCACACCTCCTATTATTACAGGTGATGAATCTCTTGGTATCTTTATGGGTGACCAAAGCGGAGTCAACATCACAGATTCGCAAGTCATGTCAGTAATGGGCGGTAAAGTGGGTATTGGAACCGTCAGTCCGAATACTGAACTGCATGTGGTCGGCGATATTCAATACACAGGCACGCTGACCGACATTTCGGATCGGCGCCTGAAAACCGATATTACGCCCCTTGGTGCCGAAGACATGATTGCGCGCCTGAGTGCGGTTGACACCTACACCTTCCGCATGAAGGGCGATGAAAGCGGACGGGTTGAATATGGTGTGATGGCGCAGGAGCTGGAGGAAATCTTCCCCGAGCTGGTGAACACCGCCGATGATGAAATGGGCACAAAATCCGTGAACTACACCGGATTAATCGCCCCGATGATTGAGGCGACCAAGGCGCTGAAAACCGAAAATGACGCCCTGAAGGCCGAGCTGGACGCCGTGAAAGCGCAGCAAAAGCTCGTTCTGGCAACGCTGGAGACCATGCAAAGCGACATGAACGGCATGAAAGTCCACACCGGATACGGCATCGAAAAAGGCAACGCATTGGCGTTGTTGATCTTGCTGTTATCACTGGGCGGTATGGCCGGAACACTCTTGGTACAAAGACAAAAACAGGGTAAAATCGGCTGAGTTAAAGCAACGGGACATGATGAGACAAAAGCACATTCAACGGCCGCAGCCGAAGATAAAAGCAGCCTTTAGCAAGCAGCGCGCTCACCGCGCCCTGTGTACGGCTCTGGGCGCGGCAACGTTGCTGTTTGGCTGCATCGGCCCCGCTTCCCCTGTTCAGGCGCAGGATATTACCACCGGCCTTGTGGGCCATTGGGAATTTGACGGTGACTATACCGATAGTATCGGCGCAAATGATGGAAGCGTTATCGGGGATACGACGATCATCGATGGACGCGTAGGAAGTGGCGCGGTTTATTTTGATGGCGATAATGATGGCGTAGATTTTGGCGATGTCACGATTATGGATGGATTGGGCCAAGCGACATATTGTTTGTGGGTAAAAACCTCTATGGTTCTAAGTACGGAAACCATCTCGGTTCTAAGGAAAGACTTATCTTTCAACGCTTTTCAATATAGCCCTGCCAATGGTGGGTGGAGAACCGTCTTATTTACGCCTAGCTTTATTGCAACAAACGTATATAGCGAAGATATTGTTGATACAAATGGTACTTGGCAACATTTTTGCAGTGTTTATAACGGAGCAAATTTAACACTCTATAAAAACGGTCAAAATACTGGTTTATCCTTCGCAAAGTCAGGAAATATTGCTGATAGTGCTGTTTCCTTAATTTTTGGTATCACTGAAGCAAACGACGAGGATTACGAAGGGGCTATAGATGATGTTCGATTTTACAACCGCCCGCTAACCGCCGATGACATTGCCGAACTCTATAAACAATACACCCTTTCTCAATGCGGAAACTCCTATGACGCCGGAAAAATCATTTTCAATCAGGACTACGCCGTTATGCAATATTGCAACGGCACTGAATGGGTCAATATGGGCAAGGAAGCCTCGATCCTGTATGGGCAAAAAAGCACCGATACCAAAAAACTGGTGGCATGGTGGAAACTGAACGAAACAAGCGGCGCCACCATCACTGACAGCTCCGGCAACGGTAATGACGGAACATGGACCGATGGCGTTAATAATGATGTTACAGAAGAGACAACGACCGGTATAGTCTCATCTGCTCTTACTTTTGACGGGATAGACGACTCAATTGTTGTTGCTTCCCCCGCGTCAATGTCCTTTGCATCGGGCAGTTCTTTTACCGTTTCCGCATGGGTAAAAGTTTCTTCATGTGATAGCAGTGGCAGTAAGGTATTTGAAAAAAAACAACTCAGCTATGAACAATTACAATTACAATGTTATTCATCAGATAATCTGCCCCGATTTTCTGTACGTGACAGTAATTCCATAGATGCAGATGCGGTTGGAAGCACGCCGATTAATGACAATAACTGGCATTTATGGACAGGTGTGAAAGACGGCAATACAGTATATCTTTATATTGATGGCGTTTTAGAAGACACGCAAACAGCAGCTTTTACAGGAAACTGGAATGATGGCGAGATAAGGATCGGGGACAGCATTGATGGCGGGCCGCGTCTTATAGACGGAAAAATAGATGATGTCCGTGTCTACAACTACGCTTTATCGTCTACTGAAGTCGAAAAAATCGCTAGCACCGCGCAAAGCTGCCCGGCCACTGATAACGGTCTGGTCGGGTATTGGACGATGGATGAAACCAGCGGCGCCACCATCGCCGATAGCTCCGGCCAAGGCAATAACGGAACATGGACCGATGGCGTCAACAACAATGTCACCGATGAAACAATGGCCGGACAAGTCGGCACCGCGCTGAGTTTTGATGAAACGGTCAATAATGTCATCACCGTACCGCACGCCCCCGAACTGGATCTCAACTCCGGCTATACGGTCTCAGGCTGGGTTTATTTCGACAGCGGCGCCGTTGTAGACGTTAATCCTTCATGGATCAGTAAAAACAACCCTGGCGGCTGGGGGTCCGGCTGGGCCATCGGCCGCACATCGGGCGGGGGAAATATTGTCGACGGTAAAATCCGTTTAATCACGTCTCATGCACGCGATTTCAACGATCCAGACGCGATCTCTTTCACTGGCTGGGTATATCCGGTGGACACCTGGGTTTACGTAACCATAACTTGGGATGGAGCATATAATAAATATTATTTGAACGGCGCATTACTGGCCAGCGAAACAGATGCTATTACAGTACCGCCAGACACCTCCACCGGTGATCTTCTTATAGGGTTTGCGGAAACAAATGACTATTCTGAATATCAAGACGGCGCGCTGGATGATCTGCGCCTGTATAACCGGGCGTTAAACGATACCGAAATCGCGGCGTTATACGGTGCCAGTGGCGGCACGTGCAATGCCTCGCTTTGTGAAAACCCGATTGGCTATAGCGGTGAGCTGATATTCAACAGCGACGACAATGTCATGCAATATTGCGACGGCAGCGAGTGGATCGGCCTTGGCCCCGCCAGCGCAGGCGGCGCGGGCTGTAGCGGCCCCTCCGGCGAGGCAGGCAGCCTGATTTACAACAGTGACTTTGATATCCTGCAATATTGCGACGGCGGCGATTGGCGCGGCATCGGCGCCGACCCGACAGCAACCGTTCTGGCCGATGGCTTAATCGGCCATTGGAAACTGGATGAAACAACGGGGTCCTCCATCGTGGATTCCGCCGGAACCAGCAATGGAACATGGAACGATAACAGCGGCAACAGCGTCGCCGAAGAAACAACAGCCGGACCGGTAAATAAAGGCATTACGTTTGATGGCACCGATGACTATATCGACCTTTCGGCAACGGCTGTAGGAACCGGAAGTTACGATGACATCACCATTGCCGGTTGGTACAAATCGGCGGGAACAAGCGTCTCTGACGACCAGTATATGGTTATTTTAGGAGATCCCGTTGGTGGAAGTAGAGATGTTTTCATGGTTGGTATTGATACTGCAAAACGCGTGCGTGTTTTGATTGAAAGCACAGCAGGGAATGGTGAAAATTACGGCGGAACATCCGATGTTGTTGATCAGTCCTGGCATCATATTGCGGCCACGCGCACAAAGGCAGTCGGTGGGGACATCAACATATACGTTGATGGTGTACTGGAGGCCAGCTACGAAGTTGAAGACATTCATGAAGATCGAACACTGACCATTCTGGGGCATAGCTTTATCGGGGATGACCCGGGAGCAACCGAGCAGGTGAACGGAACGCTTGATGATATCCGCGTTTATAACCGCGCCCTGTCTGGCGGTGAAATTGCGGCCCTGTATGAATTGGGCAACCCGTAAGGCGCGGCCATAGCCAGCAATATGGCCGGCCACTGGAAACTGGATGAAACCAGCGGCCCAACCGCCGCGGATAGTTCCATCAACGCCAATAACGGCACCATGACCGGCACCACCAGCGTATCAGGCCCAATGAATAAGGCCTTTGAATTTGATGGCACCGGCGAATATGTCAGCGTGGCGCATGACGCCGACCTCAACATCACCGGCGATATCACAGTATCGGCATGGATATACCCCCATACATTCGGCAGCGTGGATGATGAAAACAGAATTGTTTTCAAAGGCGCAGGACGGCACATCGAAAATCTGTTCACTTTAGATATAGACGACAGCAATATCACATTTAACCTGCATGAAAATGATGGCGTTGGTGATTCCGTTATATATTGTGATGATCCCACCGAATCATGTGTTCGCGGCACCAGCACTTTATCCGCCAATACATGGTATCATGTCGCCGCCACCTATGACGGGGCAACGGCAACAGTTTATGTGAACGGCACGCCGGACGGGTCCCATAGTTTTGTTTCAACCGGAACGGGCAATACAGACCCGCTGATGATTGGGGGCCGCGACGACAACACCGATATGTTTGATGGCGTAATTGATGATGTCCGTATCTACAACCAGGCCTTGTCGGATAGTGACATCACTGCATTGTATCAAGCCGGCGACCCTTGTTACAGGTCCCCCACCCCCGGAACGGTGTGTGCTGACGGGTCCATCTATGCCGGCATAACCCAGGATGGCAATGTCCCCATGCTGGTGACCACCGTTGCCCATGAATCAACCGAAACCTGGAATGACGGGCAAACTAATTTTTACTATATCGATTCATGTTACAGCGGCTGGAAGGGTGAGTGTTACACCGCCGCCATGATGGCCAATGATTCCAATACCGTTGAGCCCGGCGTTCAGCCGCATGACGCCGCCGCCTATTGCGATGGATTGACCGCCCACGGCCATAGCGACTGGTATCTTCCGGCCATTGATGAATTGCTGCTGCTCTGGAACGGGGGATCCCCCATTGCGAACGTGGCAACGGATGGTACGCTCTACCACAGCTCCCGCGAACGTAACACCACCGAAATCTGGCAAGCAAATTTTAATACCGGGACGCAGGATGGTTCGAATACAAAAAATAATGCGGCGCGTGTCCGCTGCGCGCGGAAACAATGATGATGACAAGGTTTATGACGACATATTCAAAAACGAAAATGGCAAACATGCTGGCGCTGGCCGCAATGGCTGTTTTATGCTTGCCCGCCACGGCCATGGCCGATTGCACCGACCCGGTTGGCAAGGAAGGCGAAATCCGTTTCAATAACGCTTATCTGGTGTTTCAGGGATGCAACGGCACAGACTGGGTCGCTTTCCACGATCCGTCCTGCCCTGCTGGGGATGGATGTGATCCTTGCTTAACGGGGCCAATTGGCACGGTGTGCACCAGTGATGGCGCGGTCTATGCCGGCGACACCGTCGGCGGTGCGCGTATGTATGTGGCCACGGCAAACGAAGCCGCACTAAAATATGGCGGGGCCAATATTGACTTAAATGGCAGCAACCCCGCGGCGGCGCCTGAATTGGATGATGATGGCCTTGTCAATACCAACTGGTTGTTAACCAGCGGTGCAGGCGATCATGACGCCGCGCAGGCCTGCCGTGACCGCGGTACAGATTGGTACCTTCCGGCCATTGATGAATTAAGAGAAATTTATAATAACTGGGCATCACTGGGCAGCGCCAATTTGCCCGCACCCGCAATCGGCACTGGCTTTAGATCATCATCTGAAGCTTCATCGTTCTCCACAGATGTACTGGTCACGAATGATATCCCAGGAAACTACATTCAAGGAAAGACCGGAACAATGGCAGTGATTCGCTGCGTGCGGCGTTAACACCATGATAAATGGAAAGAATACATGTTAAAGGCAAAAATACATAATGCAAGAATAACAATCCACTCCATGCTATTGGCGATTGCTTTCCTTTGCTTTTCAATGCTTACCGTGACCGCCGCCATGGCCGATTGCACCGACCCAACCGGAAAGGAAGGGGAAATCAGATACAATTCCGTGTATAAAACCTTTCAAGGGTGCGCAGGTAGCGACTGGGTCGCGTTTCACGAATTAACGCCCGTACCCGGCCCCACCAGCGGCCTATTGGGGTATTACAGGCTGGATGAAACATCGGGAACAACCATATACGATAGCTCCGGCAACGGATATCATGGCACCTTTAACGGCGCGCCCGCCGTAACCCCCGCCGCCAGTGGGCCGGGCGGCGCCGGCGCGATTGAATTCACCACCGCCACCAACGTAACCATCAGTGATAATGCATTCGACAATCTGGCCGCATTAACGGTCTGCGCGTGGGTTTACCGGCCATCAACCCCCACGGCCGTCGGGTTTACCGGCCTGGTTGGAAAAAATGTCGCAGGAAATGATGGATGGGATATGTATGGCCAGTCAAATAACGAAGTCTTCGGCTTTTCTCAGCCCGGGGCAGGATATAAACAACCGGGCGGCATTCTGACCGCCGACACATGGGTACATGTCTGCGCCAGTTGGGACGGGAATTACAACACCTCCAGTATGAAAGTTTATAGAAACGGCGTTGAAGTTTCACTGGGGGCTGGAACCTCCTACGGCAGCATTCAGGATGATGCGGCAAACGATATCACAATTGGCGGTACAGCCGCCTACGACTTTGATGGACGCATGGCGGGCGTGCGCATATATAACCGCGTGTTGACCGACCCGGAAATAGCGCAGCTTCATGCCCTGGGTTATTAAATAATTTTATGAAATAAGCTGATTAAATGAGTAACAATTTAGTGGGAATGGATATTTTAGGAACGCAAAACACCATGAAACATATATTTGCCCTTACCATTGTCTTTTGCTTTGTGGTCATTATGTTGCCTGCGCAGCAAGCCCTTGCCGATTGCACCGACCCGGTTGGTAAGAAAGGCGAAATTCGTTACAACAGTGACTATCAGGCCTTTCAGGGATGCGACGGCACAAATTGGATGGCCTTTCACACCCCCGTATGCCCGGCCGGGACTGGGTGTGATCCTTGCGAAACCGGGCCCATAGGAACGATGTGTACGAGCGACAACGCGATTTATGCGGGCACCACGGTTGGGGGTGTCCGCATGTATGCGGCGCGCTGCGATCATGGGCAAAGCTGGGATGGCTCGAGCTGTACTGGTTCGGCGATCACGCTTAGATGGAAAACCTCCTCTACTGCAACGGCCGGAACAGGGGACTCGAATGATGGTGTGGATAACACGGACGCAATGGCAACGGCCGGAATTGCCGATCACCCCGCCGCGGAAGCATGCCGAAACATAGGGCCAGAATGGTACCTACCGGCATTAAATGAGCTTGATGATTTATATACCAATCTTGCCGATACTGGTGTAACACCCGGGAATGACTTCGACTTTGACACTAGCGGTGTTTATTATTGGTCTTCCACGCAAGTTGACACTTGGAGCGGTTGGACCCGAAGATTTGATGGTGCGGCTACGCAGAGTAATTTCAAAGGTATTTACAACAACGTCAGGTGCGTGCGGCGTTAAGATATAAAATCAGGCCCGTAATATATTACGATACATTACGATTGCGGCAATTCCTGAAAATCCTTGATACAGATAAAGCCGTCTTTAGCGGCCACAACAATTTCACTGCTCAGGACGCAGACAACATCGCCCGGGCGGTATTGATGCGCCTCTGTCCAGCCATTAAAGTGATAAATGGCCCATAACCGCCCATCAAAATGCCCCAACGCGCCAAAACGGCCAAAGGCGCGGCCGGTGCGTTTGATATCCTCTACGGTTTTGCCCCAATCCAGCATGCGCATCGCCTCGTCCGGCATGGGAAAGGTGGAGGCTTTGGATTGGTCTTGCGGCGCGGCGCTTTGCCACAAAGCGGGCAGTTCACGAAACACTCGCGAGAGCATATCCGGCGCGGCCATCGCAATTTTACAAGACAGGGTTTCCACGTCATCTTGCGCGGTGATCGGGATTTTTTTCTGCAGCAATATATCGCCATCATCAAAAACATCGCTGAGCTTATGTATGGTAACGCCGCTGGCCTCCGGGTGGTTCATCAGGATGGTTGGCGTCGGCATAATCCCCCGTCCGGCCGGCAGTAAGGAGGGATGAAAATTAATTCCATAGGCACGGTCTTCATCGACGGGCGGAATTTTATGGGGGTATCCCGCGCTTAAAAACACTTGCGCGCCCTGATCACAGAAAATACCGATATCCATAGGCAGCGGCTTATTGGTGCTGAAAGGGATGTCCAGCCGCTCGGCCAGTTCTTTGGTTTTCACATTAAAATTAAAAACATTATCGCAATCGAACGAAAAAACGGCCAGAAGCTCATGCCCCTCGGAAAGCAGGCGCTGAACGGATTCCAGCATAAAATCATAACCAAAATAGACAAATTTCATAGGTTTGATTATCCGGTAAATACGGCGCGGCGGCAAGGGCCAAGCAAAAGATTAGGTATCAAACATAGGAAAAATAAAGGAAACCGAGCATGAAACGGGGGAATGGAACCTTAGGCTTCGTCATCAAAAATGGATAACAGCTCATCACTCATGTCATCCGCGGTTTTTAAAACCCCGACATTGGCTTTATAGCTCAGCTCAGCCAGGCTCAGGTTTACGGCTTCTTCGGCCAGATCAACATTCGGGCCGCCGATCAGCCCGTCGGCATTGGCAAATGGGGAATCCGGCGCATAAGACGGCACAAACGGGCGCCCGGCCGATACGACCTCACTGCGCACGCCGCCTGCGCTATCGGCGCTTTGACGGGTCGTCAGCGCATCATATGGGGGTTTGCCCCCCTCCTCCAGCGATCCGGCCGTGGTTATATTGGCCACATTCGACGCGCTGGCGTTCAAACGCTGCGTTGCGGCGTTCATACCCGATAATGCTATTCCCATGGTATTAATCATATTTTTATTATATCATGGGATAAGTTAAGAATGCATTGAAAATGCAGCATTTATAATAAAACAAAATGGAATTTCAAATATGCGTGTTTTAGCCTTAATATGTAGCGCTTTTATTCTTTTCACCACCCTGGAGGCACAAGCCAGCCCAAAGCCCTGGTATTGGAGCTGGTGGCCATCACACTGGCACAAACAGGATTTTAAACCCTATCTAAACGATCCAAAGCAGCCACATAACACACAATGGCAAAACGGCCTTTATGCCGGGCAAGACTGGCACCCTGAAAACTGGATACAGGCCAAAGGATCAATTCGCGCCGTTTTAGACGGTTTTTATGATAACAATGTGATAAAGGGACAGGACGTTGATAATGATATACCTGTCTTGATTGTCGGGGATGGATTTATGCGCCTTTCTGGCCAAGACCAGCGCCGCGTTGCCGATTTCATCAACTATGTGTTTCAGGTGACAACAACGGCCCCTGCGGGTATGTATAGCATTTATTATGACCGTACAGATAAAGGCATTTTTGGCCGCGGAGCGCCCATTGGAACGTATACGGATAAGGGCTTGAGCCTGCAATAAGCGGTCAATAAGGCAGCCCTGCCCCCACATCATTAATGATCAGGCCCAATAATCAGGCGGCGGCACTGTGCGGCGCTATTTGGCGCTGTTCGGTTAGGCACCGACCTCTGGTTTCGGGCGTTTTTTCTTCCGCGATTCCCGCATGATAATAACAAAGTTGCTGGTTATAATAATGGCCGCACCAGCCCCGACCATATGACCGGGGATAAAACCCCACACGAAAAAATCCAGAAGCAACGCCCAAAGCATATTTAAATACGTAATCGGTGCAATAATGCTGGCATCGGCATAAGTATAAGACTTGGTCAGGCATATCTGCAGGGCAAAAGCACACACCCCGATCATCAGCAATAAAAACAGGCTATAAAGGCCGGGCATGCTAAAGAAAAACGGCAAGGCAGGAAGAGCCAGAGCCGAGCTGATGAGACTGAAATAAAAGACGGTGACAAACGGTTCTTCCGAGCGCCCAAGCCAGCGCAATATAATCATGATAAGTGCATGAAAAAAAGCCGCCGCCAGACCAACCATTCCGCCCACAAAGCTGGAAATGGCGCCGGGCTGTATGATTAATAATATGCCGCAAAAACCGGCTAGCGCAGCCGCGCTACGGTAAAGGCCGACTTTTTCTTTTAAAAGCGGATACGAGAGCAGCACAACAAAAATCGGCGCGGCAAATAACAGGCTTTGAATTTCAGACAGCGGCAGCATTTTAAGCGCAAAAAACGTCAGAACCATTCCGATTGACCCCACCAAGCCGCGGATCATCTGGTGACGCAAATTTGCTTTTTTTAACATATGCAACTTGCCCATACCATACAGCGCCAAGGCACATAGAATGAGACAAACAAAGCTGCGGAAGAACATGGCTTGCACCGGATGATGAATTTCCGTTGCCAGCTTCACAAACAGGGCCATAAACGCAAACATAATTGATTGCATCACGGCAAATCCGGCGCCGATTAAAACAGGATTATTCCCCTGCCATAACGTTTTCATCAATCGTCACCCGTTTATTCTTTTTATGTTCGCGGTAAATTACATATAAATTTGCACTGATTACGATAAAGGCTCCTGCAAAAACCGGCCACCCCGGAACAACATGCCAGATAACAATGTCAAAACCGGTTGCCCAGACCAAGCCGGTGTAGCTAATGGGGGCCGTCAGCGCAATGGGGGCATATTTTATCGCCGCGGTCAGGCAAAATTGTGCAATGCCGCCCGCTATGCCGGTGCAAATCAGCAGGAACAGATTAAAGGTACTTGGCACACTTGCTACAAAGGGCATGCAAACCCCCGTCATGACCATTCCCGTCAACACAAAATAAAATGTAATTGTAATCGGGCTTTCGGTCTTCATAAAACGAAGCAGCAGCGCCAATGACGCGTGCATCAAGGCGGCCGTAATGGCCACACCAATCCCCAGCCATGTCCCGCTAAAGCCCTTTAGCCCCACAATCGCCAAAACACCGAAGAAACCGATAATAATCGCGCTCCAGCGATGAATCCCGACCCGTTCCTGCAATACAAAATACCCCAGCGCGGGTATAATCAATGACGCGGTAAACAGCAAAACCGTTGTTTCGGCCATCGGTAACAGGGCAAACGCCCAAAAGGTCATCATCAGGCTGATCGTGCCGATAATAGCGCGCGCGGCGAGTGCCTTTGGCTTTTTCGTTTTAAACAAATGGTGTTGCCGCGTCACAAGAATATACCCCAACAGCGGAAGTACCGATACCACGTTACGATAAAAGGCTATCTCTATAATATGATGATCTTCGACCAGCAACTTGGCGATCATATTCATCAGCGTTAGCAAAAAATATGAAATCAACGCCAAACCTATTGCCCTTAAAGGGATATCAATATGAACGTATGGCGTTTTGATCTCGTATGACATAGGGCTAATATGACCATATTCTGCGTGATCGGCAATGGTTCAAGTTGAATTATTACAATTTATTGACTTACGTAAATACCCATGATAGCGTTCGCCATATTTTATATTTAAGGAGATAGCATGAAAAAAGAATTAGAAAACAACATTCGGGAATTGTCAGAAATTTTTGCACGCAACGTCAATATATTAAGAGACGCACCACTTGCTGATTTAACAGACGAAGTTCAGGATAAACTTATTGAAGGTACAGAACGCGCCGTAGTATTAGAAATGGCACTTCGGGCTGAACTGAACGCCAGCGAAGACAGTAATTTTTATGCAGAGCTTATTGAATTCACAAAAAAAGAAGGAAGCGATGCCACAAAGGCCATGGAAGACGTTCTACCTTTTTTTGATGCCTTCATGGAAAACCTAAGTGACATGGGCGTTTCTTCTGGTTCATGCCCAACTGTCGATGCGACAGAAGAGGCATTGGACAAAACCAGAAAGCAATTCGACGCGCCTTCAGGCCCGTAAATATGCCCCATTCAGTACAAAAATTAATAAGGCGCCCTTTCAGCGCCTTATTTTTTTATACGTCATTCAAATTGATATCCGGCTAGTTTTTCGTCTTATCAACCAACTGGTTTTTCTTGATCCAAGGCATCATGGAGCGCAGGCGTTCACCAACCTCCTCGATCTGATGCTCGCCTTCAATGCGGCGAATGGCCTTCATCGTTGGCATGCCGGTTTTGTTTTCATTGACGAATTCCTTCACGAACTGGCCGGTCTGGATCTCACTCAGGATCTTTTTCATCTCGGCCTTGGCATCGGCATTCACAACGCGCGGTCCGCGTGTCAAATCGCCATATTCCGCGGTATTAGAGATAGAATAGCGCATATTGGCAATACCGCCTTCATATAGCAGATCAACAATCAGCTTGGTTTCGTGCAAACATTCAAAATAAGCCATTTCCGGCGCATAACCAGCCTCTACCAGCGTTTCAAATCCGGCCTTAATCAGGGCGGTAATGCCACCGCACAATACGGCTTGTTCACCAAACAAGTCAGTTTCACATTCCTCGCGGAAATTGGTCTCAATTATGCCGGAACGCCCACCGCCTACACCGGACGCATATGACAGCGCAATGTCCTTTGCTTTACCGGATGCATCCTGATGCACGGCAATCAAACAAGGAACGCCGCCGCCCTTGGTATATTCACCGCGCACCGTATGGCCTGGGCCTTTAGGGGCAATCATGATCACATCATTATCGGCAGGCACCTCGATCAAGCCGAAATGCACATTCAGACCATGGGCAAACGCCACGGCTGATCCCTTTTTCAGGTTTGGTGCAATCTCTTCTTTGTAAATATCGGCCTGTAATTCATCTGGGGTCAGGATCATCAAAACATCGGCCCATGCCGCGGCTTCGGCCACTGTCATACATTTCAGACCGGCATTTTCGGCCTTAACACGCGAAGCGGAGCCTTCACGCAGTGCAACGCGCACATCTTTAACGCCGCTGTCATTCAGGTTATTGGCATGGGCGTGACCTTGGGAACCATAACCAACAATCGCGACCTTTTTATTCTTGATTAAGGCGATATCACAATCGCTATCATAATATACACGCATAGAACTCTCATTCCCTCTTGCTTGGTTGATATGGGCTACATTTGACTGGGCCATATTAAAATCCTTTTGTTTTTGACATTATCAATAATCATAAAACAGAATACGCGGTATCAACGCAACAGAAAAGGCATAAAAAAGGGTAAAAATAGGCAAAAAAGACAGAAAATCTGCCATCCCTGCCTAGCCTGGACCATTTTACGCATAAGACTGCGCGTAACAGACCTAATCCAGATAGGCTTCAACTTCTTTGGTGATGTTCAGCCACTTATTCATACCACCCAGAATCTGATCATCTTTGCGGCCATACACATCGCCATCGCCCATATCGATCTGCGCCAGATTGGCACTATAGTTCATGCCCATCAACCCTCGGTTTTCAAAGAAATTACAAGAAAAAGTCTTATCAATCTCCAGATAATTTTCATCAACCACGACATCCATCACGACGCGGCGATCACCGTCCATTTTATTCGCAATGTTAGAAAAATTCGTCTGCTTGATTGATTTAATCATTGAATAATCATCCAATAAATATTCAACCCCTTTTTGACACGCCAGAACAAGTTTTGCATCGGCCTGATCGCGGCTTACGCACCCGCCGAGGGCCAAAACACTGGTCACCAGCCCGGCGAGACACAAAATTTTCATGGTTTTGTAATTAAGCGTTTGTAACATATCTTTTAGCTCCTGTTCTCTAAAAGGCTTTCAAGATTACACTCTCGTAAAGCCATGTAATTTTATTGTATTGATTGTTTTGCGAAACTTTCCTGCCCCCGAGAAATGGCGGCAACACCGGTACGGCTGACATCCACCATACCCAATGGGCGCATCAATTCCAAAAAGGCCTCAACCTTCCCCATATCCCCCGTGACCTCAAAGACAAATGAATTCAGTGTGGAATCGACAACGCGCGCCCGAAAAATATCGGCTATACGCAGGGCTTCAATACGCTTTTCACCGGCCGCAACCACCTTAACAAGGGCCAGTTCCCGGTCAACAAACGGGCCTGATACCGTTAAATCACTGACATGCCGAACTGGAACCTGCTTTTCAAGCTGCGTACGGATTTGATCAATGACTTGCGGGGTTCCTGAACAAACAATTGTAATACGCGATAAACTGGCGTCATGATCAGTTTCCGCCACGGTCAAGCTGTCGATATTATAACCGCGCCCGGAAAACAGGCCAATAACCTTGGCCAGAACCCCCGGTTCGTTATCCACCAATACGGCAAACGTATGTGATTCAATCGCGCTTTGCTTTGGCCCGGATGCGTATACTGATTTATTTTTTGTTTTTTTCTGTGCTGCATTTGTCATGTTCTTTTTATAGCCCGAGTATACATATTTTGCAAAGCCGAAATTATTGTTGTAATGTCATAAAAATATACATATAAAGTGTTATATTATAACACAGCAGGCAGGGAAGATGTCACACGATCATAAACACCACGAGCACAGCAGCTGCGGGCACGAACATGGGCACGGGCATGGGCATGAACATGGGCACGAACATGATCATGCGCCCTCCAACGACAATCATCATCACCACCATGGCCACGACCACGGCCGCAAAGAAATAAATTATAATAACGGTATTCTGAAATATACATTTTCCAAGGTAAACGGACGCGCCGGAAATTGGTTAAATAAACATCGCAGAAAAATTGTTTTGGGGGCCGCCGCCGCAACGGCGGCAATAGAATATTCTCTGACAAATTCTACGATGGGTTCATCCCTGGCGCTTCTGTTCGCGGGGGCGGCCATCGCCCATGATGCATCGGAAGATGTTATGGAAGCCACGGGCGAGCTTAAGAAAACACAAAATTTATCCAGCGGCGTTGTCGGCACGGCTGTGGGGGCCACCCATACTTTGGCGGAAGGATTGTTTTCCCTGTCGGCCACTATGCAAGGCAATTCCGATATTGCCGTTTCCAGCGTGATGGGCAGTAACGCATCCCATATCCTGCTTATGGCCGGCGGCGCGGCGGTGATTGGGTCTGTCGGTAAGGGGCAATCCACAACCTGGAAAATGCATGCTTTGGGAATTGCCGGTTTGACGGGCGCTTTTGGCTATCAAATTGCCACAGGAGAATTCAACCCGTATCTGGGCGCGGCCATGGTTGCCGGCGGTGGTTACTATCTTTGGAATAGAGTAAAGACAGGCGAGACATGCGCCATTCATGGCGATGCCTGTTCGGGTGATAACCATGGCCACGATCACGATCACGATCATGACCATGAACACGATCACAGCCCTTCCGAGCCTTTGACAATAAAATCCAGAATGGCCGATCCTAAACTGCATCAATTGGTTGGCTCGGTCGCCGCGTTGACCGTGGGCGCGCATGTCTTAGGAGACCAGATATTGGTACAAGCCAAAGATCTTGGCATATCCGAAACCACTGCCGGGGCCGGTATTGCGGCGCTGGCCCTCGCGGCGCCTGAAATTATCCTGACCTGGAAGGCCGCGCATAAAGGGGATACAGAAATGGCGTGGGGCGCGGTGACGGGCTGCACCGTTGCCACTGTCGGTATTGTTGGCGGGGCACTTGCCATGAGCGGCGTTCCGGTTCCAATCAATCTTGATCCGACCACAAATGAGGGCTTATTGCACATGACCGCCTTTGGCGGATCTGCCGCCGCGATTGTGGCCGCAACCCACCCCAAAGTCATCGAGAAAATCAGCAAAGACGGCTCAAGCATACCCAAATGGCTGGGCGGCGCCTTTTTAGCCGCCGCTATGACATATTATGCCAACAGCGCCCTGACAAGTTGCCATTTTGACTTTATTGACGGAGAGATGGTCGAGCATTGCACTACAAGCGGTGAAAAGTCTCACGCGCCTAAAACAGATGACAGCGTACCCATTATTAATTTCGATTAAAAAATTAATATTACGTAAAACTTGACTTAAACAAGCAAATGCATTATGTATAATCATATCTTTATTATATATTAGTCAAGGAAACTAAAATGTCTCAACAAAAACTCAGTGAAATCTTTGATAAGCCTAATTCTGGTTATGCCGAATTTGAGGCCATAAAGCCCCGAATTCGACAAGACTTAGAAATGCTTGGAGACGTTATACAACAGATTAGACCCGAACGAGTAATCGAGTTAAAAGAAAATGATCAAAAGAACTTTACTTTGTGCGACAAGCCGAAAGGCCTAAAAAAACTAACGGACAAGGCAGAATATATTAGAATTTCCTTTTCGGACCTATACGTAAATAACAAAATGATACCAAATCAACTGCACTCATCCTTTTGGACACAAGGCCAAAATATAATTGAATCCGGAGTAAATGAAAATGTCTGTGATTACGATCATTTTCGTTTAAAGTTCTTTGAAAATTTAACAAACTCCCCCTTCTTTAAAGATATACAGGAACGCCAACTTTTTAAAACTCTGATGAAACAAAAACTTTCAGCGAACTTAGAGAACGAAACGCAATTACCCGTACGGGATATAGGTTAAAACAGTTTATGGGCTGGCCAGATGGCACAGCCTATAATAAATCATACCAGCGTCTTATCAAACATCGCCGCGTCCGGTGAGAGGATCATCTCGTTATGCGCTTTACCGGACGGGATCATGGGGAAGCAGTTTTCTTTTTGATCCACCATAACATCGACAATGGTCGGGCGGTCGGTAACGGCCAGCATTTCTTCGATCACGCCATCCAGCTCATCCGGATTTGTTGCGCGCAAACCAACCCCGCCATAGGCTTCGGCCAATTTCACAAAATCGGGCAGGCTTTCCGTGTAGGAATTGGAATAGCGCTCACCATGCAGCAATTCTTGCCATTGGCGCACCATACCCATCCATTGGTTATTCAGGACGAAAATTTTCACCGGCAATTTATATTGTACGGCGGTGCTCATTTCCTGAATATTCATTAGGATAGAGGCTTCGCCAGCAATATCAACAACCAGCCCGTCCGGGTGCGCCACCTGCGCGCCAATGGCGGCCGGAAACCCATAGCCCATTGTGCCCAGCCCGCCGGACGTCATCCAGCGGTTAGGGTCATTAAACGGCATAAATTGCGCCGCCCACATCTGGTGCTGGCCAACCTCTGTCGTGATATAGGTATCGCGCGGGTCTTCTTCCGTGAAATGACGTAAACGCTCCAGCGCATATTGCGGTTTGATAATTTTGCTATCATGTTTATAGGCTAGACAATTTTTACGGCGCCAGATCTCAACCTGCTCCCACCATTTGCCCAAGGCGTCCTGATCCATTTTATATTTGCGCGCGCGCCAGACATGCAGCATAGCCTTTAAAACTTCCTTGGCATCCCCGACAACGGGAATATCAATCTGTACGTTTTTATTGATAGAGCTCGGGTCAATATCAACATGAATTTTCGTTGAATGCGGAGAAAATTTATCAATACGGCCAGTCACACGGTCATCGAACCGCGCGCCGATATTGATCATTACATCACAATCATGCATGGCCCAGTTTGCCTCATACGTGCCGTGCATGCCGAGCATCCCAAGCCATTGACGGTCATGTGCCGGATACGCGCCAAGCCCCATCAAGGTAGAGGTAATCGGAATATTGGTTTCGCGCACAAATTCACGCAATAGCTGCGAAGCCTCAGGCCCCGCATTAATAACGCCTCCGCCCGTATAAAAAACGGGTTTTTTGGCATGGGCAATCAAATCAACTGCGGCCTCTATGGCATCCATGTCCGGCATGGTTTTCGGATTATACCCTTTATGCACATCATCTTTGGCATTTTTGTACATGCCCTTGGCAAACTGGATATCCTTGGGAATATCAATCACGACGGGGCCAGGGCGACCGGAGCGCGCAACGTGAAAAGCCTCATGCATGACGGCCGCAAGATCTTCGATAGATTTCACCAGATAGTTATGTTTGGTACAGGGCCGCGTAATCCCCGTAGTATCGGCTTCCTGAAAGGCATCGGTCCCTATCAGGAATGTTGGCACCTGGCCGGTAATACAGACCATTGGAATGGAATCAAGCATGGCGTCAGTTAGCCCCGTTACCGCGTTGGTTGCCCCCGGGCCGGATGTCACAAGACATACACCGACCTTACCGGTTGAACGGGCGTAGCCTTCTGCGGCGTGCGCGCATCCCTGTTCGTGACGGCATAAAATGTGATGAATATCATCCTTATGGTTAAATATCTCATCATATATCGGAAGAACAGCACCGCCCGGATACCCGAAAATATGTTCCACGCCCTGATCTATAAGGGCCTGAATTACTATTTCAGCACCAGTCATGGCTTGCGGCTTCTTTTCATGTGTCTGGCTAGCCTTTCGCTTGGCTTCGGTCGTGCTCATATTTCTTTCCTTTTAATGCTTCATAACACGTTAAAAATAAAAAACCCCGGCTGGTATTGCTCGGGGCGCTGATCTTTGCTGACTTGATATAGCCTAGCGTCGCAGCGCCTCCTTCACGAGTACCACGAGACTTCCTACAATATTGTTAACAAAGTTCAAATTCATACCTACATCCATAAGTTATTTAATTCGCAAGTGCAACAAAATATAGCATGTTGCTATCCCACATAAAAATTCGCGCCGGGAGTAAGCCGTTTTTTACAAATGATTGGAGAGATTAACCGGCTTCTCCACGGATCGCGTTTTTTTAACTTTATGTAGCTTTTGATAATTTTTTATCTTCCAGCCACAATTACACCATCTAAACTTTCGTTTGTTATCCAGATCAAACCAGTGTCTGACCGAACCTTTTTCGAAACATTGTTTCTTTTATAATTTTATATATGGAACATAAATACAAAATCGTCAACACCAAAGAAACAAAAAAACACAAAATAACAATAAAACGTAATAATATTACAAAAATTAAGACGAATAAAATTAATGCGCTCCCCGCAAACCCAGCGTTAAATGATGCTGGATACAAGGAAACGCAATAATAGGATCATCATGATCTAAATTGTTTGAGCATGAAGCCAATAAAACACCACTCTTACTCGCTCGTTTGTCCGCTTAAAACCCTCCAGTTATCTGGATGAGCCTTAATGTGTAATTTTTTATGCTCTCAATGTAATTATTTACGCATAGTACCGGGGTCAGAGTCAAGCAGATTCCAGCGAAAAAACCCGAAAAACACAAGAAAAATACTGCAAAGGATATAAAAAACACTAAAGTCCCGAAAGATAGGCGAAAAAATGCCTTTAGGCACCACAGCGCCCATTATACGGGCAACATTGTTTACCTGCATAGAATTGTTTGCCTGATAGTGAAATGAGCCATAAAACCGTAGCGAATGTAAAGTTTCGCGCGGCTAGATTACATCTGATTACGAAACCAGGTGCTTTGGCGTTTTGCGTAACGCCGCGTTTGCCCCTGCGAGAGCATAATGGCCTCATCCAGGCTTATCCCGCCTTCCAGATAGCGCCGTAAAAAATCAAATCCCAAAGCCTTGGTCAGGGGCACGCCCTCATTAACCTCTCCTTTGTCCAACCGCGCGGCAAATGCTTTCACTTCATCCAGCGCGCCCTGCTCTATCATGGCTTCAAAGCGGGTATTACATCGGCGATACAACTCCTCGCGCACGGGCATAATGATTTCGGTAACAAACCGCCAATCATCGGGCGGCCTTGCCCGCTTGCTCTTTTGCCATTGCGCCAAAGATTGTCCCGTGGCCTCCAAAACCTCCATTGCCCGAATGATACGGGCCTTATGATTCACATGGAAACGCGCAGCCATTTCCGGATCACGCCGCTGTAGCTCGGCATAAAATTCATGCGGTCCCATCTCTTGATATCTCTGTACAACTTGTTCGCGCACCGCATCAGGGACATCCGGTATCGGCGAAAGCCCTTGCGTTAGCGCCTTAATATATAATCCGGTTCCCCCGCAGATAATCGGTGTTTTACCAGTGGCCAGCACATCATGGATAAGCGGCTCCACCAACTCTCGCCAATTGCCGGCGCTGGTCACGTCATTTGGATGCAGATGGGCATAAAGTTTATGTGGCGCGCTTGCCAGATCCGCCGCGTCCGGCTGGGCGGTCAGAGTAGGCAGACCATCATAAATTTGTAGTGAATCACAATTAATAATGACGCCGTCATGCTGCTGCGCCAAATCAAGCGCTCTGGCGGATTTGCCACTCGCGGTCGGGCCGGCAACAATATATATTTTCTGCTTGGTCATATAAGGAGATATAACAAATTATTTAAAATAGCGCATCTTCTTCTTATCCATCGTTTTGATCAGCCCGCCCGCCAGCGCCATCCAACGCGGCGCGAGCAGGCAATGCAAGCGAAGAAGGGTATTTAGAGGCGCCGTAAGCAGCACAGGCAGAACAATGAGGCGGCTTTTTCAATAGACAAGTGCCGCAGCAATATTATTTTGCAGCGAGCGGCAAAGCCACAAACCGTACATCACCTTCACGGTTAATCAACAGCAATACCGAATTACGCTTGGCCTCGCTGGCCGCCTTGACAATATCAATCATGTCTTGCGGCGCTTTTACCGGCTGCTGATTAACCTCCACGATCACATCCCCAACGGCCAGACCCTTATCGGCGGCACTGGACATATCGGGCACATCGGCGATCATAACACCGTCAACGTCACCCGGAACGTTATAATCATTTCGCTCTTCGTCCGTCAGGGGCATAATGCCAATATTTAACGGCTCCACTTTGACGATACTGGCCTCTGCGGAAGTCTCTTTGTCCAAAAGCCCCTCCTCTTCAGCCTTTTCCAGTTCACCGACTGATACTTCAGTGGTGCCTTCTTTGCCTTCACGCCAATATTTTAAACTAACCGTTTCCCCAATTGTTGTTTCTGCAACGATGCGCGGCAAGGATCGCATATTATCAACTTTTTGACCGTTGAATTCCAAAATGACATCCCCGTGTTGCAAACCTGCTTTTTCAGCCGGGCCATCGGGCGTTATGCTGGCGACCAAAGCCCCTTGTTCACTGGGCAAATCC
This sequence comes from Micavibrio sp. UBA2638, assembly GCA_002359735.1. GTDB lineage: Bacteria > Pseudomonadota > Alphaproteobacteria > Micavibrionales > Micavibrionaceae > UBA2638. The sequence goes on from DENS01000019.1 coordinate 57,419, forward strand.
AGGCTTTCAGCAATTTCTTCGGTCACAGTTTGAATACGAACGCCAAGCCATCCACGGCGCGTACGGCCATATTTGATAATCTGGTTAATCACGGGCTTGGCCAAATCAGAAGGAATGGCAAAACCAATACCAACCGAACCGCCTGTTGGTGAAAAAATCGCCGTATTAATACCGATAACCTCGCCTTTCAGGTTAAACATTGGGCCACCGGAATTCCCGCGGTTTATCGACGCATCTGTTTGTAGATAATCATCATAAGGCCCAGATTGAATGTCACGCTGGCGGGCTGAAATAATACCGGCCGTTACCGTTCCACCCAGACCAAATGGGTTACCAATGGCCAAAACCCAATCCCCGACACGCAAAATATCACTGCGCCCAAAGCTAACGGTCTTTAACTTTGCCTTTTTCGGGTCAACCTTTAAAACCGCAATATCGGTTTTTTCATCAACGCCAACAATTTCCGCATCAATGGTTTCATCATTCGACAGAGTCACACGCACTTCATCGGCATCACGGATCACGTGATTATTGGTCACGACATAACCATTTTCGGCATCAATGATAAAGCCCGAACCCAATGAGGCCTGCGGAACAGCATCCAAACCGCGGCCACGGCGTTCCATAAATTCTTCGAAAAAATCTTCAAATGGCGAACCATCGGGAAATTGTGGCACATCTGGAAAATCACGTGCATCGGCGACCTTGGGCGTGGACGATATATTTACCACGGCCGGGGACAATTTATCCACCAAATCAGCAAAGCTGGCCGGTGGCCGTTCAGGGGCGTTTTTAAAAACCTCTTTCGCAACTTCTGTCCTGTCTTCTTTATGGGCATCAGCATCTTGTGCCATAGCAGCCCCACTCAACAAGTTCGGGGTCATTGTTAATATCGCGAGAGAAACCAGTGTTTTTAGTCCTAAACGCATTTTGGTACCTACCTATTGTTGATTAGAAGAATATAAATTTACGCATTAAAAATAGTCGCTGGCGCGCGCAGGGTCAACACGTGATCCGATATAGCCAAAAATTATCAAACGACCAGCATCTGCGACAACGCGACCAATGCAAAACCACATGCCACCATACCGATTCCAAAGCGCCGCAAAGTAGATGAGGGCAATGTCAAAGCCAAAGCCAACATACGCCGCATGGCATCAGGGAATACCGCGTATAACAGCCCTTCAATAACAAAGATCATGGCAAAGGCCGTTAAAAGGTAATCAATAAAGACATCCATATCACCAACCTACCCCGTTGCGGTTCCCCCTAGCGGCTCCCCCGCTCCTGAAAGTAACGGAAGAAATCGCTATCCGGCGATAAAATCAATTGAGTATCCGGATTGGCCAAAGTCGCGCGATACGCCTCTAGCGAACGGGTAAAGGCATAGAATTCTTCATCCTTGTTAAACGCATCAGCATAAATGGTAATTGCTTCTTTATCGCCCTGACCTTTTAATTTCTGGGCATCACGCTGCGCTTCGGCGATCAAAACTGTCCGCTCTTTTTCTGCAGTGGAGCGAATCTCAAGAGCCTGCTCCTCACCTTTCGCACGGGTTTCTGTCGCACGTTCTTTCAGTTCAGAAATCATCCGGCGGACCGTTGATGTCCGCAAATCCGCGGTCAAATCAGCCCGAACAATACGTACATCGATGATTGATATCCCCAGCCGGTCTTCTTTAATCTTGGCATTTACGCTTTTTTGAATGTCTGCCATGACGCTAGTACGGCGATCAGACAGCAAATCCTGTAATGTCGTCTTACCCAAAATAGATTTTGTAGAATCTTTCAAGATATCACCCAAACGGGAATTGGCATTGCTGACCGTACGCAAGGTTTTCAGAAACTGCAGCGGATCTGTAATTCGATAGCGCGCAAAGGTATCAACAATAATCGGCTCCCCGCTGACGCTTTCAATCGGGGGGATATCCCCTTCTTCCAAGGCTTCTTCGGCCTCTTCGATCATCTTGCGGTTATTGACATTTGAGCTGGAGATAACCATCTGTTCCGGCCCCGGGTCAATAGAAAGGATCCGGCGGTCAAAATACCGGACATTTTGAATAACGGGCACCTTAAAATGTAGGCCAGGCCCATTAATTTCGCCCATAGGCTGACCAAATTGTAAAACGATGGCTTGTTCGCGTTCATCCACGATAAACATGGACATTGAAACCACGATTAGCCCCAACGCCGCAACAAACAAAAGCCCCAATGACAGCTTACCTATATTCATGACTATCTCCTACCTAATCCATTATACCGTTTTGCTTCGGCGCATTTGAACGTGCTTTAGCGCCCGCACTGCTGTTACGGCCAATTTCATTGAGCGGCAGATAAGGCACAACGCCGCTACCGCCATTGCTGTCCAGAATAATTTTCTGAGCATTTAGCAATACATCTTCCATTGTCTCGATATACATGCGCTCTTTCGTCACATCTTTGCCACTTAAATAAGCCTGATAGACCGAATTAAAACGATCAGCATCCCCGTTTGCCTTGGCCACCGTCGATTGTTTATAGGCCTGAGCCTCTTGCAGCATTTGTATCGCCATACCGCGCGCCTTTGGTAAAATGTCCTCGCGGTATGCATCGGCTCGGTTTTTCACATCTTCCGCATCCTGCTTGGCCGATTGAACATCCTGAAAGGCATCTTGTACATCGGGATGTACCTCTGCCATCTGAATCAACACCTGCTTGACGGAAATGCCCGAATTATAAGCATCCAGATTTTCCTGAATAATTGCACGGGTACGGTCAGCAACTCTATCACGGCCCGTTGTAATAATCGGAAACATTAAAGTTTGCCCCACCACTTCGCGAATCGCGCTTTCGGCCACCTTCTTAATAGTGTTTTCCTGATCACGGATAGAGAACAAGTAATCCTCTGCCGATTTAATGTTCCACTGAATAACCAGATCCAGATCAACGATATTACGATCCGAGGTTAACATCAGACTTTCCTCTGGAATATCACGCGTGCTGCCCTCACCGCCGCGTGAATACAGCTCAGAAAAGCCAATATTCATTTTTCGAATTTCTTCGACATTTACAATTTCTGCGGTTTCGATTGGTGCGGGAAGGTGATACCCCAACCCTGGTTCGGCCACTGTAGTTTTCCATTCCCCAAAACGTTGGATAACGGCATGTTCACCAGGGTTCACAACAAACAAACCACTGGATAGCCAAAGCGCGCCAATCACGACAATCGCAATCGCAACAATAAACCCGCCCTTCATATTACCAGGCATCATTGAACGAAAATTCTGTTGCGCTTTACGCAGCATTTCATCCAGATCCGGCGGTTCCGATCCACCGCCATAGCCGCCGCCACCGCCACCGCGATTTGGGCCTCTACCTGGCGCGTCATTGCCAGGACGCCCCCAAGGGTTACCTTTATTTCCAGATTCTTTATCCCAAGACATAAGCTAATTCTCTTGATCGTTGTTGATATTCTATGGCTAATAACAATATTCTATTTGAATAAGAAAGCAAACCCCACACTTGCAATAAAGCCAAGATAAAAACGAGATAACCATGAGCGCAGTTACCAAAGACCAAATCATCGATGCCTTAAAAACGGTTCGTGATGAAGAACAAGGGGCCGATATCGTCTCACTGGATATGGTCAAGGGACTGCAGATCAGTGGGGATGGCACCGTTATCTTCATGATAGAGGTTTCCCCATCACGGGGCACACAATTAGAACCGTTGCGACAAAACGCGGAACAAACTGTCTTGAAAATAAAAGGCGTCAACAAAGTGAGCGCCGTTCTAACAGCTGAAGCAAAACACACGCCCAAAGCAGCAGCCTCCGGGGTGGCCCCGGCACCGACCAAAAGCAATATACCCGACCCGCACGGCCTTAATAAAATTCCACCACTCGATATCCACGCGAAACATATTATTGCCGTCGCCTCTGGCAAGGGCGGCGTTGGAAAATCAACAGTGACGGCCAATATATGCGCAAATTTAGCCAAAAATGGCCATAAAGTGGGGCTACTGGATGCCGATATTTACGGCCCCAGCCAACCACATATGATGGGATTGGATGGCAAGAAACCGGCCAGCGACGAAAACAACCAGATTATACCGCTGGAAGCACACGGCATAAAAGTGATGTCAATCGGGTTTATGATTGAACCAGAAAAAGCATTGGTCTGGCGCGGGCCTATGGTGCAATCCGCACTTATTCAGCTGATGCGTGATGTTGCATGGGGCACAGCAGAGACCCCGCTGGATTATTTAATTGTCGATATGCCGCCCGGAACAGGCGATGCGCAACTGACCATGGCGCAAAAAATAAAATTAAGCGGCGCCATTATCGTATCAACGCCGCAAGACATTGCCTTGCTGGATGCCCGCAAAGGCATCGAAATGTTTCGCAAAACCAATGTACCTGTTTTAGGCATCATAGAGAATATGAGCACATATATTTGCACCAATTGCGGCCATGAAGAGCATATATTTGGCCATGGCGGCGCACAAAAAGAAGCCAAAAAACTAGGAACGGCATTTCTAGGCGACATCCCCCTGAATACGAGCATACGGATCAATAGTGACGAGGGAATTCCGGCATCCTTATCAGCCCCGGAGAGCGAATATGCGAAAAAATTCGACGTCATCGCAAAAGAGATAAGCACCCGTTTAAAAACGTAATTATTGGCCCAAAATGGACAAAATCTATATTTTTGTATATTGAATAAAACTAAAAGCGGGCTTGCCCCCTTCAGCCTCATGATCCTCGCGCCAGACTTCACGCCAATCGTCCCAGTTCACCTTGGGAAACTGGGTATCCCCGTCCACATTGTCATGGATTAATGTCATATCAAGATCACTGACAAAACCCATCTCCAGTGCCTGGGCGTATATCTGCGCCCCGCCGTTTACGAAGACCTCATCAACGCCATCACGCTTTGCCACACTCATGGCTCTATCCATCGCCGTTTTCAAATCAGACTCCACGATCACACCATCACCTGCGACATAATCGCTTTGACGCGTCACGATGATATTGGTGCGCCCCGGCAAAGGGCCTCCGACTTCTTCATATAAAGAATCGATCGTTTTACGCCCCATCACCAGAGGCTTGCCGAGCGTACGCGCTTTATATCGTTTCAAATCGGCCGGAATATGCCAGGGCAATGTGCCCTCTTTACCAATCACACGGTTTTGCGCCATAGCAACGATTATGGTGGTTTTGATACTCATACCGCAACAGGGGCCTTGATATGATCATGGGCCTGATAGCCGACCAATTCAAAGTCTTCAAATTTAAAATCAAAAATATCGGTCACATGCGGGTTCAGGTGCATTTCCGGCAACGGGAATGGATCACGCGAAAGCTGCAACTTCGTCTGCTCAATATGATTAGAATACAGATGCGCATCCCCCAACGTATGAATAAATTCACCTGGCTTTAAGCCGCAAACCTGGGCGATCATCATCGTTAACAGGGCATAAGAGGCAATATTAAAGGGAACACCAAGGAAGATATCTGCACTGCGCTGATATAATTGACAGGACAATTTACCGTCCGCCACATAAAACTGGAAAAACGCATGACATGGCGGCAAGGCCATTTCATCCACCACGCCGGGATTATAGGCAACGACCAAAAGACGCCTGCTATCGGGGTTATTCTTTATCTGGTCAACCACGTTTTTGATCTGGTCAATGGTTCTACCATCTGCCGTTTTCCAGGCCCGCCACTGTTCACCATAGACCGGGCCAAGATCACCATTTTCATCGGCCCATTCATCCCATATGCGCACACCATTATCTTTTAAATACTGAATATTTGTATCCCCCTTCAAAAACCACAACAATTCATGAATAATCGAACGTAGATGGCATTTTTTGGTGGTCACCAAGGGAAACCCGTCAGACAGGTCAAAACGCATTTGATACCCAAAAACCGAACGGGTTCCCGTACCGGTGCGGTCATCTTTTTGTGTACCATTGTCCAGAACATGGCGCATCAGATCCAGATATTGCTTCATTTACCTCTCCTTGTATGTATTATTTGGCTATAATGATTGGATTCCCGCTATAAAGGCAAGACTTTGCCGGTAAAACACGGAAAATTTCTGTGAAATCAAGGCAAACGCCTAGTTTTTATGGATTTTTTAAAATATATGCCCTATATTATTAATGCTGGCTTCGGTCAGCTATGACGTTACACGCTTGTACGGAATAGACGTTCGTGGACCCGGGGGCAGTACCCGGCGGCTCCACCATTTTGGTTCTAATCATTCGAAAGAGCAGGACCAAGACGGCGGGGCCGAAACAGGATCGACACGCGTAGTAAAGGTATGTGGCGACGTTCGGCATTGTATCCGCCGTTACCGGGCTAAATTCATAAATGCAAACGATAATGTTGCATTCGTAGCAGCCAACGACAACACAGTTGTTGAAGGTGACGTACGCAAAGCCGCCTAATTGGGCGTCTAGCAAAGCTACATGATTCCTAATTGATTAATGCCTTTAGGTGGGGTTTGGCGGTACCTAGCAACAGAAACCGTCACTTTATTTACGCCCTCAGCTGGCATTTCTGACTTCCCGAAATATAATTCTTGCCCTATCTTATTGAATATGAGTGCCCCGCCCGACATTCTGGCCCATGTTCCGTTTATAGCGCTAATACTCTGTTATGCGCTAGGCAGCGCCCTTTATATTGGCCTTGCCGATTGGAGCCGCTCTATCGCACGCGGACAATACAATGGATACAATGCCTTTCATACAATATTTCCCTGGATTAAAGCCGCACTGATTACGGTCATATTGGCATCTTTAATGCGCCAAATTGCGGATCACCCCTATGATCTACGTGGTTATCTGACCGAGATAGTATTACTAACGCTATCCGCGTTCGCCTTCTATCTAAAACTTAGGACTGTCAATACGGGGGTGGAACGCCCCCCAATCATGCAAAATCTTATGCTGTTTTTAAAACGCGTGGCCGCATATTGCTTTCTGACACTGGCATTATGGGCATTGTTAATTGCTGTTTTTCTGACCAGCTTTTGGGGATTACAAATCATCAATGCGGCACTGCCCATGGCCATCAACACCGCACAAACCGCCATCATCATCACTGGCCTGCTTTCACTATGGCCCTTTGTCGTCTGGTATAACAAGGCCCAAAATCGTGGCCGAAGCGGGCAAATAACCATACCGGAACGTTACAGGTTCCACAGCATTCTTTGGCCCTATATCCTTGGCCTGCTCCTGTTTATTTTGCCTCTGTTTCTGGACAAAGTCGCCTCTTCGGATAAGTTCAAACAGATGATAAATGCGAGCCCGGCATTACAAAGAGTGTAAAACTTCTTATCTGATGCATTGTACGCTCGTGTTTCGTTCTGTATGATATTATAAATAGATTTGCATTGTGGCATTTGGCCGTTTACAAATAAAACAGCCATGCGCAATATCAAAAATACACAAACCTTAAAGCAAATAAGAACCAAATATGACTGATGACGATGAAATTTTACGCTACGACAGAATGGTAGAGACCGCCCTGCGCGGTGTCGTTAGAAAATCCGTAGAAGAGGTTATTCAGCATGGCCTGAGCGGTGATCATCATTTCTACATCACGTTTTTAACAGATTATCCTGGCGTCGATATCCCAGATTACCTGCATGAACGTTACCCCGGGGAAATGACAATCGTATTACAATATCAGTTTTCCGATCTGGAAGTGGATAATGAATTTCTGCGCGTGACCCTTTCTTTCAACAGCGTTCCGGAACGTCTGGTCATTCCCATGAATGCCATTTCCATTTTTGCCGACCCGTCGGTGAATTTCGCTTTACAGTTCCAGCCAATGGGCGATGAACTAACCGAGGCGGATTTAGATGCCTTTGACGGTGACGGGCCGGATGATGACGGCGGTGGCAGCGGCGGTGGCGGCGATAAAACCGGCGAAGTTGTTTCACTGGATAAATTCCGCAAAAAATAACAGGTGCCCGAAACCTTGGATCCATCGGCACCACCATCCAACCCCCATCTCTATATTTCCCTGATAGCGGTTACCATTGGTAACCTTACCCCTGCGGTTGGTGTTTTATTTTATGACTGGTCACTCTTCGATATATTCTACCTATATTGGGCGGAAAATATCCTGATCGGTGCTTTTACAGCCATACGTATGGCCATGAGCGCGGCAAGCTGGGGCTTTGTCATGCTGATAGGCACCTTATTCAAAATCGCATTTTTCTGTGTTCATTACGGTATGTTTTGTTTTGGGCACGGCATGATTTTGTTTGAGCTGTTCTATGAAGGGCCGGTTGATATAGGCAAAAATGAGGCCTATCTTCTAGCCTATATTTTTGATCATAATCAGGCCGGATTTGGCATCGCCATGGCCGGAATTTTAATGATCGTTATTACCGAAGGGATTAAAAACATTATCGCCGATCGCCGCGATGCAAGACTACCCCAGACCATTATGTTTTCACCCTATGGCCGGATAGTGATCTTGCATGTCACCATTATCTTTGGCGGCCTAGGGGCACAAAGTCTGGGCGCTCCCATATGGGCGCTGGCCTTATTAATCGCCCTTAAAACCGGATATGACATGCTGGTTGTTACCGATAAACACATAATCAGTTTTGACAAAAAAGCAAAAAAGGATACATAAACCATATGCTATGGAACAAAGACATATCCCCCGACAAAGAACCCTTTAAAGTCCTGTTAAAACGTGGGGAATTTGTTGATGAAACACGTCAAAACGATGATGGAACAACCCGCATCGTTCCCTTTAAAATCTATCATCCCGTTGAGCACAACCAGAAAACACTACCCATTATCATATGGTCGCATGGTTATGGCGGCAACCATAACGGCGCCGGTTTTATTTCACGGTTTTTAGCCTCTCATGGTTATGTCGTCTGTCACCTGACCCATCATGGGACAGATAGCTCTCTTTGGGAGGGTAAGGACGGGCACCCCTGGGATATTCTTCGCAAAGCCAAAGTTTCGCGCCATACAACGCTCAACCGTTTTTATGATCTTCCATTTTTTCTTGATCAATTAAAACCATGGGCGGCAGAACATACAGACCCGGGGCAATATATGGACTTTGACCATATCGGTATGTCAGGCCATTCCTTTGGCGCCTTGTCAACACAAGTGGCCGCTGGCCAAATGTTTGCCGATGCAGACCATAAAATAACGCGCATGCTGGAACCGCGCATCAAAGCCGGCATCTTATACAGCCCGGTTCCTGTGGCGGACCATTTACTGGATAAAATCGTAGATTTAAATGACATCAACATATATGAAAGCATTGAAATTCCACTTTTGCATATGACGGGTACGGATGATGATGCTCCCATTGGCGGCGCCGATTACACGCACAGGCTGGCCGTCTATGAAAAGACAGGTCACTCGGAAAAATACTTACTGATCAAACATGGGGCCGACCACATGGTCTATAATGGGACACGCGGGAAACTGGATAAAAACCCGAACCGTGAAAAGCATGAACAAATCATAAAAGTCATGGCTCTTGCCTTTTGGGACGCACAGCTTAAGGACAATCCTGAGGCCCAAAAATGGTTACTCGGCGATGGCGTTCTGGATTATCTGGGGCAGGATGCAGATTTCAAATATCAGAAATAGCCGTTTTTCTGGACATAATATATATATTTCCTGTATAAATCTGAAATGCACAACAGGGACACGGATATAAAAGCGGACGAACAACAAGTCCGCAATATATACAACTACCATACCCAGAACGGCCTGCAATTTCAGGGCGGGCTTGCCGGTTTTCAACAGGCATTGGAAAGCCATTTGCATCCTGTCGCCCATTTCCTGTTTGTTATATTGCCGAAATTTCCGGCATTGAAAGACAATTACCTCAAAGATTTGGATGAAGCCGATATCTTGCAGATTCATGCGTTATCAAAACTGTATAATAAGAAACCATTGGCCACACATCAGGACGTAACATCCGGCGTTTTTCTGAATATCCGCTTAAAAGAGACCAAGGCGGGATTACACAAAGTTTCAACCTTTCACCCCGATGTACCGGCCATTCACGATATCGCCGAAGAAGCGATTGAATATTTTCTCAAGAAATCAACGCTTGATGACCTTCGCGCCATGGACGAAGATATGCAAACCCTCTTGCTTGAATGCATTGAGGATATGGATATTGATTTGCTTCGCAAGCCCGAACAGCACCAAAAGCTGGTATATAGCCTGCATATTCCGCAAGAAATCAAACGTTTTCATTCTGTGTGCGTAAAGGAACTGGCCGCGCGCATCATTATCAACGAAGATCTTGGGGATGGTATAACTGCGTTTTTGAATAAAGACGATGCAGCCAGACTTGATTTACCGTATATAGAGGCCGATGAAGACAAACAGTATGTAGTTCGTTGTTTCATGCGCACAATGGCCGAAATCTGGGACATGCCGGACCCAATTGAAGAAAATTATACGCAAGCGCCCGAGCCGGATAAAAACGGAAAAGAATTTTTAGGGTTAATGCATGCTTTTTACCGAGCGGCCAATGACAATACGGAAACGCCAGCACAATCAGCCGGTCTGATATACGGCTTTAATACGCATCAGGGCTATATCACAACGGACCGCCGCTACGCACTTAAGGCCGTTGCACACGAATTTGGGCATTTAATCAGTAATTTTATTGTGTGCGCGCATGCAAACCCGCACATAATGAGCAAGCAACCGCGCAAGGATGATATTCAAAATTCCGCGCTATTGTCGCTTGAAACGGCCAAAAAGACATTTTCACTAAACAACTTATACTCTTATAACGGGCGTTACTATGGTTCCACGACTGCGGATTTCACCGGATTTAACGCTGCTCCGGGGCACCACCCTTATAAAGGCCAGCTAGAGGAACGGCATGCCGATTGGCTGGGTCAAAAAGCCATTGAAGCCACTGAATTTGCCCTGGCTATGCGCAATAATATGCACGACCTGCGTGGCATGAAAGACCTTATCCAACAAAAGTTCAAAGACATCGTTGGCTGCACACTGGTCAGCAAAAAAACAGCCGATCTTTATAAAAGTATTACAGACGATATCGGCAATGCCCGTAACTTCAAAGAGTTAGAGGCCGCCACGCATTGCGCCTTTAATGTATTGGAACCACGCTTTAGCAATACGCCGCAAAGCGAACAAAGAGAAAGGCTCTTTAGCTCCATCATCAACAATTTTGTCAACAAACCCAAAACGCTAGAGGCGGGAAGGCGTGAATATGCCGAGTTCAGAGTATTTTGCGAATATTTCTTTGATGTACGGGATATTATACTGGATTATGAAGACGAAATGCGCCCCCCAATAGAAAATACTTTGACTGGGCCTTAAAATGCGCTAATTCAAAAGCATGATGAAAAATGCTATTGAAATAAAAAATCTCAGTAAAACCTATAAAGCATCTGGCAAGGCCGGCCCGAAAATGGCACTGGATGATGTCTCAATTAACATACCGCGCGGATCAATTTTTGGGTTGCTAGGCCCCAATGGCGCAGGAAAATCCACCATCATCAATATTATGGCCGGGCTGGTTGTTAAATCATCAGGGCAAGTAAAGATATGGGATCGTGATATTGATACCAATCCGCGCAATGCCAAAGCATCAATCGGGATTGTTCCTCAGGAAATTACATTTGATCCATTTTTTACGCCATTGCAAATTCTGGATTTAATGGCGGGGATGTACGGCGTCCCGGCCCGAGAAAGACGCTCGATGGAGCTGTTGGAAACAATGGGCCTTGCCGATAAAGCCGGCTCTTATACCCGTTCATTATCCGGCGGTATGAAGCGCCGCCTCATGATCGCAAAAGCCATGGTCCATTCCCCGCCCATTCTGGTTCTGGACGAACCCACCGCCGGTGTGGATATTGAACTGCGTAAGGCACTTTGGGATAATGTACGCGCCTTAAATGCCAAAGGGGTCACCATCCTGTTAACAACGCATTATCTTGAAGAAGCAGAAGAACTCTGTGACCGCATTGCCATTATCAATCACGGAAAAGTTATTGCCGACGAAGATAAGGAAACCCTGCTTTCCCGCATCAACAACAAAGAAATCCGTTTTCGCCTTGATCGCCCATTCGACGATATACCATCAGAATTGATAAATCTGGGCGGCCAAAAATCCGGCAAGCGCAGTGTAACTTTCCGCTATAGCCCCGGTGAATTTAACGTTGATGGACTGATAGGTGCCATCCAGAAATGCGGCTATGGTATTGCCGATATCTCGACTAAAGATAGTGATCTGGAAGATGTTTTTCTGCAACTGACCAGCGCCGCTGCCTAATATAACAGCAACGATCATTGGCTAAGAAACAGCCTCAATCTAAAGAATATGTAAAACTTCTTGCTTTTTACGTGAGAATTTACTAATGTGCTTCAAATAATAAATATAATAATATTAGGGAACCACCATGCAAAAAATTGCTGATGCTGAGCTTTTTGATAAACTTTTAAACGCCGCCACTGACATTGCCAACGATAAAGGCCATCGGGTGGTTGAGCCGTTTCACATTCTAGTCGCCATTGTACGGGACGCCAAGGCTCGGAAGTTTTTTGAAGGTCTGGATTTCCCGTTCGAAAAAATGAAAACCATTACCGAAGATCTGGCCCGTGAATACGTTCCCGTTACACTGTCCTGTGAAAAAAATCCAAAAACAAAGGCCCTTACCGATAACATCCATCAGATGCGTAAATCTTCGCAAAAAATTGCGGCAGGTTTGGAACGCGATTATGTCGGCTACATGGAAATCATTAATTCCATTGTCGACTTAGGAGATGATGATTCCCGTTACTGCCTGACCCACCATAATCTTGCACTTGAGGATAAACTAGCCGTCACCCGTTATTTGCTGGAAGATAAAGCCGAATGGAAGCCATCACGCCGTCAAAAGAAAGCAAACACACAATTACAAACATCATTTTCCGACGCCGCCAACGATAATGCCGATATTCTGAACATGGATAAAATCATGCAGCAGCGTATCATTGGGCAAACAGACGCAATAAACGCCCTGCATAAATCACAAAAACGGGCGCTTGCAGGGTTAAAAGAAGCCAATAAGCCCATCGGCTCCTATTTATTTGCCGGACCAACCGGCGTCGGTAAAACCGAGGTCGCAAAACAACTGGCGGCCATTCGCAATATCCCCCTCGTTCGCTTTGACATGAGTGAATATATGGAAGATTATAACGTTTCCAATCTGACTGGCTCGGCCGCAGGACTTATTGGCTATGATAAAGGCGGGCTTTTAACCAATGCCGTTTCAGAAAATCCACGATGTGTCCTGTTGCTGGACGAGGTGGAAAAAGCGCATCCGGATATTTTTAATATTTTATTACAGGTCTTAGACGAAGGCCACCTAACAGACAACCAGGGCAATACCGTAGATTTTAAAAACGTGACCATCGTCATGACCACCAATGCCGGTGTCATTGACCTATCCAGCAAAACCGCCGCACAAGGAATAGGCTTTGTGCACCCGAACGAAGAAGATCAAGCCAACGACCAAAAATCCGCTTCACAAGAAGCCATCAATAAATTTTTCAGGCCGGAATTCCGTAACCGTCTGGACGGCATTATTACGTTTGATTATCTGACAAAAGAAAACGTCATGGAAATTACCGATTTATTCATTGATGAAATGAATGACCTTCCCGCCGCACACGACCATAACCTGACATTCAAAGCAACCGCGGAGGCCATTGCGGCCATTGTTGAGGCCAGCTATGACAAAGCCATGGGCGCCCGTCCTGTCAAACGCTATATTGACAATGAAATTAAAGACAGACTGGCCGATATGATATTGGCAGGGGAACTCACGAACCAACAAATCACAATCACACGCTCAAAAGACGATAATACAATCGTTTTTGAAACGGCCCCCCAAGAGGAAAAGAAAGCCAATGCGGAAATGGCGGCAAACCACGATGCGGCCACTGCTGCCAATCCATTGGAACCCGGTTTATAAACAATTTCTGTTGTCGCCCCTGTGCTTCTATGGTTAATTAGAACATCAGCGCCCGTAGCTCAGGGGATAGAGCACTGGTTTCCGGAGCCAGGTGTCGCAGGTTCGAATCCTGC
>DENS01000019.1:71835-112302 GCA_002359735.1 Micavibrio sp. UBA2638
GCAGGTTCGAATCCTGCCGGGCGCGCCATTTACCAAAATTCTATAATAAACCCGTCCTTGTTTGATTTTCGGAACCCCTGTATATCGCGGTAATGAAGATCTCTTCAAACATCCCTTAGAAAGGCCAGAACTCTGGCATGCTCTTCGCTGATATCGGAAAGCATTTTACTTTTCTCTGTTTCCGCGGCCTCAAATGCATCTTGAGCAGCCATAGCCAACTCCCCCAGGGCGCTGGCCCCCAAATTCAAAGATATCCCCTTTAAAGCATGGGCCGCCTTACGCCAATCTTCGTTGCCTGCCGGTGAAGCCAGTCCGGCGTGTAAATCACTGATCAAAGCACTGGATGACTCTACATATTCCTGAAAAAGCTCTTGCTCCAACTCGTGATCATTATCAATTGCATTACGCAGATTTGTAAGATCAACACATTTCCCCATACTAAAAGACCTTTCGTGATTTTTTGCTGCGAAACTTCTCTATAACCGCAATAATATCTTCTTTTTCAAAGGGCTTGGTAATAAAGGCGCGAACTTTATTCTCTTTCGCGTTTTTTACATCTTGTTCGTATTTATTGGCACTTACCATGACGACATAGGCATCATCATCAATACGGGCCAGCATCTTTGCAAAATTATGACCGCTCAAGCCCGGCAACTCAATGTCGAGCAAGACAATATCCGGGCACTTCTCCATATAAAGCACCAGCGCTTCCCCGACATTATCGGCAACGTAGCACGTGTAATTTTTAAGGATAGAGGTCAGCATTTTCTGTGAAAATTTTTGATCCTCCACGATCAAAATATGCGGGGATGTGTGAAACGAACGCTGCATGCTGGTCAATTTCACCGTTTTTCGCAATGTATCGAGCAAAATATTATCCGTTAAATATCTTGCCAGCTCTCTGCTACTTTTGGTTTTTTTATTTAATTTACGCGAACATTCCGCTTTTAATTGATCCCGTGAATTTACCAAATCATAATCCGTAAAGAAATCATCATAGGCCATAACCGGCTGAATGTTTTGACCATATTTTTGTACGATGGCATCACATAATGCATCACGAAACGCCCGGTTTTTACCTGCCCACCGAAATATTACATCATGATCCTTACAAAAATATACAGAGCAATCATCAATATCATCACTGTCATCAAGTACTGGTTCAATAACAGACATATCCAGACGAACATCGACGTGGAAAAAACGGCACTGCAAAAATTGTAAATCTTCGAGTTTTTCCTGACTCTCAGATGCTTGTTTTTCCGCCTGAGCAATGGAGGCAAAAAGCATATCTTCGGCATTATTTTCAACAATCTGAAAACTCATTTTTCACCTAATGTTATCGAATGCGGCTACGTCATTACATTTTTTATGCGTTGGCATCCCTTCATTATAAGCACAAATTTCTTAACAAAAAGGAGAGGGTATCCCCTTAATACGATTGTATGGCGGCATACTATCCATAATTCATTAACGGTTATTCGCTATACTTTAGTGTAGGTAAAAAACAACATTAAATAGAGTTTCAGGTAAATCGTTCCGATGTATGCGGCGCAGTACGAAAACAGCTTTTTTATTTTCACCACGCCGCCCCCCGTGGCAGAAACCGGTGACTATCTGCTGCATCTTGTTGCATTATCATACATCATTGCGTTTCTCGGCGCTTTATCTGCGTTAGTGTTAACAAATCAGGTTCGGCAAACAAAAGAAAAAAACATCAAGCGACTGCTTTTAATCTGTGCAGGTTGCACCTTAGGCAGTGCGATCTGGTCGATGCATTTTATTGGCATGCTGGCTTATAAAATGGATATGGCCATGCGCTATGATCCGGCCATCACAATATTATCAATGGTCATTGCCATTGCTGTGGCCGCAGGGGTTCTTAAAACCGCAGCCCTTCAAACGACATCCCCAATACGTTTAACGTTAAGTTCCATATTCTTGGGGCTGGGGATATGCGGCATGCATTATACGGGAATGGCCGCCATGGAAATGGACGCCGTTCTGGTCTATAAACCGCTTTATTTTGCCGCATCCGTCGTTATTGCCATCACCGCATCTTTTGCAGCGCTGTTAATTTTTATTAGATTAGGCATGCAGGCCAATAAAAATGCTCTTATCTGGCAAAGCCTTGCCGCCTTGGTCATGGCCGCCGCAATCTGCGGCATGCATTATATGGGCGTCTTTGCCGCCGTCTTTATCCCCTATGCCGATTGCCGGTATGCGCCGGGTCAGAGTTTCACCGAACTGGCTCTGGCCGTTGCACTGGTGACAGGGTTAATCATGGCGACCTCTATTTTGATTATGTACGCGCAACAAATGCAAAAGGCCAAAACATCACAACAAAGCCCACCTTATAAAATATTGGCCATCGCGTTGTCTGCCTCAATCATCTTCATCATATGGATCAGCAGCGACATCTACACGATCTCTATGCAGTTAGAACGGCAGGTGAATAAAATTCAAGGAACGAAAAGTGATAGCGATCAAATTGAAGAGTTTGAAAACGCAATATTGAAGGCTCTGCACAATCACGCTTTAGGAAATAAAAGTATTACGATTGATCATTACGAGAAACTATCAAGCGAGTATAACCAGTCCCTAAAAAATATTTTACAGACAAATCCCGATGAAAACATTGTTACCCTGATCCATAAAAACGTTGAGGCCGCAGAAAGTTTTCACGCCACACAGCAGGACACAGCCAAGCCAAGCAACCATTATTTTGATCTATTGAACGTATACATCAACGTGCATGATCTGAACAAAGCATTAAATATCAACCGGACATCAATCATTCAGGCAACACTCAATAATGCCAAGCTCAGCTTTTATCTATCCCCCATTGCGATAATCATTCTTTTAATCGTATGGGGGGTTACCTGGAACTCTTTCAAGAACTGGCAAAAACAGCAGAATAACTATAAAAAAGCGCTGGAACTGTCACAAGAATACGAAAACAGGCAACGCGTATTCCTAAAGCGCCTGATGGACAATATCCCACTGGGAATATTCGCAAAAGATGCAAAGAGAGAGTACACATTCAGCTTGTTAAACAAACACGCAGAACATTTACTCTCTACACCTGCAGAAGAATTGCTCGGCACAAATGATTACGACCACTGGCCAAAAGAACAGGCCGATTTTTTCAGACAAACCGACATCAAGGTTATGTCTGAAGGCAAAAATGTAGAAATAGACGCAGAACCACTAACCACGCCCAATGGAACCTTCATCGCCCATACCATAAAAGTGCCCATTTACGATGACGATGGCGAGCCATCCATTCTGCTTGGTATTATTGAAGACATTACACAAAAATTCGAAGCGCAAGAAGAATTACGGATCGCCAAATCAAATGCCGAAGAAGCCAGCCGGGCCAAAAGTGATTTCCTTGCCAATATGAGCCATGAAATAAGAACGCCCATGAATGCCGTTTTGGGCATGGCGGCGTTGCTCATGGATACAAAACTGGACGAGGAGCAAAAAGAATGGGTCAAAGCCATTAACACCTCTGGCGAGACCCTTTTGAATATCATCAACGACATTATTGACATTTCTAAAATTGAAGCCGGAAAACTGGTTCTGGAAAAAACGAATTTCAACCTGTTAAACCTGACGCAAGAAGTGGCCAGTCTTTACTCTTTTCAGGCTCGTGAAAAAGGCATTGAAATGCTGTTAAATACCAAAGAGGGTATGCCAGAGGAATTTATCGGCGACCCTGTGCGCATCAAACAAATCTTTGCCAATTTAATCAGCAATGCCCTTAAATTCACTTCGTCCGGCCACATTCTTATAGGCATTCAGGTCAAGCACACGCGCAAAGGTATTTGCAATATTGAGTGCAGCATAGAAGACACCGGCATTGGCATACCGGCCGAAAAACAAACCATGATATTCGAAAAATTCTCTCAGGCCGAGGAATCAACAACGCGCCAATATGGTGGGACAGGTCTGGGCCTTACGATTGTCTCTGAACTAATTGAATTGATGGGCGGAACAATTCGAATTGAAAGTGAAGAAAATAAGGGCGCCAAATTTATATTCAATCTAAAACTGGAAAAAGCCGACACAAACAAAGCAGGCAACGCCCATCATCAACTATTATCCACGTTGAAGGTTCTGATCGTTGATGATTACGCGCTCACCCGCATGATGCTACAAACCACACTTGATCGACACGGCATGACAAGTGATATTGCAATTAACGCCGAAGAAGCTCTTGAAATCATAAAAGCGCAAGATCACTGCTACGATGTGTGCCTGATTGATTATGCGCTCGGAGAAATGAACGGCCTTGATCTGGTACGAACGCTAAAGAAAATTGACAAATGCAAAAATACCGCCTTTATCATGGTATCAGGCGCCATGGAAAACAGACCTTATGCCGAATTAAAAGAAATCGGGCTGCATGCCTATATAAAAAAACCGTTCAGACCTGATCATATTATAGAGGCCATAAACAAAAGTGTAACCAATATCCGTGCCGGGACTAAAGATATACCTTTAATAACGCGGCACAATGTTACTGCTGCTTTCGACGATAATACACCGCCATCAGCGGACAAAAAACAATACCCGGATAAAACCATACTGGTTGTCGAAGACATGAATATGAACTTGATCGTCATCAAAAAAGTACTTAGTAAATTTGGTGTGAACGTCATAACCGCCAAAAATGGAAAACTGGCGGTTGATCAATACAAAAACAACGCCGTTGACATGATCTTTATGGATTGTCAAATGCCGGAAATGGACGGATTCGAAGCGACAAAGCGCATTCGCCAATACGAAGCCGCCCATGAAAACATGCGCGGCGTCCCGATTGTAGCCCTGACAGCCGATGCCATGATCGGCGACCGGGAAAAATGTCTGGCCAGCGGTATGAACGATTACATCAATAAACCATTCAAGGAAACAGATATTGCCGAAGCATTAGAACAATGGCTATCTCCGGACAATCAAAATACCACGGCATAATGACAACCTTTTTCCCCAAATTCCCACGAGGCCGGATATTTGGCGTCAAAATACTCCTGCGGCACAAGAAAAAATATTTTTTTGCAAAGAAAGACTTGCATTTTGGCCTCAAAACGCATTATAACACACTGTCTCAAGCGAAAGCGCATGCGTCCCGTTCGTCTAGAGGCCTAGGACACCGCCCTTTCACGGCGGCAACACGGGTTCGAATCCCGTACGGGATGCCAATTTGACACAAATCCTTTCGATTAGGCGGTGTAGCTCAGCCGGTTAGAGCAGAGGAATCATAATCCTTGTGTCGGGAGTTCAAGTCTCTCCACCGCTACCAAAACCCCCAGAAAACCGCGGGTTTCGAGATATCAAATTTACCCATCACCCCTTGTGTTTGCGCCGTGTTTGCGGGTTTACTGTTTATTTAGAAAAAATTTCTTGAATTCTTTTACCCACTCCAACTCTTTTTGATTTGTTTCAATACTAAAACCACAATAATGTGAGGCAAATTTTTCCTTCATAGCTCCATTATTTTTATTAAAAAATTCTTTAATTTCGTTTTGCTCTTTAGGCGTTAGCTCAAATGCACATCCCGATAAATTGCTTTTAGAATTATATTTTTCATTCAAGTCGAATGTAAAAGACACATCGTCACTTAAATCAAAGGTCTTTAGAGCATCTTTAAAAACTTTTGCGTTCAACATGTCTTCAATTGCGGTTGGGTCAGTTTTAGTAGCCCCTGATTTATATGTAAGTATTGTACTCCCATAATCTAAATATCGATCTAAGTGCAATCTTTTATGGACTATCTTTTCAGGTAATTTGTTCTCTGGTGGATCTCCAAATTCAGGTAATGGATTGTCAGTATCTACTAAGCAAAATACTCTGCCTACTATAAGCTCCTTCCCCTCCGAACTAACAATACATAAATGTTTATACAGTTTTGTCACCTCGGAATGACCCGCCATTGGAATTATTAAAATTCTATGCTTCTCCAAAAAGCCCTTACCAATTAAGCATTCCAGATAAATTTTATCGCTAATCCCTTCGCATACGATCCAATTATAATAATCATTGCCCATTAAACTCGATACAATTGACTGCACTAAGTCATTAATGCTTTTTAAACGTGTATCAAAAGGAATGCCTGCACCAGTACTCTTCAACCCCTTAATATCGCGTCTCGGATCACGTAAATTAAGGGTATCAATTTGAATTCGACCCTGCTCACTTCGCGTAAGAAAATGCGCACGCCCTTCATCTATTACAGGTAAAAAACCGTACCAATGTGTTGTAATAATAATTTGAGCATTTTCAGACATATCTTTTAAACACTGGAATTGTTTATAACAATTCCCTGCATACAACGAAGATTCTGGCTCATCTATTGCGAAAACTATATGCTTTTTTGTGCTCGCTTCATTACTTAATAATGCTCTCGCGACTGATATTATAGCATTTCTTTTCTCTCCAGCACTCAGATCTCGGATAGGAGTTTTATAGTTTTTATCATTATATACAAGTTCCTTAGTCTTAAAGTAGGAAGCTATTATACTATCCATTAATATTCGCTCAGTAAAATTGTTAGCGCGGCCTGTAGCTCTATCATATTCGTAATGCTCTAATTTTTTATGCAGGTCGTTTAGAAAAGACTGCAATCTATTATTTATTTCTCTTGCAGTACTTTTAGCTTCGATCGCTTTGCTAACTGAGTCAGTTAACTCGTCGCTAATAAGCTTTTGCATTCCTTCATTTTCTAATTTAGTGAAATCCGCTTCATTAATTTCAACAGGCAAGTATATATATTCGTATCCCCCTTTAATAAAATCCTTAAAATCTGATAGTTCTTTTTTTCTGTTGTCATGGGGAGTTTTTTCCCCATAAGAATTATTGACGGTCGCAATAGGGATTAATGAATCTGAATGTCGCTCTGCATTGTAAGGATATTGTGCATGAAGCAGTAACCAATATTTATCCGAATGGTAAATTTCTTTTAATTTTTCTAAGAATTTGAAATAAGGCTCTTTTAACAGTTTGTCTTCACGTAAAACAGCGTCTATTTTATCAGCGATAATGATAAAGTTATTTTTATTTTTCCACTGAGGATCATCTTTCTTGATAGCAAATATTGGAGCAATAAAGGGGGCGTTTTCGAAGTCTGTACCACGCTTTTTACCTACATGATTAATCACCCATGGCTTATTATTAAAATAAGAATCTAATGCTTCTAGGATAGAGCTTTTACCTACCCCATTTTCACCTACATAAGCTGTAAACTTCTCTTTATTTGTAATAGGAAGATAATTAATACCTGAATAAGTTTTAAAATGCCGAAGCAACACGCCAACTAACATTACAATCCCCTTTATTTATTCATCGTCCTAGCAGGCACTTCATCCTGCAGCTTATCAACTTCAGGCTTTAAAATATAAATACCGTGCAAAAGGTGTTTTATAACTTCAATACAGACTTTAGTTGCCTGTGGTGAAGGAACATAAGATCTATGCATCACGGCACTACCTGCGTGGTAAACCGGTGATAAAACGGCCTTCTGCTCTTTTGTAATATAGCCGGCCTCGATAAAACGATCTAATTTGTTTTCCAGACTTCCTCTATCCTCAACGATGGGGATCATTATATTTTCCAATAGGGCCCGCACACCAATTACTGGCAAAGCATGCATATCATTTGAAAGGGCCTGATCAATCTCAATAACAAGCGCTTTTTCAGTATCGCCTAATCTGTCAAACCAGGCTGGATGACCGCCAATATCTCCACTAGTAAAAAATCTTAATTTTTCTGATTTATCAACTTTAAATAAACGGCTTATGTTGTTTTCGGATACTTCTTTTCTAGGATTTATAAAATGCCAACGGTAATAGTCGTCCAAAACCTCGTAAAAATCTTCTTTAAGTAAAGCCGATTCAGAAATATGCATATAAGAAGCTTCTTTATAAGGAAAACCATCGGAAATACCGCCCCAAACAGCATGGGCATCAATCATATAAAATAAGGCGGTTTTGATATCGTGTTCCGTGGCATCGACTGCCGAAATAATTTTCTCTACATGAACAGTTTTATTTAAATGCTCCCTATAGAAATTTTGTAAATAGGTATAAATTTCGCACATTAAGTCTATCAGCTCACGCACACTGTCATCATCAATTAGCGGCAGTGAATAGACGCGTAATCTATAATACTGATTTCCCCTATCGGATTTAATAAGATGAACAGTTTGTTCTAAATACTCTAGGTCATTTATATGCTGAGCAAAATCTGCACGAAAACGGGTCCTTTCTACGCTCGGCGGCTGTCCACTCAAATTACTATACAAAAGATTCAGAGCTTCAAGACGGCTTTCTCCAAGAGCTCCTTTAACTTCTTTTATATTTTGTAATTTCTCAGAATTCATTTACTCGGCTAACATCTATAGTAGAATTTATTTACCATTCGAATCTTATGAATTGCAAGAATATGAGAAAAACAATCAACAAATGCGCCAAGCCGGGCTTTGTAAATCGTAATAACCAATTGGTTATTGATGAAAGCGGTGGATACATAAGCAATCATGACAGCGCCAAGGCTTGGAAAATGTATTGCTTAAATTGCAAAGAAAACTACGGCGCAAACGGATGTGATATATACATCCGCAAATGTCCAAACTGCCAAAAAGGGGCGGCCAGTCTTAAAAGAAATAATCAATCGTAAGCTCCGGGCAGAGCTTCTCGCTTCATTTGCTCCCATTCTCTCTGCTCTCTCTCGGTATTATCAATGGTATCTTTGAGATTAAGCGTATGGGAATAAAATTCGTTACCTTGTTTAAAAAAGCAATTATCCAGCCCAATGTTGCAAAAGCGCTTTAAACGACCATCTTTAAAAACGGCTATGTTAAAGGAGCCGACTGTAACGTAATCATATTTCGGCTGTTTCGCATAAATGAAAATCGCCAGTGTGATTAATATAGCTCCGGCCAAAACCTGATATTCTTTGATTACCGACATTCGAACACCTGCTCGGTCAAAACGCCGTTTTTAACTTTGTTTGTAGGTACCGGGCTGCGGCCATAATTCATACAATGGGCCGTAGCAGCTTTATTCGCCGCAGCATACCCTCCGACCATGGGGTCATAGATAATTGAGATGGCCCGCTCATTGGCAAGCGTGACCTCATGGGTACCGCCCCAACCGACCGGGGCCCCGGCACAGGCAGCCAATGATAAAACAGGGATCAAGAGTAAAAAGCGCATATCAACCTCCTTGAGCTTTCATTACTATAGTTACGTATGAATATTTGCGCAAGTGTCTGATTATCCTTAGTTATGAGAGACGAGGAGTCAGAAAAACTTGCGGCGAAAATTGTGTCCAACCTTATGGCGGTGCGGATCGAAAAGGGCTTGTCGCATGACAAACTCGCCGAGAAAACGGGCCTGAGTCGGGCGACTATTAGTTTTATCGAGAACGAAAAGCGTAAACCGCGGCTCGAAACCTGCCTTAAAATCGCCAAGGCGCTTGATGTTGATCTGGCGGCCATTATTTCCCAGACCAAGAAATAACCTCTTCGAAATATCTGCACACCGTCAGCGAAACTCAACCAATTATGGGGGGAGGGGCGGCTGTCAAAAAATGCATCTTGCGGCGCTTGTTTCTGGGTCCCCCAGCGCAAGGCGCGAATAGCCAATACTATGTCACCCCATAACGCGCGCTCGGCGACCCATTCCGTATATACATAGCTTGATGAACATCCAGCGCGCCGGGCCTTCATATCCAGGTCTCCGCCCGGCATGCGTCCAGCTCCCATTCCACGATCTGGAAGTAAACGTTGCCGTTTTTGTCTGTGGCCTTCCCGTCCTTTCCGATGCACGCAGACCAGCCGAAGCTACTCATATAGCTGCAGTGGCGTTCCATGCACTCCGTGGCCGCTTCTCTGGACGAAAAGACCCCATAGAATAGCTCTACCGGGTCTTGCGGGCAGGCGATACCCTCGCCCTCCATAACGATATAGACCTTCATGATAAATCGCCTTTCCTGAATGCAACCTGCAAACACAGGCGCAAACACAAGCCAATATGGACAACAAAAGCGAAGAGAAACGGGGCTTTCGTCATATTTGAACCCCCGTCCCGGTATCGGCCAATCGCTCCGAAACGCCATAGGCTGCGCTTAGCTTGTCCATCATGTCGCCGCATTCGCGCACGGCGTGGGTGTAATATTGCAACGTGATCTGCGGGTTCACATGGCCCGCGACCTTCGCCACCATGCCGATCTCGACGCCTTGCGCCTGCAAGAATGAAAGCGCCATATGGCGGGCCGCATAGGGCTGGATACGGGGTAAGCCAAGCCGGTCAAAAAGCGGATACCAAACACGGTTGCGATAGTTATTGAGCAGCAAAGCCCCGTCCGAACCGTCCGCGGGCGGCCTGCTGCGTCCTTGCGGGTTACCCTGAGCCGGGAAAACGCGGTGCAGCTTGCCATGATGGTGCGGGCAGCGCTCTTGCCATTCGCGCAGCAAATTAAGCAGAAAGCCATTAAGCGGCACTTCGCGCATCCCGGCATCCGTTTTAGTAAAGGGCCGCAGGCTCCCATCCTTTTCCTGAACGCGGCAAATACGGGCAACGCCTTTATCAAGATCCACATCCTTCCAGAGCAGGCCGAGCATCTCACTGGGTCGCACGCCCGTCATAAAGGCAAAGGCATAATAAACGCCCCAGCGTTTATCGCGCTGCGCTTCGCCCAAGACCTTTCGCATTTGCTCTTCGGTCAAAAGCTCGCGTTGCTTCCGGCGGTATGCTTTCCCGGCCCGGGTCGGCATGCGCGCCAGCCGGATATCGTAATCCTCCTCAATCATACGAAAGATCGAGGATAGCGCCTTACGAGCGCACCGGGCAACATAGGGCGTCGCCATATCCTGCACCCGTAAATACCATTTGCGGATTTCCGCGGTCCTGATCTCATCTATTTTAACCTTGGGCCCAAGCATGGGCACCAGTAAATCGGTAGGGGGCCGCGCGCCGCTATGGCCGTAATACCGCCGCGTATTGGGCGTGCCCTTAATGGCCGGGCCGATAATCCAATGCTCGACAATCTGTTTATAGGATTTATGCGTCGAGGCATTGACGGTGCCCGCCTTGCTCTGCAACCAATATTCTGCAGCTTCTCCCAGCGTCGGGGCCTCCCTTTTGTTGCGCTTAAGGACATCGGCATTGCACAGCAATTCCTGCTGGGCGGCCATCGCCTCTTTACGGGTGTTAAACCTGCGCTCCCGCCTTTTACCTGTGGCCGGGTCATTGAAATTCAAAACATAGCGATCATGAACGCTAACCCGCCCGTCGCGGTGTTTGGATTTCGTCTGTCGCTTTGTTATAGTCGTGTGCATGTGAACTCTCGCTTCTCAATATAAGCCATTGATATAATTGGATAAATTTTAACACAAACCGGATATTCGGCACAATATTTAGGGTGTCTCCCTCGCGTGCGCGTACGGAGAGTGATGATCATGACGATAGTGACGCTACCGAGAGAACACCGTCTATAAGGGTGCCTAAGGCAGCGTCACTATCTACATAAGCGTCACATCTTAATGCCGGATTTTAAAGGACGCGGAATGCCCCTTTTTTGCGTGGTGTCCACATCGCTTACAATCTCCCCTGTTTCGAAGTCCTCAGAGGCATAAAGCTCTATGGCGCGGCCTGTGTTGGTGCGCGGTTGAAAGTCTACGATAATACCAACTTTATTAAGCGCAGGCTTTAAACGCGACAGATCCCGGGACAAATGGGCCGCAGTCTTCGGAAAATAACGGTCCACTTCACCTTCGGTAGAAAGCTTACGTAAGAGGTCATTCATTTTACCGGAAAAGCGCTTACGGTTCTCAACGAAAGTAATAATGGCCATTGCCAGAGAGTTCTTGGATAGGCTTTCCGCAATGATCTCTTTCTGACTTTCTTTAAGGGCGCTCAGCATTGAGCCAGCTTCCAAATTGGTTGCAGGTTCCGCGGCAACCAAGAAGCGAGCCGCGTCCGTCATCCTAACGCCCTTTGGCTCTTCTGTGGTTTCAAAGTTGCGAAGCGCACAGGAGATGATCTCAAATAACTCATGCATAATACCCGGTAACAAGACCTCGAACTCTTCTCGCATATAATGCTCACCGCGTCTTTTTTCCTCTGGCATTGCCTCCAGTGATAAAGAAAGCGAGCGATCAAGAAGGTCCGGCCTAGTAGCATACGCTGCAATTCCATTTAGAATGAATGGCCGGATCTCGTTGAATATAGCCATCTCATCATCGGTATAGAGTTTCCGCGTCATGCGCCCGCCGCCCGTTGACAAGGTACAAAGAGCATCAGAAATATCGCCTTTTATACTCGAAACATTATCAAACAACATCCCGTGCGTGCTTCTCGCCATAATCATGAGATCTCGCTCATTATCTGGCAGGCGCATTTTCATGGCCAGCGAAGGGTCTATGATCGTCTTGATACATTCGGTAAGGAAGCTCTTCCCGCTGCCCTGCTCCCCTTCGACCAATAAGCATAGATAAGGGCCTAGCGGATTCAGTGCGCCAATTATGAAGCCTAAGACGCGCGCATAACGTTTATCGTCAAGCCCTAAGAGCTCTTTAAAACGGCCAAGCGCATTATCAACTTCCTTGGGATTTGGCATAGCAGACATTGAAGGAGAGGTGACGAATGTAACGGTACTATCTGTTGATATACGGTAGCCACTTTTATCAATCTCCACAACTTCCGCTTTGTCGTTTGCCAAATTGATAAAAACCCGGCCCATATCACCAGCAACACGCAAATAAATTTTCTTGGTTTCACCTTCGAATAAAGCCTTAGCCTCCAACATATCGCAGGCTAATTTAAAATTCTGCGAATTCATTGGCTTCCGGTATTCTAGGTAATACAGATGTTGTAAGTATCTTTTTGCTGCGGTAGAGCCAAGCAGATAAGTACGGCGAACACGGTTATCATTGACTGAGATATAAGTACGTTTGAAAGCGTCATGAAACAGCCCGCAATTATGTTCCTCCATTAACGCCATAAGATTATCAACAGTGCTCGGAGGTCCATTTACTGGCTTTTCTTCGTGCCACCCTTGGGCGAGAGTACGCTCGATTTTATCATCAAGTTGCTCAATGGTATTACCATTTCCCTGCTCATAATCAGCAGGTAAACCACTTATAATGATACGTTTTATCAACTCAGCATCCTGTGTATGATGCACAAGTTGACCCACCATTTCGAAAGCGGGCGTATCAGTTTGCATCCCGCTAAAAAGTAATGGATAGCGGTCGCTGGTAAAAGCAGTCTCAATCAGACCAATATTAATGTATGTTTTTTGCATGGTTATTCTCCAATTAAAGGTAAGTCGTTAAAGTTGATTTCATGTAGTGGTGTGCCAATCCATCGGTATGGTGCTTCCGTTTCCGGGTGGATACTTGGCGGGATTACGCAAAGCGTGCCTTCAAAAAGAAGCTCCAGCACTTGGCCATAATTTTCGCCGTGTTCGCCCTTCACCCTGAATTTCTTCTTTTTCAGATTTTTCATGATGGAATGTTGATAACGCACAAAAAATACCGCACCTTTCTTGCCTATCCGGCCACATTGCGGATCGTTCAAAATGGCTTTGCCTAGATCGACATAGGCATCGTGGTCAATGTCCAGCGCCCCAAGTCGCGTGCCATCGGGCAGATTAGTGCCCATACGAAGGCCGATATTGTAATCGGGACACCTCTCAATCCACTCATCTATACGTTCAGGCGGGAAGTCCTTTTGCCACCCAGTTTCCTTACAGGCTTTATCTTTGAGGGGCAGCGGCACAAGGCCAAGATCACGATAAGTTGGTGCCCATGTTCTATATGGATTTTCGGCGAGTTTAATCATGATCACCTCCATCACATTTCATGACGTTCAAGACTTCGCTCGGGTCGACTAGACGCCTTGATTTGTTCAAGCGGTAATGTGGGACGGCACCTTGGTTCACAGCTTCTAAAAGAGCCCTGTATTGTATTCCTATTTTGTTCGCTGCCTGCTTCACAGTGAATAACTCAGGAAATTCATTAGGTGGTTTAGTTTGATCTATAGTCATAGACATTTCTCCTTTTTTGTTAAAGTTAATGCCTATTTCTATGCTATTTTGCCAAACGCGCCTCCCTCAACCCCAGGGGTTCGTGGGTTATTTTCCTTTATATTTCAATGTCTTGTGAGAATTCATACGCTAAAGACACCATTGATAAAATTGTATCTTTACTTAGTTCTGAGTATGTTGAGGCAATGCCGGCTTGCCCTTCCGATTCCAATTGCTCTAACGCTTCCCTTTTCCATTTAGGAAATTGATCTAACCAGTTACTTTCGGACACTATTAACTCATGCAAATCGTCTCTAGCCTCTTCTTTCGATTTATCGCCATCAATCCAGTGTTTTTTCATCCAAAATGCAAAAATAAATTTACCAGCTAGATTTCTTATATTCTTATGTACGTTTGCTCGCTCTTGAGCATCAATATCAGACGCGGCCATAAAACTCATAAGCTTCGCCGCCGAAAAATTATATTTGCCCCATGCGCTTATAAATTCAGGCCCATTATCATGGGTCTTAATGCCAGCA
This sequence comes from Micavibrio sp. UBA2638, assembly GCA_002359735.1. Taxonomy (GTDB): domain Bacteria; phylum Pseudomonadota; class Alphaproteobacteria; order Micavibrionales; family Micavibrionaceae; genus UBA2638. The sequence continues at coordinate 86,408 of DENS01000019.1, forward strand.
GTCACAATCGATAATGTATTACTGCTCTGTAGCTCTTTTATCAAAGGCACATCTCTGTATGCTCTGGGGACATATAGCCCCAATATTGCCAAATGCGGGATAACCTCCGTCATTCTCTTTTCTGGCTGAGCATAATAAAAATGGTGATACCGATTATTAGGGTCTTCATTCGGCCAAACTCCATTGATTTGAAAGCCTAGCTGATACAATTGAATATCTTCTTTTTCAGGAAACCGAATGTCACCAACAACAGATTGTATCTCTCTGTATTGCTGTTCAATCTCATCCCAAAACTCTGGATCACTCATCATAATGCCCCATAATCATTGCCAAAACGCGCCGTATGTTTAATAATAACGGCAAATTACAATCATAGAGAGATATACATGTTCGAGCAAACCTTCAAGAATATCGACAACGTCCTTTGGAAAGAGGCGGGTTGCACGACAGAGCTGGATTACACCGAACAATCCTCATGGCTCCTCTTTCTGAAATATCTCGATGATCTGGAAAAAGAACGCGAAATGGAGGCCCAGCTTAAAGGCGAAGAATACGAATTTATCATTGATGAGCCGCACCGCTGGTCTACATGGGCGGCCCCTAAGAAAGCCGATGGCACGCTGGACGATGACAAGGCCTTAATCGGCGATGACTTAATACAATTTGTTAATGATAATTTATTTGAATATTTAAAGGGATTTAAAGAGCGCGCCTCCTCCCCCGACACCATCATATATAAAATCGGTGAGATCTTCGGCGAGATCAAAAACAAATTCCAAAGCGGGTATTCCCTGCGTGATGCGTTGGAATATATGGACGAGCTCAAAATTCGCTCGCAAAAGGAAAAGCACGAACTCTCCCACCTCTACGAGGCCAAGATCAAAAACATGGGCAATGCCGGGCGTAATGGCGGGGAATATTACACGCCGCGTCCACTCATCCGCGCGATGGTCGAGGTCGTAAAGCCCAAGATCGGCGATCGCATTTATGACGGCGCGTGCGGCTCCGCTGGCTTCCTATGCGAGGCGCATGACTACCTACGCGGTAAAGACCTGACCACCAGTGAATATGAAACCCTGCAAACCAAGACATTCTATGGTAAGGAGAAGAAGAGCCTCGCCTACGTCATCGCCATTATGAACATGATCTTGCATGGAATCGATGCGCCCAATATCTTGCACACCAATACGCTGTCTGAAGATCTGCGCGGCGTGCAACCCAAAGACCAGTTCGAGGTCATCCTCGCCAACCCACCATTCGGCGGTAAGGAGCGGGCGGAGGTGCAGCAGAACTTCCCCATCAAAACCAGCGAGACCGCGTTCCTCTTCCTGCAGCATTTCATCAAGTACCTAAAGGCACATGGCCGCGCAGCCGTAGTCATTAAAAACACATTCCTATCCAATTCCGATAACGCCTCAACCGCGCTGCGGAAAGAACTGCTGGAGAGCTGTAACCTCCACACCGTGCTCGACTGCCCATCGGGCACGTTCCTTGGCGCTGGGGTGAAAACCGTGGTGCTGTTCTTTGATAAGGGTGAAGCCACGCGCAAGGTGTGGTATTACCAGCTCGACCCGGGCCGCAGCCTAGGTAAAACCAACCCGCTAAATGATGATGACCTTAAGGACTTTGTCGAAAAGCAAAAGACCTTCGCCGACAGCGATAAATCGTGGAGCGTGAATATCGCCGATATCGACCAAAGCACCTTTGACCTCTCCGTCAAAAACCCCAATGCGCCTGAAGAAGCGCCGCTGCGTGAGCCGGAAGACATCATCGCCGAGATCATCGCCCTTGATACCGAAAGCGCAGACATCCTGCAAAATATAAGGGGGATGCTGTGACAGCTAAATGGCAAGAGACAACGATAAAAGATATCGCTGTTGTTGATTGGGGTAACACAAGCCTCACTAAGAAGGCGTATACTGAAGGCGGTCAGTACTTAGGGGTTTCTGCCGCAGGGTGTGACGGGAGAATGAGTCATGCAGAACATAAAAAATTTACCCCTGTTCTATCTGCAATTGGTGCTCAGTGTGGGCGAATGTTCATGCCTAATGAAGACTTTACTGCAATCAAAAACACAATAACTCTTACTCCTATAGAAGGCCGTTGTGACCCATTTTTTCTATTCTATCTTCTGAACTTTGTCGAACTGCCGCAGAGGGGCGCTGGCCAGCCATTTATTTCAAAGGGTGATATTCAAAAATTTCCTATAAAAACTCCAACACTCCCCGAACAAAAACGGATTGTCGAGATATTGGATGAGGCGTTTGCGGGGATTGATCAAGCCATCGCCAATACCGAAAAAAACCTCGCCTCCGCCCGCGAACTTTTTGAGAGTTATTTAAACACCATTTTGACAAAGCCGGAAGAAGAGTGGATTGAAGGTACCTTGTCCTCAATTGGTGGAGAAATTAAAACAGGTCCATTTGGCTCTTTATTGCACAAATCGGATTATATTGTAGGCGGCACACCTTTGGTTAATCCAGCCCATATAAACGGAGGACAAATTACTCCTGATGTGAATAAAACGGTTAATACAGAAGCTTTGCAAAGGCTAAGTAGTTATCTTTTACAGGAGGGTGATATTGTTATTGGCCGACGAGGAAATATGGGGCGGTGTGCTGCTGTTACCAAATCTGAAGATGGATGGTTATGTGGTACAGGCTGTTTTATAATTAGACCTAAGAAAGGTAATTTAGCGCCGTTCTTATCATTGTTACTTAGTACTAATTATTATATTGATGAAATTACAAAAATAGCTTCTGGGGCAACTATGCTTAATTTAAGTAATAAGGCTCTTGGAAATTTAAAAATATCATTGCCACCACCAAGTGAGCAGGAAAAGCTATTAAATGTTATAAGTGAAATCATATCTGATAAAGAAAATCTAAATAGTATTTATCAACAAAAACTTACTGCCCTCAACGAACTCAAACAATCGCTGCTACAAAAGGCGTTTCGCGGGGAATTAACAACGGATATGGCGGGGCAGATGCAGGAGGATGCGGCGTGAGAGAAACCTACACCGAAGCTGATACCCGCGCCGAATTGATCGACCCCGCCATTAAAGCCGCTGGCTGGGGCATCATCGAAAAAAGTGCCGTGCGACATGAGGTCATTACCCTTGGTCGCTTGCAGGGGGCAGGTAAACGCGCAAAACGAGATATAGCCGATTATGTGCTGATCTATAAGGGGCATAAGCTGGGCGTCATTGAAGCCAAGGCTCGCGATAAGGGCGACACCGAAGGCGTGCAGCAGGCCAAACGCTACGCCGAAATGCTGCAGGCACGCTATGCCTATTCCACCAACGGTTTGAAAATCTATCAGATCGATATGGTAACGGGGGAGGAGCAATATATCGACCGCTACCCCACGCCGCAAGAGCTCTGGGACCTGACCTATGGCGATGTGAATGAATGGCGCGCGCGCTTCGCTGATGTGCCGTTTGAAGATGGCGGCGGTAAATGGCAGCCGCGTTATTACCAACACAACGCCATTACAAAGACGCTGGAGGCCGTGGCCAAGGGCAAAGACCGCATCTTACTCACCCTCGCCACCGGAACCGGAAAGACGGGCATTGCGTTCCAGCTCTCTTGGAAGCTGTTCCACAGTAAATGGAATATCAGCCGCGAGCCGACCCGCCGCCCGCGCATCTTATTCCTGGCCGATCGTAATATCCTTGCTAATCAGGCTTATAACTCCTTCTCCGCCTTTGATGAAGATATGCGCGCCCGCATCAAGCCCAGTGAGATAAAAAAGACGGGCCGCGTGCCAAAAAACGCCAGCATCTTCTTCACCATATTCCAGACCTTCATGAGTGGGACAGATGAGCACGGCAACCCCGCACCGTATTTCGGCGAGTACCCGCCCGATTTCTTCGATTTTATCATCATTGATGAATGTCACCGCGGCGGTGCGAAAGATGAAAGCAACTGGCGCGGGATTTTGGAGTACTTCTCCCCGGCTGTGCAGCTCGGTCTTACCGCTACGCCCAAGCGTAAAGACAATGTTGATACATATGCTTATTTCGGCCATCCGGTTTATACCTATTCCCTTAAGGAGGGGATCAATGATGGCTTCCTGACGCCATTTAAGGTGAAGCAAATTGCCACCACGATTGATGAATACGTCTACACCTCCGATGATGATATTGAGCAAGGCGAAATCGAGGAAGGCAAGCGCTATACCGAAGGCGAGATCAACCGCATCATTGAAATTCCTGAGCGCGAGCAATACCGCGTTCACACTTTCATGGACATGATGAACCAGAATGAAAAGACGATCATCTTCTGCGCCACGCAAGACCATGCCCGCATGGTGCGCGATTATATTAATCAAATAAAAACCAGTACTCATCCCGATTACTGCGTCCGTGTTACCGCGCATGATGGCGCAGAAGGCGAGCGCTTTTTAGAGACATTCCAAGATAACGAAAAGACGATCCCGACCATATTAACGACATCGCAGAAGCTCTCGACCGGGGTGGACGCGCTGAACGTACGTAATATCGTATTAATGCGCCCAGTGAACTCCATGATCGAATTTAAGCAGATCGTGGGCCGCGGAACGCGCCTCTTCGATGGCAAGGACTACTTCACCATTTATGACTTCGTAAAAGCCTATGAGCACTTTAACGACCCGGAATGGGACGGCGAGCCAATTGATCCAGAACCGGCCAAACCGCCGCGCGTGCCCGGTGATGGTAGTGACGATAGTGACGACGAGGGAGAGCCCCCGGTAGGTGGGCCGAAGGAGCCACCAAAACAGAAGATCGTGGTCAAACTGGCCGATGGTAAAGAGCGCACGTTCCAAAACATGTCTGCCACTATGTATTACAGCCCTGATGGCAAGCCTATCTCGGCGACTGATTTTATCGAGCGTCTCTATGGTGAACTGCCCGTATTTTTCAAGGATGAAGAGGAATTGCGGAAATTATGGGGGCAGCCTGAAACGCGAAAAGCCCTGCTTACATCACTGGGTGAAAAGGGCTTTGGCGAGGAGCAATTAAAATTTATTGGCCGTACGATAGAAGCCGACAACAGTGATCTATACGATGTCCTTGCCTATATTGCCTTTACCTTAGCGCCCATATCCAGAGAAGAACGAGTAGAGCAACATAAAGACGGAATCATGTCCGAATATGATGATAAGCTGCAGGCGTTCTTGGAATTTGTGCTTGGCCAATACGTTCAGGAAGGCGTCGGCGAGCTGGATGTTGAAAAGCTACCGCATTTGCTAGAACTGAAATATCAAGCAATCGCCGATGCAGCGGAAGAACTTGGCGGCGTGCCGAAGATACGTAATGCGTTTATTGGGTTCCAGAAGGGGTTGTATTAGAGGATTAAAATGAAATTAGTCAAATTTTCTGTTACGAATTTTCGAAGTATTTTAAAAGCTCATGATATTCCTATATCAGACACAACAGTTCTGGTTGGCAAGAATAATGAAGGGAAGTCCAACTTACTGAAAGCATTATCTATTGCTATGAATGCCATTAGTTACCATGCAATGGAGGCTAAAAGAAGAAATTCAGGACATTCAATTATGAGACGTCATCCTTCAAGAAGGTTTTCTGATGGTTATTATGATTGGAAAAGAGATTTTCCCATTTCGCATAGATCTCGAAGAGGTCAAAAACTAACAATTTTCAAGCTAGAGTTTGAGTTAACGGATGATGAAGTATCTGCGTTTTCTAAAGAAATAAAATCTAATCTTAACGGCACACTACCCATAAAAATCACCATCGGCGATAACAATGAACCTGAAATACAGGTTGTTAAGGGTGGAAGAGGCAATAAAACCTTAAACTCTAAATCTGTGAAAATAACAGAATACATTGCCCGCAGAATTTCCTTTAATTACATACCCGCCGTAAGAACTCATAAGCAGACACTAAATGTAATTGAAGAGCTTCTTTCTAGCGAATTATCTTCTCTTGAAGATAATCAGGATTATCAGGATGCCTTAAAAACAATCAATGAGCTTCAACAGCCTGTTTTAGAGGCTTTATCTGATAAAATTAAAGAGCCTTTATCCGAATTTTTACCCAACATACAAAATGTAAAAATTACTGTGCCTGACGATAGTCGCTATACTAGATACAGAAGAGATTTTGATGTTGAGATCGACGATGGAACACTAACAAGTATTGAGCATAAAGGCGATGGTGTTCAAAGTCTTGCTGCTCTTGGTTTGCTAAAAAACAAATTTTATAAAAAGGATGCTTCTATTATTGCTATCGAAGAGCCTGAATCTCATTTGCATCCTGGGGCAATTCATCAATTACAGGAAATAATTGAATCTCTTGAAAGTGATAACCAGATTGTTTTGACGACACATAACCCGCTTTTTGTTAATAGAAATTCAGTTTCATCAAATATTATTGTTGATAGCGGAAAAGCAGTCCAAGCAAAAAATATAAAAAGTATTAGGGACACTTTGGGCGTTAGGGTTTCAGATAATCTCACAAATGCCAGATATTCATTAGTGGTCGAAGGGCCTGATGATAAGAAAGCATTAGGGGCTATTTTACCAACTCTAAGTTCTGTTTTAGACTCAGCGCTCAAAAGGAATGCATTGATAATTGATTATATTGGAGGCTCAGGGAATTTGTCTTATAAGTTATCAACTCTAAAGTCTCAACTTTGTCTTTATCACGTATTTTTAGATAATGACGGCTCCGCCAACAAAGAGCGTGACAAAGCCATAGCAGAAGACGTTTTAAGCTTAAAGAACCTTACACAAACAATATGTGTTGGGATGACTGAGGCTGAATTTGAAGATTGTATTAACCCAGAAATATATAAGCAAAGAATATTGGATATGTATGGGGTGAATTTAGATATTCCAAAATTTAGAGGAAATCAAAAATGGTCAGATCGCGTAAAGATATGCTTTACCAGTCAAGGAAAACCGTTTGATAAAAAAATCAAAGAGCAAGTTAAGAAAACAGTATCAGAATGTATTTCACAGAATGTTGATAATGCTTTATGTCCTCATAAAAGAAGTAGTGTAGATGGGGTTGTTGAGGCACTAGAACGCTTAATATCATCATAAGCCTTGTATTTACCGCGTGTTTATCGTGTTGTACAACATGGATGCACGCTCTGTTAACACAAAAAATTACAATTGGCGAACCAAAATTTATGCACTTGTGAAGGAAAAAGACTTTCCGAAACAAATTAAAATTGGCCGGAACTCGCGCTGGATCGAATCCGAAATTGACGATTGGATAAATCGCCAATGCGACTAGCGGCCCGCGTCCTGAAATAACGTTTGTGTTTGCGCCGTGTTCGCATGTTTGTAATACAAAGTACCGCAAACCACATCATAACAATGCACTGCAATGCAAAATATAGGATGCGCCGCAGGCCTTGGTGAACGCTGCATTCAAGTGATTTAATGTGTAGCGGAGTGTATTATTGCGCATTTCAGATTTACATAATCTAATCGGCCTTGTGTCGGGAGTTCAAGTCTCTCCACCGCTACCATTTTTCTATCACTATTTTGTCATCTGTTATGCGTATAAGCAGGCGTCATATAGGACGGCATAACAGTGATACAGAACCCTGGGCACGCTTATGTAAAAAAAACTTGTTTTTTAAAGTCAAATATCCTATGGTCTTTGCAAATCAAAATAAAGACAGGGAAACTGACGTATGACTCATAGGCCACAATTCGACCTATTTAACAGACTTACCGGTAATGCAGCCGTCATTGCCATCAAGCGTGACCATCAGAATCTGAAGCCAATACACCTGCTTGCGGCCGTTACCCAAAGCGAAGAAGCCGAGACTGTCTTAAAAAATCTGGGATTTCCATTTGATGCATTAAAAGAAAATGTCGGCCATTGTATAAAAAATTACAAAAAGTTGAATCCGCCGGCAGAACCGGACAACAAAGAAGAATACGCCCCGATACAAGAATCTCCCCTTATGGGCGATATTTTTCAGTCAGCCCTGCAAAGAGCGACATACCTGAACCGTGATTATATCGGCTATGTCGAGTTACTGGAAGCCGTTGTACAATATGGAGATTATGAATCCCAGTGCTGCCTGGAGGCCGAAAACGTCAACATATCGAGCAAACAATTCAAAGAAATGCTGCAAAATAAGGGCTCCATATGGTACCCGGAAGATGTTGACGGGGTTTCTGGACGTTTTAATGCCGCAGCAGATGATGAATTTGACGTCTTGACCATGGATGCGCATTTAAAAGAGCGCATTATCGGCCAGGATGCAGCCATTGACAGCCTGCAAAATTCTTTAAAACGTTCATATGCCGGCCTGAAAGAAGAAAACAAGCCCGTTGGTTCGTTCCTGTTTGCCGGACCAACCGGTGTGGGTAAGACCGAAGTTGCCAATCAGCTAGCGCAATTAATGGATGTCGGATTGGTACGCTTTGATATGAGTGAGTTTATGGAAGGACATTCCGTGTCTAAATTCATTGGGGCGCCTCCGGGATATGCCGGTTTTGATCAAGGCGGTCAATTAACCGATGTTCTTGCCGAAAACCCGAATGCCGTTTTATTGCTGGATGAAATTGAAAAAGCCCACCCCGATATTTTTAACGTCTTATTGCAAATAATGGATGCCGGGCGCATTACCGATGCCATGGGTGAGACTATCGACTGCACCGGAATTACATTAATCATGACATCCAATGTTGGCGCAAATATTGCCAGTGCCGGTCAATCCATGGGGTTTGTGCAAGTCGCCGATGGAACAGGGGCCCCAGCACAGTCCAGCTACGATCAGGCGATTAAGAAAAAGTTTTCGGCAGAATTTCGTAACCGTCTCGATGGCACTATCGTCTTTTCACCATTAAGCCTGGAAAATATCATTGAAATTGCCGATGTCATGATGGATGAAATGAACCATCTACAAGCAGCCAAAAGCCACAATCTTACCTTTGACGCCACACCCGAAGCCATATACGCCATGGCAGAGAAAAGCTATGACCCCGCCATGGGTGCCAGACCGCTGAAACGGCTTATCAATGAGGAAATTAAAGCTCTTCTTACCGATAAAATTCTGCATGGCCATCTGAAAAATGCCACCATAACAATTGATGTCGATGAAGATGAGACATTCACAATGGACAGCGTCGATAAGCCCATAGAAGCCGCTAAAAAAGTGCGCCCTATGGATGCCAAAAAACTTCTGGAACGCAGAATTGCCTCTGCTGCGAAAAAACAGGCGCAAAACGACAACACGCCAGATGTTGCCGCCCCACAAATGGATATAGGCTAATATTTGGCCCGTAAAGTTGGGTGAAGCACAGTGGCGCCAATTTAGAGAACTCTACGCCGGATAACATAAAGAGAAGCCGAGTTCTTTAACCGCGGCCAAAAGCCTCATTATAGATGGGCGCAAATATAAAACAGGGAGTAATCAGCATTGACACATAAAATTAACGCTGAACTTTTTTATGAAACACTTTTAAGTGCCATACAGACCCGTAAGAAGCTGGGCCATGAAGTCGCTGGACCTTTTCATATGCTGCAGGCACTCGTCCAAAATGATGAGGCGATGGAAATGCTATCGGCTATAGAGTTTCCAACCAAAAATTTAAAAAATGCCGTTGATGAAAAATACATTTATTTCACCCCCCCGCTGCCGACAATTGACCAAGATGGAACTGCGCATTCACTCTCGATTGATATTCTGGATATAAAAAAATATGCAATCGAGGCGGCCCAGATTCATAATCAACCTGAGCTAACCTTCATGAATATATTGACCTCCCTGCGTGATTACGGGGATGAGGAAAGCCGCTTTTGCCTATCTGAAGAAGTGCTGCACTGTAACGATGATGATTTCCAGCGTTTTGCGTCTGATGAATGGGTGTTGCATACACCGCGCAATAAACGCAAAGCCGAGCCTGAAACAAAAGATGCGAAAGAACCAAAACAAGACAACAAAATTCATAAAACCTTTAATGAAGCAGTTGGGAACAGTCAAAAAATATTAGAGATACCCAACGCCTTAAAAAATCGTGTTGTTGGACAGGATGCCGCGATCGACACATTGGCGCGCTGCATGAAACGGGCCTTTGTTGGCATGAAAGAAGCCAATAAACCCGTTGGGTCCTATTTGTTTGCCGGGCCCACGGGCGTCGGAAAAACCGAAGTAGCCAAACAGCTTGCAGAATTTCTGAATATCGATTTGGTGCGCTTTGATATGAGCGAGTTTATGCAAGAATACAGCGTTCCCAATCTAATTGGCGCCGGTGCGGGGCTGGTTGGTCATGATGACGGCGGCCTTTTAACCAATGCATTATTGGAAAAACCAACATGCGTGCTATTACTGGATGAAATTGAAAAAGCCCACCCTATGGTTTTTGATGTCCTATTACAAATCATGGATAACGGTATGATCACCGATTCTTCGGGTAAGAAAGTTGATTGTACAAATATAACTCTTGTCATGACCTCAAATGTCGGGGTCACCGATATATCCAGCGCGCCCCCCGGATTTCACCAGAACACTGACAGTGACATAATGGCAAATTATGATGTGGCCATTAAAAAACAATTTACCGCAGAATTCAGAAACCGCATCGACAAAACGGTCATTTTTGACCATCTAAACAAAGACCATATGCTCAGTATTGCCAATATTTTCGTTCAAGAAATGAATAAATTTGTCGCCGCCGACAGATACAATATTTCATTTTCGGCAACGCAGAACGGCCTGGAAAATATGGTTAAGAAAAGCTATGAACCAGCCATGGGGGCCAGACCACTGAAACGCTTGATGCAAAACGAAATTCAGGATTTAATCTCTGAACTGCTCATACAAGGGCAAACTACTGATACCCATATTCTTATCGACCATGATGATAAAAAACAGGAGTTCACAATTGCACCAGGTGCGCCGGAGTCACCCTCCCTATAGCCCTGACGGGCCTGCATTGTCTGGTACGGCCATATTTAACTGGCGGCCAGACAGTCAAAGCGCTAGGTTATAATCAACAAAAATGATCCAGATTAAATTGCCTTAGAATCATGACGTTTGAAATTTTTCTGTCCACCACCCCCGGTCTGGAACACGCATTATATAATGAAGTACGAAGCAAAGGGTTTAAACAGACCAAGCAAGTCAAAGGCGGCGTCACCATAAAAGGCGGCTGGCCAGAGGTATGGCGCGCCAATTTATGGATCCGGGGAGCATCGCGCGTGCTGGCACGTGTTGCGTCTTTTCAGGTTCTGCACTTGGCCCATCTTGACATGCGCGCCCGTGAAGTGGCATGGAATACGATATTAAACCCGGCGCTTCCTTTTCGTGTTGAGGTCACCTGTAAAAAATCACGCATCTACCATTCCGGCGCTGCTCAGGAACGTATTGTAAGGGCCATAAAAGAGACACTTAAGGCCCCCTATTCACCGGATGCAGATGTCACCATCATGGCCAGAATTGAACGTGATATATGTACAATCAGCGTCGATACTTCCGGCGAATTGCTTCATAAGCGAGGATATAAAGAAGCCATCAATAAAGCGCCTATGCGCGAAAACATGGCCGCTCTTTTTCTGGCTGAATGCGGCTACAACGGAACGGAGCCCGTTTTTGACCCCATGTGCGGGTCAGGCACATTTGTTATTGAGGCCGCCCTGATTGCCGCTCGAATTAACCCGGGACATGCCCGTTATTTTGCCTTTGAAAAATTAAACACATTTGATGCGCCGGCATGGGAAAAAATGCGAAATGTGCAACGCGATCCCTCCGTTCGCATCCATTGTTACGGCAGTGACCGCGATGAAGGCGCGATAAAAATCAGTACAAAAAACGCCGCACGCGCTGGTGTAAATGACATAACCGTATTTACACAACAAACAATCAGCGAAATAACCCCGCCCTGTGATACACCGGGCCTTGTTATCCTTAACCCGCCATATGGAACGCGCATAGGGGAAAAACAAAAATTAATGCCACTATATCAAGGTCTTGGCAAAATTTTGCGCCAGAAATTTTCCGGCTGGCGTGTTGGTATTATCACTGCTGATTCTGGTCTTGCTCATGCCACGGGTTTACCTTTTTTACCGCCAGCGCCCCCAGTGCAACATGGCGGACTGCGGGTAACCCTTTATCAGACATGCGGTATCGGGATAGACACCAATTGAGAGATTCTTTTGCTTTCCGTTATAGCGATAGGCCAAACGCCAGTGTTTTGAGCTATTCGGCATGACCCAGAGCACTAAGCCTGCCCATCGGATAGCTTATTGGGCGCTTTTGAGGACTGCTTATTCGGTTTGGCATTTTTACAGGCAATTTCTGTCAATTTCATTTTGTTGGTCTCTAATTTTTCTCTGTTGGTCACTTAAGCCAAAAAAGACCAACTTTTATCGCGATTGTCACTGAATGATAAAAAACAACAATGAACAAGAGCGAAATCAAAGGCGTTGATATCCATGACTTACAGAGATAATCATAAACAAAAATGAACGTGAATAAAAGTGAAAATGGCGGTGGCATCATTCATAAATGAAGGGTAAGCTATTGCACTCCAATGAAAATTGCTGATTCGAATTTAAATCATACCCCCAAGTATACCCCCTGTTTCTTTTTCAATAGATTGTGGCAAAGGGGGCACCAGCCAGCTCAAGCATCAAGAACATAGCCGTAATTAAGCCCAAAAAGGACAGTTTTACAGTTAGCTTAATGTTTTTTGTGTCAGTTTTTAAGTTTGTAGTGCGCTTCTTTTTCATAGGCATCTCCTTTTGTTCAAATGTTAAACTCTGGATTTCCGATACGTATTTCAAATCAACGGCTACGCCCTCTGACATTCGAGCCTGCGGAATTGAACCGCAACCTTGACCCATTTGCCACAATCTATTGATTGCTTGGATCATAGCATAATTAATGAAATACGAAAGCAAAAGAGCTTATGTCGGATAAGTATGTTCCCTTTTTGTTCTTGACTTGATTTTGTGAATAACCTTTAATGAGAATATAGGCATCTGGGTAAAATCCTGCCATACTGTCAAAATAATTCCCGCCGAAGGTTGTTTAATATGTCCGATATTACTTTAAATGAATTTGCCGATTTAAGACTAAGCAGCGGTCTCTCACTTGCCTGCATAGCCGAAGAGCTGGGCGTGTCTGATCGAACTATACGCCGTTGGGAAGCGGGAGAAACTGCTATTCCGAAAATGGCCCTTACCAATCTCAAAGGGCTTGTCCGCAAAGCGAAATTTTCATCAGTTTATAAAGAGCCACAACAACCTCAGGATTTCAGGTTTATAGATCTGTTTGCCGGTATTGGCGGATTCCGCAAAGGGTTTGAGGCCGTAGGAGGAAAATGTGTTTTTACCAGCGAATGGGATGATTATTCCCGCCGCACCTATCTGGCCAATTTTGAGTGTGACCATGAAGTGGCTGGCGATATCACCAAAGTGGAGGTGGCAGATATTCCGGACCATGATGTATTGCTGGCCGGTTTTCCCTGCCAACCGTTTTCTATTGCGGGTGTATCCAAAAAGAATGCACTGGGACGCAAGCACGGTTTTGCCTGTGAAGCTCAAGGAACCCTGTTCTTTGATATTGCCCGCATTATCAAACATCACCGGCCAGCGGCTTTTGTGCTTGAAAACGTAAAGAATCTGAAAAGTCATGACAAGGGCAATACCTTCGATGTGATCATGAAGATCCTTAGGGAAGATCTTGGATATCATGTGCAGGAACGCATCATCGATGCCAAGAGTTTTGTGCCCCAGCACCGTGAGCGGATTTTCATTGTAGGGTTCCGAGATGAAACGGCCTTCAATATAGAGGGTCTTGATATCCCTGATATTGCTCACGGGCCTAAACTTGATTCTATACTGCACCCGGAAGATGGTAGCGAGGAAATCGAAGACCCTTTCATTTGCGGCAACATTGGGCGCGTGAATGAGAAATACACCCTGTCTGACAAGCTCTGGAACTATCTCCAAGACTATGCAGCAAAACATCGCGCAAAAGGAAATGGTTTCGGGTTCGGTTTATGCACTCCAGCAGACACGGCCCGCACATTATCGGCTCGTTATTACAAGGATGGCTCGGAAATCCTGATTGAGCAAAAAGGGAAAAATCCTCGCCGCCTCACGCCGAGGGAATGTGCCCGGCTTATGGGCTTCGATCAGCCCGGACAGGAAAAGATGGTTATCCCGGTATCGGATACCCGGGCCTATCAGCAATTTGGCAATGCTGTGGTTGTGCCTGTGGTACAGGCACTGGCAGAAGGCATGAAGCCGTTTATTCTGCATTCTCTGCTTCAACAGGAAGAAGGAAAGAAAGTCACTGTAAATGGCTGATATTGTTTCGCCGCAAAAGCGCAGCGAAATGATGTCCGGCATACGCGGCAAAAATACCAAGCCGGAACATTTTATTCGCAAGACTTTGCATGCCAAAGGTTTTCGCTTCCGGCTCCACCGCAAGGATCTTCCCGGCAAACCGGATCTGGTTCTTTCAAAATACCGCACGGTTATATTTGTGCATGGCTGCTTCTGGCATGGCCATGATTGCCACCTGTTCAAATGGCCGAAATCACGCCCGGATTTCTGGCGTGCAAAAATCAGCAAGAATCAGGAGAATGATGAAAAAGCGCTGGTCGCCTTGAAAAAAGATAACTGGCGTATCCTCGTGATATGGGAATGTGCTATTAAAGGAAAAGAGCGAATCGAACCGGAAAGTATAATGAAAACAATGGTCAACTGGCTGAAATCAGATGGCGAGTTTCTGGAAATCAGGGGAGCGGCGGTATGATCGAAAACATTGCTGCACTGGTTGGCCTGATGCAATCACACGGGGCGCATCTTTTCTATGCCAAGAAAATGGCTCCCAATGACAATTCCAAAAATCAGGTTTATTTAGGTGGCGATTTTTCCGCGCTCAATATTATCCCGTATAAAAGCGTTTATACCGATGCCGGGGAAATGGCGGGCAGCAAAAGGGATCGGGCCAAGGCCGATATACGCTTTTCATGGGTTGATGAAGAAGGCCGCTATGAGGCGCCGAATGCCCAGCTGATACTTTACCCGAAATATCCGGAAGTGCGCATGTCCGGCTTTTTGAAAGGCTGCCGCAACGCTCCTTCCGAGGTGATGACCGTGCGCGATGAAGGTCGGGTGCTGTTCATCGGAATAACCCGCAATGGTGAAGTGCTGGGCTATGCTGCTAGTGCGAATCATCCGCTGGCCAGAGAACTATATGCACGACAGGAACTGGGACAGATCGGTGTTTTTCTGAAGATCCCGGCGCTACCCCAAGAGGGTAGTACCAGAAGCCAGTTACTGGAAGCCCTTACACGAATATACCAAAAACACTGGATTCCTTCACAAAAGATGGGCGCGGATGGCATCCCCAAACCATACAAGGCGCGTAATGGTGGCGGCTATACGCTGGAGGCAGAGCTAGGCATAACCCCGAACGGGTATTCAGAGCCGGACTATCTGGGGTGGGAAATCAAACAATACGGGGTTGGAGATTTTGAACTGTTCCGGCCTAAAAGCCCTGTCACCCTGATGACACCGGAACCCACCGGCGGCATCTATCGTGATAAAGGCGTAGCAGAATTTTTGCGGCGGTTCGGGTATGCAGATAAAAGCGGCAAGCCGGACCGGATCAATTTTGGCGGGATATATGCCTGTGACCGGCCTGCGCACAATGATACCGGCTTACGTCTGGCCTTGCAGGGGTATGATCAGGAAGCCGGGAAAATCACAGACATGACCGGCGGCATTGCTCTTCTCTCAGCCAATGATAGCGTAGCGGCCCTATGGCGCTTTACCGGCATCATGGAGCACTGGAACCGCAAGCATGCCCAGGCGGCCTATGTGCCCTCGCTGTTCCGCACACCACCGCCAGAATATAAATATGGCCCGCGGGTAATGTTATGCGAGAAAACAGACTTTACCCTGTTCCTGAAGGCTGTATGTGAAGGAGCAGTTTATTACGATCCGGGGATCAAAATGGAGCAGGCTTCGTCCGATGCACCTGCCATCAAACGTCGCAGCCAATTCAGGATTAAACACAATCAACTGGCCCGGATGTATCACGGTCATGAGTATGTAAGCTTATTTTGAGATACTTTGTGATTATATCTAATATTTCTTAAAGTAACCAATGAAAGAAAACATGTTTTTTACATTTAATATCGTCCCCAAAAGCAGCTTTTTGAGTGACACCGGAACGCCAAATACAGCTTTTTTAACTATGGATAACTGGGATGATTTTGGGTTTAAAACCCTTTTTTTGCTCCATGTCTATGATGAAAAAGGCAAACTACATGAAGTTGGCGGTATTCACATAGGGTTTAAAGGGCAGACAGGTGGGTTTACAAGTGATCACTTAGACAAAAGCTTCCAAACATTACCAGAGAATTTCTTTTCTTTAGGCACTGGCGTTGAGTACTACACTTATGTCAGAGATAATTTTCCTGATGATGTAAAAGATAGCCTTTTAAAGGCCCTCAGGGATGTTGCTTACAATACAGAAATTCTGTCTCAGGCCAATCAAGAAGCTGTTTTTGGGACTTCCTTCCTGAGAAGCACAAGCCTGTCTGTAGTAACCAATCAGTATGTTCGAGTTTTGCAGGGCGGTGCCACCCTAACCTCATACAATTTTTCTTATACAAAGCCCCGATCTTCAAAATACTCAGGCATCAAATTAGATTTTAAAGTCACACCGGAATCAAACCCATCGTCAAACATTCACATACTCATTGGTAGAAACGGGGTCGGTAAAACAACATTATTGAACAGCATGGTTCAAGCAGCCTTATCAAAAAATGCTGACAAATCAGAAACAGGATTTTTTAAAGATAATGACCACAATTTCGCAAATATAGCTGGGCCAAGACCTCTAGCAGAAGATTATTTCAGCGGCGTTATATCGGTATCTTTTAGTGCCTTTGACCCTTTCGTACCTCCTCAAGAGCAAAATGACCCTACAAAAGGTATGTGCTACTATTACATTGGCCTCAAAGACCAAAATGGCCGCCATAAAGAGACCTCAGAGTTGGGTGAGTATTTCATAGAAAGCTTTAGGTCATGCATCCATATGAAGCCCAAAAGAGAACTATGGCTTAAAGCCATTAAGATTCTCGAGTCTGATCAAAATTTTGCCGACATGAACCTCCAGATTCTTGCGGAACCAGATGAAAAGACAAAGCAGTCCGGAGTTGAAGAAGTTGCGCGGTATCTTTTTAGAAATATGAGTTCTGGACACGCAATTGTATTGCTGACCCTAACTAGGTTAATTGAAAAAGTTGAAGAAAAAACCTTAATACTCTTAGACGAGCCAGAAAGCCACTTACATCCACCATTACTTGCTGCATTTACAAGGGCATTGTCAGATTTGTTAATCAGCCGAAATGGACTTGCAATTGTAGCAACCCACTCGCCTGTCGTCTTACAAGAAGTGCCAAAGTTTTGTGTCTCCATCGTCAGAAGATCCCGTTTAGAGGCTACTGTTGATCGACCAGAAATAGAAACCTTCGCTGAAAATGTCGGAACATTAACACGAGAGGTTTTTGGATTAGAAGTTAGCAAATCTGGCTTCCATGCACTACTTGAAGAATCTGTTGCGTCGGGAAAAACCTTTAACGAAATCATGCATGAATATAATGACCAAATAGGGTTTGAAGGACGAGCAATTTTACAATCACTGATTAATTCTCGTAATACTCAGCAGGGCACGTGATGAGACGAATAGTAAACTTAAATTTTGATGACATGGCTGTTTATCAGCTATGCTTACAAGGGATCAGTGACCTGACAGACCAAGCCCGGCTTAGCGCAATCTCGAACAGCATTCATAATCAGGCATCAGACTATAAAGAAAAAGCAGAGTCCAAAGAGTGGTGTTTTATAGCGGCCAATCACTCGAATAATGACGATGTGATTATAGGAGCGGTAACAAAGCAAGAATTAAAAGATTTGTACTCAACGCACATGGTGGGAGCCACGAAGCCCGCTAGAAGCATATATGATCAATTGCGAAACAATGCGCCCAACGGAAAATGCCCGTTTTGCGGGATGGGTCATGTAAAGACTCTAGACCACTATTTACCAAAGGCTAAATTTCCATTTGTAGCCGTCCTGCCTGAAAACCTAGTTCCTTCATGCAGAGATTGCAATACAGGCAAGCTAACATCTTATTCAACAATGCCCGCAGAACAAACCCTTCATCCTTATTATGATCACGGCCACTTTATTACAGATCAGTGGCTTCATGCAGAAGTTCTACAAACGCAACCTGCCACGCTACGTTTTTACGCTCACGCTCCAGATCATTGGGATGATATATCGAAACAGAGAGTTCAAGCACATTTAAGAGATTACGAACTGGCGGAACGCTTTTCAATCGAGTCAAACGACGAACTTCCAGTCATTCGAGACACCCTATTACAGCATTACAGCTTTGCCAGCTCGGACACTATTAGTGAGTTCTTAAGGCAAGCCTCTTTATCATATCAGAGACTGCACGCAAATTCATGGCAAACCGCAATGTACAAAGCGCTATACGAAAGCCAATGGTATTGCGGCGGCGGATTTAGGAATTAAAGGCTATAATAAAAAATACTGATTTGGATCATGAGCTTCCGGCTGTTTCGTTTTACGCTTAGGTTTATCCGCTGCTTCTTTATCTGCCATTGCGTAACCGTCATGTAAAATTTCTAACATTGCCACTTTTTCTTCTTCGTCTAGCTTTGGAATATCTCTCAAATTTGTAACGACAAGGCCGCGTTTCTCGTCTTTACCGGGTGCGCTTAGGTCATATATTTTAAAAATCACATCTTCTAAATCTGGGCTATCATTTAATTGTTCTTCTACGAGCGTGGCAAATAACGATAATTTTTTTCCAGACAACGGACCAGTTTTCCAAAAGCTTAACCACGGCAGGTGCTTTTGCCCATCGATACCGTAGATGAACGGTGGCTTAAATGGAATTAGCGTATCTTTACCTACATTGTAATATGAAGGTTCGACAGCATGTACATAATCTACAGAACGCCCCGCAAACTCTTCATTCAGACGTTCTAATATTTCTTTGTAATTTTTCACCACCCAATCACGGCTATCTGCTTTTGATATGCCTGCTAACAGTTCATTATAAGGCTGTCCCCTAAGCAAGTCCTCAAAGACACCAAATAATGGTCTATAAGTCATTTGGGGTGGGCTCATTAGAAAATTGAGCCTCGCTTTGCAGACCATCTCAGGTGTTTCGTAATAGCCTTTAATGTAGTGTTGTAACGACGGTGCAACCTTTTGAACCATTTTCAAATCCCTTAAATATATTAGTTACATTGATAAGGTATTGGATTCCCCGCCCAAGAGTCAATAAAAAACTTAACGAAAATGGTTATGGATTTTTAGATAACGTCTTGCATTAATGACTTAGCAGACGAACCGTCTATAATCATCGTTGGCTTCCGAATAATATTGCCTTATGCATGCATTATCTATCTTCATGCCCGGACGAACCTTTTCCGTATGATTATAAACTATATCCCAAGGCCCTCCTTTGGCATGGCTTAAATCAACTAAATAGGAAGCAGGAAGCCTTGAATAAAATCCCACCACGTTTTCAAGCAATTCTTGTGTAGGGCTATCCAAACAATATGCAGCTTTATATTTCTGGCCTGTTTGGGCGTCTAGCTTATATGCACGAGAAGTAATTGGCTGCTTTTCAAAATCTTTGAATTCCCTATATACGTATTGTAGTACAGGACCAAACTGCCACGCTTCAAATTGATGCCGAATTAGTGGCTGATCTAGCTTGACCAAAGACCAAACATGACAAAAATATAGAATTTTTTGTAAAGCGAGGTTTGATACTCTTACATTCTTTTTGTCACAAAAATCCAATATGAAATTGGCTATTTCCCTGCCGTCGTAAACCATACAATTAACCTAATATATGCGAGTCTGCACCGCCATTGAAGCGATTATCCTCTAGTATCAAGGAAAATTAGGTCAAGATCAATTTTTTACTTGCGATAGGGTCTTTCTTGGCGTATGCATTGACATGAAATAAAAAGGCTTTACCTTATACGTTAAGAGATTTTTTAGAAAGTGGATGTACAATTTAAGAAAAATAAGATGCAAAAAACCTGTGAGAGCGAGAAAAGGCTTATAAAGACTTTCGGGCAATCACGGGCGAGGAAGATTCAAAGAAGGTTAACCGTTTTAAGGGATGCAGATTGTTTAGAACAAATTTCTCACAAACCACCGGAAAGAAGACACCAGTTAAGCGGGAACCGTGATGAGGAATTTACTGTAGACATAGAAGATCAATGGCGAATTATCTTTAAACCCAATCATAATGAGATTCCTAGAAAGGAAGATGGGGGCATAGATATTAGCAAAGTAACTGCGATCTCAATCATTGATATATGCGAGGATACACACCAATGAATACGAAAATAGAAACATTTTCACCAGATTACATCATCCCCCCCGGTGAAATATTGGAGGAGACATTGGAAGCTCGTGGCATCAAGAAAAAAGAATTTGCTGAGCGTTGTGGCCGAACTGCAAAGATGATTAGCGAAATCATTGCTGGAAAAGCAGCTATAACACCTGAAACAGCCTTACAATTCGAGAGGGTTCTGGGCATTTCTGCTGCGCTATGGTCGAATCTGGAAACAAAATACCGATTACGTCTTGCAGAAAAAGAAGAATGTGAAAGATTAGAGCAGCACACAGGAGTTTTAGAAAATTTCTCTTCTTTCATTGGCCAACTGGAAAAAAGAGGATTTATTCAAAAGTCTAACTCTCCAGCTCAAAAGCTAGCCAATCTTATTAAGTTTTTTGGTGTTGGCGGTGTAGAGGCATTGGATAACCGTCTCGATGCTGCTGTATCTTTTCGAAAAACACAAACATTTAAAAGTGATCCATATGCTTTAAATACCTGGTTGAGATGTGGAGAGATAAAGGCTGCTGATATTGATATTGCCTCATATGATGCAGATAAATTTAAAAAAGCCTTATACGCTATTAGAAAGCTTACGACAGCAAAAATAGAAGATGCCATTCCTCAGGCGGTTAAGTTATGTGCAGAAGCAGGCGTGGCCTTGGTTGTCATACCTGAGATAAAAGGATCATGCGTTAATGGTGCTGCAAGATGGATATCAAAGGATAAAGCACTTATTCAACTAAGCGGTAGGTATCTTGTCGACGACATCTTTTGGTTCACATTTTTCCATGAAGCTGGTCATATTTTGCTGCATGGTAAAAAAGATGTCTATATTGACGAAGGAGAGGTAACCAATGATAAGCAGGAACAAGAAGCAGACACTTTCGCTCAAAACATTCTTGTTCCAAAAGATGCATGGTGGGAGTTTATGCAAATGATGAATTGGAGCGTAGACGCCATACAACACTTAGCCAATAAGCTAGAAATAGCTCCGGGAATTATAGTGGGTAGACTACAACATCACGAAAAAGAAGTGACATCCGTAAGGCCGAATTCAAAGGCACATAATGCCTTGAAAAGCCGTTACAAATGGGATGAAAAAGAACAAACCTTGCTATCTAAGGAATCTAATTAAAAAGGTAAATCTGTTTTAGGGCTAATATCATCAATATTTTTATCGATATGCTCCACGATACGCTTGGCTGTATCCAGCGCCTCTAATAAGTAAGCTTTGCCAAACATTGTGAGCCTTTCACCGTCCTTAGTTTCCCCGTTTCTATGTACACAATCATGACGTAAAAGCGCGTAATTCCTGAGAGTATCAAGATCGTCTTTTGTGGGGGTCAATGAAAAATTGAAGGCCATACCATACCATAATGGGACGCCCTCAATTTTCTCTTTACCTGTCTTTGGGTTTTTCTTACCGCTTCCAAATTGATGATACAGCCGACCTTTGAGATTGTTTTCTATCCACTTTTTTACAGCGTTAGGGTCACGTAAAATCGCGGCTGCAGAAATGTTTGCAGAGCTTATTGCTCCATCTTTCTCAGCAAACTCCACAAGCCGGTTTGGATGTTCTCTTAAGCCTTTTATCAGAGCGTCGCAAAAATAAGCTTCAAGAAAGGTGAGTATTTGAGCGAAGATCATGCGGTTCATTAGGCTGTCGCCATTATTGCTAGCTTGCGTATCAATAATTAAACGCAGCTCATCGTAGTTTTGGTCAAATACCTTCTTGGGGTGATCCGGTATTTCCCATTCGTCCAGCCAATCTTCTGGCGGACGATCATAACCGGGGGGATCACACGAAACATCCACATCATAGTCACGAAGATTTATATTGCAGTGGGCTGGGCCTGCCCATACATCTCCCAGAAAACATTCTCCGCACTCTTGGCAGCATATTTCAGCCTCACCTTCTGCGGTCATATCTCGTGATTTTTCGGCGGCGTAATTTGGCTCAGGCACATCCACCTCTTGCTCTATTGGTTCACCGCAAACAGGGCACAAAAGATGAACTCTTGAGACCCAGCGTTGAGCGTTCATCATCTCTATCACGTAATCTGTTGTTTTGCTCATGGAGTGCCCTTTTTATTAAGTTTCCAAAGGATAAAGAATAACCGCATCAGTGTCATCAATGCTTTATATTTCATTGAAATTTCTTAACTTTTAGCCCAATATGCAAGCGGATCGCTCGTTTTGAGTGATCTGGGGCGTGATTTCCCCTCCAACGCGGCCATAAGTGCATCGGGCCGTTAAACGCGATGCCTTCTCGACACTTGTCGGGGAGGCGGCGGAATACAATAGCGTTCGCGTGAATACGCTGCGCCGTTCGTTGGACGGAAATCAACTCCCCGGCTCCAGAGAGAAATCTCGGAGCCGTTTCCGCATCAAGGGAGTTAAGAATGTTAGATTTATTACTTGAAACAGTGGTGGGCGCCATAGCAGGAGCAATTTTTCTTGGACTGCTTGTTTTTATAAACAGAGGAATTCAAAAATTAATTCCGTATACCAAAAGGAAAATTTTACGGCACAGGCAGCAGAAAAACAGACAGCTAATAGAAAGAGGTTATGGCTTTCTTCTCTCGAAAGAAGAACGCGACGAAGTATTGTCAGAGGATGATGTGGAAACTCTCAGACCTCTCCAAAAGCCTAAGATTATTAAGAAGAAAGACTAGTATTTCCTTCTTCAAAGCGCAGAAGTGGATTCAAAATATCATTAAGACGATTGATAACTTTTGGGTCATCCAAGCTAGAAATTGTTTTTTTTGAACTTAAAATTTCTGTTCGGTAACGATCAGAATATTTTTCTGGCTTATGTGCCTTCATCAAAAACATGGCCAGTGTGTCGCTATATTTTCGGTAAGTGCCGTTTTGATTGGTAATAAGCTCGCCCTCAAAAGCCCGCCTGTGCATTTCATCTTCAAGTCCCTGCACTCCGATTTCAATTGCCTGAGCCCAATTCTCGGCAAAATAAGAATCTGATTTCCGAAGTTTGTACATATCTGAGCGATCAACTCCAGCCATTCGGCACGAACGGCTCACATTGCATGTCACCGCCAAGTATTCCAAAAACCGCTCCTTTTTTAAGGTGTAGGTGTTTGTGTTCATTTTTGCTCCAGATGTTGGTAAACGTGCAATTTTTTACGTGTTACTCATGACATTTTTTCTATTTTCATCTTTCATAACCAATGAAACCTACGAAACCCTTTCAACCATCCATGCCGAAACTGAGCGACTTCCTCCGGCTTTTACAAATCTATACCCATCAACAATTCGTTTTTCGTACCGTTTAATCCAGCGTCCTAATCGTCGCCGATTAATCTTCCCTCTTTCCTCGGCAATATCCTCAAGTAATGAATACATTTCTCTGTCTTCAAATTCAGCATGCTTAAGCACCTCATTTACAGTCGTGGGTTTATTGCCAAAGTTCTTATGCCAAGCCTTTAAAAGTAATCCTAAAGTCACCTGATCGGGATCATCGTCCATTGCCTCAAAAAGCGGGGCGGTAGGATCGGTAAGCCCGAGCCACATAAGCGGCTGTCTGCAAAAGTTTGACCATTCTTCATAGCTTGTGAGGGACGAGCATTCGCTCACCGGTCTTTCGGCAACGATCCATGCCCTAATAATCGTTAGAGCTGCCGCTACGTATTTACTACGCTCACGATGCAAATCAGACAAAAGATTTGGGTTTTTAAATGTTCTATTTGCAGGTGTTTCACATGCCGGATCAAGATTGATTGTAAGACATCGTCTTGTCATATCCTGAACTGGCCCAACATTGTTACCGCTGGATAGCATCAAGGTTCGTGTACTGACCGAAGCAGTTTTAGAAACCCCCAAAATTCGACCTGTGAGAAATTCAGATGTTAATGCTGTACAAAGGCTTTTATGTGCCACGAGATCGCCGGTGAGGTTATCAAATTCGATAACTGCCGGAGCCGTCAGAAGCTCAGATAAAAGCAGCTTCCGGCACTCTTCATCATCTCGGGGAAATGTTGCCGGCGCAGCGCGTTGTGGCGTCGCAAAAGCCCCAATAATCGCACATAAAAATGTTTTTCCGGAGCTGATTTGAGGAGCTCGCGCATGGTACATTGGAGCCAAAGGAAGGCTTGCGCGAATAGCAGCGGTCAAAATAGCAGACAGAGCTGCTACCCAGTCTGCTTCTGTGGCAAAAGAAAACTCACATAAAAGCTCGGCGATTAACGCCAATGCTTCTTCTGCATCTTCTTTGGTCGGGTTTTCGGGGATATTAAAATCCTTAGGATCAAAAACACCGAACAGACCTGTCTCTTTATCATATCCGGCCTCTGTCATAAGCGATCCATCGGATCGTAAATAAGGCTGGTTTGTTATACCGTTTAAGACTGGTAGAACTTTGTAAGCATGGCTGTCATGAAGGGCGGTTACGAGCTTTGGAGGAGGGTCGATTGTAATCCAATCTTTTTCTCTTTTGTCGTATCGTTCCCACGAAATTATGCGCGATAATGCAATCATCAATGCCGGTGCGCTAATTTCTTTAACCATAATTTTGTTCGTTGTGGCGTCACGGTTAAGGGCTACGATTAATCCTCCCCGTTGATAATACTGCCCCCGCTCCGCTAATTCTCGCTCAGCAATATCCCGCATACGATGTATCTGTCCTTGCAAATATCGAACAATCGGCTTCATGCGAGCCATAGCAATATCTATATCAAGACATTCCAGGAGATCGTGTACATTCCGATGGGCACAGTGGCCATGGAGACATTTGAAACCGCCAATCGGATAATTTTCATCAGGTTCAAAATAAGCTGTGCCACTGTCAATTTGATCTGTGTGTTCATGAAGCCAAGGGCAAGTCAGCTCATGCCGATCATCTGATAGCTCTTTTTTGTAAAAACCTCTCGCCTTTAATGCAGAAATAACGGGATTGTCATCAGGGCAAGGGATATAGATTTCTTCGCCGATATTATGCTGTTTTTTCTTTTGTTTTTTGTTGCGTGTATCTGCTTGCTCATTCGCATTCATGTCTAGCTCTAAACCGCGAACCAATTCATCAAAGCTGTATTTTTTATCCGGCTCCCAAATTCCGAGCCTACAGTTGAAAGGAGGCGTGGTCTTACCATGTATGGCGTCAGGTAAACGAGCGTAACGTGCAGTAGGTCCGCCAGCGCCGGGATCACTGAGTCCTGCTTGAATTATAGCCTTCATAAGCTGATCGGCTTTTTTGGTATCACGGATGGGATCATCGAGGATATAACCTGCTTGATAATTGCCCGGAGATGTTTCCAAAAGCCAAGAGGGTGGGAGGGATAAACGGTCGATTTCGACCTTTGTACCTATGTCATCTAGAAAAATGGCGTGAAGGGCTGAGAATAGAGCTTTTTGTCGTTTGTACTCACCGTTACTGTCAGGCATAAAGCTTGCCAGAGTAAAATAATTGTTATGCTTTTGGGGCAGCGGAATAACGGCATCATCTTCTTGCCATGGATACCCTGACCTTGCCCCCTAAAATCGGTC
>DENS01000007.1 GCA_002359735.1 Micavibrio sp. UBA2638
CTTCTAACAAAAGATGAATACAAGATATTTTTTGAATATAAGCAACCATAATTGGGTATGTAATTGA
This sequence comes from Micavibrio sp. UBA2638, assembly GCA_002359735.1. Lineage (GTDB taxonomy): Bacteria > Pseudomonadota > Alphaproteobacteria > Micavibrionales > Micavibrionaceae > UBA2638. Next base: position 68 of record DENS01000007.1, read on the forward strand.
TTGATTTACGATGAGATTTTATGCGCAGTTAGGAATCAATAATTCTTAGGAAAACTGATGCATAATACGTCGTAATACGTTGTTTTAATATGTTATAATGGCGGAGGAGGTGGGATTCGAACCCACGATGGGCTTTCACCCATGCCGGTTTTCAAGACCGGTGCATTCAACCACTCTGCCATCTCTCCATAAGAATGTGTGAGTAGTCTTAAAAACTGAATGTAATTTCTAACGATATTCTGGTATCTCTGTCTAGTCTTAATTTAAAGATTTTTGGATTTACGGGATGTTTTTTGCACAATTAGTTATTGGCGCTATTCTTGTTTGTATGACCGTTTTGGTGCACGCCGTTGCCTTGGACAGGTTGATGAAATTTTTGGCACAGGCCGGCCCAGCGTTTTATCGCCGGTTTTATCGTCACTGGAAAGCGCCGATGTTAATTGTGACAGCACTGGGGGTTTTTTGTGCGCATATCGTTCAAATTTGGTTGTGGGCCATTTTTTATATTAGCGTGACCGAATTTGAAAGTTTTGAAGAAGCGCTCTATTTTTCTACATCCACATTTACAACAGTTGGGTACGGGGATGTTGTATTGGATGAATCGTGGCGTTTGATCAGTTCGTTTCAATCGGCCAACGGGTTTCTTTTGTTTGGCTGGTCTACGGCCTTTATATTTGAAGTCATGTCTAAATTATATGAAACTGATGTTTTAAGAAAGCGATGATGCCATGTTACGTACGATAGTTTTTGTAACCACTATTTTTATCACCATTGTAGCGCTGGGCACTTTATCCAGAGCAGATGCTAATGATCAATCTTTTGAGAACTGGTTATCTTCTTTCAAGACCGAGGCTATAAGCAAAGGGATTGATCAATCCATTCTAGATGCGGCCTTTGCGGATGTGAGCGGTCCAATTGCACGTATTATTGAACTGGATAGAAAGCAGCCTGAGGGTACAATGACTTTCGCGCAATACAAACGGCGCGTTATTTCACAGGCCCGTATTGAGCAGGGGCGCCGCATGTACAGGCAGCACCGTAATGCACTGGAGGCAGCGGCCAGGCAATACGGCGTTCCGGCGAATTATATCGTGGCCTTATGGGGTATTGAAACCAGCTATGGTAATAATACGGGTGGGTTCGGTGTGATTTCGGCTTTGGCGACGTTGGCTTATGATGGGCGCCGCAGCGCGTTTTTTCGCTCTGAGTTGCTGAATGCATTAAAAATTCTGCAACAAGGGCATATCGATCCGGCCCGAATGAAGGGGTCATGGGCAGGGGCCATGGGGCAGAATCAGTTTATGCCATCCAGTTTTAATGCCTATGCTGTAGATGGAAATAATGATGGACGCCGTGATATCTGGACATCTTTGCCCGATGTTTTTGCGTCCAGTGCAAATTATCTAAGTAAGCATGGTTGGAAAGAGGACCAGCGATGGGGGCGTGAGGTTAAATTGCCCTCTAATTTTCCGCCATCTTTAGCGTCTTTGGATATAAAAAAATCATTAAATGAGTGGAAAGATATGGGGATTCGTTTACCAAGCGGTGCTGCTATCCCTACAGCACCGGGGATGAAGGCTTCCGTTGTTCTTCCTGATGGCATTAACGGGCCCGCCTTCTTGGCCTATGACAATTACCGTGTTATCATGCGGTGGAATAAATCTACATATTTTGCCACTTCGGTCGGATTACTGGCTGATTCTATATCGTATTAACCAAGTGTATCCCAAGCATTGTTTTAAATAAGAAGAGAGATTATGAAACGCCCCTTATTTTTGTGTTTAACCCTTTCATTTGTGTTGTTTTTAAATGCTTGTGCTGAGGCTGAACTGGTTTCGCATGTCGGTAAATCTATTCAGGGGCCATCGCGTTCCCAGGGGAGTTTTAAGGTCGGGAACCCCTATAAGATCGCGGGGAAATGGTACCGCCCGGTGGAAAGTTATACGCATGAAGAAACGGGTATTGCATCCTGGTATGGCCCTAATTTTGCCGGTAAACCGACTGCCAATGGCGAAATTTTTGATCCGAATGAGCTGACGGCCGCGCACAGGACGCTTCAGCTCCCATCACTCATTCGTGTAACCAATCTAGAAAACGGGCGTTCCCTGGTTTTGCGTGTGAATGATCGCGGTCCATTTTCACGTGGCAGGGTTCTGGATGTTTCCCGCAGAGGGGCGGAATTGTTAGGCTTTAAAAAACAAGGGACTGCGCGGGTGAAAATTCAGGTTCTGGCACAAGAAAGCCGCGCCATTGCGGAGGCTGCAAAACGCGGTGAAGATACTGCGGGTATCGAGGTCGCAATGAACGAGCGTGTCACATCGGGAAAAGTGTCGCCATCTGGTCAGGCGCGCGGCGGAACACTTGCGCCAAAACAAGTTGCGACAGGGTATAGAACTGCATCAGGGGCGCCGCTGCAACCGGTTGAGGTTTATGATTTGCAGCCGCCACAAGGCGTAAGCGGTCACAACGTAGGCGGCCGGTTCTATCCTGATCCTGTCGTGAAACAAGTTCCGGTGCAACCGACGACGATATTTGTTCAGGCCGGGTCTTTCACAAATAAAGCAAATGCCGAAGCGCTGGCGCAAAAGCTATCCGTTTATGGGCGTACGCAGGTGACACCGGCGTTGATCCGCAATCAACAATTCTATCGCGTTCGTCTGCCTGCCGCTGATGTCGCCACCGCAGATCGAATTTTAGAGGCCGTGATTGATGGCGGTAATAGTAACGCAATAATCATGGTTGAATAAAATCCGTAAGGTTGCTTTACTAGTGCACAAATTTACATTTCGAAAAGACAAAGGTAGTATCATGCGTTTTCTTGCATTCTTATCCATTCTTGCTGTTTCCCTGTCCGCGCCGACCATGGCGCAAGCGAGCGTGCAGACTGAAGCCAAACAGGCCATTATTGTTGATTATGATACAGGTACAGTATTATTTGCGAAAAACCCTGATCAACAAATGCCGACCTCATCCATGAGCAAGGTCATGACACTTTATATGGTGTTTGATGCGCTGAAAAAAGGCGTAGTAAAAATGGATGATACTTTTCTTGTAAGTGAAGGGGCCTGGCGTAAGGGCGGATCGAAAATGTTTGTTGAAGTTAACAAACGCGTTAGTGTCGAGGATCTAATTCGCGGCGTTTCTGTTCAATCAGGCAATGATGCAACAATTGTATTGGCTGAAGGACTTTCTGGTACTGAGGACGCTTTTGCCCATGCAATGACGGCAAAGGCCAAAGAGATGGGCATGGAAAACTCTAATTTCGCCAATGCCAGTGGCTGGCCTGACCCGCTGCATTATTCGACAGCGCGTGATCTTGCGGTATTAACCAAGCATCTGATCCAGGATTTTCCGGAGCACTACTCTGTCTTTTCAGAAAAAGAATTTACGTATAATAATATTACTCAGAAAAACCGCAACCCGCTTTTGTTTCGTAATATGGGGGCTGATGGGGTGAAAACGGGCCATACCGAAGATGGTGGCTATGGTTTGATCGGTTCTGGTATGAATGCTGACGGACGCCGGGTCATTCTTGTTGTTAACGGCCTTCCCAGTATGAGCGCGAGAGCTCAGGAATCAGCTCGTTTGCTGGAATGGGCTCTGCAGGGCTTTACGAATAAAACATTGTATGAAGCGGATGATGTGGTGGCCCAGGCAGAGGTTGTTTACGGTAAAGAATCCAGCGTTGCTTTTGGCGTGCAGAGTAAGGTCGTGTTGACCATTCCTAAAGTGTCTTCTCGCGAGATTAAAATCGAGGCGGAATATAAAAAGCCATTGATAGCACCGATTAACAAAGGTGATGAAATTGGAACACTATATGTGAGCGTACCCGGTCATGAACATGTTACAACGGTGCCTTTAATTGCCCGTGAAGATGTGAAGGCCAAAGGTTTCTTTGCAAAAACCATTGCCAAAGCAAAACAGTTCTTTGCAGCCAGGTCATAACGCTTTACATTCTTTAGCATGGCTAAGCATCAAGGATATTTTGTAACATTTGAAGGTGGGGAAGGTGCCGGGAAGTCAACGCAAGTTCACCGCCTGAGCGAATATATGCGCGGGCTTGGCCATGAGGTCATATTGACGCGCGAACCCGGGGGCACGCTGGAGGCGGAAAGAATCCGTGATTTACTTGTTCGCAATGATGGGGGGGGGTGGTCGCCACTTGAGGAATGCCTTTTGCTATTTGCGGCTCGGTCCCATCATATTCGTACATTAATTAAGCCATCTGTTGAGGCGGGAAAAATTGTTATTTGTGATCGTTTTACCGATTCGACGCGTGCCTATCAGGGGTATGGCCTTGGTGTGGATATGCAGAAAATTGAATCGTTGAATGAGACCGTTATAGATGGTTTTCAACCCGATTTAACCTTTGTTTTGGATATTGATGTGCGCGCAGGTCTTGCCCGATCGACCGATAGGCTGGCCGCTGAGAGCAGTAACGAAGACCGTTACGAACGTCTTGATCTGGATTTTCATCAGAAATTGCGGCAAGGCTTTTTGAATATGGCCGAGCAAGATACGGCGCGTTTTTGCGTCATTGACGCGGAAAGATCTGAGGATGAAATTGCAGATGAAATTAAAAACGAGCTTAATAAAAGGATGGGCATGGCATGAGCTTGTTTGGTGATGAAGTTGAAGCTGACCCGGTTCAAGATATTGAAATGACGCCGGATGCACCTCACGACGGTGTGGCGGGCGTTATGCCGCCAAAAGATAACCCTCTTTGCTTTGGCCATAACCTTCAGGAACAGGGGCTTTTGAAGTTATATAATGCTGGTAAAATGCCCCATGCCCTTATTTTTGCGGGAGCCGAAGGGATTGGCAAGTTAACATTTGCGTACAGAGTGGCCCGTTTTCTTTTGGTGCAGGAATTGACGGACCCCAATCAAGATGCCCTTTTTGGCGCGGAAGACTCTGGCCCGTCTGTCACAATGGATGTTGAACCGGAACATGCCACTTATCGGCGCATAGCGGCCGGCGGTCATTCTGACTTCAAGATTGTTGATCGTTTGTTTGATGATGCAAAAGGGCGCAAAAAAGATACGGTAGAGGTCGCTGAAATTCGTAAGGTTGCCCCTTTTTTACACATGACAGCGGGGGAAGCAGGCTGGCGCGTTGTTATTATTAATGATGCGGATACAATGAATCGCAGTTCACAAAATGCCATTTTAAAAATTTTGGAAGAACCGCCGGAGAACACACTTTTAATCTTGATCGCGCACCGCGTTGGTGCCCTGATACCTACAATACGCTCCCGCGCGCGTGTGATTAATTTTCAGCCGCTATCTATCGAAGACTTTCAAACCTTGTTACAACGCCAGGGGCATCATTTGGGACTGACTGAATTGCAGGCACTGTATACACTGTCTGAAGCCAGCATAGGCCGCGCCCTTGATTTAATTGATCAAGGCGGGCTGGATGTAATGGGCAAAGTGATCACAATGTTTGAAGATTACCCCGATTGGAAATTCTCACAAATTCACGTCGTCGCCGAGGATTTGTCGCGTTCAAACAATGCTCAGGGCTTTATGATGTTTCAGAATGTAATGTTGTGGATTGCCCGTCAACTCACTTTGGCCAAGGCCAGAGGGCAGGCGTTACCGGCAGGGCCTTTATCGTCTTTGGATTTGTTTGATACTATGATACAAAATTCATCACTGGAAGGTCTGATGCGCTTATGTGATGCTCTAAAGGATCATTTTGATACGGTTAATCGGGGCAACCTTGAAAAGCGGCAGGCTGTTTTAAAAGCATTTACTCTATTCACGACTTAAGAAAGCAAGGCCATGAGTGCACAAAATTTTTATATCACGACCGCTATTTCCTATGTAAATGGTTTGCCGCATTTGGGACATGCCTATGAAGCGATATTGACTGATGTAATGGCTCGTTTTCAGCGCTTGGACGGTCAGAATGTTATGTTCCTGACTGGTACTGATGAACACGGTGAAAAGGTTCATAAAACGGCCGAGAAAAATGGCATGAGCGCGCAGGAATTTGCAGATTTGAATGCGGCAGGATTTCAAAAAATGGCAGGAACACTCAATATTAGTAATGATGATTTTATCCGTACTACCGAACCGCGCCATTATGAGGCTGCCAGGGCGATATGGCAAAAATTGCAAGATAAAGGCGATATCTACCTGGATAAATATGAAGGCTGGTACAGCGTTCGTGAAGAAGGCTACTTTACAGAGGATGAATTAACGAAAGACCCGGAAACGGGCCATATGATGACCCCAAATGGAACAGAAGCGGAATGGGTTGAAGAGCCAAGCTACTTCTTTAAATTGTCGGAGTATACAGACAAACTTTTAGCGTTTTATGACGATCATCCGGAATTTATACAACCGGTCGCGCGCCGTAACGAAATTATTTCATTCGTAAAGGGGGGCTTGCGTGATTTATCTGTTTCCCGTGATAAAAAGCGTCTGAGCTGGGGCATACCTGTTCCCGGGGATGATGATCATGTCATGTATGTGTGGTTGGACGCTTTGACAAATTATATTACGGCTGCCGGTTATCCCGATGTTGATTGTGAACGTTTTCAGTCCTTTTGGCCTGCGGATTATCACGTTATCGGTAAGGATATTATTCGTTTTCATGCCGTTTATTGGCCTGCATTTTTGATGTCGGCCGGTATTGATTTACCGCGGACGATTTTTGCGCATGGGTTTATTAATGTTCAAGGTGTGAAAATGTCCAAGTCGCTTGGGAATGTTTTGTCGCCTGATGGGCTTGTTGAAACATATGGGCTGGATGCAATCCGATATCTTTTAATGCGCGAGATTCCGCACGGTCAGGATGGTAATTTTTCCCATGATCATGCTGTGCAGCGGATAAATGCTGATTTGGCAAATGGTCTTGGTAATTTATCGCAGCGCACTTTATCGATGATCTATAAAAACTGTGATGCAATTTTGCCATCTGGAGAGGGCATGAATAATGAGGATAAAGCACTTTTAAACAAGGTATATAGCGATCTGCAGGGGCCAATGCGTGAACATTTTCGCGCTTTTGAATTCCATAAAGGGTTAGAGGTAATCATGAGCGCATCCCGCATGGCCGACGCCTATATTGATGCGAATGCTCCTTGGAAGTTAAAGAAAGACGATCCTGAGCGTATGAAGGTTGTTTTATATACGCTGGCGGAGATCATACGCTGTCTGGCTATTTCCATGTTGCCGGTGACGCCTGAGGCCGCTGGGAAAATACTGGATCAGCTTGATATTAAATCAGATGAACGCTATCTCGTACATGTTGGTACGGACCACGCCTTGAAAGCGGGAGTGCCGATAGAAAAACCGGAAGGGGTTTTTCCGCGCATTGTTGAAAAAGAAGAGGAACGGCAAAAGGCAGCCAGTTGATGTGGATTGATTCTCATTGCCATCTTAGCCATGAACGTATAGTGGAACATGGTTCGCCGGAAGATATTATCCGCGCGGCAAATGCGGCGCAGGTGGGTGGTATGGTGACCATATCCTGCCAAATTACAGGGGATTTTCCCAAGCAGTTGGAAACGGCGCGTGATTATCATAACGTCTGGTGTTCAATTGGGACACACCCCCATGATGCCGGTAATGAAGCGGAAAAGGAAATTTCTCTTGAGCGCTTAATAGATATGTCGCAATCAGATGACAAAATTATAGGTATTGGAGAAAGCGGGCTGGATTATTATTATGATTACGCCCCCCGTGATGATCAGGAACAATCCTTTCGTAAACATATGCAGGCCTGTGTTGAAACGAGCTTGCCGTTGATTGTACATAGCCGTGACGCCGAAGATGATACGGCGCGGATGATGCAGGAAGAATCTGCAGGCGGTAAGTTGACCGGGGTGATGCATTGCTTTTCTTCAGATGCCCGATTGGCGCACGCCGCGCTGGATTTGGGTTTTTATATTTCATTTTCCGGCATTGTGACTTTTAAGGCGGCAGAAGAATTGCGGCATGTGGCAAAGACCATACCTTTGGAGCGCATTTTGGTGGAGACTGATGCGCCTTTTCTTGCGCCTGTTCCGTATCGTGGAAAAATTAATCAGCCGGCCTATGTTGCCGAAACAGGGAAATTTATCGCGGGGCTTCGAGGGATTGAGCCGGATGAATTCGCAGCGATTACCACACAAAACTTCTTTAACCTGTTTACCAAGGCCTCTGACACATGGGTGAGCCCATAATGGCCGGTTCTTTAGGGGTTACAATATTGGGCTGCGGCGGATCTGCAGGCGTTCCTGCGGCGGGTAATTACTGGGGGGCGTGTGATCCAAATGAACCCAGAAACTTCCGTTCACGGTGTTCTATTGTGGTGCAGTCTGATCAAACGACATTAATTGTTGATACCGGGCCAGAATTTCGTATGCAGGTGAACCGGGAAAATATCAATACTGTGGATGCGGTTCTGTATTCACATTACCATGGGGATCATGTCGATGGTATTGCAGATTTACGAACGTTCCGCTTTCGAAATAAGGCGTTGGTGCCTATTTATGCCAATGATGAAACGCTTGAGGTCTTTGATCGCAACTTTCCCCATTTTGTAAATGCTGGTGATTCTATTTATCCGCAGATACTGGAGCCTCGCCTGATAGAAAAAAACGCTTATAATAAGCCTATGCGGGTTGGTGATATTGATTTTATTCCTTTTGAGCAAGATCATACGACTTGTAAAACGCTTGGGTATCGTTTTGGTGATTTTGCCTACAGCGTGGATGTTTTGAAAATCGATGAGGCCGGTTTACGCACTTTAAAAGGCGTGAAGACCTGGGTCGTGGATTCAGCCGGATATAAACATGATGATAATCTGGTGCATATTAATTTAAAAAACATTTATGAATATAATAAAATTATAGGCGCGCAGCGTGTGATCCTTACCAGTTTAACCCTTGCAATGGATTATCAAACCCTTCTAAGTGAGCTGCCCGATGGCTATGAGCCTGCTTATGATGGGTTACGATTGACAGCTGCTCGCTAAATATAATAGAAAACGGTGAGTTTTTTATGTTGCGTGATTGCTTTGCGAAGGGGCAGTCCGTAAACTGGAACAACCCTGTATAAAAATAAGAGAGCCGAATGCAAGCCACAGAACCATCACATCCTGTCCCCACAGCAGAGAATTTAAAATACAAGCGTGTCATGTTGAAAATGTCAGGTGAAGTCTTGATGGGAGCAAATGAGTATGGTCTTGATCCGGCAACCGTTGCGCGCGTCGCCGATGACATAAAGGCTGTTGTAGATCTTGGCGTGGAAGTTTGTGTCGTCGTCGGGGCAGGAAATATATTTAGAGGTGTTTCAGGGGCCGCGCAGGGGATGGATAGAACCACCGCTGATTATATGGGGATGCTCGGTATCGTTATTAATGCACTGGCGCTGCAAAATGCACTGGAAGCAAAGGGCGTGCATACGCGCGTGCAATCCGCCATTCGTATGGATTCGATATGTGAGCCTTATATTCGCCGTAAAGCGATGAGACACATGGAAAAAGGGCGCGTAGTGATTTTTGCGGCCGGTACGGGGAACCCGTATTTTACAACCGATACGGCGGCCACATTGCGAGCGTCCGAGATGGATTGTGAAGCCATTTTTAAAGGGACAAAGGTTGACGGTGTTTACAGTGCTGACCCGCAAAAAGATCCTGATGCAAAACATTTTGATACAATCAGCTATATTGATGTGCTGACCAAGGATTTACGTGTTATGGATGCCACGGCGATATCGCTGGCGCGTGAAAATGATATTCCTATTGTAGTTTTTTCTGTACGCGAACCCGGTAACTTTTCCAAAGTCATACAAGGGCAAGGCAAGTTTACGACTGTTAATAGTAATTAATGTAAATATGTTTTTTTAAAGGGAAGGGATGAAAACATGTCTTTTGATAAAACTGATCTGAAACGCCGTATGGAAGGGGCAGTGGATAATTATCACAAGGAGTTGAGCGGGTTACGTACTGGGCGCGCTTCTGTGAATCTGCTTGATCCTGTAAATGTTGAGGCGTATGGAAGTAAAATGCCGCTTAATCAGGTTGGTACGGTCAGTGTGCCCGAGCCCCGTATGTTGAGCGTACAAGTCTGGGATGCCGGTTTGGTTAAAGCCACAGAAAAAGCCATCCGTGATGCCGGTTTGGGTTTGAACCCTCAGCCCGAAGGGAATTTAATCCGTATACCCATTCCCGATTTAAACGAAGAACGCCGTGCGGAGCTGTCCAAGATTGCGGGGAAATATGCAGAAAACGCGCGTATTTCTGTGCGTAATGTTCGTCGTGATGGTATGGATGCTATCAAAAAAATGCTGAAAGACGGTGATATTTCAGAAGATGATGAAAAGAGATATTCTGATGACGTTCAAAAGCTGACGGATGAAGAAATTCAAAAAATTGACAAAATGCTGTCGGATAAAGAAAAAGATATCATGCAAGTTTAGGGAATATATCCTGTAACTCAGCGTGAGAGTAAGGCGTCATGGTTAGAGAAATGAGCGAAGAACAATTAAACATGCCGAGACACGTTGCTATTATTATGGATGGCAATGGCCGTTGGGCAACAAGGCGGGGGTTGCCGCGTACTGTTGGGCATCGTCAGGGGGCAAAGGCTTTAAAGCGAACTGTTCGCGCCGCTGGTGAGCTGGGTGTGGAATATTTAACACTGTTTGGTTTTTCATCTGAAAACTGGAGCCGCCCTGAGGGAGAGATCAAAGAGCTTATGCGCCTATTGCGCTATTATTTGCGCTCTGAGACAGCCGAATTGTTAAATAATAATATTCGCTTGCGTGTTGTGGGGGATATTTCGGCGTTCGATAATGATATTATTGACTTAATTCGTAACGCCGAACAATTATCGGAAAACAATGACGGGCTCTTTTTGTCTATTGCCTTGAATTATGGGGGGCGTAACGATATTTTGCAGGCCATACAGAAATTGGCCGGGCAGGATGATCTGGGCACGCTTGATTTACCCCAGATTCAGGATCGTTTTGAACGTCATTTGCTCACGGCTGGCATGCCTGACCCTGATATGTTGATCCGCACCAGCGGGGAGCAGCGCATCAGTAATTTTTTACTGTGGCAATGCGCCTATAGCGAGTTTCTTTTCACTGACACGTTGTGGCCGGATTTTGATAAATCTGAGCTGGAATATGCCATTTCTGTTTATAATGGCCGTGACCGTCGTTTTGGCGGTTTGAAAGCATCGAAAGGGTGATCCGAGAGGTGCTTTATTGTCCAGATTTAATCTAACAAAACTAAAAACCCGCTTTGTTACGGCGATGATTGTCGCGCCGGCCAGTCTGTTTGTTATTTATGCCGGGGGCTGGATGTTATGGGTTTTGCTGGCCGGTGTTTTTATTGTGGCCCAAAAGGAATGGTTTGATTTGGCCAAAAAGTTAAAGGCCAGACGTGTGTTATATCCTTTGGGGGGGCTTTATATTTGTCTTTGTTTTGGCGCATTCTTTTTAATTGGTAATGATCGTAACATGCAAGCCTTGCTGTTGTTGGTCATGGTTATATCCAGCGATGTTGGTGCCTATTTTTTCGGTAAGTTTATTGGGGGCCCAAAAATGGCAAAAACGATTAGCCCGAATAAAACCTGGGCCGGTTTTGGTGGGGCTATGCTCTGTCCTGCGTTGGCCATGCTTGTGTTTGATTTGTTTGTCACGTCTTCTGGTGCAAACATGACGTCTTCCATGGCGTCTTCGTTCTATATTATACATAGTCTGGCATTTGGGGCCATGATCGGCGCAAGCGGGCAGGTTGGTGATATTCTTGTTTCTTACATGAAGCGCTTGGCACATGTGAAAGATACCGGTACTATCTTGCCAGGTCATGGCGGGGTTCTTGATCGCATCGATGCGCTGCTATTGGCGTCGGTGATGTTTATTCTTCTTGAATATTGGCTCGTATAATGTCTGAGCCTAAGAAAATAAATATATTTGGGGCGACTGGATCTATTGGTGATAGCACAGCGTCTGTTATTGCCGCGCACCGTAATGCTTTTGATGTTCAGGTGTTAAGCGCGCATTCTAATGTTGATAAACTTGCGCGACGGGCAAAGGATTTAAACGCAAAATATGCTGTTATTGGTGATGATAAATGTTATGAGGCGTTAAAGGATGCCTTGTCCGGTTCCGGTATCCTGGCCGCGGCAGGGCGAGATGCGTTATTGGAATATGCGCAAACGCCTGCGGACATCTCGATGATGGCTATTGTGGGTATGGCCGGGCTTGAGCCAATGTTGGCGACCATGAAGGGCTCGCGCATGATTGCCATTGCAAATAAGGAGCCGTTGGTAGCGGCCGGGCCGATCGTGGTGCAGGAAGCCCATCGGCGCAATGTAACAATTCTGCCTGTCGATAGTGAACATAACGCGATATTCCAGGTTCTGGATCAACGCAATCCCGAAGAGATTGAACGCATCATTCTGACCGCTTCCGGCGGACCATTCTGGACATGGGCTTTAGAAGACCTAAAAGGCGCAACCAAGCAGCAGGCTCTAGCGCATCCAAATTGGGTCATGGGGGCAAAAATATCAATTGATAGTGCCACCATGATGAATAAAGCGCTGGAGGTTATTGAAGCTCATTATTTGTTTGAATTGCCGCATAACAAAATCGATGTGATTATTCATCCACAATCTTTAATTCATTCCATGGTGGAATATTGTGACGGATCAATTCTATCACAAATGGGGGCGAGTGATATGTGCACACCTATTGCCAATATCCTGTCTTATCCAAATCGTTTAAAAACGCCAGGCAAGCGATTGAATTTAAACGATATATCTTCCTTGCAGTTTTTTGAAAAGGATGATGAGCGCTTTCCAGCCATTCCGATGGCCTATGAATCCCTGTCAGCCGGTTTGTATAGTTCCATCGCTTTGAATGCTGCAAATGAAGTTGCCGTTGGTGCCTTTTTGAACGGAAAGATACGGTTTGGCGATATAATGAATTGTATACGCATTGCCCTTGATAGTATAAAAGAACAAGGTATATCTGATCTGGATAGTATTCTATCAATGGATCGTTATGCCCGCAGCGTGACTGAGGGCATTATTAATTCTGGTTTACAACAAAAAACGGTATCTCAAATATGAATTTTTTAGAACTATTTCAAACGCTTGGTAGTAATCTTTGGATCTATGGTGGTACGTTTATCGTTATCCTGAGCATTCTGGTGTTCGTTCATGAATGGGGACATTACATAGTTGCGCGTTTGTGCGGCGTACGCGTTGAGAGTTTCTCTATTGGTTTTGGTAAAGAGATATTTGGTTGGAATGATAAAAACGGTACGCGCTGGAAATTTTCATACATCCCGCTGGGGGGGTATGTGAAACTTTACGGTGATGTTGACCCCGCAAGTGCCGGGCACACGGACAATATTGAGGGGGAAGACGGGCAGGTTCGTCCTATGACAGAAGAAGAACGTCAGAGTGCGTTTTTTTCCAAACCTGTCTGGAAACGTGCCTCTGTCGTTTTTGCCGGGCCTGCTATTAACTACATCTTTGCATTCTTGCTGCTTTGTGGTTTGTACATGCTTAACGGTAAGCCGGTGACACCGCCGCTGGCGGCGGCCATTATTGGTGGCAGTAGTGCTGAAAAATACGGCTTTGAGCCTCATGACGAGATTGTTTCTATTGATGGGCAGAAAATTTACAGCTTTGAAGATATTCGCACGGCTATGATGATCGCTCTGGATGAGGAGCGTCATTTTGTTGTCAATCGTGGCGGCCAGAATGTTGATATCTATGCCAAGCCTGAGAAAGTTGAACAGGAAGACCGTTTTGGTTTCAAACACAGTCGTGGCCTTTTAGGCTTGATCAGCCCAAGGCATGCGATCCAGATTTCCAATATACTGGAAATTGACGGGCAGGAATTTGATGCTGAGGATCTGAGCGGCAAGCAAGAGGCGTTGAAATCACGGCTGGGACAGAAATTTACAATTGTAATTGCTCGCGGTTCCAAGACTGATACCTTAATAGTGCTGCCTGTCCGTGATCAGAATGAAGGCCTGTTCAATGCCGAGAGTGAAGAAAGCTCAATATTGTTTGTTGCCGCGCGCGAGGGCAATGAGTTTGTTAAATACGGTCTGATTGGGGCCGCGCGTGAAGCGATTAACCAGACCTACGTCATTACGGCCGGTACGCTTGAGGCTCTGGGGCAAATGATTACAGGAACCCGCAGCGCAACAGAACTTGGCGGAATTATTCGTATTGGCGCGGTTGCCGGTGACATGGCACAGCAAGGTATTATTGCGCTGATACTTTTTACGGCTTTGTTGTCAATTAACCTGGGCCTGATCAACCTGTTTCCGATTCCCATGCTGGATGGCGGGCACTTGGTTTTTTATGCTTTTGAGGCGATTTTAGGAAAGCCCATACCAGAACAAATTCAGGAATACGCCTTCCGTTTTGGATTGTTCTTCCTTGTCTGTATTATGGTCTTTGCGAACTTGAACGATATTCTGCAGCTTGTTTTGTAAACAAACCTGCCTGGCTTGTTCCGGCGGTTCAATGCTGCGGATATAGAGGTTTTCTGTTACACTGTTCACTGGTTGTAAGAATAAGTGATGGTTTTTAATGGATAGCTTTTTAATTCTGGTGCAGCAATATGCAGAAAATATTGTGCTTTATACAGTGGCACTTTTCTTATGCATATCGTTTGTCGTGTTTATTCATGAAATGGGACATTTGCTGACGGCCAAATTATTTGGTGTCCGGATTACGAAATTCTCGATCGGTTTTGGTCGTGAAATTCTCGGGCGGAATGATAAACATGGAACGCGCTGGTCCTTATCACTTTTGCCGCTAGGGGGGTATGTCGAGCTATTTGGCTATGATAGCGCGCCCGAACCCATGCTGTGGGATAGAGAAAAACGGGAACGCCGCGCCTTTACAAAGCAGGAGCGAGCGGTCGCATTTTGTTTTAAACCGTTATGGCAGCGCATGTTGATTGTGGCCATGGGGCCATTGGCCAATTTTTTGTTGGCGATTCTTATTTTGTCGAGTTTGTACTTTGTGGGCGGACAAGGGTCTACACGGCCAATTGTATATGCAATCGCCCATGGCACAGCCGCCGAGGATGCTGGCTTGCGTCCTATGGACCAGATACTAAAACTTGATGGCAAGAAAATCAGACGTTTTGAAGACATCTGGGAAAAAAGCTGGTCGCCCGGTGCAGACATGGTCTGGACCATTCGCCGTGGGGACAAGGTCTTTGATTTGCCGATTAAATCACGCAGTGTGTCCTATCATGATGCCAAGGGGATTTACCGCGAGCACGGACGCGTTGGCGCAACCAATTTTCCCTCTGTTGCGTTTGATCAAATTATCAGTGTCAACGGTATTCCTGTCGAAGGGCAGCCGGATAAGGCGCGGGCAGAAATTTTACGCAGCCTAGGAGCTCCGTTTGTTGTTGAAATACGGTTCGCGCAAGATCGGCAGGATAACTTTACCGTTTTTCCTGTTGTTGAGATGAATAAAGATTTGCTGGACCCCAATAGTGACGGGTATGAGCTTTTGAGGCTCGACCGCGAAAAAGAACGTTTTTACCTGCGCCATAATTTTCTAGATTCGATTTGGTACGCGGGGGCAAAAGTTTATAAGTTTATTGATGAATCAATCCGTTTTTTGCGCGTGGCGTTTTTTCGTGATGACGGAGAACAAAAATTGGGCGGGCTTGTGACAATGGGAAAGATAACCGGAAAAGCAATCGATTCCGGTTGGTATACATTCTTTATGTTGATTGCCGTTCTTTCCGTGCAAATTGGATTTATTAATCTGTTACCAATTCCGGTACTGGACGGGGGGTATCTTATATTTTTTACGTATGAGGCGATTATGGGGCGCCCCCTGTCAGCGCGCATTCAGGATTATGCTCTGTCGGTTGGTCTGATACTGCTGATTGGCATTATGATTTTTGCAAATGTTGATGATTTCATTCGGTTGTTTTATTGAGACGATTCTTAGGGTATATTTTTTCCTATTCTCTGGCGTTCTAACGTGCTAGAAACACTCAAACGTTTTAAATAATTCAGGTCAAATAAATATGAATATGTCGGTTTCCAGATTCATTTTCTGTTTCCTAGCTGTTGTGATATTTACAGTTTCGGCTTCACAATCCATGGCTCAGCAACGCATTCAGCAGATTGAGGTGAGCGGTGCGGAACGTATTGACCCCACGACGGTGATGTCTTATCTGGACTTAAAAGTGGGAGAGGAGCTGAATCGCCAGTCATTGGACCGGGCATTGAAAAGTTTGTTTTCTACAGGTTTATTTGCTGATGTTACAATTGACCAGCGCGGTTCGACAATTATTGTGAATGTTGTTGAAAATCCGATCATCAACCAGATTGCATTTGAAGGCAACGACAAGTTGGATGACGAGGAGCTGCAGCCCGAGATTCAGCTTCGTCCACGTCAGGTTTTCACCCGGACTAAAGTGCAGGCAGATGTTAGCCGCCTTTACCAGATTTATCGCCGCAACGGGCGTTTTTCTGCCAATATTGACCCCAAGATTATTCGCCTTGACCAGAACCGTGTCAATTTGGTTTTTGAAATTGATGAAGGCCCGGTGACCAAGATTAAGAGTATTCGTTTTGTTGGTAACAAGCGCTTTGATGATGATCGCTTGCGTTCTGAGATTAGCACGAAAGAAACAACCTGGTACCGCTTTATTACGGCCGATGACCGTTATGACCCAGATCGTTTATCATATGATCAGGAATTGTTGCGCCGTTTTTATCTTGCGCAAGGTTATGCAGATTTTGAACTGGTTTCCGCTATTGCCGAATTATCCAGTGACCGTGACCATTTCTTTATTACATTTACCCTTAATGAAGGCAAGCGCTACCGTGTCGGCAAGATCGATATAGCGTCGCGGATTCGTGATTTTGATTCTTCTGTTTTGCAAGAGACAATTAAAATTGAAAGCGGCGACTGGTATAATGCTGACCGGGTGCAGGAAAGCGTTGATGCCATGACTGACAAGCTGGGTGATTTGCAATATGCCTTTGTGAATGTCCGCCCCAATGTGAACCGTAATCGTCAGGATGCGACGATTGATCTTACATTTGAGATTAGTGAAAGTCCGCGCGTTTTTGTGGAACGTATCAATGTGAACGGCAATGTGCGTACGCTGGATAAGGTTGTGCGCCGTGAGATGCTGTTGGTTGAGGGCGACCCATTTAACAAATCCAAACTGTCCCGTTCGGAACAGCGTATCCGTAACCTTGATTTCTTTGAAACGGTTAATATGAACGCAAAGCCAGGATCGGCACCGGATAAGACGGTTGTCGATGTCGATGTGGCAGAAAAGTCCACGGGCGAACTCTCTGTGGGGGCCGGTTTTTCTACTTCTGATGGTCCGCTTGCCGATGTGCGTATTCGGGAACGCAATCTAATGGGAAAGGGGCAGGATTTGTTGTTGTCGACAACATTGGCGGGTGAACGCACCCAATTTGACCTTTCATTCACGGAGCCATATTTCCTGAACCGTGATGTGTCGGCCGGTTTTGATTTGTTTCATGTAACTCGCGATTTGCAGAGTGAAAGCTCTTTCGACCAGCGACGTACTGGTGGTGCATTGCGGATTGGCTATCCATGGTCTGAACGCTGGCGCCAGACTGTCAGGTTCCGCGGGGAACGTAACACGATCGAAAATGTTGACGGAAACGCCTCTCGTTTCATTCGTGATCAGGAAGGTGAACGCGATACATTGGCGTTATCGCAACGTCTGACCTATGATAACCGCGACAGTATTTTGTTCCCGACAGAGGGGTGGTATCTGTGGCTGGATACGGAAGTAACCGGTTTTGGCGGTGATTCCCAATATGTGTCCGGTAAAACCGGGGCATCTTTTTACTATCCAGTTATGGATCAGGTCGTGTTGAACCTGCTGGGGGAAGTTGGCGCCGTTGAAGGCTATAATGATAAGACTGTGGCAATTAATGAGCGTTATTATCTGGGTGATTCAACGCTGCGCGGTTTTGACCAGGCCGGGGTTGGCCCTCGGGATACGTCCACAGATGATGCCTTGGGCGGTAACCGTTTCTACCGCGGTACGGCCGAGCTGTCATTCCCGATTGGACTTCCTGAAGAGCTGGGCGTTCAGGGCCATGCTTTTGGTGATGCCGGTTCTTTGTATGAAGTGGAAGTCAGTGACCCGTCGGTGGTTGATGAAAATGTCATTCGCGCTAGTTTAGGTCTTGGCTTATCCTGGCGTTCTCCTTTCGGTCCGGTCCGGGTTGACTTCGCGGTTCCGGTTGCGAAAGAAGATTACGATGAGGAAAAGAATTTCCGCTTTAACTTTGGAACACGGTTCTAAAGACAAGAATAATAAAACTTACTAACTGAAAGAGCTTGATCATGCTGATGCGTGTATTGATTTGTCCCGTTGTTATTGCTTTTTTTGCGCTGGCCCTGCCCATTCAAGCGCGGGCGGAAGTGTCGATAGCCGTCGTTGATGTGCAAAAACTTTTGACAGAGAGTAAAGCGGCCTTAAGCATTCAGAAGCAGGTTCAAACCGAGCGCGAAAAACTGCAGAGTGAATTTGCAGGGTATGAGCAAAAATTACGCGATAGCGAAAAAAAATTAGTGCAAAAGCGTGCAGAGATGAGCGCCGAAGAGTTTACCAAAAAACGCGAAGAGTTTCAGGTGCAGTTGCAAAAGACCGGGGGGTTGGTGCAAAAAAAGAAGCGGGCTCTGGAAACGGCTTTGGTAAAAGCCACTGGAAAATTGCGCGGGGAAATTCTAAAGATTGTTGCACAAAAGGCCGAAGAGAATAATTATGATATTGTTTTAACACGTCAGAATATCGTGCTGGTTGCGCGTACATTTGATATCTCGGAAGATGTAATGGCCACAATTAATGCACAGATAACAAGCATTCCGCTTAATATTGAAGAATAAATGACACGACGATGGCTGATCCCAAATTTTTTAAAAAGGCAGGGACATTTACTCTGCAACAATTATCGGATATCACAGGTTCAGAATTGGTGAACGGGGATGGCGGGACCTTAATCCATGATGTGGCATCCTTGGATCAGGCGGGGCAAGATCACATCAGTTTTTTTGAAAACGTAAAATACCGTAAAGATTTTAGCCACACCAAGGCCGGTGCTTGTTTTGTCTCTGCCAAGATGGCCCATCATGCACCGGATAATTTGCCCTTACTGGTTTCCGCGGCGCCGTATAAAGCGTATGCCCGGGCCGCGCAAGCCTTCTATCCACAAGAAAGACCCGCTGCCGGCATATCCGAATTGGCCCATATTGATCCGAGTGCAACCATTGGGGATGATGCGGTTATTGAGCCCGGCGCAGTTATTAAATCCGGTGTGAAACTGGGGCGGGGGTGCTGGATTGAAGCATGCAGCGTCATTGGTGAAAACGTTGAGCTGGGCGAAAATTGCCGGATTGGATCTCATGCAACGATTTCCCACGCATATATAGGAAATAATGTGCGTCTATATCCCGGGGTGCGCATCGGGCAAGATGGCTTTGGTTTTGCGATTGACCCGTCCGGGCACGTAAAGGTACCCCAATTGGGGCGTGTGATTATACAGGATCATTGCGAGATCGGGGCCAATACAACGATTGACCGTGGCGCAGGCCCGGATACTCTTATTGGTCAAGGCACCTGGATTGATAACCTCGTTCAGATCGGCCACAATGTAAAAATCGGGCGCGGCTGTATAATTGTTTCTCAGGTTGGCATTTCCGGGAGTACTGAGCTAGGGGATTTTGTCGCAATGGGCGGACAAAGCGGCTGTGCAGGGCACCTCAGAATAGGTGCAGGCGCGAGAATTGCCGCACAATCGGGTATTATGCGGGATGTACCGCCCGGGGAGGAATATATGGGAACGCCAGCCATACCAATTAAACAGTTTATGAGGCAGGTTGCAAAACTCGGGCAACTGGTTAAAAGTAAGAAGTGAAATTTTACCTGGTATAAATAAGCAATGAGCTGAAGGACCATCGATAATGAGTGATCAAAAAAAGAATGACTTTACAGATATTAAGCAAATAATGCGGATGCTTCCACATCGTTATCCAATTTTGCTGGTGGACCGGTTGCTTGAATTTGAATCTGGAGTCCGTGCCGTTGGCCTTAAGAATGTGACTATGAATGAACCGCATTTCATGGGGCATTTTCCCGGAGAACCAGTCATGCCAGGGGTGTTGATTATTGAGGCGATGGCCCAAACAGCCGCCTTGATGGTTGTTAAGACACTGGGGGAAGAGGCGGAAGGAAAGCTGGTGTATTTTATGACCATTGATGATGCCAAATTTCGCAAACCCGTCACGCCAGGTGACAGTATGTATATTCATGTTGAAAAAGTGCAATCACGCGGCCCTGTTTGGAAGTTTTCGGGCAAGGCACTCGTTAATGATCAGGTCTGCGCGCAGGCAACTTTTAGTGCCATGATCGCTGATCGCAAATAAGCATCTGGTAATGTTTGGTAATAAACCTTGATTTGCACGCAGGCGTCAAATCATTACAAGTGAACGGTATAGTCATCTTGTATTCAAATAGAAAATGGATTTTTTATGTCGCAAAAAATACACCCAACAGCACAGATTGAAGACGGAGCCCAAATAGGCGCGAATGTGTCAATCGGCGCGTTTTGTGTTATTGGGCCGGATGTCACTATAGGCGATGGCTGTGAATTAAAGTCGCATGTCGTTGTTGATGGTTACACAACGATTGGCGAGAATTGCACAATTTACCCTTTTGCTTCATTGGGATCTGCACCGCAGGATTTAAAATTCGCCGGTGAAAAAACGCAGCTGATTATTGGCAATAATAATCGTATCCGTGAACATGTTACCATGAATCCGGGTACCGTATCAGGGGCATCGAAAACAATTGTTGGCGATAACGGGTTGTTTATGATGGGCGCACATGTCGCGCATGATTGCGTGGTGGGTAATAATGTAATTTTGGCCAATAATGCGACTTTGGCCGGCCATGTGGAGCTTGGTGATTATGTGGTGATAGGCGGGCTTTCGGCGGTTCATCAATTTATTCGTATTGGTTCTTATTCTATTGTCGGTGGCTGCTCTGGGGTGGATAGTGATGTTATTCCCTATGGCCGCGTTAAAGGCGAACGTGCAAATCTGGTTGGCCTTAATCTGGTCGGTCTGGAACGTCAGGGGCTTGCCAGAGATGATATTCGCACCCTGCAAAAAGCGTTTAATCAATTATTTGGCGGTGATGGTACCATGGAACAGCGCTTGGATGCCCTGCAAAAAGATTTTGCGAATGACCAGATTATCGGTAATATAATTGCATTTGCCAAAGCCAAGACAAAGTTTCCCTTATGTCAACCACCCAAAAAGACTTGAATGCTGATAGGTTAGTTAATGGCCCCGATATTAAGAAATTGGGCATAATAGCGGGCGGCGGACAGATTCCCGCGCGCCTGGCAGATTGTTGTGAAAAAAAAGGTATAGAGGTCTTCGTTTGCGCTTTTGAGGGGCAAACAGATAAAGCGCTTACCCAAGGCCGTCATCATATCTGGAGCTCTTTGGGCGCGGCCGGTAAGATTATTAAAACATTTAAAGACCATAATGTGCATGATCTTGTCTTGATCGGCAGTATTCGCAGGCCATCGCTGGCTGAATTAAAGCCGGATATCAAGACGGCCGAATTTTTTGCTCGGATTGGGCTGAAGGCCTTGGGTGATAATGATTTACTGGAATTGCTTAAAGATGAGTTGGGCCGCGAAGGGTTTACAGTGCATGGCGTCCAATCCTTTATGCAGGATTTATTGGCGCCGTGCGGCGTTTTGGGTAAGCATAAGCCGCCTAAAGCGTTGCAGGACACAATAAAACGCGGTGTTATTGTATCTCAAGAAATCGGCCGTTTGGATATTGGTCAGTCTGTATTGGTGCAACAGGGGCATGTTATAGCCGTTGAAGCCGCTGAAGGCACAGATGAGATGATCCGCCGCGCCAAAGCCTATATGCGAAAAGGTGGCGGCGGCGTTCTTGTTAAAACGTGCAAGCCAATGCAACATAAATATCTTGATTTACCGACCATAGGCCCTGATACTATTATGGTCGCTGTTGAATGCGGTCTTTCGGGGGTCGTCATAGAGGCCGGGAGCAGCTTGTTGCTAGACCCTGAAATCGTGCGCGACATTGCCGATCGGCACAAATTGTTTGTTATAGGAATTGATACTGCGGATTATATGTCATCATGAAATATTTTTTAATTGCGGGGGAGCCGTCCGGGGATATATTAGGCGCGAAATTGATGCGCTCGTTAAAGGACAAGGATGAAAGCGCCGAGTTTTTCGGTATCGGCGGAGAACAAATGTGCGCTGAAGGCTTGAACAGCTTGCTGCCAATGCAGGAATTAACTGTCATGGGGATATGGGAAGCTGCGCTGCGCCTGCCACAATTGCTGAAAATTCGTAATGGCATTGTGGAAGAAATTGAGAAAATTAACCCAGAAGCCTTAATTACAATTGATTTTCCCGATTTTAATTTTTCTATAGCCAAGCGTTTAAAAAAGCGCGGAAAAGTAAAGACCAAGGCCATTCATTATGTAGCGCCAACTGTGTGGGCCTGGAGACCGGGCCGGGCCAAAGATGTGGCGCAATATCTTGACGCAATGATGTGTTTATTCCCTTTCGAGCCGGCTTATTTTAAAAAGCACAGGCTTCGCGCTGTTTATGTTGGACACCCAATTACGGATGGTGATATTTCCAAAGGAAACCGTGATCGATTTCGCAAGGCGCGCGATATACCTGATGACGCAAAGTTGCTGGGCTTGTATTTCGGTAGCCGTCAAGAGGAGTTGAATAATATTGGCCAGATTATTAAAGATACGGCCATTTATGTATCTGAGCAGCTGGACAATATTCATATTGTTGTGCCCACGCTTGATGGTCTTGAATATGATGTGGTGCAGTTACTACAAGGTATTGATATTCCCGCCTATATTGACAGTGATTTTGCGAATAAAGCCGATGCAATTGCTGCGACCGATGTCGGGATTGCCGTTTCGGGTACTGTTGCTTTACAACTGGCTTATACAGGGCGGCCGCATGTCATTGTATACAAAACCCATCCTTTGACATACTGGATTGTACGTTTGCTGGCCAAGGTAAAGCACATTCATTTGGGGAATATTATTCTGGGGAAGGATGTTGTGCCGGAATTTATTCAAGGACGTTGCCAGGCCGAAAGTATTAGTGATGAAGTCATCAGTCTGTTTGAAGATGCCGATAAAATTGCGCAGCAAGAGCGCGGGTTCGATGAAATTCGTAAAAAACTAGGCAGTGATCTTGACGAAAAACCATCGGATAAGGCGGCCCGTTATATTATGTCCTTGTTGGCTGGTAAGTCTGGTGAAAAAAAAGACAAACAAACATAGAAAAAACCGGCATTTTTCGCCGGTTTTTGTTCGTGTTTATCTGTAATAATCCTATTTGCGATCTTTCATCTCAACGAAATCGCGGGCATCCGGCCCGGTGTATAATTGACGCGGGCGTCCAATGCGCAAGGATGGTTCCTCAATCATTTCTTTCCATTGTGAAACCCAGCCAACGGTTCTGGCCACAGCAAATAATACAGTAAACATAGACGTCGGGAATCCCATGGCCTTCAGGATGATGCCGGAATAAAAATCTACATTCGGGAAGAGTTTACGTTCGACGAAATATTCATCCTCCAGCGCAATGCGCTCTAATTCCATGGCCAGTTCCAGTCTTGGATCATCAATACCAAGGTCTTCCAGGACCTCATCACAGGATTTTTTCAGAACATTGGCGCGCGGATCAAAGTTTTTATAAACGCGGTGCCCGAAGCCCATGAGACGGAATGGGTCGTCTTTGTCTTTTGCCCGTTCTAAAAATTCAGGGATATTCTTCTTATCACCGATCTGATCCAGCATTTCCAGAACCGCCTGATTGGCGCCGCCATGGCTGGGCCCCCAAAGTGAGGCAATACCGGCGGCAATACACGCAAATGGATTTGCCTGTGATGAACCGGCCAGACGTACGGTCGATGTGGATGCATTTTGTTCATGATCGGCATGAAGGATTAAGATGCGGTCCATAGCGCGGGCCAATACAGGATTAACCTTGTATGGCTCTGGCGGGACGGCAAATGTCATATATAAAAAATTCTCAGAGAATGAGAGGTCATTCCGCGGGAACATAAAGGGCTGCCCGACGGAATATTTATAGGTCATGGCCGCCAATGTTGGAATTTTTGCAATCAGGCGGTGCGCTGATATTTCACGTTGTTCCGGGTCCCATATATCAAGAGAGTCGTGATAAAAGGCCGCCAGTGCACCAACCACACCGCACATGACGGCCATAGGGTGTGCATCGCGGCGAAACCCGCGGAAGAAATAGTTAACCTGATCATGCACCATTGTGTGGTAGGTGATGTCTTTTGTGAATTTTGCCAATTCCTTTTCTGTTGGCAGGTCGCCATATAATAAAGTGTGTGCGACCTCTAGAAAGGAGCTTTTTTCGGCTAAATCTTCAATTTTATAGCCGCGGTGCTGTAAAATTCCTTTTTCACCGTCAATATAGGTAATCCGTGATTTACAGCTGCCTGTGGCGGTGAAGCTGGGGTCGAACGTGAAATGGCCCGTTTCGGCATATAGCTTTCTGACGTCAACAACGCTTGGGCCCTGCGTACCGTCCAATACAGGGAGCTTATAGCTTTCCCCCGTCTGGTCATTTGTTAGCGTGAATGTTTTATCTTGAGAATTGCTCATGTGACTTGTTTATCCTTTATGACATAGAAATGATACGCAGCGATGATAATAGGCCCATAATGTTTAAAATATTATGAACTATTACGTTAGAAAGGATGAGCCGAAAACTTATCCAGCTTGTTTTATTGTACCATTGTTTTCTATATGTTCAATGGCCGCTTGTAAGCGCATGCAGCATTCATCTTTTCCTAAAATGGCACAAGCCTCAAAAATAGAGGGGGACACCGTTGTTCCGGTAATCGCCGCGCGCAAAGGCATGCCGACTTTTCCCATTTTTCCGCCCGCCTCCTGATCGGCCACGGCCTTACATATGGCCTTCACGCTTTGGTCGTCAATCTGGTCAGCTGCCTGAAGTTCTTTTTGTAGCGCCAGCAGGACAGGGGTAGCATCAGCATTTAAAAGGGCGCTGGCTTTTTCGTCATAGGGGAAGGGTACAGTTTTAGCATAAAATACTGACTCGTCCACAAATTGTAACAAGGTTGTTGCGCGCGATTGTAATTCGGCAATGCCTTGTTTAATCATGGCCAGCGCTTTTGTATCTGGTTCAATGCTATGGCGTTGTTTGTAAAAGGGCAGGGCGCGCTCAATCAACTCATCGGCTTGTGTTTCTTTGATGTAGTGGGCGTTCAGGCTTTCCAGCTTGTCAAAGTCAAATCGCGCAGCGGCTTTGTTACAGCCCGTCAGGTCAAACCATTGTCTGGCTTGTTCATCTGAAATGATTTCATCATCGCCGTGGCTCCAGCCTAAACGCAGTAAATAATTACGCAGTGCGGCGGGCAGGTACCCCATGTCGCGGTATTCTTCAACGCTTGCGGCGCCGTGACGTTTTGACATTTTTGCGCCGTCCGGACCAAGGATTAAGGGGAGATGGGCATAGGTTGGCTTTTGCCAGTTCATCGCATCATAGATGATATTCTGGCGAAAGGTGTTGTTCAGATGGTCATCGCCGCGTATGACATGCGTTACGCCCATATCATGATCGTCAACAACAACAGATAGCATATAGGTCGGGCTTCCGTCTGAACGCAGGATTATAAAATCATCCAGCTGTTCGTTGTTTACCGTGACATCGCCCTGAACCTGATCTTGAACTGTTGTGGCGCCGCTCAGCGGAGCTTTTATACGGATGACGGGGGAGGCATCGCGCGGTGCGGTTGACGGGTCCGCGTCACGCCAGCGGCGATCGTAAAATGTAGTTTTACCTTCGGATCTGGCTTTTTCCCGCATGTCCTCCAGTTCTTCCGGTGTGCAATAGCAGTAATAGGCCTTGCCGCTCTCCAGCAATTCTTTTGCGACTTGCGCATGACGCATGCGCTGTTCGTGCTGTGAAACGATATTGCCGTCCCAATCCAGACCAAGCCATTCCAGGCCTTTAATCAAATTGTCTACGGCTTCTTCATTGTGGCGCTTGCGATCTGTGTCCTCAATACGGAACAGCATTTTTCCGCCATGTTTGCGGGCATAGATCCAGTTAAACAAGGCCGTGCGTGCCGTGCCAATATGCATAAAACCTGTTGGGGATGGGGGAAATCGTGTCACGACACTCATGATGAAAAACCTATCTTTTGCTGTGCTGTTTGTGCTTTATTCATTTTTAATTTGTAGTATTGACACCAATAGAAGAATTTTAGCGGAAATTCAAGTCAGGGCATCATGATTAGCGTTGATGAAAGCAAGGCTGAAAATAGCCATAAAAACCGGCGCGGGCGGGGCGCTTTTTCGCCTTTAATGCTTCTGTCGCAAGGCTTACACCAGGAATGGGACGCCCAGCATGGCCGCTTTTTCTTTTGGACGCCTGTATTTTTTGCCTTCGGCATTGCTGTTTATTTTTTATTACCGCTTGAACCGCCCTTGATTCTGGGAGGGGGAGCGCTAGCGCTGGCATTTTCGATGTATTCTTTGTTGCCGCAAGACAATTGCTTTTATCGGCGCATGGCTTTGGCCATGCTTGTGTTGCCGGCCTTGGGGTTTGGTTTTTCGCAGCTGCATAGCCTGCGCGTGCATACGCCCATGCTAAATAATGAACTGGGGCCAGTCATGGTAAGCGGCATTGTACAATCGTTGGAAATTATGAAGCCGGACTATGATGCGCGTGTTGTACTGGGGCGTGTGGATGTAGAGGATTTAAGCGCCGAGAAAACGCCGCGTTATATCCGCCTGCGGGTTCGGAAAGATTATGAGCTAAAGGTGGGGGAACGCATTAGCGCATTGGCCCAGCTAATGCCTTTATCTGGCCCTGTGGCACCGGGCGGTTTTGATTTTAGGCGGCATCTGTTTTTTGATGGTATCGGTGCGGTCGGCTTTATTTATTCCGGTGTTGAAAAAATACAAAGTCATGATGGTTTTAGTATGGCGCGCGGTATTGAGACTTTGCGCGCGGCGGTTGGCGCTTCGGTATTTGACCATTTGTCGGGCCGGCAAGCCAATATCGCCACAGCCTTAATGAACGGTCAACGGGCCGGTATCCCGGATGAAGAGCAAGATATACTCCGCAGCGCCGGGCTTGCCCATCTTCTTGCCATTTCGGGCTTGCATCTGGGTTTGGTTTGCGGGGCCATTTTCTTTTTTTCTCGGCTTGTTCTGGCCAGCCTGCCTAAAGTTGCCCTGCATTACCCGATTAAAAAATATTGCGCCGTATTGGCGATGTTTGGCGGGTTGGTTTATATGTTCCTGGCCGGGGCAACGGTGCCGACACAACGCGCAATGCTGATGAGCGCGGTTGTTTTTACCGCCATCTTGTTTGATCGCTCGCCTTTTTCACTGCGTCTTGTCGTTTTTGCTGCGCTGATTGTTCTGGCGCTAAGCCCCTATAGTCTGTTGGGGGCCAGTTTTCAACTTTCATTTGCGGCGGTGACGGCATTGGTCGCTTTTTATGATCGCCTGCGCCCCTTGATATCAAAGTTCCACCGTCATGCGGCATGGCCACGAAAAATTGCATTTTATTTCTTCAGTGTGTGTATGACTTCCTTGATTGCCTCTTTGGCAACGGCGCCGTTCGCGCTCTATCACTTTCAACAATTTGCAGCGTATGGAATTTTGGCCAATATGGTTGCGATACCGATTATGGCATTTTGGGTTATGCCATTGATTGTGATTAGTTTACTTGCGATGCCGATGGGACTTGAGGCTGTGCCGCTACATCTTATAGGCTTTGGTATTGATCAGATTTTACAAGCTGCGGATTTTGTCGCGGGGTTAGATGGCGCGGTTTATCGGTTACCGGCATTTTCTTTCTGGTATTTTGTTCTGGTTGTGTGCGGCCTTTTGTTTTTTATTTTGTGGCAGGGGCGCTTAAGGGCTGCCGGATTATTGCTTGCGGGTTTGATGGTGCCATTCATTTTGTCACAGCCGCGCCCGGATGCTATGGTTTCGGCCGAACATTCATTGGTTGCCTTGAGGGCCGGGGACAGCATTCGCGTCAATACGGTGCGCAAAGACAGTTTTGTTCGTGAAAACTGGGAGCAGCTTTGGGGCCTAGAAAAAGATAGTGCGCGGCTATGGGCAAAGCATTGGCCAGAGGAATGTGATGATCTTGGATGCCGCGCCGTCTTAAGCAATATAAAGATTGCATATTCCCTCAGCCCTTATACGCATAAAGAGGATTGCGCCTGGGCGGATATTCTCATCGCTGATCATCCGGTGCGTATATCATGCGGTGCACGTGTAATTGATAAATTTGATACGTATTACAATGGGGCGCAACGCATATATCTGAATGATGGAGCGCTAAAAGTAGAAAATGTGCGCGAGGTTACCTCTGCAAACCGGCCTTGGAGCCCGCTCTATCCCGTGCGCTAGCATGAAATGCAATAAGTAAGGGGCTGGCGACGTGCAGGGGAGGGTATCGGCAAATGAAACTTGATTAGTCTGCTGTCATTAATGATAGCTACGCATCAGGCTAACCAGACGTCCTTGAATTTGCACCCGTTCAGGTTCTAGAATTTGCGGTTCATATGAATCGTTTTCCGGTTCCAGTACGATTTTGCTGCCCGCACGGCGAAGACGTTTTAATGTAGCCTCTTGCCCGTCAACCAAGGCAACAATAATGGCGCCGTTTTCTGCTGTATCACAGCGTTTAATAATGACGGTGTCCGAATCGTGAATACCGGCCTTCACCATTGAATCACCCTCAACGATCAGGGCGTAATGTTCACCAGCCCCCATCATGTCTTGTGCAACAAATACGTTGCTTCCTTCATTTTGAATGGCCTCAATGGGGGTCCCGGCGGCAATTTTTCCGTAAACCGGTATTTCCATGATGTTCTGGTTTGCCGCTTGCGAAACCGCGGGGGCGGTTGCGTTCTGTGATGCCGGTGATGAAGGTCTGCCGCGATCCGCCGCGATGCCATGGAACCCTTCAGGTAGTTTTTTGATGGCAAGGGCGCGGGCGCGGTGCGGCAAGCGTTCCAGGTAACCGCGTTCAACCAGCCCGGTGATCAGGCGGTGAATACCTGATTTTGATTTTAAACCAAGTGCATCTTTCATTTCCTCAAACGACGGAGCAACATCATCGCCGGACATGTGTTCATGGATATATAGTAACAGCTCGCGTTGTTTTTTTGTCAGCATAGTGTTCTCTCTTTAGTGTTTATTGGGCCCGCATAAACGGATGGTAAGGATTCTGTTGTCCTTATTATGTTCTACTTTAGTTCTGGTTTTGTGTCAACTTTTGTATGTAAGATTATTAATGGGAAACTCAGTGGCCTAACAAGGCGGCGGTGGCCTTTTTTACATCAGCCTGACGCATCAGGCTTTCGCCAACCAGGAAGGTGTTATAGCCCGATTGTTGCAGATTTTTAATGTCGCTATTGTCAAAAATACCACTTTCCGCAACGCGCAGGCAATCATGCGGCATGGCCTTTGAAAGAGCGTGTGAGGTCTCAATGCTTACCTCTAATGTTTTAAGATTCCGGTTGTTGACGCCAATCATGTCGGCATTTAAGGCTTTGGCGCGTTCAAGCTCGTGTAAATTATGCACCTCAACAAGGACGTCCATGCCCAAATCTTTTGCCAGATTATACAGGTTTTGCATCTGCGGGTCATCCAGGGCCGCCACAATCAGCAAGATGCAATCGGCCCCAAGGGCGCGGGATTCGTATATTTGATAGGCGTCCAGCATAAAGTCTTTCCGCAGAATGGGCAGGGAACAAGCTGATTTTGCCTGTATCAGATATTCAGGCCGCCCCTGAAAAAACGGGCTATCGGTCAGTACGGACAGGCAGGCGGCTCCGCCCTGTTCGTAAAGTTCGGCCAGTTCAGCCGGTGCAAAGTCTTGGCGTATTAATCCCTTGCTGGGGGAGGCTTTTTTAATTTCTGCGATTAAGGCGGGGCTGCCTGAGGCTGCTTTTTCTTTCAGGGCCTGAATAAAGCCACGCGGGGGCGGCGCGTTATAGGCCGCTGTTTTTATGTCGTTTAAAGGAGTTTTGGTTTTACGCTCGGCAAGGTCTTGCAAGGTTCGCGCACAGATTTTTTGCAAAACATCCGGCGTGCCCGGCGGAAACGTTGCAACACTCGCTTGACCGGCCTTATCAGACATTGCGCCCCTCTATGCTGTCTTTGACATTATCTTCCGCAACACGGCTATAGGCGATGTAATCACAAAAATTCTGCCACGCAAAGCCGGAATCAATGGCGTCTGCGGCTCTGGCAACGCCGTCCTTCAGATCATTGCAGCTTTGATGAATGGATAAAACCGCCGCAGTATTGGCCAGAATAATATCACGGTACGCGCCAATTTCGCCTTGTAATACGGCGCGCAAAGCCATGGCGTTTTGTTGAGCGTCACCGCCCTTCAGGTCATTGATATTGTGGGTGCGCAGGCCAAAATGGTCTGGTGTAATTGTATCTTCTTTGATGGCGATATCTTCTTCCAGGACCGCAATTTTGGTGGGGGCAGATATTGATATTTCATCCAGACCGTCCGTTCCATAAACAACCCAGGCGCGTTTTGTTCCCAGTTTTTTGAGTGTTTCTGCCATTGGCATGACCCATTTTTCATCGAACACGCCCATTAACTGCCTACGGGTTCCTGCCGGGTTTGCCAGCGGCCCAAGCAGGTTAAATATGGTGCGGTCCCCGATGTCTTTGCGTACAGGGGCGATATAGCGCATGGACTGATGATGGTTGGGCGCCATCAAAAAAGCGAAGCGAAATTGCTTTAGCGCATGTTCCAGTGCAAAGCCCGGTAAGTCAAGATTGACGCCAAGGGCTTCCAGAACATCGGCTGCGCCTGATTTTGAACTGGCGGCGCGGTTTCCATGCTTGGCGATAGGAACGCCGCACGCCGCCGCCACAATGGCAACCGCGGTGGAAATGTTATAGGTTCCTGATTTATCACCGCCTGTGCCGCAGCAATCTACGCTGTCTATCGGGGCTTTGATTGTGTGGGTTTTCTGGCGCAGGATGCGGGCGGCGCCGGTGATCTCGGCAACGTTTTCACCTTTCTTGGACAGGGCCATTAGAAAGGCTTTTAAGTCAGCTTCCTCAACCTGACCATCCATGATGGCTTGCATTGATTCCATCATATTGGCTTCGGTCAGCGATTGCCCGTCATGCATGCGGGTGATTGAATCTTTTACGATTGTGCTCATAATATCCTTGTGAAGTTTTCTAAAAGTTTGTGTCCGTGTTCGGTGGCGATACTCTCCGGGTGGAACTGTATGCCATGAATGGGCAGTGTTTTGTGCGAAAGGCCCATAATCAAGCCATCATCTGTTTGCGCGGTGATGCTCAGCTCGGCCGGCAGGCTTTCCCGTTCCACGATCAATGAATGATAACGCGTAACCGTATAGGGGCTTGGTATATCCTTAAACAGACCGTCCTTGATATGGGTTATCTGTGATGTTTTGCCATGGAGCGGCTCGGGCGCCCGTATGACTTTTCCGCCGAAAGACTGGCCTATGCACTGATGTCCAAGGCAAACCCCCAGAAGCGGTATTTTATGGCTGGCCGCTACCCCTACGCTTTCCAAGCTCAGATTGCTTTGATCGGGGTTGCCGGGGCCGGGTGAAATGATAATCCCTTGCGGGTTGATGGCTATAATATCATCTATAGAACAGGCGTCATTGCGCACAACCTTGCAGTCCAGTTTCAGATCACCGAAATACTGAACAAGGTTGTAGGTAAAGCTGTCATAGTTATCAATCATTACCAACATTGTGGGCTACCTACCGTTTGTTGCCATGCAATATGCTAATATATGCGTTTAAATGCAAGTCCAAGTATAAGATATCAAGTGTATAGATTTATATTCGGGAGTTCCAATTTAAAAATGAAGGGGCTATTCTTATGCGTATGTTTCATTTCTTTCGGTCCAGACAGACAATACGCTATACCGCTTTGGCCCTTGCATTTATGCTGGTGGTTAAAGTGATCATCGTTGATGGCATTCGTGCCTACAGGATGCAGAATGCACCTGTCGTTACCGTGACGCATGATAATGCCACAGGTCTTGAAATGGCCCCATCAAAACGCGTCATACTGGCGCCGTCACAGAATGAACCGCGCGATAATAATGTGCAAAGTGCTCCTTATTCTATTCCATATTTTGATTTTTCCGATGATATCCCGCAACCGGATGCTTATCGGCCCGGGCAGGCAGAATCGCGTGCAGACCGTCAAGTGGAGCCCGGTGTTGATGGGGAAGCAAAGGGTGATGAACAGGGGCAGGGGCGCGGCGTTGGTCTTTCAGGGCAGTCTGGAACCAAGCCTGAGAAAAGCGCGAAAAAGCAGAGCAATAGCGCCTTTGGTGCCGGCGATTACAGCCTGAAGAACGGGGAGCCCCCCAAATTGGTTGTGATTATTGATGATATGGGCGTAGCACGCAAGCAGACACAAGAGATTATAGACTTGCCCGCACCGTTGACGCTGGCGTTTTTGCCGTATGCCGAGCGTCTGGATGACTTTACCATGCCAGCAAGAGATAAGGGGCATGAGTTGATTATCCATGTTCCGATGGAGCCCATGAATCCAGATCTTGACCTTGGCCCCCATGGCTTACGTACATCACTGGAACGCGATGAACTTCTGTCGGTCATGAATGAGCATATTTTTAATGCATTTGATGGTTTTGTTGGTATCAATAACCATATGGGGTCAAAATTAACGCAGGATCACGATGCCATGTCGTGGGTGATGCAGGAATTACAAGCGCGTGATTTATTTTTTGTTGATTCCAAAACGATTGCAACGTCAATTGGCGCGAAAACAGCCCATGAATACAATGTTCCATATGCGGAGCGTGATGTCTTTCTGGACCATGTCGCAACATTGGAGGCCGTTCAGGAGGCTTTGCATAAATTGGAGGAGGTCGCCATACGCAAGGGGGTGGGCATTGCGATTGGACATCCGAAAGACCATACCATTAAGGCGTTGCAGAACTGGATGCCGCAGGCCAAAAAGCGCGGATTTGAATTTGTGCCCGTTAGTCATGTTATTTATGGCCGTGATGCCGATGCGGCCCCTGACAGCGAGAGTGACCGCCTAACAAAAGAGGAGGTCGTCAAGGGCCATAATGCCGGAAATAGTCCAGCGGACGAGCAAGTTGCTCCAGCGGGGGTGGTGATGGATGATCTGGATGTGTCACCAATTGCGGAACCCGCACCCGAACTGTTTAACCCCTACAGTGATTATTAATCCTGATTGGATATAAGCCTGACCAGCCTGGCGCTTAATCGGAAATTTTCGTGCTGTTTTGTCCGTCGTTTGTATGTAAATCGATGGCGTCTTCTGCCGCACGAACAAGGGCCATGGCCTTATTCAGTGTCTCTTCGTATTCGGATTGGGGCACGCTGTCGGCCACCACGCCCGCGCCGGCTTGCACAAACATCTTACGATCTTTTACCAGGGCCGTTCTTAGGGCGATACATGTGTCCATCGTACCATTGCCAGAGATATATCCAATGCAGCCGCCATAGTAAGAGCGGCGGGATTTTTCCAGCTCATCAATAATTTCCATTGCCCGGATTTTTGGCGCGCCGCTGACGGTTCCTGCGGGGAAGCCCGAGAATAAGGCGTCAAAAATATTTAAATCACTGCGTAGCTTTCCGGTTACATTGGAAACGATATGCATGACATGTGAATAATATTCGATAATAAACTGGTCGGTGACTTCAACGCTTCCTGTCTCTGCAACGCGGCCTATATCGTTTCGTCCCAGATCAAGCAGCATTAAATGTTCTGCGCGTTCTTTCGGGTCGGATAATAAATCCTCTGCGTTGGCTTTGTCTTCTGCCGGGTTTTGGCCGCGTTTTCTGGTTCCCGCAATCGGGCGTATCGTGACCTCGTCATCACGTACACGTACCAGAATTTCAGGGCTTGATCCCACCAGTGCAAAGTCTTCAAACTGGAAATGAAACAGAAAGGGTGAGGGGTTTAAACGCCGAAGGCTGCGGTATAATTCAAAGGCGGGCAGATCAAAATCTACCGATAGCCGTTGTGAAGGAACAACCTGGAAAATATCACCTGCCCGAATATAGTCTACGGCTTTTTCGACCATGGCTTTGTATTCGGTTTCTGTTGTGTTGGAACAAACGTCCAGCGGGGTTTGTAGATTGCTGTTGTGGTCTTGCAAATCTAGACCCATGCGCAATTTGGCAATTAACCCATTTAATTTTTCACATGTCTGACGATAGATATTTTCTGCTGTTTCGCCATTGTTTCCCGCATGAGAATAGACCGGGGCAACCAGGCACATCATGTTTTTGACATTATCAAATATAACCAGATTGGTCGGGCGCATCATAATGCTGTCCGGTATATTCAGTTCATCCGGGTTATTGTCCGGTATATCTTCGGCCAATCTGACCATGTCATAGCCCATGAAACCAAACAGACCTGATACGGCCATGGGGGGCACATCGTCGGGGCTGATATCAATATGACAGCTATCCACCAATTTTTTAAGCGAGGTTAAGGCATCGCCGTTTTCAAGATCCCAGGACCCGTAATTATGCCAGGTGCTGATCTGATCATCAGAGTAAGACCAGATGGTGTCGGGATCGAAACCAACTACGGAATACCGGCCGAGCACGTTTCCGCCCTCAACGGATTCCAGCAGAAAGGCGTTGCTTTCGCGCCCGCATAGCTTGTAATACGCCGCAACGGGGGTAACCAGATCGGCCGGAATCCAGCAATAGATCACCTGTGTTTTGTCATTATTATAATGCGATGAAAAATTACTAAGGCTTGGGTGAAAGGCTGTCTTCATAGTATTTTTTATTGTATTTTTTTGTGCTTTTGCGGGCTACATATTGTCGTCGCTGGGGCCGTACATGCGTGTGATGACATGTTCGTTCACCTGAATGTCAATGTTTTTGGCCTTTTGTTCATAGAACATTGTCAGGCTTTCGTTGCCTGCATCCTGTATGGCGGCCTGTTTTAACAAATCGACAATATTGTCTTTGACTTGTGCTATGTCCGGGAACCGTGAGGCGGTGACTTGACCGATGGCATATCCGTTTTCAATTTCAAACAGGATCAAATCATTTAAGTCTGCTGTAAATAATTGATCAATGCTGACCTGTGTCATCGGAGATTTTATTTCCTCGTTACGCTTTAAGGCTTTCGCTGTCAGAAGGTCCTTGTCCTGTTTTTCGGCCAGGTTATCCAAAGACGCCCCTTCCGCACGCGCGCTCATCAAAAGCTCTTTCACGAAATCCGTGTTGCCGGCCTGTTTGTGGTCGCTGACCCAGCGCTTTCGAATGTCCTCTTTTACCTCTTCAAACGGTTTGTATGATTTTTCGATTACCGTATCGACATGCACAATAGCGGTGCGGCCATCATCCAGTTCCGTTACCGGCGCGCTTTCGCCTTCAAAGGATTCAAAACTCAATTGGGTGATTAACGCGGCATCTTCGCCAAACTGGTCCAGCGGGTGGGTGGTTGCGCCCATGGCGCCGCTTCTGTCTATTCCTTTAACAGGGGTCATTGTCAGGGGGAAGGTTTCCTTGACCTCTTCAAGGCTTGCGCCGCCTGCTAACATGTCGTCAATTTCGCCTGCAATCTGGTATTTTTGATCGGCAAATTCGTTTTGCAGGATTTCTTTTTTAATGATGTCTTTGACGCTGTCATAGGGTTTCGTATAGGGGGCCTTGATGTCTTGTAGCACCAATACGTGCCAGCCCAGAGGGCTTTCAACCGGGCCAAAAACTTCGCCGGTTTCTTTGGTTGAAAAAACCTGTTCTGCTATCTCTTCGATCAGACCGTCTTTTTGAAAGTTCTGGGCGGGAAGATAGGCTTCTTCTTTACCTGTGACGGTATTTACAGCTTTTTTTAATGATGTTCCGGCCTTGACGGCATCAGCGATTTTTTGTGCTTCACTTTCCGTTGTCAGAATGGCTTGCTCCAGCTCTCGTTGCTCAGGCAGGGTAAAGCTCTCAATTTCATCATCGTAGATGCCGCGAATTTGCTCTTCGGTAACTTCGATAGAAGATTTAAGGGCCTTGTCTTCGATAATGGCCACTGTGATGTCGCGCTTCTCTGGTATGGCAAAGCGTTCCCTGGTGGCTTCATACATCTTCAGCAGTTGTTCATCGCCTGGCTGTTCGATCTTTTCATAATCGCTATTCAGGAAGGTGATAAATTCGATATCACGGCTTTCATTCTGAAACTGGTAAAGGTCCAGCGCCAATTGATCAGAGGCCCCCAGATATTTGTTTTGGGCGGCATGGGCCAAAAGATTGATGGCCCCTTCTGATGCCACGATGCGAACAAATTCGGGCTCGGTAAATCCTTGTTGCTGCAACAGCATTTCAAAGGCCTGTTGTTTATCCTGCCCCGGCATTATTTGCGGAGAGATCATGGCGCTGATTTGTTTTGCGACGACGTCACGGCCAATGCTTATGCCGTAATCTGCGGCAATCTGGCCAAAAGCATTGCGGCGGATATCGGTTGCAAGAATGCGGTTTATATATCCCATTTGATAGGCCTGCTGAGGGGGGATGTTGGCCCTGGCAAGGGTGCGGCGTACACTGCGGTCGAAAGTGGATGCCGGAATTGTTTTGTTACCAATCTTGGCAACGTCGGTATTGCTGACGCCGCCACTAAAGAACCCGCCAACATCGGTCAGAACCAGGCCGCCTGCCGCCAAAACCAATAGGGCGAAGAAAAATAGTTTGATGACTTTTGAGCCTTTTCCGCTGTGCATTGCCTGCATAACCATGATGGAAATTCCTAATTCTTGTTATTAAAATCGGCACCACTATAAGATGCTCTGGATAATCGGGCAACATGCATTGCAATCCTATGCACAAAAGTTGTACTACAAAGGGGTATTTTTACTTTTTTCTGCATAAAATGGCCGCCTTAATTTTGGTTGTATATATAAAGGCGGGAATATGAACGTGAATAGAAAGCCAGATCAATGAAAATGTTAATTGCCGGTAACTGGAAGATGAATTGCTCGCTTGAGGACGCAAAGCTGCTGATTGCCGACATTATAAATGGTATACATGTTCGTGAAGGGCTGCGTGATCGGTGCGAATTTCTGGTTTGTCCGTCTTTTATTTATATGCCAACCATTCGTCATGCTGTTCTTAATCATAATTTGTTGAGCTTTGGGGCTCAGGATTGTTCGGATCAGGATAATGGCGCCTTTACGGGGGATATCTCGGCCACGATGCTGAAGGAATCGGGGTGTCAGTATGTGATTGTCGGGCATTCCGAGCGCCGTGGGTATCACGCGGAAAGCAACGCGCTGGTTAAGGCCAAGGCTCAAAAAGTTGTGAACAATGCCATGTGCGCGATCATTTGCGTCGGAGAAACAGAGCAGCAACGAAGCAACGGTGAAGCGCTGGCCACGGTGCTGAAGCAGCTGGAGGAATGCGTGCCTGAGGGGGCAGATTCGAAAAATATTGTCATTGCCTATGAACCTGTCTGGGCCATTGGAACCGGTAAAGTTGCCACTACCGCCGATATTGATGAAATACACACCGCGATTCGGCAAAAGTTAAAAGAAATGCTTGCAGATGGCGCAAATATTCGTATTTTGTATGGCGGTTCGGTAAAACCTGATAATGCAGGTGATATATTGAATATCCCTGATGTAAATGGCGCCTTGATTGGCGGAGCCAGTTTACAGGCTCAGAGTTTTTTAGGCATCGCCGAAGCCGCGCAATAAAGAAAAGAAAAAGATAGAAACATGGAATCAGTTGTACTTGTCATTCATTTATTTTTGGCCCTGGCCATTATCGGCCTTGTGCTGATGCAGCGCTCGGAAGGCGGCGGCCTTGGTATCGGCGGCAATAGCGGCGGCGGAGCAGGGAATTTTGCTTCAGCGCGTGGAACGGCAAATTTTTTGACGCGTATGACCGCAATTTGTGCCGCGGCGTTTTTTGCCACAAGCCTGATTTTGGGCATTCTGGCCGGTGCGCACACCAAGGCAAACAAGGGCATTCTGGAAGCCTTGAGCGAAACTCCTGCGACCGCAGAAGCGAGCGAGCAAGCAGAAGACTCCGTTTCCGGCGATGACGCGGGCAAGGAACAAGCGGATGAGGTCGATGCCGCCGCTGACGACAATGATTTACCCTCTGCCCCTATAGCGGAATAACTCTAACAAAAACAAAAAATAACATGACACGGTTTATATTTATTACAGGCGGCGTTGTTTCCTCATTGGGAAAGGGCCTCGGCTCCGCTGCGCTTGGGGCTTTATTACAGGCAAGGGGTTATAGTGTACGATTGTGCAAATTAGACCCGTATCTGAACGTGGACCCCGGTACAATGAGCCCGTTTCAACATGGTGAAGTCTATGTTACCGAGGATGGGGCGGAAACAGATCTGGATTTGGGGCATTATGAACGCTTTACCGGCGTTCCGGCCCGCAGCACCGACAACATCACGACCGGCCGCATTTATACAAATGTTCTGCAGAAAGAACGCCGCGGTGATTATCTCGGGGCAACCATTCAGGTTATCCCGCATATTACAAATGAAATTAAAGACTTTATCGCCGAAAAAGACGGCAGCGCCGATTTTGTGCTCTGTGAAATTGGCGGGACAGTCGGGGATATTGAATCGCTGCCGTTTCTGGAGGCTATTCGCCAGTTTGGTAATGAGGTTGGCCCGGCCCGCGCGTTGTTCCTGCATGTGACGTTATTGCCCTATATTCCGGCTGCGGGCGAGTTGAAGACCAAGCCAACCCAGCATTCCGTTAAGGAGTTGATGAGCTATGGTATCCGCCCGCAAATATTGCTGTGCCGTGCTGATCGCCCCATCGAAGAGGAAGAGCGCCGAAAGATTGGCCTGTTTTGTAATATCCCGGAAGAAAATGTGATCCCTGCGCTGGATGTTCCCACCATTTACGAGGTGCCGTTGACGTATCACGCTGAAGGGCTGGACAAGCAGGTCATGAAGACCTTTGGCCTTGATGATGCACCGGACCTTGATCTTGGCACGTGGGAACGCATCGTGCGCCGTGTGAAAAACCCCGAAAGCGAAGTGAAAATTGCGATTGTCGGGAAATACACCAATCTGGCCGATAGCTATAAATCATTAAACGAAGCCCTTATTCATGGCGGTATCGCCAATAAGGTGAAGGTAAAGCTGCATTTTATTGAATCATCGGTTTTTGAGACAGATAACCCGGAAGACCACCTGAAGGGGGTTCATGGCATTCTGGTGCCGGGCGGTTTTGGCGAACGCGGCGCGGAAGGGAAAATCAACGCTGTTAAATATGCCCGTGAACGCAATATTCCGTTTTTTGGCATCTGTTTCGGTTTGCAAATGGCCGTATTGGAGGCCGCGCGTAATCTTTGCGGAATCAAGGATGCGACCTCGTCTGAATTTGAAAGTGGCGGAGAACATTTGGTTGGTATTATGACCGAATGGACAAAAGACAACGAAAAGCAGAAACGCGGCGAAGATACGGATCTTGGTGGCACAATGCGGCTTGGTGCTTATCCGGCGAAGCTAAGCGCAGGGTCGAAAGTTGCTGAGATTTATGACGGCACGGATATATCCGAACGGCACCGTCATCGTTATGAGGTTAATATCAATTACCGCGAGCAATTAGAGGCTCAAGGGATGATTTTCTCCGGTCTTTCACCAGATGGTAAGTTGCCCGAGATTTGTGAACGCGCAGACCACCCTTGGTTTATCGGGGTGCAGTATCATCCGGAATTAAAATCCAAACCATTTGATCCCCATCCACTATTTGTGTCCTTCATCAAGGCGGCGTTAGAGCAGAGCCGATTGGTTTAATTTCTCATTGACATAATTTTTTTGAATATGTATGTTGCGCTAGCATAGGTTATATACATAAAAAGGATTGGTTTCATGAGCAAGAAAAAGACACTATCAAAGGCGTTTCTGGCTGCTGGTGCGGCAGGCGGCGTTGTCGCTGCGGGTTCGGCATTAACGGTAGTGGGAAGTATGGGGTTGGAGATGATGGATGTCGTATCTTTTAAGGATATTAAAGATATAGGAAATTTTTCATGCGGTTTAATGATTTTATCTGGCGCCTTTAGTCTCGGGGTATCTGGTGTTGGTGCGTTGTTGCACCATTCTAGTAAAAATACGGGAGCTCCCGCTCGCGGCGTGTCTATAGAACCTTGCGACAGAATTATTGATTAATTGATTGGCCGATTCATATCTCTATTCTTGTGTAAATCGGTATAGACATTATTCCAATTCACGCAATATCCTGTTAAAACTATGGCTCAGGTTACGAAAGCAGGAATGATGATGAATAAAAAAGTTACAATCGGTCAAATCGAAATTGCCAATGATAAGCCATTTACGTTGATTGCCGGGCCCTGTCAGATGGAGAGCCGCGATCATGCCTTTGAGATGTGCGGCGCCCTGTCTGATTTGACGCGCAAGCTGGGTATTCCCTTTATTTATAAAAGTTCTTTCGACAAAGCCAACCGCACAAGTCTGTTTGGGGTGCGTGGTATGGGGCTTGATAAATCCCTGTCGGTGTTTTCCGATCTTAAGAAAGAATTCGGCGTGCCGATGCTGACCGATGTGCATACCGAAGAACAATGCGCGGAAGTGGCCAAATATGTTGATGTTTTGCAAATTCCGGCGTTTTTGTGTCGCCAGACCGATTTGCTGGTTGCGGCGGCAAAGACCGGCGCGGTGATTAATATTAAAAAAGGGCAATTCCTTGCGCCGTGGGATATGGCCAATGTGGCCAAAAAAGTGTCAGAGAGCGGAAATGAAAACATTCTTTTGACCGAGCGCGGTGCCAGTTTTGGTTATAACACGCTGGTCTCTGATATGCGTAGTCTGCCGATTATGGCGCAAACCGGATACCCCGTCATTTTTGATGCCACCCATTCCGTACAACAACCGGGCGGGCAGGGCACATCATCGGGCGGTGACCGTGAAATGGTGCCCGTACTGGCGCGCGCTGCTGTTGCTGTCGGGGTTGGTGGTTTGTTTATGGAGGTGCACCAGGATCCGGACAATGCACCTTCGGATGGGCCAAATATGGTGAAGCTCGCCGAATTACCGCAAATTCTGGAAAAATTAATGGCGCTTGATGTGGTGACCAAGGGCGGCTTGAATAATTTGATCGCCTAGACGGGCCAATAGGCCGGCATGATTCCGTTCTTGATTTTCGTTATATGAACTTTCAGGCGTTTAGAAAACAGCGCCGTTAGAATGGAGACGGCGCAGAGCTGTCGTAATCAAGGGTCTGAACGGTTTCTTCACAGCCTGTTGAAAGCATGCTTTGTTTGTTGGATTCAATTAGCTGTAAAATAGTGCTCATTTTGCGGTTCTCCCCATGATGTTATGTGCGGTCTATAAATATTCTATTAAATAAAACTTTAAATTTTGTTAACGCCTTGTTCATAATTCCGGTTTTTTTGATCTTTCTTTTTATGGACCTGCGCGTTACAACTAATGCGGTATAGTTTTTTGATAAACACAGAGGATCACACATGACAGCCATCATTGATATTCACGCAAGGCAAATACTGGATAGCCGTGGCAACCCAACCGTTGAGGTGGATGTTCATCTTGAAAGCGGCGCCATGGGGCGTGCGGCCGTCCCATCCGGGGCGTCGACGGGCGCGCATGAAGCGGTTGAGCTGCGTGATGGTGATAAGGCGCAATATCTTGGCAAGGGCGTCAGCAAGGCCGTGACGGCCGTGAATACCGATATTTACGAGGCGCTGTGCGGTTTGGATGCCGAAGAACAGCTTTATATCGATCAGGCCATGATTGACCTTGATGGCACTGATAATAAAGCGAAATTTGGCGCTAATGCGATTTTGGGCGTATCGCTGGCCGTTGCCAAAGCCATGGCGGCCGAGCTGGACATGCCGTTATACCGCTATATTGGCGGCGCCTTTGCCCATCAATTGCCAACGCCGATGATGAATATCATTAATGGCGGGGCCCATGCCGATAACCCGGTTGATTTTCAGGAATTTATGATTATGCCGATTGGCATGGAAACCTATACCGATGGTTTGCGCGCCGGTGCCGAAGTGTTTCATGCATTGAAAAAACAGCTTTCTGAGGCTGGCTTGAATACCAATGTCGGGGATGAGGGCGGCTTTGCACCTGCCGTGACATCGGCCGATGATGCCTTGGGCTATATCATGAAATCCATTGAGGTGGCAGGATATAAACCAGGCGAAGACATGGTGATTGCGCTGGATTGCGCCGCAACCGAATTTTATAAAGATGGTCAATATGTTCTGGAAGGCACCGGGCAGAGCCTGGATTCTGCCGCCATGATTAAATTATACGAGGATCTTTGTGCGCGTTACCCGATTGTCTCTATCGAGGATGGTCTGGATGAGGATGATTGGGCCGGCTGGAGCGCGCTTACCGCATCTTTGGGGCATAAGGTTCAGTTGGTGGGGGATGATCTGTATGTCACCAATTCCAATCGTCTGGCCCGCGGTATTGATGAAAAGGCAGGGAATGCCGTTTTGGTTAAGGTAAACCAGATTGGCACATTATCAGAAACATTAGAGACTATCGAAATGGCGAAAAAAGCAGGGTTCGGTGTTGTACTGTCCCATCGTTCCGGCGAAACAGAGGACGCAACAATTGCCGATCTGGCCGTGGCAACAAATGCAGGCCAGATCAAGACCGGGTCTTTGTCTCGGTCGGACCGCATGGCCAAATATAATCAGTTATTACGCATTGAAGAGGAGTTGGGGCCCGTTGCCCGTTACTCCGGCGCGTCTTTTCTGCGCGGCGGGTGTGAATACGGGGCGCGCGTGAAAAAGGCCGCTTAAGGATGTGGCGCAATAAAATCTGTTGATATACGTTTGAAAAAGGGCATATATAGTTTATGTCCTTTTTTCATGGTAAGCGTTTAAAAATCACTCCGCGGGCCGCGCGTATTTATTTGTTTTTTGCGCTGGTTCTTTTGGCCGCGCCCACCATATTGTACAAGGTGTTGCCATCCCATGCCGGGAAGGTTTTGGTGGCGGCGGGGGCCATGACCGGTGAGCCGTTCGAAAAAACGGTTATTTATATGCAATTTCATCATGGGTATGGCGCACGCGGTCTTATATTGAACAAGCCATTGCGCGGGGATCAGCGCGCCGATCTGCAAAAACAATTTCCGCTGGGGCGTCTGTTTTATTATGGCGGCCCTGTCGGTACGCAAGAGGATATTACCCTGCTGGTTCCGGATAAGGGGGCAGATAAGGGGTTCCGGCTTATTGATGCAAATTTTCTGCGGGCGCATGATTTGGCCGCCTATAACCAAATTGTGGCAGATGAGGTTTTGATGCGCGACGTGCGTATATTTTCGGGATATTCAGGCTGGACGGTTATGCAGTTAAACCGCGAACTTTATCGCGGGGCCTGGGATGTTGTTCCTTTTGCGGACGGGTATCTTGAGCAAGCATCGCAAACTGATATCTGGTACAAAGCTCTGGAAAAAGTTCTGGATGAAAAAAAAGCTGATCTT
This sequence comes from Micavibrio sp. UBA2638, assembly GCA_002359735.1. Taxonomy (GTDB): domain Bacteria; phylum Pseudomonadota; class Alphaproteobacteria; order Micavibrionales; family Micavibrionaceae; genus UBA2638. The sequence continues at coordinate 43,673 of DENS01000007.1, forward strand.
GACGCGATTTAAAAATATTCAATGTTTTGAATCTGTTACTGTGTTTTGTTCTTATTACGTTCTCTATAAACCATTGACTCTAAACAATAATTTTGTTTGACGAACCCGAATCATTTGTGATTCACTGGGGGTATGAACAACCAGTACCCGTTTTTATCCAACAAGCACACTGTTTTCCTCGCTCTCGGGTTGTTTTTGTGTGTTTATTTTTTGTATCACAGTTTTCAGGGGAGCCGGTCTTACCCCACTTTGGTGTCGCTTGATCATTCTATAGAACAGGTGAAGTCTGAATTGTCGGCCACTATGGAGCAGCGTCAGTATCTGGAGCGCCAGGTGGTGATGATGCGGCCGGGCAGCGTTAATCAAGATTTACTGGAAGAACGTGTGCGCATTGTCCTTGGGTATAAGACGCCCGACGAATTTGTTATTCTTCAGCCCTAAATGATTTGATTTTTCTAATGTAAGCCACGGCTTTCTTGTGTTTTTACAATGGTGCGCCGCAGCATGCAATTTCACATTTCCTCTGGAAAAAAATGCGGAAATACGCTAACACATAGGCTTAGCTTCAAGAGCAGTTTGCAAGGAGATTTCTTTCGTGGCTTCCGCAGGTAAAAAAAACAAAGATAAACCGAAACTCAAGACTATTTCGAATTCGAACCCGGCGCCATCGCCGGAGGAAATGCTGGATCTATACCGCGAAATGTTGTTGATGCGCCGTTTTGAAGAAAAGGCCGGCCAGTTGTACGGCATGGGCCTGATTGGCGGTTTTTGTCACCTTTATATTGGTCAGGAGGCCGTTGTGACCGGCATTACCTCTGTCAAGGAAGATCATGACAGCGTTGTGACCGCGTATCGTGATCATGCCCATATGCTGGCCTGTGGCATGGACCCGAAGGGGGTTATGGCAGAATTGACCGGCCGCGTTGGCGGGTATTCGCGCGGTAAAGGCGGATCAATGCATATGTTCTCGAAAGAGAAGAATTTTTATGGCGGCCACGGTATCGTTGGTGCGCAAATTCCGATTGGGGCCGGGTTGGCTTTTACCCACAAATACAATGAAGATGGCGGCGTGGCCATTGCGTATATGGGGGATGGGGCCTCTAATCAGGGACAGGTTGCAGAGACCTATAACATGGCGGCCCTTTGGAAATTACCTTGTTTGTTTGTCATTGAAAATAACCAATACGGGATGGGGACATCTGTTAAGCGTTCTTCGGCGGGTGATTTATACCGCCGCGGTGAAGGCTATGGTATTCCGGGGGAGCAGGTTGATGGCATGGATGTGTTCAAGGTGCAGGCCGCGGCGCGTCAGGCGCTTGATTACGTGCGTTCCGGTAACGGCCCCTATATTCTGGAGGTCATGACCTATCGTTATCGCGGGCATTCCATGTCGGACCCGGCAAAATACCGCACGAAGGAAGAGTTGCAATCCATGAAAGATGACCGTGATCCGCTTACGGCGATTAAAGATATGATGCAGGATGCGGGTATTGACGAGGCGCAGATCAAAGACATTGATAAAGATATAAAAGCCATTGTGAATGAAGCGGCGCAGTTCGCACAGGATAGCCCGGAGCCAGACCCGGAAGAGCTGTGGACCGATGTGCTGATTGAGGTTAAGGAATAATTTTACAATATCTGCGCGAAAAGGGCGGTCATACCACACAGCACCGTGTACCGCGCCGCATCGCACAGCGTTAAATGATAACAAATGCCATGAATGGTATAGATTACACGAATATAGATTAGGTCGAATATCAGGAGTTATTAAACCATGCCGACACCGATTTTAATGCCCGCACTATCCCCCACCATGACAGAAGGGAATTTGGCAAAATGGATGAAATCCGAAGGCGATAAGGTCGAACCGGGTGATGTCATCGCCGAGATCGAAACGGACAAAGCCACGATGGAGGTTGAAGCCGTTGATGAAGGGACCATTGGTAAAATTTTGATTGCCGAAGGAACGGAAGGGGTGGCCGTAAATACCGCGATTGCCGTTTTGTTGGAAGATGGGGAGAGTGCCGGTGATATTTCTGAAGCCGATCTGCAAGGCGCAGGCGGTGCCGAGAGCCGTGAAGGCGATTCTGCCGCTGGCGCAGATAATGATGCGGCGTCTAGTGCCGGTTCTGACGATACCGGCGCAGCGGCCGAACAGCATGCCGGAAAAGCGATTGAAAACCGCGATATTTTGCATGCGCAGGGAAAAATTATCGAACCGCCGCCATTCGATGAGGCCGCCTTTGGTGAAACCTACACTGCCACGGTGCGCGAGGCTTTGCGCGATGCTATGGCGGAAGAAATGCGTGCCGATGAGCGCGTTTATCTCATGGGGGAAGAGGTCGCGGAATATCAAGGGGCATATAAGGTCTCTCAGGGTTTGCTGGACGAATTTGGCCCGAAACGTGTGATTGATACGCCGATTACTGAATATGGCTTTGCCGGGATTGCGTCCGGGTCTGCGATGAGTGGTCTAAAGCCGATTGTAGAATTTATGACCTTTAACTTTGCCATGCAGGCGATCGATCATATCGTCAATACGGCCGGCAAGACATTGTATATGGCCGGCGGGGAGCTCGGGTGCCCGATTGTTTTTCGCGGGCCTAACGGCGCCGCCGCCCGCGTTGGTGCCCAGCATTCACAATGTTATGCATCGTGGTATGCCCACGTGCCGGGCCTGAAGGTTGTAGCGCCATATTCGGCGGCGGATGCAAAGGGCTTGATGAAAGCGGCCATACGCGACCCGAACCCGGTTGTGTTTCTGGAAAACGAAATGATGTACGGCCAAAGTTTTGATGACGTGCCAGTATCGGATGATTATGCGATTCCATTGGGCCGCGCCAAAATTGAACGCAGCGGAACAGATGTAACGATTGTTGCGTTTTCTATCATGGTTGGAAAATCATTAGAGGCCGCGAAGAAGCTGGAAGAAGAGGGCATTAGCGCAGAGGTTATTAATCTGCGCACGATTCGCCCGCTGGACCGTTACACCATTTTAGAATCGATTAAGAAAACAAATCGCATTGTTACCGTGGAGGAGGGCTGGGCCTTCTCTGGTATCGGCTCAGAAATTGCCGCTTTGATTGGTGAACACGCTTTTGATTATATGGATGCCCCGGTTACGCGGGTGGCCGGTGCCGATGTACCGATGCCATATGCTGCCAATCTGGAACAACTGGCCATACCGCAGGTTGATGAAATTGTTCATGCGGTTAAAAAAGTTTGCTATAAAGATTAATAATTTTAAACAGGGAGTTTTATAATGTCATTTATGGATAAAATGAGTGCTTTAAAGGCCGAATTGGCGTTTCAATTTCAGGAAGCGGTGAAGTATACAGTGCCGAATTTGTATCAAAGCCACTATGAGAAGAAGGCAAAGGCAGCTTTCGACACCCTTCGGGCCGAGGGCGCGTTGGATGGAATGCAGGATCAAGTCATTGCGCATTATCTGCGTGAAGCAGGCCATGATCCGGAGACAGACGAGCCATATCAAAAAGTCTTTGGCTTAAAAGGCGGCCAGTCTGAATATCGTGATGTTATCGAGAGACTATCTGCGCCTAACGAGGTTAAGACCGGTTTTGATATGATCGATATGGATTAAGCGGCCGTCCCGAACAGGCGGTCCCCCGCATCGCCCAACCCCGGGATGATATAGGCGTTATCATCCAGCTTTTCATCCAGCGCCGCAATATATATCGGCAAATCAGGATATTGCTGACGGAATGTTGTGATGCCTTCGGGGGCACCGAGCAGGGCCATAAATGATATATTGTCTTTATCCACGCCGTTTTTAACCAAAACGTCCACGGCATAGGCAGCCGAATTTCCGGTGGCCAGCATGGGGTCAACCAAAATGAAATGACGGTCCTTGACATCAGGCAATTTGACCAGATATTCAACCGGTTTATGCGTTTCGTGATCACGGTACAGGCCAATATGCCCAACCGGGCTGGACGGCATAAGCGCCTGCAGGCCTTCACTCATTCCCAATCCGGCCCGTAAAATCGGCACAATCGCCGGGCGCTTTCCTTCAATGACCGGGGCGTTCATTTTCTGGATGGGGGTTTCAATGGTTTGTTCACCAAGAGGCAGCCAGCGCGTGAGTTCATACCCCATAAGTAATGATATTTCATGCAAGGCACTTTTAAAGTCTTGCTGAATGCATTCTTTCATCCGCATCATGCTGAGCTTATGCTGCACCAGCGGATGATTAATAATAAAAACCTTGGGAAATTCTTTGTGTTCGTACATATTTATGGTCTTCCTGTTTTACTCGCAAATGTTTTTAAACGGATAAGATGGTTTTGACAAGGCTCTAGGCAATTTTGCCTTTATTTTTGGGTGTAAATACCTTAGGAAAGTACATAGGTTTTTAAAAGGATAGATGAAAGATATGCCAACTCCGATTACGATGCCCGCCCTTTCCCCTACCATGACGGATGGTACCCTTGCCAAATGGCTGAAAAAAGAAGGGGACATAGTTGAATCCGGTGATGTTATTGCCGAGATCGAAACCGACAAAGCCACGATGGAGGTCGAAGCCGTCGATGAAGGGCGTATCGCCAAGATTGTGGTTGCGGAAGGCACCGAAAATGTTCCTGTGAATGATGTTATTGCCGTTCTATTAGAGGAAGGCGAAGACGACAGCGCCATGGATGGGTATGATGTCAAAGGCGGCGTTGCCCCTTCTGCCGCCGCCCCCGAAGCCGCGGATAAGACCAAGACTGCAGAACCTGTAACATCGGATTCTGCGCCCCAGAAATCAGAACCTCAGAAATCAGCACCCCAGAAATCAGGGGAGCGTATTTTTGCATCGCCTCTGGCCAGACGTATTGCAGAGCAGGCGGGCATTGATTTGTCCCTTATTACGGGCACTGGCCCGCGCGGCCGTATTATAAAGGCCGATGTTGAAAAGGCGAAGGCCGAGGGCGTGCGCGCGCCATCCGCGGCAAAAGGAGCGTCTGCCGGGGGGGCGTCCGCGCCGGTGTCTTCGGGGCCTGATGCAAAGGCTTTGGCCGATGCGTATGGCATGGACTATGAAGAGTTGCCGAATAACAATATCAAGAAAGTGACAGCGCGCCGTTTGACCGAGGCCAAACAGACCATTCCGCATTTCTATCTGAGCGTGGATTGTGTGCTGGATAATTTACTGGCGGCGCGTAAGGAATTGAATGAGGCCGCAAACGGGGCCTATAAAATATCGGTGAATGATTTTATTATCAAAGCCAGCGCCATGGCCTTGCATGCTTATCCCGCGGCCAATACATCCTGGACGGATGCGGCGGTGTTGCAATATAAACATGCCGATATTTCTGTGGCCGTTGCTACGCCCAATGGTCTGATTACGCCGATTATTAAAAAGGCGGAAACAAAGGGGTTGGCGCAAATTTCCGGCGAGATGAAAGACCTGGCCGGGCGCGCGCGCGAAGGCAAGCTCAAGCCCGAGGAATTTCAAGGTGGCACGTTCTCGATCTCTAATTTGGGTATGTTTGGTGTTGAAAACTTTCAGGCCATCGTGAACCCGCCGCAAAGCTGTATTATGGCGGTTGGTGCGGGCGTACAAAAACCCGTTGTGGTCAATGGGCAAATCGAAATTAAAACGGTTATGACGGTAACGCTTTCTACGGATCACCGCTCGGTTGATGGGGCTGTGGGGGCTGAATTTTTGCAATACTTCAAACGCTATATTGAAAATCCGGTTTCGATGTTGGCGTGATGGCGGAACCCAAAACGTCGTCATGCCGGGAACACCTTAAGTAATAGGGTATGGGGATGAGGGCGTGCGGCCAGGGGCGTGTCTGATTAAGTATAAAAAATAAAACGTGGGGAGACACAAAAAAATGAAAACAATCATAGAGCCATTTCGCATTAAATCGGTTGAACCGATAAAAATGACATCGCGCGCGCAGCGCGAACAATATTTAAAGGACGCGCATTATAACCTTTTTTCCCTGCCTTCCGATGATGTTCTGATTGACCTTCTAACCGATTCCGGTACGTCTTCTATGAGCGCGGCGCAGTGGGCGGGCATGATGATTGGTGATGAAAGCTATGCCGGAAGCCCTTCTTACGGGCGCTTTGAAGAGGCCGTAAAGAATTTAATGCCATTCAAGCACGTCATGCCGACGCATCAGGGCCGTGCGGCAGAACGTATTTTATTTTCTGTCGTGACCAAAGCGGGGGATTTTATCCCTTCAAATACACATTTTGATACCACGCGCGCCAATATTGAGGCCGGTAAGGCCGTTGCCGTTGATCTTGTGATTGAAGAAGGTAAAGATCCGGCCAGTGAGCATCCGTTCAAGGGCAATATGGATACGGATAAACTGACAGCCTTTATCGCGGAGAAGGGGGCGGAGAATATTCCCATCTGTATGATGACAATTACCAATAATTCTGGTGGTGGTCAGCCTGTTTCTATGGCAAATTTGCGGGCGGTTTCCGATATCTGTAAGGGGCATGGTATTCCGTTCTTTATTGATGCGTGCCGTTTTGCCGAAAATGCCTGGTTCATTAAAATGCGCGAAGACGGATATGCGGATGCCTCCATTCCAGATATTGTGCGCGAGATTTTCTCATTGGCCGATGGTGCGACCATGAGTGCGAAAAAAGATGCGCTTGTGAATATGGGGGGCTGGCTTGCGCTGAATGATGATACATGGGAAGAGCAATGCCGCAATGTTTTGATCCTGACGGAAGGGTTTCCAACCTATGGCGGTTTGTCGGGCCGTGACCTGGAGGCCATAGCCATTGGTCTGGAAGAGGTGGTTGATGAAGATTATCTGAAATACCGCATGGCTTCGACGGCCTATGTCGGGGACCGGTTGATTGAGGCGGGCGTGCCTATTATGCGCCCTGTTGGCGGGCATGCCATCTATATCGATGCGCGCGCTTTTCTTCCGCATATTCCCCCGTTGGAATATCCCGGCCAGTCTCTGGCGTGTGAGTTGTATTTGCGCGGCGGGATACGCGGCTGTGAGATCGGGACCGTGATGTTTGGCCAGCAACCGGACGGCAGTGAGGCCCCTGCTGCAATGGATCTGGTGCGATTGGCCATACCCCGGCGGGTTTATACCGAAAGTCATATGCTATATGTGCTGGAGGTTATTTTAGAGACCTGGGAAAACCGGGATAGCTTACGTGGTATGAAAATTGACTGGCAACCGCAAGCCCTGCGTCACTTTACCTCAAAATTTTCATACACAGATACAAAATCCAAAAAGGAGGCCGCATAGATGTCAAATGGATATGTGGAATATGATGATCAGGACCTGCAAAGCCCAGAACAGCGCGTTGAGGCTCTGACCGATTTATACAAGCGCGTGTTTTACGAAGGGGCTGATTTCGCCCTGAATAACCCGGAAGATACTCTGGATGGCAGAACGCCTCTGGATTATTGCAAAGACAGTATTGAAAACTTTCGAAAAATCGAAAAAATTGTGACATCCTTCCCGACATCCGATATCGCACCTTCGGGGCTGGATCTTTCTTAAAATCATAAACAAAGGAATAGAGACGTGGCAGAAAAATCATTTGATGTGGTAATTATTGGCGGAGGGCCGGGCGGATATGTCGCGGCCATACGGGCCGCGCAGTTGAAGATGAAAGTGGCCTTGGTGGAAGCCAATCATCTGGGCGGTATCTGTTTGAATTGGGGCTGTATTCCGACCAAGGCATTGCTGCGTTCTGCCGAGATTTACCATTATGCGAAACATGCCGATCAATTTGGCCTGAAGGTATCGGGGCTGGAGTTTGATACACAAAAAATTGTTGAGCGTTCAAGGGGCGTGGCAAAGCAATTATCCGGCGGTATCGGCCATTTGCTGAAAAAGAATAAAGTCACGGTTTTTGACGGGTACGGGCAATTAAAAGGCAAGGGCAAGGTTGCCGTTGAAAAGGACGGCAAGGTCATCGAAAACCTCTCCGGCAAGCATATTATTATCGCCACCGGCGCGCGCGCCCGTGTTCTGCCGGGGTTGGAACCGGATGGGGAGCTGGTCTGGACTTACCGCGAGGCCATGGTGCCCCAATCCATGCCCAAATCCATGGTCGTTGTCGGGTCTGGTGCGATCGGTATTGAATTTGCGAGCTTTTATAACACGCTGGGCGTTGATGTGACGGTCATTGAGGTTATGGACCGCATTTTACCCGTGGAAGATGAAGAAATATCCGCCCATGCGAAAAAGCAGTTCGAAAAGCAGGGCATGAAATTCATCACCGGGGCCACCGTAAAGGGCTTGGATAAATCCAAAACCAACGTGAAGGTTAAGGTTGAGGGAAAGGATAAGAAGGTTCAGGACATCACCGTTGACCGCGTTATTATGGCGGTTGGTATTGTTGCCAATACTGAGAATATCGGCCTTGAAAATACCAAGGTCAAGCTGGACCGCGGGCATATTGTAACCGATGGGTATATGGCCACGGATGAACCGGGCGTTTACGCCATTGGTGATGTCACGGGCGCGCCTTGGTTGGCGCATAAGGCGTCGCATGAAGGGGGCATTTGCATCGAAAAAATCGCCGGGGAAAAAGACGTTCATCCGATGATAAAGGCCAATATTCCGGGCTGTACGTATTGTCATCCGCAAATTGCCTCGGTCGGGTTGACCGAAGCCGCCGCTAAGGAACAGGGCTATAAAATCAAGGTTGGCCGCTTTTCGTTTATGGGGAATGGCAAGGCCATTGCGCTGGGCGAACCTGAAGGTCTTGTCAAAACCATCTTTGATGAAAAAACCGGAGAATTGTTAGGCGCGCATATGGTCGGCGCCGAAGTCACGGAAATGATTCAGGGCTACGTCATCGGCAAAACTATGGAAGCGGTTGAAAGCGATTTCATGCACACCATCTTCCCGCATCCGACGCTCTCGGAAATGATGCATGAAAGTGTACTGGACGCGTACGGCAAGGTGATTCATTTTTAAAATCGGAAGAATCCGTCACCCCGAGCAGGGCGAAGCAACCCATAGCGCGCCGCCCTGATTCTTGTGCTGCTGACCCGCGTACGGCGTTTTACCCCAGCAGGAATTTCTCGAAATCTTCCAGACCTCGGGCAAAAAAGCCCATGTTATCACGGCGTTCCTGTTCGGCTTCGTTCAGCGCATCTTGCACTATGGGGTCAAAATTAAACGGGTTGCACCGTAACAGCTTCATCAGGGTTTCGTGCTCAAGGGCGTTAAATTCAAATGTTATTTTGTTTGTTGCGGTGTTTTCCGCCACAATATGGTTGCCAAGGCCCAGTTTGGTGAACACCGTGTTGATTCGGTCTGTTGCCTTATTGATGGCCTTTTGGGAGTTAATGGTTTCTGGGATGTGGTGTTTGTAAATGCCGACAAAGCCGCATGGGCTAATTCTTGAACGTGGGGCTCTAACGGTGACGTTAAATACACTGCTTAGTTCCGCTGCGTATTTATCACCATCATATGTACGTGCTTTATCCTGACTTTTTAATATAAATTCCTGAAGAGACGCGAGTTCGGCCACTAAATTTGGCTCTTTAAACATGCTGCAATCAATAGATAGAGTATCAACGATAGCATTAGAAGTGATGTAGTTTTTTACGATGTTCTGGCGCGCGGGGTTGTCTTTGGCCCATTTGCTTGGCAGTTGTTTAAACAGCGCGTTTGTGGAGCCTGAACCACCATCAAGGCCAATTTCTAAGAGGGATGTGTTGCTGTCTTGCCTTTTTGACTTTGTCAGTTTATGCACCTGCATGGTAACGCCGGCAGATTCTAACGGGGCGGCAAAGACAAGAGCTCTATATTCTGGAATTATCAGGGCTTTTTGCTCCGCAATTTTATTTTCTATGCTTTCATTGTGAATTTTAAGCTGTTCTTCTAGTGTTTTCTTTGGCATAGGGTGTTCCAGTTTTGTTTGTGAGTTTTGATGTTATACATAGTCACGAGTTTTATGTTAAATTTTATGGTTTGTGTGTGACGTGTATGGTCGGCGCTGATATTTTGTAGGAAAATAATCCTTTTTGTGTTAGGCTATTTCGCATGAAATGGTTGCAAAGGGCGGTATTTTATCTATATAAATCGAAAGGACGGTATACCCCCCCCCGGGGGTGTAAATTGACAAACGAAATGACGAACACGAATTGGCATTAAAAAACAATGACTTATAACCCAGAACTTCTGAAAAAAGAAAAGCGTCATCCGGAAAAGCAGAAAAACCCCGACCGCCCCGCCGGGCGCAAGCCGGAATGGATACGCGTCCCTGCGCCGCAGGGTAAGGTTTATGCCGAAACCAAAGACGTGGTGCGCAAGCATAAATTGACCACAGTGTGCGAGGAAGCCGGGTGCCCGAATATTGGTGAATGCTGGCAACAAAAACATGCCACTTTTATGATTATGGGGGAGGTCTGCACGCGCGCTTGTGCCTTTTGTAATGTGGCCACGGGGCGGCCGGATGAGCTGGATAAGCTGGAGCCGCTGCGCATTGGTGTGGCTGTGCATCAGATGGGTTTAAAACATGTGGTGATTACGGCCGTAGACCGCGATGATCTGGATGATTGTGGGGCGGATCATTTTGTTAAAACCATTCAGGCCATTCGCATGAAGGCGCCCGAGACCACGGTTGAGATTTTGCCCGGTGATTTTAAGGGCAATCTGAATCACGTAGATGCCGTTATTGCGGCGCGGCCGGATGTGTTTAATCATAATCTGGAAACGGTGCCGCGTTTATACCCCTCTATCCGTCCCGGTGCGCGTTATTTCCGCTCGCTGCGTTTGCTGGAACGCGTGAAGGAACGCGATCCGGGCATGTTCACGAAGTCCGGCCTGATGGTGGGGTTGGGGGAAACCCGGGAGGAGGTTGCGCAGGTCATGGATGATATGCGCGCCGCCGGTATTGATTTTATTACCATCGGGCAATATTTACAGCCAACGCCCAAGCATGCACCGCTGGACCGGTTCTGGACCCCGGATGAATTCAAGGGGCTGGAGCGTATGGCTAAAGCTAAAGGATTCCTTATGGTTTCGGCGACACCGCTGACCCGTTCATCGCATCACGCCGGTGATGATTTCGCCAAATTAAAGGCTGCGCGCGAAGCGAAACTTGCGAAGATGGCGGCGGAATAGGGTTGTGGTCGGGCGCTAAGGGGACTTTGGAGGTGGCATGAAAAAGCATATTGAGCAAAAACGGCTGTCATATACGCCCCGGCAGATGTTCGATTTGGTTTCTGCGGTTGACCGGTATTCTGAATTTGCGCCGTGGTGCGTTGCCAGCCGGATCAACAGCTGGGAAGGTGATGACGTATTTTATGCCGATCTTGTGGTCGGGTACAAACTGTTTCGCGAACGCTTTACCTCAAAGGTTATGCTTATGCCGCCCGAGGGGGGCAATCCCGGGCGCATTACCATTGATTATCTCAAGGGGCCGCTAAAGCAATTGCAGAATACCTGGGTATTTACCGCGGATGACGAGGGGGGGTGCATTATTGATTTTAGCGTTGAATTTGAATTTAATAACAGCATGTTACAGGGTATTGCTCAAGTATTTTTTCAGGAGATAGTGCGGCGCATGGTTGATGCATTTGAGGACCGGGCAAAGCAGTTATATGATTAAATCGGCTATTTCGCTGAGCGCAAGCGCTCTAATAAAGGCGGAGTTTGTATTTAAGTCTCTGTTTCCAGGACGCTGATCATGCTTTTTAGGGCCATGGCGGCGGCCTTGCCGCGAATTTGTTCGCGGTTGCCACGGTAATTTTCATGCAGGCTGCCTGATGATCCGCCTTTCAGGGCGTAACCAAAATAAACCAGACCAACCGGCTTATTGTGCGATCCGCCATCTGGTCCGGCAATTCCGGTGATGGATATGGCCAGATCGGCTTTGGAATGCTTTAACGCGCCAAGGGCCATCTCTTCAGCTGTTTGGTCGCTGACGGCGCCGTATTTTTCCAGTGTTTCGGCAGAAACGCCAAGGCATTCCATCTTTGCCTCGTTGGAATAGGTTACGAATCCACGTTCAAATATTTGGGATGATCCGGGGCGGTGCGTAATAGCAGCGGCCAATAAACCGCCTGTACACGATTCGGCCGCAACAATTTTCCAGCCCTTTTCGGCCAGGAGAATGCTTAAATGTTCAACCAGATCCTGCATAATAAATAATCCCTGTTAAGACGATCGCCGCGTAAAGCCCGGCCATAATATCATCGGCCATAACACCCAGTGCGCCGCCAACGCGCTTGTCAAAATAACTGACTGGCCATGGTTTTATAATGTCAAAAAACCGGAACAATAAAAAGGATAATACGACATAAAGCGAAAATAGCGGGTGCGCTGAAGTCGTGAGTATGCTGATGGGGGTGGTTGTTAGCCATAGGCCTGCGACCTCATCAACAACGATCATTTTGCTGTCGTGGACGCCGCTGTCTTTTTCAAACGCGCGCGCCGCCCACCAGCCAAGTATGCTGATCAAAATGGTCGCAATGATTAGTATTGCCGTGTTTCCAAGCGCCAATAACAATAATGCAAAGGGCATGGCCGCAAGGGTTCCCCACGTTCCCGGGGCCGGGCGCATAAAGCCGGAGCCAAACCATGTGGCAATCCAGACATACAGGCTTTTCATACGTAGCCTGCGTATGATGGTCATGTCACTATCTGATATTTTAAGAATGCGGTTGATCATTGGGTCACGTTAATCGTGGCAACGGCCTGCGCCGCGATTCCTTCTTTGCGGCCGGTAAAACCCAGACGTTCAGTTGTTGTTGCCTTGATGCTGACGCTGCCTGCGGGCAGGCTAAGCGCATGTTCTATGTGATTCTGCATTTGCTGTTTATAGGAGCCGATTTTGGGAGTTTCGCACATTATGGTGACGTCTATATTGGTGATGACCCCTTGCTTCGCGGCAATGAGATCTCGGGCTTTTTGCAGGAAGATCATGCTGTCCATGTCTTTGTACTGGTTGTCACTTGGGGGGAAGTGATCGCCGATGTCACCAAGAGCCATGGCGCCCAGAACCGCATCGGTTATGCAATGGAGAACCACATCGGCGTCCGAATGTCCTTTTAATGTCCGGTCGTGGGGAATGTCAATGCCGCCAAGCCGAACCGCGCTTGCTTGCCCGTCTTGATCCGCGCTATTGCCGTTGTTGTAATTATCATCAAAAGCGTGCACGTCAAAACCCAGCCCTGTCCGTGTTATTGTATGGAGGGAAGTCAGTTTTTCGGCCATATAATAATCGTCTTTGCTGGTTATTTTTATATTATGCGGGTTTGCGTCAATAAATTGTACCGTTTCCCCCATGGCCATGACAAGGGATGTGTCATCGGTGAAGGTGTCATTGTTTTTAAATTGGTCATGGGCCTTTTTCAAGAGGGCATAGTGAAAGCCTTGGGGGGTCTGTATGACGCGCAATGTATCGCGATCGGGATATGTGCCGGTTTGCGTGTCAAATAAAGTGTTAACCACGCTATGCGAGAGGGTGGCGGCCTGAGAAGTGTTAAGGGCCCCAAGCAGGTTTTCGATGTCTTTTTGTTCGGTAAAAGGCCTTGCTGCATCATGTATTAGAATTATATCTTCATTTTTTACATTATTTAAGCTATTTAATGCATTGTAAACACTTTGTTTTCTGGTTTTTCCGCCATCGATGATGTTCAGATTTTTGATCCCATGCAACGCAGGGGTAAGCAGGGCGGTGTGATCAGGGTTGGCGGCAATGGTAATGGATTGCAGTCCGGCAATGGATATAAAATTATCAACGGTGCGGCGCAAAATAGTTTTGCCGCCGAGTGTCCAGTATTGCTTTGGCAGGTTTGCGTCAAAGCGGCTGCCGCTTCCGGCTGCAACGATGATTAGGTGAAAGGGGTGGTTTGTGGTGGTCTGTTGCATTGCATTGGCTTGATTGTTGTTATTAAACTGTATAAAAGTGTCAATATTCTGGGCGATATGCCCTGATATTACAAAGGTGGCCTTGTTTTGTCCGGCAAAGAAATTAATAAAGATAAAATTAAGTTATCACAATCTCTAAATCTTTCTTCATTTAAAGATTTTCTGGTGAATGCCTTTGTTGTTCTTGCATCTTTCGCAAAGGGCAGTGGGAATGGCAGACGGGGGCGATTGTTCCGCCGCAGTTTTTTTCTGCGGGAATGGCAGAATATTGCCGTTATTGGCCTGGTCATTGCCGGAATTATTTCTGGCATCGTCACCTATGCCGCGTTGAATGAAGCGCCGCCGTTTGGCAGTAGTCCGAATATGGTTATCTGGATGTTGAATGCCGATTTGGTTATTTTGCTGATGTTGGTGGCCACCATAGCCAGCAAGCTGGTTGGGATCTGGAGCGGCCGCAAGCGTGATGTTGCTGGATCGCATCTGCATGTGCGTCTGGTTTATACGTTCAGTATTCTGGCCGCGGCGCCCGCCATTATTATGACGGTTTTTTCGGCCTATTTTTTCCATTTTGGCGTGCAGACATGGTTTTCCCAGCGCATACAAACGGCGATTGCGGAATCTCAGGCTGTTGCGCAGGCCTATCTGGAAGAGCACAAGCAGGTTATTCGTGCCGATACATTGGCCATGGCCAATGACCTTGACCGTCAATCGATGATGTTGATTGGTAATGCGGGTGCTTTGGAAGATGTCGTGCAAACCCAGTCCATGATCAGGAATTTATCGGAAGTCATTATTTTTGATTCAAACGGCCGTGTTTTGGCGCGTTCCGGCCTGACATTTACCCTTGAGTTTGAAGAGGTGCCCAAATATGCGCTTGATCAGGCTTTGCTGGGGGATGTGGTCGTGATGACGGGCGGCAATGATGACCGCGTACGTGCCCTGGTTAAATTAAACGGCTTTGTCGATAGTTATCTTTTTGCCGGCCGTATGGTGGATCAAAAGGTTTTGTCGCATCTCAATGCCACGAAGCAGGCTTCGGAATCGTATAATAATCTGGAGGAGCGGTATTCCAGTTTACAGGTGACGGTTAATCTTATTTTTGTGGTTGTCGGGTTTTTGCTGGTGTTGATTGCCATCTGGTTTGGTTTAATTCTTGCGCGGCAACTTGTGACGCCGATCAGGGAGCTGATTGCCGCGTCTGATCGGGTGCGTGCCGGTGATATGACGGCCAGAGTTGGCAGTTTTAAGAATATGGAAGAGCTGGATTATCTGGGGCGTTCTTTTAACCGGATGACCAGTCAGATTGAGGAACAGCAAAGCGAGTTGATACAGGCAAACAGGCAGCTGGACAGGCGCCGGCGTTTAACCGAAACGGTGCTGGAGGGTGTTTCTGCGGGTATTGTGGGGCTTGATGATAAGGGGGTTGTGAATCTGGCCAATAGTTCTGCTGCCCGGTTATTATTGCGGGAAGTTAGCGATATGACCGGCAGACCGGTCTCTGACATATTTCCGCAAATAACAGATTTGCTGGACCGTGCGCATGATCGTCCGCATAAGGTGACGCAGGCTGAAATACCGTTTGTTTTGGATGATGGCAGCGCGAAAATCTTTCTTGTCCGTATCGCGATTGAATTAATCGGGGAGGAGGAGGTTGGCGCCATTTTGACTTTTGATGACATTACGGAGTTGCAATCTGCTCAGCGTAAGGCCGCCTGGGCTGATGTTGCGCGGCGTATTGCGCACGAGATCAAAAACCCGTTGACGCCGATACAGTTGTCAGCTGAGCGTTTAAAACGTAAATATCTCAGTCAGATAAAAGATGATGCTGATGTGTTTTCTCAATGTACGGACACAATTATTAAGCATGTCGGTGATATTGGCCATATGGTGAATGAATTTTCTTCCTTTGCCCGCATGCCGGAGCCTGTTATGAAAGAGGGCAAGTTGTTGCCGTTGGTGAAAGATGTTTTGGTTCTGCAAGGGCAGGCGCATAATGATATTGAATTTCAGGTGCATTGTGACGATAAGAATATCGCTACCAAATTTGATGCGCACCAGATCCGCCAGGCACTGACCAATTTGATACAAAATGCGATCGATTCTATTCACGGGGCTGATGATGTGTCACAAAAAGGGCGTATTGATGTCGTGATGGGGTATTATGATGATCAGATCTTTATTAGTCTGGCCGATAATGGCGCGGGTCTGCCAAAGGATGAGAATATATCACGCCTGATGGAGCCCTATGTCACCCATAAAGCGAAGGGAACCGGGCTTGGTCTGGCTATTGTCAAAAAGATTATGGAGGATCATAATGGAGCCTTGTCCCTTGGCGCGCCTGATTGGCTCAAGCGGGATAAAAACTATAGTGATCTTGGCGGGGCCACTGTGGTGTTGTTAATGGGCAATCATTCATTGTAGGATACTACGGACCGAATTGAGAGTATATGAGTATTGATATTTTAATAGTGGATGATGAGGAAGATATCCGTAACCTCATCAAAGGTATTTTAGAGGATGAGGGTTATAGCGTTCGTACGGCGCATAACTCTGACAAAGCCTATGCCTTGATTTCGGAAGCTGTGCCCCGTTTGGTGATTTTAGATATCTGGCTGCAAGGCAGCGCGCATGATGGGTTGCAGATACTCGAGACGATCAAACAGAAGCATCCTTTACTGCCGGTTCTCATGATAAGTGGCCACGGCACAATAGAAACGGCGGTCAATGCGATTAAGCAAGGGGCGTATGACTTTATTGAAAAGCCCTTTAAATCCGATCGTTTGTTATTGATGATCCAGCGTGCGCTGGAAAATGCGGTGCTGAAACAGGAAAATGAATCCCTGCGGCAAAAAGTGGATGCCAATTACAAATTGCTTGGTTCATCGTCCGCCTCGCACGGGTTAAAGCAAGTGCTGAAGCGAGTGGCGCCAACCAATAGCCGTATTTTACTGTCCGGTGAGCCCGGCAGCGGTAAGGAAGTCGCGGCCCGTTTTGTGCATCACCATTCTTTGCGCGCCGATAAACCGTTTATGGTTTTGTCCTGCGCCAATTTGCGCCCGGAACGTTTGGAGATCGAACTTTTTGGGGTTGAGGGCCGCGGTGACGATGACACGGCCTATGTCGGCATACTGGAAAAGGTAAATGGCGGTACGTTGCTGTTAGATGAAGTGTCCGATATGCCGCTTGAAACGCAAGGCAAGATCGTTCGCGTACTACAAAACCAGAGCTTTCACAAAATCGGCGGTGAAAAGGCCATTGAGGTTGATGTCCGTATTATTGCATCAACCAATAAGGACCTTGAGGCCTTAATCGCGGGCGGTGCGTTTCGTCAGGACCTGTATTATCGTCTGAATGTTGTGCCCGTATCTATACCGCCGCTGCGTGAGCGTGCGCCGGACATACAAGAGCTTGTGACTTATTTTTCGGAGAATATTGCCAGCAGTGCAGGTATGAGCGTTCCGAATTTTGATGATCAGGCACTCGCCGCCATGCAGAGATATGACTGGCCGGGAAATGTGCGCCAGCTCAAAAATGTTGTGGAATGGGTCATGATCATGAATGGCCCAGCCGAAGAGCAGGGGTATAGTGTCGCCTGCCTGCCCCCTGAAATATCAGGGGTGGACCGGCCGAAGACAGGGGCTAAGCGAGCGGAAGGCAAGCATGTATCGATCCCCGCATTGCAAGATGATCTTTTGGTGCTTGGCTTGCGTGATGCACGTGAGAGCTTTGAGCGCTTGTATCTGAGCGCACAGATTGAAAAATTTGACGGAAATGTATCGAAAACAGCGCAATTTATTGGTATGGAACGGTCCGCCCTGCATCGCAAATTAAAGTCACTGAACATTGTTCTTGGTGATAAGGAACCGGTGCGCGGCCGCGAAAACGCCAGCTCCGATGATGGTGCTGTTCAGGAATTGCAAAACATAAAAAGGGCTTAAAAAACAATGCGGGTAATAATTTGCGGTGCCGGTCAGGTTGGTTATAGTATTGCGTCTTATCTTTCCCGGGAAGATAACGATGTGACCGTTATTGATACGAATGCCCGCTTAATATCGCAGATTAATGATGAATTGGATGTAAACGGAATTCTGGGGCACGCATCCAACCCCGAGGTGCTCAGTAATGCCGGGGCCAGTGAGGCCGATATGGTGATTGCGGTCACACATTCAGATGAGGTGAATATGGTCGCCTGTCAGGTGTCGCATTCCCTGTTTGGTGTTCCGAAAAAAATTGCCCGTATTCGTGAGCAGGATTATTTAAACCCTGCCTGGTCGAATTTATTTAGCCGCGCCCACATGCCGATTGATGTTATTATTTCCCCTGAACAAGTTATTGCCGAAGACATTTTTCAGCGGCTTTCGGTGCCGGGCACAACATTTGTTATTTCCCTGGCCAAAGGCAAGGTACATATGGTTGGCGTTGTTTGCCGTGAAGATTGTCCTGTCGTCAATACACCGATTTCACAAATCGAAACCCTGTTCCCGGATTTGAATTTCAAGATTATGGCGATCTTGCGCAATAACCGCCCGATTATTCCCGGTCCGCATGATCAATTATATATTGGGGATGAAGTGTATTTCATCGCCGATACCCGCCATTTGTCGCGCGTCCTATCCGTTTTTGGGCATGAGGAAAAAGAGGCGCGCCGCATTGTTATTGCCGGGGGCGGGAGTGTCGGATATGGCCTGGCTAAGTTATTGATTAAACAGGGCCGCGGTACGCAGATAAAAATGGTTGAGCATAATGAAGACCGGGCCGAGTTTTTAAGTGAACAGTTAGAAGATGTCATCGTGTTGCGTGGAAATGGGCTGGATAAGGATATTCTTGAAGAAGCCTCTATTGAATCGGTAGAAACGCTTGTGGCTGTAACGAATGATGATGAAAGTAATATTTTGGGGTCATTGCTGGCCAAGCAATATGGGTGCGAACGCGTTATTACGTTGGTAAATAATAATTCGTATTCACCGTTAATTGGCCCTCTTGGGATTGATGCCATGGTGTCTCCACGCTCAACGATTGTTGCGACGATCATGCAACATGTTCGCCGCGGTCGCATTCGGGGGTTGCATAATTTGCGCGATGGTTTTGCCGAAGTGTTTGAGGCCGAGGTATCAGACACAATGTCTTTGGTGAATAAAAACGTGGAAGATTTGATGTTGCCCCCTGATGTTATTTTGGGTGGCGTTATTCGTGATAATGAGATTATGATCCCCAAAGAGGGGGATATGGTCAGGGCCGGGGATGTTCTGATTATTCTCGCCACGCAGAAACAGGCTAAGGCACTGGAGAAAATTTTCTCGGTTCAAGTCGATCTTTTCTAAAGGATGTTAATTTATGCCACGTATTTCCTATGTTAACGGAGCATATGTTCCACATCAGCGTGCCTGTGTTCATATTGAAGACCGCGGTTTTGTGTTTGCCGATGGTGTTTATGAAGTCATTGGTTTGATTAATGGCAAATATGCCGATGAATGCGGGCATTTGGACCGTTTGGAGCGATCCATGCGGGAGTTGCAGATTAACCCGCCCAAAACGCGTGATGCCATTCGGTTTATTATGCGGGAACTGGTGCGACGTAACCGTTTGCAAAATGCCGCAATTTACTTGCAGGTAACACGCGGAACAGCAAAACGTGATTTTAAGTTTCCCACGGCCGATACGCCGTCGACTTTGGTTATGATGTGCTGGCCGTTTAACTATGATGCGAACCCGAATGTCCAGAATGGCGTTAAGGTGTGTAGTGTCCCTGACCAGCGCTGGGCGCGCCGCGATATTAAAACGGTCGCATTGTTACCGCAGGTTTTGGCCAAGCAAAAAGCCGCTGAGCAAGGCTGCTATGAAGCCTTGATGCTGGATGGGGACGGCATGATTAATGAGGGCGGGGCCAGTAATTTCTGGATATATAAAGACGGGGTTTTAAAGACGCATCAGGCCGATCAGAGCATTTTGAAAGGTGTGACACGCACCGCGGTTTGTGATATTGCGGCAAAACATAATATTAAAATTGTTGAAGGGCCGTTCGGCCTGGATGAGGCAATAAACGCCGATGAAGCCTTTTGTACTAGTGCGACGGCCCTGATCGTGCCTGTGGTGCAAATTGATGACCATGTCTTGGGGGATGGCAAACCCGGGCCACTCGCAAGAAAAATTTATCATTATTATCGCGATTACGCCGATCATGAAAAACAACAGCTTTATTGGGTGTATTAATATGACCGGAACCGCGCAAAAACAATTGCATAAGCCGGAGGCGGTTTTCTTTGACTGGGATGGTACATTGGTTGACAGCTTTGCTTTCCTGACCAAGGCGCATAACAGTGTGAAATCGCAATTCGGGCTCTCGCCATTTACGGGGCAAGAATTTTCCCGTTATTTTGGCGTTCCGCGGGATCGCTTGTTTATGGATATTTATGGCCCCCATGCGACAGATGCAAAACCAGTCTTTGAACAATATTTTCATGATAATCATTTAAAGGAAATGGTTTTGATTCCGGGGGCTGAGAAGATGTTGGATACGATTGCTTCGCTGGGCATTCCGATGGGGGTCGTTAGCAATAAACGCGCTGATTTTTTACGGGCTGAGGTTGAATATCTTGGGTGGGATAAATACTTTGGCGATGTGGTAGTCGGGGCCGGTGATGCCGTGGCTGATAAGCCAGATCCTGCGCCGTTAATATTTGCTGCATCAATGTATGATAACATTGATATTGAGCGTATTTGGTATGTTGGGGACACGCAAATTGATGTTGAATGTTCCATGGCCGCCGGATGCACGTGTGTTGTGGTTGCTCCTCTTGAAACGACAACCAAAGGGGATATCTATGAAAAAAATTATCAAGAAATATGTGGCTTTTTGTTGCAATGCCCGTAAAAATCGCTAAAAAGGCAAGGATGCGTATATTTATGGGATGCCCGTAATAAACGGGATGTATATATTAATTTTAGGAAATTAGAAAAAAATGGCAGAAAAATTTCAAAATGTGCAGGATGTGTTTCTGAATAAGATCCGTAAGGAAAAAATGTCTGTGACAGTGTTTCTTGTGAACGGCGTTAAACTCCAGGGGGTTGTAACCTGGTTCGATAACTTTTCCATGTTGCTGCGTCGTGAGACCCATGTGCAATTGGTGTATAAACATGCGATCTCTACGATCATGCCTGGCGGGCCACTAAATTTGCATGAAGATGAAGACGCGGCAGCGAAAGAAGACGCTTAAGCCTTCATGTTATAATGGCTTCACGTCGCTATCCAATTTCAGCAGATGAACCGGATGACACGGTCTTAATTATCCAGCCCGATATAAAGGGCGCGGTCGGGGCGCGTGACATTAAGGCGCAAATCGCCGAGATCGAGAGCCTGACACGTGCTATTCATCTGGATCATTTGCAAACCGTCATTTGTAATGTTAGTGCAATTCAGCCGGGGGCGTTTCTTGGTAAGGGCAAGCGGCAGGAAATTGCGGATCTGATTGAACGACTGCATCCCACAATCGTTGTCTTTAACTATACTCTTAGCCCGGTTCAACAACGTAATCTGGAAAAAGAATGGAATGCAAAGGTCATTGACCGTACCGGCTTAATTCTTGAAATATTCGGCGAACGCGCGCAAACCAAAGAGGGGCGTTTGCAGGTGGAGCTGGCCGCGCTTGAATACCAAAAATCACGTCTGGTGCGGTCCTGGACCCATTTGGAGCGCCAGCGTGGCGGGGCCGGTTTTATGGGCGGGCCGGGGGAAACCCAGATTGAATTAGACCGCCGTATTATTAGTGAGCGTGTTACCAAGTTAAAGTCGGAAATTGAAGCGGTGAAAAAGACCCGCGATCTGGGGCGCAAAAGTCGCGAACAGGTGCCGTTCCCCACTGTCGCCCTGGTTGGGTATACCAATGCCGGGAAATCAACTTTATTCAATCGTTTGACGGGAGCGGATGTTTTTGCAAAGGATTTATTGTTCGCGACCCTTGACCCGACTTTGCGCCGTATTGAACTGCCCAATGGTCAAAAAGCAATTTTGTCTGACACTGTGGGCTTTATTTCGGATTTGCCCACCCATTTGATTGCTGCATTTCGCGCGACTTTAGAGGAAACCCTGCATGCCGATGTGATTGTGCATGTGATTGATTGTTCGCGTGAGGATTACAAGGCGCAAAAAAGTGATGTAATCAAGATTTTGACGGATTTGGGCATTGAATACGATCAGGATGACCGCATTATTGAGGTCTATAATAAAATAGATGCGCTTGATGCAGATGATTTGGCCGAAGTGCAGCGCGAGGTAAGGTTCTCTGAGCGCAAATGTGCGATATCGGCCCTAAAGGGCACTGGCAAGGATGCGCTGTATGATCAGGTTAGTGCAATATTATCACGTTCGTTCAAACAGGCCAGGTTTATGATGGACGCGGCCAATGGTAAGGCGCTGGCGTGGCTTTATTCCCATGCGGAGGTTCTGGATCGTAAAGATCAGGGTGAAAATATTGAAATTCATGTTATGATTTCTCCGGCTGATTTGTCCCGTTTTGTTAATGCATTTGGGTACCAGCCTGTTCAAAGCCCCTAAAAGCCCTAAGTTTATAGACATCATGGATGATTTGATTGCACAAAAAGTTACCAGCGTTATTCGTGAGGCAAGCCAGAGGTTCATTCTGCCACGTTTCAAGGCCCTAAAAAGCAGTGAAATTGAGACCAAAACGAACCCGACAGATTTGGTCACCATGGCCGATATCGAGGCTGAGGCGTTTTTTGAAGTCGTTTTGCCGCAATTATTGCCTGGGTCAATTGTGCTCGGCGAGGAGGGCGCCTCACGCGGGGAGCATGATTTGTCACTGTTGGCCCCGGAGGCAGGGCAGCGGGTCTGGGTCGTTGATCCGGTTGATGGTACGTATAATTTTGTTCATGGACGCGGTGATTTTGGTGTTATGGTCTGCCTGGTTGAAAATGGTGTATGTGTGGCCAGCTGGATTTATGATGTCCTAAGGGATTCGATGGCCCATGCTTTGCGCGGCCAAGGCGCCTATCTAGACGGGGAGTTATTAACAACACCGCATGATGATTTACCGTTTGAGCAAATGATTGTGCATTTAAGTCCCAAATTTTTTCCACCCGATATAAAACAGGCCATGAAGACCAAAGCGGCCGCCATGCCGAATGTCAAAACCGTTGGGAGCGCCGCCCATGAATATTTAAAGGTAGCGCGCGGTGTATCAGACGCCGCGGTGTATTGCCGTTTAAAACCATGGGACCATTTACCCGGCGCCCTGATTGTACAAGAAGCAGGCGGCGTTGTCACAAAATGGAACGGGCAGGAATATACCCCGCAAGACCGCTATGATGGGTTAATTGTCGCGCGTACGCGCCGCGGCTGGCAAAATGTCTATGATGCATTTTTTGGTGATATGGATTTGGATGCCTATATGAAGGCGCGTTGGAAAACGCTCCGCAAACAGGGAAAAGTTTGAACGCATATCATGCGGTTTTTTTGCGCTCTTTTTCTTTCTGGTCGTGCCAACTTTGCATCATTTCATCCAGTGACGCATCGGAAAGATCTTTATTTTTTTCTTTATAATCGGCCTCCATGCCTTTGAAACGGCGTTCAAATTTATTGTTTCCCTGTCTTAAGGCTTCTTCGGGATTGACGCCGTTCATACGAGCCAGATTGACCACGTTTAAGAGTATGTCCCCCAGCTCATCCGTAATTTTTTTCGGATCATTTGTTGTCAGCGCATCTTTAAATTCCTGTATCTCTTCATCAATCTTGCGATAGACGTCCTCGGTGCTGGGCCATTCAAAGCCGGTTTTTGCCGCTTTTTTTTGTAATTTCTCTGCCCGCAGCAGGGCAGGAAGGCCTAAGGTTACACCACCGAGGGCACTGTCACCGCCTTTATTTTCTGCCTTTTTGCGTTCATCCCATATGCGGTTGACTGCCTCGGCATCGGCCGCATCACTATCACCAAATACATGTGGGTGACGTGATATCATTTTGTCGGTAATGTCATGAATAACGTCATGAATGGAAAATAAATTTTGTTCATGGGCCATTTGTGCGTGATAGATCGGCTGAAGCAGCAGATCGCCCAGTTCTTCGCGCAGGTCATCCATGTGACCGCGGTCTATGGCATCGGCAACTTCGTATGCCTCTTCTATTGTGTATGGGGCAATGGTTGCAAAATTTTGCTCCAAATCCCAGGGGCAGCCGCCATTGGGGTTGCGCAGCGCCGCCATCATGTTGATGAGGTCATTTATGTCGTATTTCTTGTCCATCGGAATAACTTAGCAAATTTTGACAAATAAACAAAAGCGGTTTATAAACCATCCACCGGTCGCAGACCCTACCCGGTACAACAAAACAAGGATAAAAAAACAGCATGAAAACATTATTGATATGCTCTGGCGGGTTGGATTCGATTACGCTGGCCTATAAAATTTCAAAAGAACGGACCCTTGCAGGCTTATTGTCATTTGATTATGGGCAGCGGCACAAGAAAGAATTGGGTTATGCAGCGCAGGCTGCGGATGATTTGGACGTTCCGCATTATATCTCGGATATCAGTGGTATCGGAAAAATGCTGAGCGGATCAGCCTTAACCGATGATCTGGACGTTCCTGATGGTCATTATGCCGAGGAAACGATGAAAATTACAGTCGTGCCAAACCGGAACGCTATCATGCTGTCAATCGCATATGGTATTGCCAGCGCAAAGCAGCTGGGTGCTGTGGCGGCCGCGTTTCATGGCGGAGATCATTTTATTTACCCCGATTGTCGTCCTGAATTTGTTGAGTCCTTTGCGGCGATGCAAAATCTGGCACTGGATGGGTATGCTGATATTGAGCTTTTTACCCCGTTTGTAACATGGTCAAAAGCCGATATCGTTCGCGAAGGTGATGGTATCGCCGTACCATTCGAGAAAAGCTGGTCTTGTTACAAGGGCGGTGACATACATTGCGGGCGCTGTGGTACCTGCGTTGAGCGGATTGAGGCTTTTGAGCTGGCCGGTGTCAAAGATCCGACCGGTTATGAAGACCGGGAGTTTTGGAAAGAAAAGGTGGGTTAAGGATGTATATTATCAAGAAAGAGTTTAGTTTTTCTGCATCGCATCTTATTCATGGCCTGCCGGACACGCATCCGTGTTCGCGGCTGCATGGACATAATTACCGCGTGGAGGTTGTTCTTGGTTCTGACACATTGGACAGTGTCGGTTTCGTGCGTGATTACCGGGAGCTTGGCGCATTTAAGGATTATTTGGATCAAAATCTGGATCATAGACACTTAAATGACGTTTTGGGTGACGAGAATGTGACCGCTGAACGTATGGCAAAGTTGTTTTATGATTGGTGTCGATCAAGGTGGCCGGAAGTTTGCGCGGTTCGCGTTAGTGAAACGCCCAAGACGTGGGCGGAATACCGCGCGGAGCATGAATAGGCGCGCATGAGTGATTTAATTCGCATTAGTGAAATTTTTGGTCCAACCATTCAAGGGGAGGGGGCCTTGATAGGGCAACCAACTGTGTTTGTGCGGACCGGCGGGTGCGATTACCGGTGCAGTTGGTGCGACACGTTATATGCGGTTGAATCCAAATACCGTAAGGATTGGGTAGCCATGCGCGCGGAAGAAATTTTTGCACAGGTGGAGGCATTGTCAAACGGGATGCCCTTGATGATTACGTTGTCCGGTGGAAATCCTGCAATCCAGCCTATGCAAGGGCTGTTGGATTTGGGGCATGGCAGGGGGTACAAATTCTGCATGGAAACCCAGGGCTCTCTGGCGCAAGACTGGTTCTGTGATATTGATGTCCTGACTTTATCGCCCAAGCCACCATCCAGCGGTATGGATACCGATTGGGACGTTTTTGATGCATGTGTGGCGGCGGGCAAGGGGGCGCAAATTGTGTTGAAAATTGTTGTTTTTGACGCGGGCGACTATGAATATGCGCGCAACGCCGCGGCAAAATATCCGGACTTGCCGGCTTATATCCAGCCGGGCAATCATAGGGCGGATGGCGATTTTGATGATGAGGCAGTCATGGCCCGCATGCGCTGGCTGGTTGAAACGGCGAATAATGATAATTGGTATGATGTAACGATTTTGCCCCAACTTCATACATTATTATGGGGCAATCAAAGAGGAGTATGAGGAGCGTAAAACGATGAGTAAAGATATATATCAGGATTTAAAACAACTCGGCGGGGCAACGGTTTTGCCCGATAATCCCGAAGAAGCGGTCTTGGAGCGCGTTAAAAACCCGCAAAAGGATGCTCTGTATTGCGTGCGTTTTACGGCGCCGGAATTTACTTCGCTTTGCCCCATTACGGGGCAGCCCGACTTTGCCAGCCTCATGATTGATTATATTCCTGGGGAATGGCTGATAGAAAGTAAGGCATTGAAGCTGTATTTAGGGGCGTTTCGTAATCATGGCGCTTTCCATGAAGATTGTACCGTATCGATCGGTCGTAAGATTGCCGAATTTACGCAGGCCAAATGGCTGCGTATTGGTGGGTACTGGTATCCACGCGGCGGTATTCCAATTGATATTTTTTATCAAACAGGAGAACCGCCAGAAGGGGTGTGGATTCCGCCGCAAGATGTCCCCAATTATCGCGGCCGGGGTTAATGTCTAAATATGCGCCTTCATAAAATACGTTTTTTGTTTGTGAAGAGTGTTTTGTAGATGCTAGGTTTGGTTTTAGTTAGTAATATGAATTATTTTCACAAGGGGTAACCATGACCATTAACATTGCAGATATTTTTGCCGAGCAAATGCGTGATCTTGAGCGAGAACATGCAATAAGCAATGTGAGTTCTGAAGACATGACAGAGCAGTTAAAGCAGTCTTTAAAAGATATGGATGCCTATTTAAATGGTGAAAATCCAGAGTATTGTGACATTGAGATCAAAATGTATACAGCTGAGCCATAATTTGTCTTTTTTTAGCGCTGTGCGGTATTATTTTCCCATGCGGCTGGAGAGTTGTAATAAATTCTTTGAGGGATTTTTTATATAGTTGATATTTTTAAAATAGGAGTTTGAGTAATGGGATTATCTTATGAAGAATTAATGGATAAACAGCAGTGGCTTGCTGATGAACTGACAAAATCTATTAAAGCCGAATTTAATAAACAAAACATTGTAATTGCTAACGGTATAGGCCGGAATAGGGATGGAGCACTCGATTTCTCTTTAAGTATTAGTGATTTGGATAATCCTGATCAATCCCCGGACGTCGAGCTTATTGATTTTGCAAAGGCAAAAATGAAGGAATTGGTGCCAGATTCTGATGCCAATGTCGTTGGTGTGCCTACACCAAAGCAATTTTAGTGCATTTAATCACCAAGTTACTTATGGCACGTGGGTAAGTCACAACGCCCATTGACATAATGTGGGTATTGTGTGTTTGATTTATGATAAAATGCTCTAGGGCCGCTAGATTTGCGCTGTTTATGTCGTTCGGTTTTAAAAGTTTATCACTGCGCAATCCTATTTAGTTACTATCTTGAGCAGCACAAGTTAGACAAATAGTGCTTGTTTGCTTACAATAGTTATCTCTAACCTTTATAAATATTAAGGATACAGATTTGTCTGATTATTTTTATTATGAGAGGTCACAGAGGAAAATGGCTGTTAAAATGTGGCTGAATTCTCTTGTTGTTTTAGTCTTCTTTATATTTTTTTATTTCAATAATCCATTTCCAAACGACAAGTGGAGCTATTATGCAATTCTGCTCATATCAAGCATTGTATTCTTGGGGTTATTTTTATTGGCCGCCTGGTTTTGGTGTAAAAATAATAAGTTTTTTATACGAGTGAATAGTGATGTCTTCGAGTGTTTTGATCCGCTTTTTAAAGATTTTTGCTTTTGTATTTCACTACTAGATATTAAAGACATCCGGCACACTTACAGTAATCAATCTAAAAAGTGGAGTTTTAAAGTCTTCACTAAAGACGGCAATGTTCACTTAATAAGCCAAAATGCATCTTATAGCCGTGAAAAGTTATATCAGGCTTTAGAAAAGGCGGTTCCGCATATTATTATTTTTGATACGGCTTCTAACTCTAAGCGAAATTAAACTTAAAAATATTTCAGAATTGTTTGGAGATCATGAACTTCAATTTCGAATAATTTAAATTTATTTTTGTAATTTTCAATGTCCGTAAAAGGGCGCAAAATTTAGAAAGTTGCGCTTCATAAAAGTATTGACCTTTGTGACATCTCTAATCCAAATGCGAAGCAACGATGCTTGATGGCAGAGTGCTGAGATTAAATGATCTAAAACGAGACAACATCCAGTATGGAAAATTATCAATCGGCATCAATATGCTTTAAGCGTTAATCTTTGCGACAGAACCGTATTTTGAACACAGCGTGTAAAAGGTCGTTTTGCTAAGCCCACCAGTTAAACCAGTTCTTACCCCATGTTTCCGGCTTCTCGACTTTCTGATCAGAATTGAGATATCTGGGGTCCCGATCAAAAGGTGCATCCAGTTGATCTGTTCTAAGCAAATCTATATCAAATAGAGATTTCATCGCTTTCAAAATTGCAGCATTATCAAGAAAAGTAAATTCTAGACTATCATCATCTTTCAGAGCCTTCGCCAAAGCCCACTTATCTTCTTCTAAAGATGCTAAAACCCAAAAATACTCTGTTCGGTTTTCAAACGCACAGGAATAAAAACTATTATATTCAGGCTCTCTCAAGTCTGAAACTTTATATCCCGTTTCTTGTGCAAGCGGAAAAACAACCGATTTAAATGTTTCCATATTCATTCGCATAAGCACAACCTTTCATAATGAGTAGTATTACCAAATTAATTTATATTAAAAAAGTTTGCAACATGCCAGATTCTAGATATCGGTTATTCACCTCGAAAGGGGCTAAAATTAACAAAAAGTTGCGCTTCATAAAAGTATTGACCATATGTAGGAGCAGATCGAAGTGCGACCGGTTACGTTAAACATGCTATTTGATCCTCGGCTTGGTGTAAATGATTATAGAACACCTCATGAGGTGTTCTATAATTGAGGCATCGTCGCGGTGTATGATTAATACGTTTGGCAACAGCGTTTAAATCGGCCGTAGACAACTCATTCAGGTTCGTTTCACTTGGTAAAAACTGTCTGATACGGCTATTCGTATTTTCATTCGTGCCCTTTTGCCACGGACTACGCGGATCACAATAATAGCTGCCAAGCTTCAGATGCTTTTCTAAAACCTTCCATGCAGCAAACTCAGAGCCGCGATCAAGCGTGAGTGATTGCCGCGCATAACGGGGAAGGGCGGTGAGCTTATCTTTGATCTTGTTTGTAACCACTTCTGAGCGTCTATTCTGGTTCTTAATCATCACCGTATATCTGCTTTTACGTTCCACCAGTGTTGTCAGGTTTGTTTGCCCGTATTCACGCTTAAAAATTATCAAATCACCCTCCCAATGACCGAAGTTTGAGCGATCACAGACAGCCTCAGGGCGATTGTGAATGCTCCATTTATGTGGAATGCCGCGCAAATGACGTGGTTTTCTTCTGAACCGTTTTCTACGGTGCTTAAAGGATCGCCGTAAACACCGGTATAGCTGCAATGCGCGGCCTTCTGCGCTGTATATGAAGTCATAGATCGTTTCACGGCAGACATAAAAACCTTCAATGCCAAGACGTTTTAAATGACCGGCAATCTGATCCGGAGACCATGGAAAATGAAGTTTATCAATCACGTAAGCCTTTAATGCTTCATTCCTGATAAGCTTCTTGAGCTTAGCGCGCCGGCGGCGGGCAAGCTCTTGAGCATTCACATGAAAATAACCGTTACAGCGCTGATCTTCGGCAAGATAAAAACTGTTGCGGCGTACCTCACGAAAAATCGTAGATCGATGACGGCCTAAAATCTGAGCAATTTCTGTTTTGCTGATATTTTTACCTAAAAGATTGAAAATTGTCCGGCGTTCATCCAGACTTAAATGACAGTAATTTTGACTCATTTTTGACTTTCTCCTTTGCCCGTAAAAGGGCACAAATTAAAGAAAGTCGCACTTCATTTTAGATACCACCTAATAATTCACGAAAATCGGATAATGTATATTATGGAAAATAATGTACGTTTTATAAACAGGCAAGGCTATCAGCGTTTAGCGCTGTCATTATGCATATCAAGGTGATTTAAAAGCACCAACGCTGATAATAATACCAGTGCTGATGCCCCAACACCAAGGCCAGAAATTAATTTGCGCTGAAAGCGTCTTTATAATGGTATTAGCCAAAATTAAGGCTTACATATACCGCGTGACGTAATATGCCAGTTAGAAGTTTTTACCAGTAAATGAAAAAGCCAGCGATATGCCGGCTTTTTTGGTATTTAATAAAGAATGTCAATTTATGCTTTATCCGTGTGCAACTTTGGCAACTTCGGCAGCAAAATCTTCTTCTTCGCGTTCAATGCCTTCACCAAGTTCAAAGCGTACAAAGCCTGTTAACTTGATGTCTTCACCGGCATCTTTCAACACTTGTGCGACCTTTGTTTTTCCATCCATGATGAATGGTTGCTCCAATAAGCAGATTTGACCAAAGAAGTTTTTGTTCAAATCGCCCATTACGATGCCTTCCAAACGATCTTCGGGCTTGCCAGAGGCGCGGTGTTTTTCTGTCAGGACGGCTTTTTCACGCTCAATCGCTTCTGCGTCAACACTGTCTTTATCCAAAAATTCCGGTCGTGCAGCGGCCGCGTGCATTGCAACCTGTTTGGCCAGATCAGCAATTTTATCCTTGGAGGCATCGGCTTCCATGGCGACAAGGACGCCAATTTTACCAATGTTTTCGGCCAAAGCGCTGTGTACATAAGGCACGACAACACCATTATTGACTTCCAGTGTATCCATGCGGCGGATGCTCATATGTTCACCGATTGTTGCAATAAGGCTGGTCAATGTGTCTTCAACGCTTTTGCCATTACCGTAATCGGCGGCCTTCAGGGCCTCTACATCGCTAACGTTGATGGCAATTTCAGCAACTTTAAGGGCAAATTCCTGAAATTTTTCATTGCGGGCAACGAAGTCTGTTTCGGAATTAACCTCAACCACAGCCCCTTTATTGCCGGATGTTGCAATGGCAATCAAACCTTCGGCCGCTGTGCGCCCCGATTTCTTGGCGGCTTTGGCCAGACCGGCCGTACGAAGCCAGTCAACGGCCGCTTCCATGTCACCATTGTTTTCAACCAGTGCCTTTTTGGCATCCATCATGCCAACGCCGGTTTTTTCGCGTAACTCTTTTACATCTGATGCTTTAATATCAGCCATAATAATCTATCTCCTTTAATTCAAAAAATTCATTTAAGCGCTTGCTGCTTTTTTGGCTTCTTCAGACGGCTTTTCGTCTTCTTTTGCTGCTGGTTCGGCCTTGTCAGCGGTTTTGGCTTTTTTGCCTGATTGGGCGTCAAGACGCGCCTTTTCACCAGGTGTCAGCTCTTCTTCTTCGTCTTTCTTCTTTGCCTTAGGCACGTTTACCTTTACGTCCTCTGCGGCGCCCATATCAACACCAGAGCGTGATAATTCAGCCTGCAGACCGTCAAGAATGGCATCCGCGAAAAGATCGCAATACAGGTCAATCGCGCGCAATGCATCATCGTTACCGGGGATAACGTAATCAACGCCATCCGGGCTTGCGTTTGAATCGACAATGGCAAATACAGGAATGCCCAGTTTATTGGCTTCTTTAATGGCGATATCTTCGTTCATTGTGTCGATCACGAACAAGGCATCCGGTTGGCCGCCCATGTCTTTGATCCCGCCGATAGAAAGCTCCAGCTTATCACGTTCACGCGTAAGCATCAGGATTTCTTTCTTTGTGCGTGTGTCCATCTGCGCTGGATCATTCAACAGCGTATCTAATTCACGCAGGCGTGCAATAGATTTTGAAATTGTTTTCCAGTTGGTCATCATACCACCAAGCCAGCGGTGATTTACGAAGTACTGGCCAGAACGCTTTGCCGATTCCTTGATTTTGTTTTGTGCCTGACGCTTTGTTCCAACAAACAGAACCCGGCCGCCATTGGCAACGATGTCGCGCATGGCTTTGATGGCTGTTTCCAGCATCGGCGTTGTTTGTTGCAAATCAAGAATGTGAACATTGTTACGCACACCGAAAATAAACGGGCGCATTTTAGGGTTCCAGCGATGTGTGTGGTGACCGAAGTGAACGCCCGCTTCCAGAAGTTGACGCATTGTAAATGTAGGTATTGCCATAGTATAAAATTCCTTTCGTCCGGTTATACCTCTGCGGGCCTTGGTCTGATATATTTCAGACACCGGTTTGGAAACCCGCATGTGTAGTTAAAATTTCAACAGCCAACATGACTGTTGTTGCTGGAGTGATATATCAGAATAGCGCGTATTTGCAAGGAAAAAGTTAAGATCTGACCTTTAAAGGCGCATATTTTTATGCCTCGGCAATATTAATGACGCCCGGTTCTGCCGCTATGATGTTTCTGGCTTGCGCACTTAGCGACCAGCGGCCAGGCATCCGTAAGTGCACTTGTTGCCCGGTATCAAGGTGCATGTACAATGAAACGCGTGCGCGCCCTGCTCCTTCAATGTCCAGGAATTCTTTGATTTTCTTCAGTCCGTCGGGTTTGTTCATTGTGATTTTTATTTCCTGGATCTTACCTTCCAATGCACTTTCCAATAGCTGTATGCCGTGTGATAGCATGCGGGTCTGGTCTTCTTTTACCTCTGCATCGATATTCAACAAAAGCATCTCTCCGGGAATGAGTAGATCACGGCTCATGGCCAATGTTTCTGAAAAGATCATGACCTCGTATACACCGCTAGGGTCGGAGAGTTGCAGGAAGGCATATTTGCTGCCTTTTTGTGATACTTTTTCCTGTTTTTTCAAAAGAACACCAGCCAGCTGCGTCCGAATGGCTGACATTTGCGCCAATCGCTCTTCCAGCTCAATAAAGGTCATGACGCCTAATTTTTCAAACTGTTCCAGTTTGCCATCGAGCGGGTGTGCAGAGAGATAAAAGCCAACAGCAGAAAATTCTTTGGCCAGTTTTTCAAGCTGGTCCCATGCCTTGACCTCAGGAAGGTCGGGCAGGCCGAGCCCGCTTCCCTCCTCCGGGCCGCCAAACAGGCTAACTTGTCCACTTTGGCGCTCTTCCTCCAGTGATTGCGCATGGCGCAGTATGATATCAGCCGAAGCACTCATTTGCGCGCGGTTTTCGTTCATACTGTCAAATGCCCCGGCGCAGACCATCTGTTCAAATTGTCGGCGGTTCATGTTCTTTGGATTCAGGCGTGATACAAAATCGTTTAAATCTTTAAACACCCCGTTTTCGCTGCGTTCCATGACAATATTGCTCATGGCTGCCTCCCCCACCCCTTTTAGCGCACCAAGGGCATAGCGGACGCTGCCCTCTTCCACCTGAAAGTCGGAATAGGATTTATTGATATCAGGGGTTCGTAATTCCAATTCATTTTTATCCATATCTTGTTTAAAGATCGCGAGTTTGTCGGTGTTGCCTAAATCCAGCGTCATGGAGGCCGCCATAAATTCAATGGGGTG
This sequence comes from Micavibrio sp. UBA2638, assembly GCA_002359735.1. Classification (GTDB taxonomy): domain Bacteria; phylum Pseudomonadota; class Alphaproteobacteria; order Micavibrionales; family Micavibrionaceae; genus UBA2638. The sequence continues at coordinate 77,034 of DENS01000007.1, forward strand.
GTTGGCTTTCAGCCATGCCGTCCAATAGGCAATCAGGGCGTAAGCCGCGGCGTGGGATTTATTAAAACCGTAACCGGCGAATTTGGCGATTTGATCGAAAATTTCGGATGATTTTTCTTTCGGAACCTGATGATGCTCGGCCGCGCCAGTTACAAACATGGCGCGCTGCGCGTCCATTTCGGCCTGTATTTTCTTACCCATCGCCCGCCGCAGCAAATCCGCGCCGCCAAGTGTGTATCCCGCCAGGGCCTGTGCGGCCTGCATGACCTGCTCCTGATAAATCATGATCCCGTAGGTTTCTGTTAGATAGGGTTCCAAAATGGGGTGCATATAATCGGGGTCTTCAATACCATCTTTTCGTTTCGCGTATAACGGAATATTATCCATCGGCCCCGGCCTGTATAGGGAAACAAGGGCGATGATATCTTCAAAACAATTGGGTTTTGTTTTACGAAGGGCATCACGCATACCGGCCGATTCCAGCTGAAACACGCCAACCGTATTCCCGCATGCAATCAAATCATAAGCCGGTTTGTTATCAATCGGAACCTTTAGAATATCAATTTTTTCACCGGTGGATTTTTCCACCAGCTCAACGGCTTTTTGTATGACCGTCATGGTTTTTAAACCGAGAAAGTCAAATTTCACAAGCCCGGCCTGTTCCACATATTTCATGTTAAATTGGGTTACGGGCATGTCTGAGCGCGGGTCGCGGTATAATGGAATGAGCTCATTCAGTGGCCGGTCACCAATCACAACCCCCGCCGCATGCGTTGAAGCATGTCTATACAGCCCTTCTAGCTGCAGGGCTATGGTGATTAATTTGTCATGGGTTTCATCCGATTTACGCAGAAGCCGTAAATCCGGGTCGGCCTCTAATGCCTCCTCCAATGTCATGGGGTTGGCCGGATTATTCGGTATCATTTTGGCGATGCGGTCAACAACGCCATATGGCATTTGTAAAACGCGCCCAACGTCACGCACCACCGCGCGGGCCTGTAGCTTACCGAACGTAATGATCTGCGCAACGCGGTCTGTTCCGTATTTTTGTTGTACATAGCGTATAACCTCTTCACGACGGTCTTGGCAGAAATCGACATCAAAGTCGGGCATGGACACGCGTTCCGGGTTCAGGAAGCGTTCAAAAAGCAGCCCAAATTTCAACGGATCAAGGTCAGTGATTTTTAATGCCCAGGCCACAATAGAGCCTGCCCCGGACCCCCGCCCCGGTCCCACCGGTATGTTGTGATCTTTGGCCCATTTAATGAAATCCGAACAAATTAGGAAATATCCGGGGAAACCCATCTGTTCAATAACGTTCAATTCGAATTCCAAGCGGTCAAAATACGGTTTTGAGATTTCTTCTGCGCTGCCTTCATTAAAGGGGATGACAAAGTTATCAAGGCGCCATTGCAAGCCTGCCTTTGATTGCGCGCGTAATTCTTCGGTCTCGCTGCGGCCGCCTTCTGTGTCAAAAGCCGGCAATAACGGTTTGATAGGTTCCAGCAAAAACGAGCAGCGCTGTGCAATGGTTAGTGTGTTTTGTATGGCTTCCGGCACGTCTTTAAACAGCTCGCACATCTCTGCGCTGGATTTAAAGTAATGTTCGGGCGTTACTTTGCGGCGGTCTTCCTCGGTGACATAGCGCCCTTCGGAAATACACAGGAGTGCATCATGCGCCTCGTGCGTGGCGCGTTCGGGGAAATAGCAATCATTTGTGGCAACCAGCTGTACATCGTGTTTATAGGCCAAATCTATCAAGGCATCTTCTATGTTGTCTTCTGCGGCAAGGTTGTGGCGTTGCAGTTCAATATAGAACCTGTCACCAAAAATGCTTTTAAGTCGCAGAAGTTCCTCTTCGGCTTTATCATTCTGGCCATGATGCAAATGGTCGTTGATAGGGCCTTTCATGCCCCCGCTTAGGCAGATCAGGTCATCGGAAAAATTGCCGAGCGCATTTACGTCCACGCCCACGCATTCTTCAAAGCCGTCCAGATGGGCGGCGCTAACGATTTTACACAGGTTTTTAAAACCATTTTCGGTTTGAACCAGAAAAACGAGCTGGTGCCCCGCGCCCGTGGCAAGCTGAGTGCCCAATATGGGTTGAATTCCGTTATTGCTGGCCTCCAAAGCAAATTCCATCGCCCCAAACAAATTATTTGTATCGGTCACGGCCACGGCGGGCATTTTAGCGCGCTTACAGAGTTTAATCAGGTCCTTGACCTTGATCGCCCCTTCTGCCAGTGAATACGCCGAATGGGTATGCAAGTGTATGAATTGTTGGCTCATGGCTTTAATCTAAAGTCATTATGCACAGATTACCAGCTACAGATTCAATATTTTCCCAGCTTTTAGCTCAAGAATACGGTCCATCTGATCCGCCAGGTCCATATTGTGGGTCGCAATCAGTGCGCCAATTTTATGAACGCGAACCTGTTCCAGCAAGATGTTGAACACGTCCTCTGATGTTTCCGGGTCTAAATTGCCGGTCGGTTCATCGGCAAATAACAATCTGGGGTCGTTGATCAGTGCCCGCGCGATGGCCACACGCTGTTGCTCCCCCCCTGACAAACGTGATGGTCTATGGGTTAAGCGCGCGCCCAAACCAAGGGCCTTCAGGCGCTCGGCTGCTTTTTCATGGGCCTCTTTCTTTTTAATGCCAGCAATGATCTGGGGCATAGCCACGTTTTCCAGCGCGGTAAATTCAGGCAAAAGGTGGTGGAACTGGTAAACAAAACCAATTTCTGTCAGGCGTAATTTTGTCCGTTTTTTATCGCCCATCTTTTCCGCTTGCTGACCTGCAATGGACAGGCGCCCTGATGTGGGTTTGTCCAGCAGGCCAAGAATTTGTAGCAAGGTGGATTTACCAGATCCGCTGGGGCCAACCAGTGCGCATAGCTCCCCCCCTTCGATTTTTAAATCAAGGTTATTTAGGACATTCAGCCTGTTGCCGCCTTGTTCAAACGTTTTGGTAACGCCCCGTGCCAGTAACAGGGCCTCACTTTTAATGGCCTCGGCGACGGTTTTTAATTTGTCCGGGGCCATGGCTTGCGGCTTTTTGGGGGCCGTCTCGGCATGTTTTTTATTCATAACGCAGCGCCTCCACCGGGTCCAATCGTGCCGCGCGCCATGCAGGGTATATTGTGGCGGCAAAGGATAGGAATAAAGCCATGCAAACAACGGCCGTTACTTCCTGCCAATCAATCTCTGCTGGCAATTGCGATAGGAAATAGATTTCATCCGAAAAGAGCTCGGCCCCGCTAAGCCCTTCTATGAATTGCCGTATTTCTTCAATATTCATGGCAAACCCTATACCGAGCAATGCACCAAAGGCCGTACCCATTATACCAATGCTGGAGCCTGTCAGGACGAATATTTTTAGCATGGAAAAGCTGGAGGCCCCCATGGTACGCATAATGGCAATATCCTGGCCTTTGTCTTTTACAAGCATAATCATCGACGAAATAATGTTAAAAGCCGCAATAAGTATAATCATGGTCAGGATTAAGAACATTACATTGCGTTCTGTTTTTAAGGCTGTATAGAAACTCTGGTTGGTATCGCGCCAGTCGTATACCTTGGCACGGCCTTGAACGGCCAGTTCAATTGCCTTGCGCATAACATCCAGCTTTTCAGGGTCTTCCAGAAAAACCTCTACGGATGTAACGGCCCCTTTTTGCTTGAAAAAATTTTGGGCCTGTTGAAGGGACATAAATACAAAACCACTGTTGTATTCATACATACCAACATCAAAAACCAACCCGACCGTATAGGTACGTGAAACAGGCATATTGCCAAATGGGGTGCTTTTTGTTTGCGGGGAGGTTAATTTTATTTTGTCGCCGGGATAAACTTTGAATTTTTCAGACAACACCTTGCCAATGGCGACCTCTCCCTGGTTCATGTTCTCGAGGGCGCCCATTTGGATGGAGTTGGCCAGAATGTCGCGACGTTTGAAGTCTTCAGTCCGTATTCCGCGAACCAGAACACCGCTGGCCATACTGTTTTGCGATATCAGGGCCTGCCCCTCTAATATGGGGGCGGCGGTTTTAATACCGTCCATGAAAATCAGTTCATCCTTCAGGCTATCGTAATTGGTCATGGATCCCGTCACGGCATATAGATTCATATGCCCGTTTAAGCCAAGAATGCGGCTAAACAGCTCTTGACGGAACCCGTTCATGACGCTCATAACGATAATCAGGGTTGCCACCCCCAACATTATGCCCGTAAACGAGAAACCGGCGATAACAGAAACGAAGCCCTCGGCTTTTCTGCTGCGTAAATAACGAAATGCAACCAGTTTCTCAAAACGTGAAAACAGCATGAATTAATAGGCCTTCCCGAAAATAACGCTTTGCCCATTATCGCTAAAGGGCATGCAGCGGGCGGTGATGGCGTTTTCTTTCTTTACGCGCGCCAGATCTGCGTCGTCCAGAACGGCAATTGGTGTTTTGACGAAGCCTTTATGGCCAGATTTATAGAGATCTTCCATGTCTGCTAATGTTTTGGCCTCGGTAATGTTTTGCTCCATAAAATCTTTGGCGCGTTGATACAAAGTGATGTGAATATCATCAAGAATACCTTGTATCTGTTGCATAAATTCAGATGCTTTGCAGCTAGCTTTGCTATCGCGGCCCAAGTCACGGCGGACATGCGTCAACGTCCCTTCCTGCATTTCCCGTGCGCCGATTTCAACACGCACAGGAACCCCTTTTTTGATCATGCCCCACATCTTATCGGGCGTTCTGGAATCGCTATTATTAATTTTGGCACGAATTCCAATGGCCCTTAGTTGCGCAACGATATCGGCGCAATAGGCAAGGATTTTGTCTTTATCCTGATCATCGCGCAGGATTGGAATAATGCCCACCGGATAAGGGGCGACACGCGGCGGCATCACCATACCGTCATCATCGCCGTGAACCATAATCATGGCACCGATCGTACGCGTGGATAGCCCCCAGCTTGTGGTGTGTGCATAGCTCTCGTCGCCATCACGGTTTTGGTATTTTATACCAATTGATTTAGCAAAATTTTGTCCCATATAATGCGACGTTGCCGATTGCAAGGCTTTGCCATCTTGCATCATGGCTTCGATGGTCAATGTCGATACGGCTCCCGGGAATGTTTCTTCGGGTGTTTTTTTGCCGCGAATAACTGGAACGGCCATATAGTTTTCAACCAGATCGGCATATGCCTCCAGCATTTTTTCGTGGTCCTCAACGCCGCCTTTTTCATCTTCAAATGCGTTATGCCCCTCTTGCCACAAAAATTCGGATGTTCGAAGGAATATACGGGTGCGTAATTCCCAGCGCATAACGTTACACCATTGGTTCAGTTTCAAAGGCAGGTCGCGATAGGATTGCACCCAGCGTGCCATGGTATCACCAATTATGGTTTCAGATGTCGGACGGATGATGTAAGGGTCTTCAAGTTTGGCAGATGGCGCGGGTCCCAGTTTCCCGTCTTCATCAGCTTCCAGACGATGATGTGTAACAACAGCGCATTCTTTGGCAAAGCCGTCAACATGTTCTGCCTCTCGGCTCATGAACTCCATAGGGATCAATAATGGAAAATATGCGTTTTCAACGTCCAGATCTTTGATCATAGCATCAAAGTTCTTTTGGATATTCTCCCATACCGCATAACCATAGGGTTTGATTATCATACAGCCGCGAACGGGAGAATTCTCGGCCATATCCGCGGCCTTAATGACTTGCTGATACCATTCAGGAAAATCATCTTCGCGCGTTGGGGTTATTGCTGTTCTTGGTTTTTTATTGCTCACGTTTCTATCTCCACTGAATTCGGTGTGCAGATTATGAAATTATGGCGCATTTGTCCATGCCAAAGCGCACCTTAATCCATGATAATTAATGATATTCGCCCTTTAGTGTATCCCCTTGATGGTTGCGGGATTGTTCTGGCGCGTGTTTTTCTGATGGCGATGAATTGTTGATGGTGGGAGTATTGTTGCCTGTGCTGCTTTGTGTTGTTTTGTCATCATAGCCCGGGGGCGGCGGCGTGATTTTATTGTCTATACAAAAGGTATTTACCTTACCAGTGATATCATGCCCGTTATAGGTGACTTTGCCGTCTTCGAAGACCTGAATTCCGGCAATATGTGCGTCAGATATAATACCGATGGGGACGTTCAGATTAAACCGCTCCAACAGGTCAAGTTCCAGCGGAATGCGAATCGGATACACGCTGGAATCAAAGTGAACGCCAATGTCCGGCGCGGTGATGAAATTCCCTTTCGCGTCTATACCGGGTTTGTACGTTATATCGTCATCGGCAATATGATGAACGGCGCTTTTCTGGCATAAATCTTTTAATAATTTGTTTTTGGACAGCTTTTTCTGTTCTTCGGTTAACGGTGCATCGCCGTTACTATATTCGCTATCGGCGGCATAAGTCTGGGGGGCGGCGAATAGCAAAGCACAGCCCATAAGCAATATTAACGCGCTATGCCAGAGTTTATTAATGAGGACTGATAATCCGGGTGTATAGGGCATGATAAAACTAACTGTAATCCTGATCGCTCATATTGGCCGCAATGCCTCTGAAATCAATAATTTGATATGTGACCAGCAGGTATACAACTCCCCATATTATAGCCGAGACAATGGTCGTGATGATGAATTTTTGTTTTATTTTCGGATCTTCGGGCGCCCCGTGCGCCGTGGTCTCCGGCCCGCCTTCGTCCCGCTTTACCCATAAAGGCAGTACGCAAAAGACCACTGTCCACCAAATACATACGTATACGACTATTCCACTAAACCAGCCCATTTTTATACCCTTATAACATGCACAGTTGTTTTCGGCTTAATCTTAAGCATGTGAAAGACATAGCGCCGCAGACCAATCCGAATTTCTTCAGAAATAAAATGATCATCCAGGCGTTCTTTGCCGCTCATATCATCCAGAATATCCAGTATTTCATTATAGATAGTATCTTCAAATTCCAGCTCTTCTTCAAAAGACGGATCAATTAAACCAACGGTATCCATTTTGGGGTCACCCAATAGATTGCCTTTGTTATCAACAACCAGAGAAACATGTATCGTCCCCGAATATTGTAATTTGCGCCGCGCAATAATGGATTGGTGATCAATTTTTATAATACGTTTTTGATCGACGGCCAAAAGACCTGTTTTAACATGATCAATGATCTCTGGTGTGCCCGGTGCTATTTGAATAACAGCCCCATTTTGCGGGATAACTGTGTTTTCCACCTGACAGTCTTTGGCAAAAGCCGCCTGTGCCTCAAGCTGTGTGTGTTCCCCGTGAACGGGGATTACGGTCATGGGCTTTACCCAATGATACATCTGGCTGATTTCATCCTGATATGGGTGCCCTGATACATGAATGGTGTGCTTCGAATCTTTTGGCGTAATAGTGTGGATACCGGCGCAGCTTAAATTATTTTTTACTGTGCTGATTTCACGTTCATTGCCCGGGATGGCTCTGGCCGAAAAAATAACAGTGTCACCGGGCTTGAGCTTAACGTTATGTTCTCCCCTTGAAACACGGGCCAATGCCGCGCGATATTCTCCTTGTGAGCCAGTCATAATTAACGTGACCTTGTCATCGGGCAGATAACCTATATCTTCTTCAGGGATGAAATTAACATCATTCAACAAGCCGCAGGTCTTTGCCGCGCCAATCATACGGTGTAATGAACGTCCAATGACGGCAACTTCGCGGCCGCAATCTTTTGACGCCTCGGCAATGCTGTGGATACGGGCAATATTTGAAGAGAATATGGTGACGGCAACCTTGCCGTTGCACTGCTTCATTTCTTCGGCCAGACCGTGCGCAACAATGCCCTCGGAGCCTGCGCGTTTATCATATTCTGAGTTGGTTGAATCGCCGATATAGGCCAGAACCCCTTGTTTACCAAGGGCCTTGAAATGGTCGGCATTGGTTTGGCTGCCAACAACCGGGTCGGGATCCAGGTTCCAGTCTCCGCTGTGTAGAACATTGCCATAGGTCGTCTGTAAAAATACGGATATGCTGTCTGGAATAGAATGCGCAACCGGCACAGCCTTGCATATAAAGTGGCCGATTTTAAATTCTGCCATGTCATCAATGATATTAATTTTGACTTTTTTGTGTCCGCGTTCATCCAGTTTCAGGCGTAAAACGGTGGCGGTAAACTTTGTGGCATATAAAGGACATTCTAAGCGGTTATATAAATGTGCTACGGCCCCGATATGATCTTCATGCGCGTGGGTGATGATCATACCTTTCAGGCGGTCTTGATGATCCTCTAGAAATTGCGGGTCCGGCAATAACAGATCAATACCCGGGTGGCGTTCATCGGCAAACCCGATTCCGCAATCAATGGCCAGAACATCCCCGTCACAGGTGTAGACATTCAGGTTAACCCCAAATTGTTCGCTGCCGCCAAGAGGAATAAAGTACAGGCCTTTTTGTTTTGGGTTAAATTTTTCCGCGTTCATGTATTTGCTATTTGCTCTTCATTGTTTTTGATATGGCATGAAGCCCCTTTAGGGTTAAATCACTATCCACCAAATTAATCAAGGTTACATCGTCCTCAAAAACGCGTGCCAGGCCCCCTGTCGCAATAACCATGCAATTATCATTGCCCAATTCTTTTTTTGCGCGGGTGATAATGCCTTCAATCAAACCAACATACCCCCAATAGATACCTGAATGCATTGCCGATATAGTACTGGTGCCGATAACGTTTTCAGGTTTTTTAAAATTAATTTTGGGCAGCTTGGCCGCGGCCTGCGCCAGCGCATTTAAGGATAAATTGATCCCGGGCGCAATAGCCCCGCCTTGATAGACGCCCCCTGCCCCGATTACATCAAATGTGGTGGCGGTGCCAAAGTCAATGACTATGGCCGGTGTTTGGTAATGTTCTATGACCGCGGCGGTGTTAACCAACCTGTCGGCCCCAATTTCATCGGGTTTGTCCAAATCCACTTTAATGTCCAACATGTTGGCAGAAATAAATACCGGATCAGTTCTTAAGTAGTGCTTACAGAACTGGCGCATATGGATATGTGTTTCCGGCACGACCGAACTCACAAGAATAGAGGTGATATCGCCGTTTTTGATGTCGGTTTTACTTAAGCCGAAAAAGAAGGCGGCATATTCGTCGGCTGTTTTATCCGCGTTGGTAACGCATCGGTAGGATGCCGTGAGCACGTCCCCGTCAAAAACTGCAAAAACCGTATTTGTGTTGCCTATATCAATGACCAATAACATCTATTTCTACCCTGTGTATTATTGATGGTGTTACATATTTTTGTCGAGGAAGTGAACTTCACCGGCAGAAATTGTTTTTGTGCGGTATTCATTATCACGAACAATCATGTTCCCACCAGCATCTAGATCATAAAAATATCCGCGCTCAATCTGTGCACCAATCTTGACCTCTATTTTTGTGCCTTCTTTATGCGCGCGTTCTAACCATTTTTGCCGAATGCTGTTAAAATCTTCGCGGTTCCAAAGCGTATAATATTTTGCCATGTTTTTTAGAACCACGTTGCGAAAATTTATAAGGTCAATGATTTGCTCGCTATGGTCCTGCACGCCCGCGCCAAGACCTAGTGGCGGTTTATGAACATTAATGCCTATGCCAATCACAATCCACCTGACGCCGCCGCTTTGGTTTAGTTCCGTCTCCAATAAAATGCCTGCGCATTTTTCACCGCTGATTAATACATCATTGGGCCATTTCAGCATTAATAACTCAGGCTTTGTCATATATGTTTGTATGGAGTCCGCGATCGCCAGTGAGGTAAGTAAAGAAAATTGCGTAACCTTTTGAGCATGGCATTCCGGGCGCAAAAGCAAAGATAAATACAGGTTCCCTTTTTCAGATATCCACGGGCGCCCGTGGCGACCAGTGCCGTTTTTCTGTTCAAAGGCATGAATAACCTTGCCTTCCGGCTCCTCTAATCTGGCCATGCCCTTGAGGATTTCCTGCGTACTTTTTACGCTATCGTGCGTTTCAATTGACCATGCTATAGCCATTTATATTATACGCCTGTATTTTTATTGTTTTATTTGTCTTGCGCGCCGGTGACGGTTGCCGCCGCCTCTGTGCTGGATGGTCTATCTCCTGCCGCCGCCGCTTGAGGCGGTTCCTTTATTGTTTTCTTCACTGCCAGACCCTGCGGCGCTGTAATCGCTGATGCGGCACTTTGTGAGCTGGATACCAACAAATTAGGTTTAATGATGAAGCCAAGTACGAAGATGACCGAAACGAAAATGACTGCCCGGCGTGCAAATGGAATATCTTTGTCCAGTGTGTCCACAGGGTCATCAAAGAACATCACTTTTATGATACGCAAATAGTAATATGCGGCAATGACAGTAGTTATAACACCATAAATGGCCAAGGCATACAGCTCGCCATCAATGGCGGCCTGAAAGACAAATAATTTACCGAAGAAACCAGCCAATGGCGGTAAACCGCTCATGGAGAACATCAAGATGGCCATGGCATAGGCCAGAGCAGGGTTTGTAAGGGATAAACCACCCAGATCAGATATTTTTTCCGATGCAATCCCGCCGCGGCGTAAACAAAGAATGACGCCAAATGTTCCCGCAGTCATGAACATGTATATAAACAGATAAATAATAACGGCCGATACCCCGGCCTCATTTCCGGCCACTATACCGATTAACGCATAGCCCATATTGCCGATAGAGCTGTACGCCAGCAGTCGTTTTAAATTATCCTGCACAAGCGCAGCAAACGCCCCAACGGTCATGGATGCCACGGAAAGGAACAGAATTATCTGTGACCATTGTTCCATCAAGGGAGCAAATGGTTCGTATAACAAACGAATAATAAGAGCAAAGGCCGCGACCTTTGGCACGATAGCAAAAAATGCCGTTACGCTGGTTGGCGCCCCTTGGTAAACATCGGGTGTCCACATATGGAATGGAACTGCGGATATTTTAAAGGCAAGACCTGATAATAAAAATACCATGCCGATAATGGCGCCAATATTGGCGGCGCCTTCATTAGACAGGCTGGTTTGTATGACTGAAAAGTTGATCGAACCGGTAAAACCGTAAACCAATGATATACCGAACAAAATTAAACCGGATGAGAGTGCTCCCAAAACAAAATATTTGGTTCCAGCCTCGGCCGATTTATATGAATTTCTTCTAAAGGCCGCCAGGACATACAGGCTGAGTGATTGCAATTCCAGCGCCATGTAAAGCCCCAGTAAATTATGCGCTGAAACCATCAGCATCATTCCAACACAGGCCATCAGCATGAGTACAGGATATTCAAAACGAATCATTTGTTCCTGATAAAGGTATTTCACCGATAATGCGATGGATGCAATCATGCCAAGGAGGATGATCAACTTCATAAAACCGCCAAATTGATCAATGATAAACATATCATTCAAAACGGTGGTGCGTTGCCAGCTGATGCCAAACAACAAGAAAATGGCCATTAAACAGGACAGCACTGCCGCCCAACAGATTATGTCGGTTGATTTGTTGCCGCCACTAACGCCTACAATCAAAAGCCCCATGGCAGTAAAGGCCAGGAATATCTCTGGCAAAATTGGTATGAGGTTAAAATCCAGCATTACTGTTGAGCTCCTGTCTCTGCATTCTGTGTGGTGGTATCGGCATTGCGTGTGTCTGGTGCCGATGCAATGGCCTGTTCATAACGGGTTACCAGTTTTTCGACAGATGGCGCGATTGCGTTTGTGATATAACCCGGGAATATTCCAAGGCCAATAACCAATAGAACCAATGGCACCAATGTAATATATTCGTGCTGGTTCAGGTCTTTCATTTTTGTGGCGTCTTCATTATGTTGCGGGCCAAAGACAACGCGGCGGTACAGCATCAACATATAAGTTGCGCCAAGCACCATTCCTGTTGTTGCAAAGAAAGCAACTGTCGTATCAACGCGGAAAGCCCCCAGTAATGTTAGAAATTCACCAACAAAGCCACTAGTGCCGGGCAGCCCGACCGAGCCGAGCATAAAGATCATGAATACAGTGGCATAGCGCGGCATGTTTTTGACGATACCGCCATAACGACCGATTTCGCGTGTATGCAGCCGGTCGTAAACTACGCCTACACACAGGAACAGAGCGGCAGAAATTAAGCCGTGGCTTAACATCTGGAATATAGCCCCCTCAACACCCTGTTGGTTCAGGGTAAACAAGCCAAGAGTCACAAAGCCCATATGTGCAACAGACGAGTAGGCAATAAGTTTTTTCATGTCCTCCTGCACAAGCGCAACCAGAGATGTGTAAATAATGGCGATAATGCTGAGCCAAAACACCATGGGAGTGAAATACTCGGTTGCTTCCGGCAACATTGGTATCGAAAAACGTAAGAATCCGTATCCCCCCATTTTCAATAGCACACCGGCAAGAATGACAGAGCCTGCTGTTGGTGCCTCAACGTGTGCATCTGGTAACCATGTGTGAACGGGCCACATGGGCATCTTTACGGCAAAGCTGGCGAAGAAAGCCAGCCATAAGAACATTTGTAAATCACGGGCGACCGGGTTCTCCATCAACTCCACAATATTTGTTGTGCCGGTTTGCATGAACAGAACCAGAATGGCCAGCAACATTAATACAGAGCCCAACAGCGTATAAAGGAAGAATTTATAAGAGGAATAAACGCGGCGCGGGCCACCCCATACGCCAATGATTATAAACATTGGTATAAGGACGCCTTCAAAAAAGACATAGAATAAAACCGTGTCCAAAGCACAAAATGTACCAATCATAAGGCTTTCCAGTATTAAGAAAGCCGCCATATATTCACGCGTACGCTTTTTAATAGAATTCCAGCTAGCGACAATACAGATAGGTGTCAGGAAGACGGAAAGCAAAACAAAGAAAATGGATATGCCATCGACGCCCATATGATAGTCAATACCAATCTGACGGAACCAGTTGCTTTGCTCCACAAATTGGAATTCGCTGGATGTTGGGTCGAATCGCATGAAAAGAAACAGACCAAACGCGAAGGTAAACAGGGATGTGAACAAGGCCATATGCTTGGCGTTATTGTCCACGTCCTCTTGTTTGCCATTGATCCCGAATATAATCAGAAGGGCACCAATGAGCGGTAAGAATGTAATTGCTGTAAGAAGTGGGAAATCTACCATTTTTTAGTCTTTTTCTTTCTGTATTTCTTACCACGCCTTCATGAAGAACCAGGTAACGAGACCGATAACACTGATGATCATGATGAAGGCATAATGATAAATAAAGCCGCTTTGAATTTTTCCAAAAATGGTTCCGGTTTTCAAAGAAGCCAATGCCGTTCCGTCGGGGCCCAGCCTGTCGATGATATTCTTATCGCCAGCGACGGCAAAAACACGCCCCAAACGAAGGGCATTTTTTACAATCAAGGCGTCGTAAAGTTCGTCAAAATACCATTTGTTGAACAGAAGTTGATGCGGGTATTTAAATGCTTTGACACATTTTTCCGGTAGGCCCGGGGCAACGATGTAAAAGATGTATGAGAGCCCTAAGCCGAATAATCCGGCGATCAGGGGAAGAAGTTTCACCCATAAATCAACTCCGTGTGCGGCGTCAACGGTATCATTGCCGGCGCGAATGAAAATGGTGTTCTTCCAAAAATCTTCTTTTGTGGCAGCAAAATGCGCTTTGTCATCGTGGTCATTGGTGTGCTTATCTGTATGCGCCGCATCGATTTGATCGTTATCAGACTTCGCACGAGGATTTAAATCGCCGTTGCTATGATCCTCGGCGATGCTCTCTGCGTGGCCGATCATTTTCTCTTCCACATTTGAAACTTGCGTTTCAATGCCGGCTTTAATGGTTCCAGCCGCTTTTTTGATCTCTTCTTTCGCGTTACGCTTGGTTGTTGATTCAATCATGGCTGTGTCATGATGATCCCCTGAGGCCAGAGGTTTTGCTATATGATGTGCGTCATGTTCGCCATGATGGGCACTGCCAACAAAGCTGTTGTAAAACAGGAAACCGGCAAAAATAGCGCCAAATGCCAGCACATAAAGCGGCGCCAGCATAACGGCGGGCGATTCATGAATATGAGACATGACCTGTTTTGATGCACGCGGCTTGCCGTGGAAGGTCATAAAAATTAACCGGCCGGAATAAAAGGCCGTCATGACCGCGGCGGCAATGCCCATCCAATAGGCATAGTGTCCAAACCATGATGCGTCGGCCCAAGCGGCCTCCAACACCATATCTTTTGAATAGAAACCGGCAAAACCAAATATACCCGGGATACCGACACCGGCAAGGGCAAGTGAACCAATCCACATCATTGTATAGGTGGCTGGAATTTTTTTGGCGATTCCGCCCATATTCCTCATGTCTTGTTCATCTGACATGGCGTGAATAACGGAACCGGCCCCAAGAAACAAAAGCGCCTTGAAAAAAGCGTGGGTCATCAGGTGGAACATAGCGGCGCCGTAGGCCGATACACCAAGGGCAAAAAACATATATCCCAGTTGTGACATCGTGGAATAAGCAATGACGCGTTTAATATCAAACTGGGTCAAGCCAATTGTTGCAGCCACAAATGCGGTCGTCGCACCAAAGACTGTGACGACAATGAGGGCGACCGGGGCAAATTCAAATAGCGGCGACATTCTGGCGACCAGAAATACACCTGCGGTTACCATAGTTGCGGCATGAATAAGGGCTGACACCGGTGTAGGACCTTCCATTGCATCCGGCAACCAGGTATGCAGGCCAAGTTGGGCTGACTTACCGACCGCTCCCATAAACAGCAGCAGGCTTGCTACGGTCAGGGCATGTAATTCATATCCAAGGAATACAAATTTATAATCTGCGAAATCAGATACTTGCGAGAATATGACATCAAAATCAAGGCTGCCGAAGATTACAAATACGGCCATGATACCAAGTGCTAGACCGAAATCCCCTACTCTGTTAACAACGAAGGCTTTTTGTGCGGCGGCATTGGCGCTGGGCTTGTGGTTCCAGAAACCGATCAACAGATACGAGGCCAAACCAACCCCTTCCCAGCCAAAGAAAAGTTGAAGAAGGTTGTCGGCAGTGACTAGCATGAGCATGGCAAAGGTAAACAGGCTTAGATACGCCATAAAACGCCCTTTGGCGGCATCGTGACTCATATACCCAATAGAATAAATGTGAACGCAAGATGAAACGATGTTGATAACGCACATCATTACCACAGACAACGTATCAACACGAAGGGCCCAATTGACCTGAAAGGTGCCTGAATCAATCCAGCGCGTTAAAATCGTGGAATAGGCTTCATAATCACCAAGACCTACTTCGAAAAATAAAATGACAGAAAAGACAGCGGCGATAATAACAGAGGCCGATGTTACAATCTGGCATCCAATATCCCCGATCTGTTTGCCGAATAAACCGGCAACAATGAAGGCAAATAAAGGTAGAAAGACAGCGAGAAGTTCCATGGTTGTATATCTATCCTTTCATACCGGAAATGTCGTCAACGGCAATGGTGCCCCTATTCCGGAAGAAGACAACCAGAATGGCAAGGCCAATGGCGGCTTCGGCCGCCGCAACCGTTAAAATAAACATGGTAAATATTTGACCTGTTAAATCCCCTAAATAAGCGGAGAAAGCCACAAAGTTAATATTGACGGCCAGTAGCATAAGTTCAATTGACATCAGAATAACGATGACATTCTTGCGGTTTAAAAACATGCCAAATACGCCAATCGTAAAAAGAAAAGCACCAAGTATCAGATAATGATGGATACCGATATCCAGTAATGCGGAATTCATGATTAGGCTCCTGTCCTCGGTGTGACTTTTACAATTTCCATGGCTTCGTCACGCTGTCGTGCATATTGCTGTGCGACTTTTTGACGTTTAACACCCGGGCGGCTGCGGTGTGTCAAAACAATTGCGCCTATCATGGCAACAAATAATATCAAACCGGCAATCTGGAATGGCAATACATAGTTGGTATAGAGGTTTGCGCCAATCAATTCTGTATTGGTTGTTTCCCCCATATTGGCCATTGAAATTGACGCCGCTGCTGTTATGGCATCCAAAGACCATGTCTGATAAATGACGGCCAGTTCGATTAGTAGAATAAGACCGATTAAAAGCCCGACGGGCACATATTGCATGGCGCCTTTACGAAGGTCCGAGAAATTAATGTCCAGCATCATGACGACAAACAGGAATAACACGGCAACCGCCCCCACATAGACAATGACCAGAATCATCGCGATGAATTCCGCGCCCAAAAGAAGGAATAAGCCGGATGCGTTGAAAAAGGCCAGAATAAGAAATAAAACCGAATGCACCGGGTTGCGGGCGGTTATAACTGCCAAAGCGCTAAGGCTTAAAATTCCGGCGAAAAGGTAGAACGCCAATGCCTGAATAATCATAAGATATCCGAATGTTGTTTTCGTTGTGACTTAATTAGACTTCGTCGTATGTTTTTTAATCTTTTCGCGGCATTAGGGCAAGCCCGATCTACAAAAATAATCGCTTGATTGTTGATTTTTTTTGACGCAAACTTTTAAGATTGTTTTATGGTCAATCTCTGATCACCTTCCCCTTGTATTTTCTACAAAAGGAATAATCTGTGAAAAAGGTCTTCTTTGCGAGTGCTATTGCTGCAATTTTGTTGTCTGGCAGCGTTCCTGCGCGGGCCGATACACAAAGCTATCTGAGTTTGTCTGGCGGTGTTTATGATGTCCTGGATAAGAAAAGATCCGTTGATTTTCGCGCAGAATATCGTTCTGCCAAATCAATTGTTCTTGATAACTTGCACCCCTATGCAGGGCTGTCTATTTCGTCACATGGGTCGGCCTGGGTGGGCGGCGGTATGTTCTATGATTATCGTCTTAGCCCCAAATGGCTTTTGACACCGAGTTTTGGTATGGGAGTTTATGCCCATGGCAATGGCGATACTGATCTGGATTATCCAATTCAATTCAGAACGCAGCTAGAGATTTCTTATGAGTTTGCGAATAAAAACCGGCTTGGCCTAGGTTTGTCACATATATCAAATGCTTCAATGGGTGATACGAATCCTGGCGCGGAGGTCATTAGCCTTTATTGGCATATGCCTTTTGATACCATCTTTTAAGATGTTCTTTAAAGCTCTGCCGGTGCTGGGGTGTCAATGCTATTGACCGCAGCTTTTACCGGTACGGGGCGTCAGCGGCCAAATTAGATGCAATCTGTGCTTCCCAGCGATCGCCATTGGCCAATAACTTGTCTTTATTATAAAATAGTTCTTCGCGGGTTTCTGTTGCGAATTCAAAATTGGGGCCTTCTACAATGGCGTCAACAGGGCACGCTTCCTGACAAAGGCCGCAATAGATGCATTTTGTCATGTCTATATCATAACGGGTTGTTCGTCTGGAGCCATCTTCACGAGGTTCCGCCTCAATTGTAATGGCCAGGGCCGGGCAAATGGCCTCGCAAAGTTTACAGGCGATACAGCGTTCTTCACCATTCGGGTAACGGCGCAACGCATGTTCGCCGCGAAAGCGCGGCGATATAGGGCCCTTTTCATAGGGGTAGTTAATGGTGACGCGCGGCATGAAGAACATGTATTTAAGCGTCAATAGGAATCCTTTTGCAATTTCCACCAATAAAAAAGACCGTGCGTAGCTGTTCATGTTTCTTATTAAACCTTTAGATTTGAGCCTTTAACGAGGGCCCTAGTGTTTTGTTAATTTGCTTGGCACATTCTTGCGCTCTTTTTGTAATCTGATCCTTGAGAAGTTTAGCATCTTCATTGTGAAGAGCATACTGGCTAAAGGATTTTTTCTCGCCCGCAAAATAGCATTTTTGTTGCACAAGTACAGCCCCTTTTTGTACATCGACAATCTTCATCTGCATATCAATATCAACCCAGTATGTTGTTTTGTCTTTGTCGTTTGGTTTCAGGCTCCAGTCATCAATATTGTAATCAAGGATGTATACCGCCTGTGGAGGGTGTGACTTAATCTTCGTAATATCCGCGGGCTTGTCCTTGCCTTTGTAAGAAATAGACAATGTTCCTTTATCAAGATTTAGGGATTGAATAACAATTGGGGCCGTAATTGATTCGGCAATTTCTGCGGCATGCGGGTAAGATTGAATGCGTTTTTCAGCCATTTTCTGTTCTTTTTCGCCGTTGGTGAAAGAGATAAAGCGGCTGGCCCTATCGCGCCAACTGAGCATGCTGTCGTTTATGGGCGCATCTTCCTGAATAATGAGCAATGCATTTGTTCCGGCCATACGATTTTTATGGGCCTGCGTAGTTGTGTGATTACCGGATGTAATAACACAGCCGGATAAAAGGGCCGCAAATACAATGCCATACAGCTGTATCAATTGAGTTTTTTTATAAGGCATGCGTCTTACCTCAATATTAGTGGGTTACAATCATACCTTACGGTAACGCATCAAATGTCAAAAGAGTTCCCGCAACCAAAACAACCCAAAACAATGTTAAGGGTAAAAATATTTTCCAACCCAAACGCATTAACTGGTCATAACGATACCGTGGCAAAGTTGCGCGCGCCCAAAGGAAGACAAATAATACTGCCGCGGTTTTTAACGCAAACCATACCAGGCCCGGAACCAGCGCGAGCACATCTGTTATCCCTGCGGGCAGCCACATGCTAAAGGGGGGCAACCATCCGCCGAGGAAAAGGGTTGTGGTGATAGCGCTCATAAGAATCATATTTGCGTATTCCCCAAGGAAGAATAAGGCGAATGTCATGGCGGAGTATTCCACCATAAACCCGCCTGTAATCTCGGATTCGCCTTCCGGCAAGTCAAACGGTGCGCGGTTGGTTTCGGCCAAAATCGATACCAGGAATACTATGAACATCGGAAATAGCAGGATTTGCATCCAGACAGGACGCGGGGTGGTAACAATTTCGGTCAGATTGAGTGTGCCAACACAAAGTAGTACACAGACGATAATGAGTCCCATTGAAACTTCATAGGACACCATTTGTGAAGCGCTGCGCAGCGCCCCTAAAAAGGCGTAGCGTGAATTGGACGCCCAGCCAGCCATAATGACGCCATATACACCCATGGATGAAATGGCAAATAGATACAAAACCCCCACATTGATATTGGCCAGAACCCAGCCCTTATCAAAGGGAATAACAGCCCAAGCCACCAGCGAAAGGGCAAAGAGCAGCATAGGAGCCATTAAAAATACAGGTTTGTTCGCTTGTGAAGGAATGATGGTTTCTTTAGAAAATAATTTTAAACCGTCTGCAATGGGCTGCAATAAACCAAACGGGCCGACTGTCATAGGGCCTTGTCTGCGTTGCATGCCGCCGAGTACCTTACGTTCAGCATAAGTAAGATACGCAACAGATAGCAATACCCCCCCTACTATTAAGACAATGTATAGTAACGTGAAGGCCGTCCAAATACCGTATGTTTCCCAAAGTTCCATCATTGTTATGCTGCCTTGATTGTTTTACCGTTCTTAATAAATTGAACAAGATCAGGTTTGAAATAGTTCGGCCCCTTCAGTACTTTTCCATCGCTTTCACGGCGAATGGGCTTTCCGTCTTCGCCCAGCTTGCTCATGTTAGAGGCGTGCACTTCGGCAAAGGCGATGTCTTTTTCATTATGCAGGCCAAATGAAAGGAAGGCGCCGTCCAAGACATATTGCAAATCAATCAGCGCGTCCAATGTCTCAACAATGTCCTGGTCGGCCAATGCCTGTTTCAGTTCGTCCAGTTCTTCCTGAAGCAGGTTGATGCGGAGTGCATTTGTTTTTTCATCTTCAATATGCGGCGCCGGTTTGACCGGAAGCCCGTAAGTTTCGTGAAACTCTTTTACTTGTTCAATCGTTGTTTTGGTCATTATTCTGCGGCCTCTACTATTTTGGGGGCGGATGTATTTGCGGCAAAGGCGCCCGTGCATTCCTGCATGGTTTTGGATGCGCGCGCGATAGGGTTTGTCAGGTAATATTGTTTAACCGGAGAAACAAATGCATCTTTGCTGAGCTTACCTTTTTCACCAAAAGTCCCCCATTTTTCACCGTTCAGCACATCTGTTTCGGCAAATGTTTTCCATGTCGTCTGAATATGTTTTCGTAATTCCGCGCCCGTGTTGTAGGGGAGCGTTTTGCCCAATGCTTCTGATAGTGCGCGAATGATTTTCCAGTCTTCTTTGGCCTCTCCGGGTGGAAATATGGCTTGATGGGTCATTTGCACGCGACCTTCCGTGTTCACATAGGTCGCTGTTTTTTCGGTATATGCCGCCCCGGGTAATATAACATCGGCTCTGGCCGCGGCATGATCACCATGATGCCCCTGATAAATAACAAAGGTTTTCCAGCCAATGCTGCTTCTGGCGTCAAATTCATCGGCGTTAAGCAAGAATAGCGCCTTGGTGCTCCCGTCTTTGGTGCCGGCGATGATGTCTTCAAAGCCTTTGCCGCCAGCCTGTGGCAGAAAGCCTATATCAAGCGCCCCTACTCTGGAGGCGGCGTGATGAAGAATGTTAAAACCGTTCCAGTCATCCCTGATTAGGCCGAGCTTGTCAGCCGAATCACACAAAACCTTATGGAGCGCTTCCCCGTCCTCCCGTTGGAAGGCCCCTGCGCCAACAATCATAAGGGGCTTTTCTGCCTTTAATTTTCCGGCATGGGCTTTAACAAATTTTTCCAGATCCTGCGGAGTCGCCCCAGCATATTCGTATGGATAAGTTAGCTCCGCTTTTGGTCCGATCACGGTTATTTTTACGCGGCGTTCCAGCCAGGCCTTGCGAATACGTGCATTGATCATGGTGGCTTCGGTACGCGGATTTGTGCCAACCAGAATAATGTGATCCGCCTCTTCAATTCCGGCTATACCTGAATTAAAGATATAACCTGCACGGTTTGTCGGATCAAATTTAGCCCCGTCCGTGCGGCAATCCATATTGGGGGATCCTAACGATTCGAGCAGGTCTTTCAATGCGACCATGGATTCGACATCGGCAAGGTCACCCGCCAATGCGGCAATATGTTCGCCTTTTATAGTTTTTAGTTTAGCCGCAATAACGCCGAGCGCTTCGGCCCAACTGACTTCTTTGAGTTTTCCGCTGTCTGCGTCCCGGATATAGGGGCGATCCAGCCGCGCACGTTTTAAACCGTCATAGGCAAAACGTGTTTTGTCAGATATCCATTCCTCATTCACATCTTCATTTAGGCGCGGCAGAATGCGCATAACTTCATTGCCGCGGGAATCGACGCGAATATTGGAGCCAACGGCGTCATGTACATCAATGCTTTCTGTCTTTTTGAGTTCCCAGCTGCGGGCTTTAAAGGCGTATGGCTTGGATGTAAGTGCGCCAACCGGGCAGATGTCGATTAAGTTACCGGAAAGTTCCGTATCAACGATTTTATCAATAAATGTACCGATTTCCGCATCTTCACCGCGGTGGAATTGGCCTAGCGTTGGCGTTCCCGCAATTTCTTCAGAGAAGCGAACGCAGCGCGTACAGTTAATACAGCGCGTCATCGTCGTTTCAATCAAAGGGCCCAGCTCTTTGTCTTTAACGGCGCGTTTGTTTTCATGGAAGCGCGAGCGGTCCATACCATAGGCAACTGCCTGATCCTGAAGATCGCATTCCCCGCCCTGATCACAGATAGGGCAATCAAGCGGGTGATTGATCAGCAACATTTCCATCACGCCCTTACGGGCTTTTTGCACCATCGGAGAATCGGTCTTCACGACCATTCCTTCACCACATGCCATGGCGCAAGAAGCCACAGGCTTTGGCGGACCGCCTTCAACCTCTACCAGGCACATACGGCAATTTGCCGGTACGGACAGTTTGTCATGATAGCAAAAGCGCGGAATTTCAACGCCGAGCATTTCGGCGGCTTGTATAAGTGAGGTGCCTTGTTCGACCTCTATTTCCATTCCATTTATCGTAAGTTTCGGCATGTGAGAAATATCTGTAATAAGAGTATTGAGTTTATCGTTGGTTTCCTGTTTAATCCGCTCAAAGCATAAGATCAACAGTTAATTGAACAAAATAAATATATGGCTTTCCGCATTGAAATACTAGCCCAAAACGAAGACATTTCTTTTAAGGATGGGCGCTCCATTGAAATCGAACATATTTTAAGGGGACAAGGCATATCGGCCGATGTACGAATTGTGGATGTGTACACCAGCGAGAATGATGCTGTGAAGGCCTCGTTTTTTACTGATAGTGTGGCAAACCCCGTTACACAGAATATCAATGCCCGGTTGGATGACTTTGACTGGGCTCTTGAAATAGGGTTTTTACCCGGTGTGACGGATAATGTGGGCCATACTGCGTCAGAACTATTGGCGCTGGGCGGTGCAACCAATGATAATGAATGTTATACATCCCGCCTTTATTTAATAAAAGGCGATATGAAGCGCGCAGATGTGGAAAATTTGGCGGCATCGCTTTCAAATACATTGATTCAAAGAAATGTCATTAAAAGTTATGACGAATTTAAAGCGCAAGGCGGCATGGGCGCAGTAATTCCGAAGGTGCAGCTTGATAACCAAAACGCAGGGGCTGATGAGGTTGATCTGGATATCCCGGATGCAATGCTTGAAAAGCTGGGGAAAGAAGGGATTGCCAACGCTGATGGAACGCGCCGCGGGCCGTTGGGCTTGTCTTTATTATATCTAAAGGCCATTCAGGCTTATTTTAAAAAAGAGGGGCGTAAACCAACCGATATTGAAATTGAAACGTTAGCGCAGACTTGGTCGGAACATTGCAAGCACACGATATTTGCCTCCCCGATTGATGAGGTTAAAGACGGCCTTTACAAACATTATATCAAGCGCGCAACAATGGAAATTCGTGAAGAACGTGGTGATGACGATATTTGCGTTTCGGTTTTTTCTGATAATGCAGGCGGTATTATTTTTGATGATAATTATCTGATTACAGATAAGGTGGAGACGCATAACTCCCCGTCTGCGCTGGATCCGTTTGGTGGTGCCATTACAGGAATCGTTGGCGTAAACCGCGACTGTCTGGGCTTTGGTCAGGGGGCAAAGCCGGTTATTAACCGCTATGGGTATTGCCTTGCCGACCCGCGTAAGGCGTTCCGCTATTTCCGTGATGCCAAAGCAACCATGCCCATTCTCCAGCCTGATACCATTATGAAAGGTGTTGTTGCGGGCGTTGAAGCTGGTGGGAATCAATCTGGTATCCCTACTCCGCAAGGTTTTACCGTTTTTGATGATCGTTATGTTGGTAAGCCCCTGGTCTTTGTCGGGACGATCGGTTTAATACCGCGCGAAATTAACGGCAAACCCGGACATGTGAAAAAAGCCAATCCCGGCGATAAAATTGTGATGCTTGGCGGGCGCGTTGGACGTGATGGCATCCATGGGGCCACGTTCTCTTCCGTTGCACTGGATGAAGGGTCTCCGGCAACTGCTGTGCAGATTGGTGATCCGATTACCCAAAAGAAATTTTCTGATGCGATCGTAAAAGAGGTTCGCGATATGGGGCTTTATAGCGCCATCACCGATAACGGTGCGGGCGGCCTGTCCTCTTCTGTAGGGGAAATGGCGGAACAATCAGGGGGATTTTGTCTGGATCTGGACCTGGTGCCGTTGAAATATCCGGGGATGTCGCCATGGGAAATCTGGATTTCCGAGTCACAAGAACGCATGACATTGGCTGTACCGCCTGAAAACACTGATAAGCTGATTGCATTTTTCGCCAAGCGCGGTTGCGAGGCTACGGTGATTGGTGAATATACCGATTCTGGCCGCGCGCAAATAAATTGGCATGGTGAAACCATTATGGATATGGACATGGATTTCCTGCATGACGGGCTTCCCGAAACGCCATTGGTCACCAGTTTTACCCGCGGTGGTGAGCAAGAGCCGGAATTTCCTGAGCCGGCAGATTACAGCGCTTTGCTGTGTAATATGCTGGAGCGTTTGAATATATGTTCAAAAGAATTTATTGGCACCCAGTATGATCACAACGTTCAAGGAAGCGCCGTTTTAGGGCCATTTCAGGGGAAAGGACGCGTGATGGGGGATGCCTCTATTACGCGGCCGGTTTTTGATTCGCTCAAAGGGGTTGTTTTGTCACAGGGGCTGTTTCCCCGTTATAGTGATATTGATACGGGTTCTATGGCGCGAAGCGGGCTTGATATGGCTGTCCGTAGTGCGGTCGCGGCCGGTGCCGATTTTTTCCAGTTGGCTCTATTGGATAATATTTGCTGGTGCAGTTCGGATGAGCCGGAGCGCCTGGGCCAACTTAAACGCGCGGTGGAGGGAATCTATAATTTGGCGCGTGACTATGGCACCCCTTTTATTTCCGGCAAAGATTCCATGTTTAATGATTTTAAAGGCTATGATGAAAATGGGGAACCAGTAAAAATATCGGCTCCCCCTACTCTGCTTACATCGTCAATTGGTGTTATCCCTGATGTCATGGAAAGCATTTCGCTGGCCCCAAAAGCTGTGGGTGATGTGGTATATGTGTTGGGGGCGACGCATGATGAATGCGGCGGCTCGGAATATTATGACTTGCTGGGGTATACGGGTAATAATGTTCCGGATGTTGATGCGGAAAAAGCCCGGTTACTATACAAATGTTATACGAAGGCGGCGCGCAAGCGCGTGATAGCATCGGCTATACCTGTTGGTTACGGCGGCTTGGGAGCTGCGCTGGCAAAAATGGCGATTGCCGGTCAAATGGGGATGGATATTAACCTTGCGGATGTGGCAGGGGATCTGCGCCTTGATAAGCTGTTATTTTCTGAAACAACCGGCCGCATAATCGTGACGGTTTCGCCGCCCAGAGTGAAGGCGTTTGAAAAATTATTCAACCGGGTATATTGCAAGCGCATTGGGCATATTGCCTATACGGAAAAACTAAATATAAACAATGTTCTAAAGGTTGATATTGCTGCACTGGATGAACATTATAAGAAACCTTTAAAGGATTACTAAAGTCATGAGTGCCAGAGTGTTGGTCATTGCCGGTTACGGATTAAATTGCGAGGAAGAAACGCTGCATGCTTTTAAATATTGTGGCTTGCAAGGCGATATCAGGCATATCAATGATGTGATCGAGGCCCCGCAATTATTGAATGAGTATAATATCCTTGCCATCCCCGGTGGGTTTTCTTATGGCGATGATACCGGATCGGGCAATGCCTTTGCTCAAAAGATAAAACTTGCGCTTTGGCAGCCGCTTACTGAATTTGTTGCACGTGATACTTTAACTATTGGTATCTGTAATGGGTGCCAGATTTTATCAAATTTAGGTTTGGTGCCAGCTTTTGACCGTCAGTATGGCCAGCGCGTCATTGCCGTAACCCATAATATAAATGCACGTTATCAATGCCGCTGGGTTGATTTAAAAGTAGATAGTGCTTCGCCCTGGTTGGTTGGGGTTGAATCCATGCATATACCGGTGGCTCATGGTGAGGGGCGTTTTATAATGGATGCGGGTGTCCACAGCCTTCTTCGTGATAATGGGCAAATTGCCGCCAGATATTGCAAGGGCAATGGAAACCCGGCGAATGGTGAATTCCCCTATAATCCAAACGGTGCCATGGATGACATTGCGGCCATTACCGATCAAACCGGTAAGGTCTTGGCCATTATGCCGCATCCCGAACGCGGTATGTTTACCTGGCAGCGTGATGACTTTGATGTGTTGAAAGACACAGCCCAGCGCGAAGGCACAGATCTGCCAGAGAATGCCGATGGCATCCGTGTTTTCCAAAATGCGGCAGCGTATTTTCAAGAGTAATTAAAGAAATTTGCTTAATTTTCTTTTTTGTCGTAATAAATGCGCATGCCTCAGTTGTTAAACGAAGAAAACAAGCGTGCGTGGAAGAGTCTGCCCAAGGCAATTGGGATTGTTGCCGGTGCCTTGGCCTCAATTCCGTATCTCTATGTTCGAAACAAATTATTTGGCGGCAAGCGTACGACCTCTCTGCGGGATCACTTCATAATGGCCGCCAGCAAAACCATGAATATAAAGCTGGTTTATAATGAGCATAGTGCCCCCGTCACCAATAAAGTTGCCATTTTTCCTATCAAACATTTGGCGCGTATGGACGCGCGCGTAATACCGGAATTCCCGCAGGCTGATTTTATGATGACGGCGCATTTTTTTAATATGCCGGTTTTGGGCCGGGTCATTAAAGCCGCGGCAAATGTTTCTGGCTTTATCCCAACAACTCAAACCTCTGATGATAAAAAACGTGACCAAGGCCAAGTGATTCAGCGGCTTAATGACAATGTGAGTGTATGTGTTTTCCCAGAAGGGTGTTGTTCGGGGGCTGAAATGCTGGAATGGAGCAAAGGGTCGCTGGAGCCACTATTTGGCGCGGCCGGGGAAGATACGCGCGGAAATACGATTTCTTTGAAAAATCAGGATGTTGTCGTGCAACCCGTCAGTTTACGGGTAAAAGAAATCAATGGTGTTGATGTTTTAAATTCCCCAGATGAATGGGGGAAATATACTATGATCCTGGATCATAGAAACATTCTAAGCCGCGTTTGGGCACGAATGAAACAACAAAGTGTGACAGTTGAAATGCAGGTTCTGCCGGAATTAAATCCGCGTGATTTTTCCAGCGCAGAAGATTTGATGAATGAGGCGCATAATAAAGTGCGCCAGATTGTGAATCCTGATCAAGTTGGTACGCGCAGGCGCAGGGAATTTGTGGAATGGACGGAGGCGCAGCCGCACCGCGTGTATTAAAATACTATGCGGCCGCTTTGCGGTATTCCATGATCCGTTTTTCCATTTCAGGGCGGAAATGACGAATTAACCCCTGAACCGGCCAAGCGGCAGCGTCACCAAGCGCACAGATTGTGTGGCCTTCGATTTCTTTAGTGACCTCGTATAACATGTCAATTTCTTCGATTGTGGCCTGGCCTTTAACCATACGGGTCATAACGCGCCATAGCCACCCTGCTCCCTCGCGGCATGGTGTGCATTGGCCGCAACTTTCGTGCATATAGAATTGCGACAGGCGTGCAATGGCGTAAATAATGTCGGTGGATTTGTCCATGACAATGACGCCCGCTGTGCCAAGACCGCTGCCCGCCTCTTTCAGGGAATCAAAGTCCATATTGATGGAATCGCAAGTTTCTTTGGTCAGCACTGGGGTTGATGAGCCGCCTGGAATGACGCCCAGAAGGTTATCCCAGCCGCCGCGAACGCCCCCGCAATGACGCTCAATCAATTCTTTTAAAGGAATTCCCATTTCTTCTTCTACATTGCAGGGTTGATTGACGTGCCCGGAAATACAAAACAACTTTGTTCCCGCATTTTTTTCGTTTAATCCAAGATTGGAAAACCAATTGGCGCCACGTCGCATAATTGTGGGAGCAACGGCAATGGTTTCAACATTGTTTACTGTTGTCGGGCATGAATATAACCCCGCCATGGCCGGGAATGGCGGCTTGTTACGTGGCTGCCCTTTGTTGCCTTCCAGGGATTCAATAAGGGCGGTTTCTTCACCGCAAATATAAGCCCCCGCGCCGCGGTGTAAATAAACATCAAAATCCCAACCGGAACCGGCCGCGTTTTTACCCAATAGTCCGGCATCATAGGCCTCGGCTATTGCGCGTTCAACCTCTGAGCCTTCGTTGTAAAATTCGCCGCGAATATAAATATAGGCCGCGTTGGCACCCATGGCAAAACCCGCAATCAGGCAGCCTTCAAGCAGTTTATGTGGTTCGTAACGAAGAATATCCCGGTCTTTGCAGGTGCCGGGTTCAGATTCATCTGCGTTAACCACCAGATAATGTGGTTTGCCGCTGTCTTTTGGCATGAATGACCACTTTAACCCGGTCGGGAATCCGGCCCCGCCCCGGCCACGTAGGCCAGAGGCCTTCATTTCCTCAATGATTTTATCACGGCCAAGTTTAATGATATCTGCCGTTTTATCCCAATCACCCCGTTTTTTGGCATCCTTCAAAGAAAAAGAATTCCAGCCGTAAATATTGGTAAAGATACGATCCTGATCTGATAGCATTTAGGCAACTCCGGCTTTTTTGGCTTCTTTATCTAATGTTGTAGGACCGGAAACGGCCATGGAGCCCTTGCGCCCCTTTTGCGAACCAACATTGGGTTTCATGTCTTCGGACAAAAGATCAAGAACTTCTTTCATTGTTTTTTCGGTTAAATCTTCATAATAATCATCATTGATTTGTACCATTGGTGCATTAACGCAGGCACCAAGACATTCAACTTCCATTAGCGAGAATTTACCGTCTTTCGTTGTTTCATTCATACCAATGCCCAAATGGTCTTTGCAGGTTTTAACGACCTCGTCCGAACCGCATAACCAGCAAGGCGTTGTGGTACAGACCTGAATAAGGTATTTGCCCACCGGTGCCAGATTATACATGGAATAGAAACTTGCGACTTCATACACTTTGACAGCGGGAACATCGAGTATTTCTGCAATTTTGTCCATGGCTGCACGGGGGATCCAGCCGCCAACGGGTGGGTTGGCCTTTATCCCCTCTTCCGCTATTTGGCGTTGCGCCAGATCAAGCAAGGGCATCGTCGCACTTTTCTGACGGCCTTTGGGGTATTTGGCAATAATCATATCAACCTTCTTTTTATTAGCCTTGTTAAATTCAAAGCTCTCAGGTTGATAATCGGCGTATAAATCGAATGGTTTTTTCATTTTAAGACGTGGCTTTATTTAGTATCAATTGATATTAGTCTTCTAGCATGAAGGCTTGGTGAAAAAAAGTCTAAATTGTCTTTTCAGGCGCTGCATCCATGTTTTTATACGCCCCTGGAATTTTTTCTGCGGCGCGGGCGGATAGCAAGAAAAATGTTGCCCCTAGAAATACCCGCCAATCCATATCGGTTATCAACGCCCAATCCATTTCCGGGCCGTTTTGATGTAAGGCCGGTTCAAAGGCTGACCCGAACGAGACCACTGTTGCCGATTGAAAAAAACGTTTTGCCAAGGTGCCTTTTCCGGCCAACACGCTGGCCGCCCCGCTGCTGATGCAAGCCCCCATGGCCATTTCAAAATAACGCGGAGCATCTTCAAATCCAAAAAGGTTGGAGCCAGACGCAACATATCCCATACCGCAGGCAACAACCCCGGTCATAAGAATATCGCTCATTCTGTAGGAGCCAATTTTTTTGTTACCGCCCAGCAGCACTCCGCCAATATGCAAGGCCTGCCCGGTCATGGCTGTTCCCGAGCGGAGCAGATTGCCGTATTCTGCGCCAGACCATATATACATCAGGTCCCCCATTAAACACAGTGCGGAGTTTTGCCTTAGCGGGTCGCGCAAAGCATTCTTTGCTTTTGTAAAGATTGATGTCAGTGATTTAATTGCCATAAATATGGCGTAAAGCATATTGTTATAATAATCAAGATAATTCCCATAAATGGGAACGCATTTACGCTTATATCAGCACGAGACCCAAAGCCCTTTGATTTATTTTGGCCATGAAAATTATAGGCAGACAGGCGGAGCGCATAGCCCCCCTAATGGCGTCTTAACGATCAATTTCGCCAAATACAATGTCCAAAGACCCAATAATTGATACGGCATCGGCCAGTTGGTGGCCCTTGCTCATGAAATCAAAAGCGGCCAAATGCGGAAAGCCCGGGGCACGAATGCGGCAGCGATAGGGTTTGTTTGTGCCGTCACTGACCAGATAAACCCCAAATTCCCCTTTCGGTGCTTCTACGGCCGTATAGGTTTCTCCGGCCGGAACGTGATACCCTTCAGTGAAAAGTTTGAAGTGATGAATCATGGCTTCCATCGATGCCTTCATTTCAGCACGCGGGGGCGGACAGACTTTATAGTCGTTTGATTTTACATCCCCTTTTGGCATGTTTTGTAAACACTGTTTCATAATGCGAATGGACTGATACATCTCTTCCATACGGACAAGGTAGCGTGCGTAACAATCTCCTGTCTTGCCGACAGGGATGTCGAAGTCCATTTCTTCATATGAATCATACGGTTGCGATTTACGCAGATCCCATGCGATGCCCGATCCACGAAGCATAGGCCCGGAAAAGCCCAAATCCATGGCTTCGTGGCTGCTGACAATACCGATATCAACGGTTCGCTGTTTGAAAATACGGTTATCGGTTAACAATGTGTGCAGGTCATCTAAAAATTTTGGCAGTTCCTCGCACCATGTCATCATGTCCTCGGCAAGGCCAGCCGGCATATCGGATGCTACGCCGCCGGGACGAAAATAGTTGGCATGCAGCCGCGCGCCGCAAACGCGCT
This sequence comes from Micavibrio sp. UBA2638, assembly GCA_002359735.1. Lineage (GTDB taxonomy): Bacteria > Pseudomonadota > Alphaproteobacteria > Micavibrionales > Micavibrionaceae > UBA2638. Next base: position 107,260 of record DENS01000007.1, read on the forward strand.
CGTAAAACTCCATGCCTTTTTCGCGTTCTTCAAAGCCCCAAAGTGAGGGGGTAATGGCGCCCACGTCCAGGGCATATGTCGTAACGTTCAGTATGTGGTTTAATATGCGGCCCAATTCGGCAAATAATATACGGATATATTGGCCCCGTTTTGGGACGGTAATCCCAAGCAGTTTTTCAGTCGCCAGCGCAAAGGCATGTTCCTGATTCATAGGGGCGACATAGTCAAGGCGGTCAAAATAAGGGACGGCCTGAGTGTAGGTTTTGTATTCAATTAATTTTTCTGTACCGCGGTGTAAAAGCCCGATATGCGGGTCGGCGCGCTCAACGACTTCACCTTCCATCTCAAGAACAAGACGCAACACACCATGGGCAGCCGGGTGCTGTGGCCCAAAGTTCATAGTGAACGGTTTAATCTGTGTTTCTTCCGCTATTTCTACGTCTAATGTTTCGGTTTGTGTCATTTTAATCGTGTTCTTTGTTGTCGTTATCGTAATGTCATCTTGTCATGCTGCGTTCATGGAGAAGTAATTTTTAGCAAAGGCCGTTCTATGAATGGCCCCCCTTTTTAGATGGAACCCAGCCATGCGCTGGTTTGGTGGCTTTTTCGTCGCCAGGCAATTGCACATCCGTCATGCCTTCCCAGGGAGAAAGATAATCAAAATTACGAAAGTCTTGCGTTAATTTTACAGGTTCGTAGACAACGCGTTTTAATTCTTCGTCATATCGTAATTCGACATAGCCTGTCAGCGGGAAGTCTTTACGCTGCGGGTGTCCTTCAAATCCATAATCGGTAAGAATGCGGCGTAGATCTGGATGCCCCTCAAACATAATGCCATACATATCCCACACCTCGCGCTCAAACCAGCCTGCGCTTGAATAAATACTGGTCACTGTCGGGATTAATGTATCCTCTGCCGCATTTAATTTTAAACGTATGCGATGATTTTGTTTAAGCGAAAGCAGAGTGTAAACAACTTCAAAACGTTCCGCGCGTTCCGGATAATCAACAGCCGTGATATCAACCAGAACTTCGAATCGCGTTTGTTTATCATCACGTAAGAAATGTAATACGCGGTCCAGATTTTGCGCCGTTGTGTAGACGACTAACTCGTCCTTTTCAAATACATATTTGCTTACGGCGTCTTCCAGCTCTTCTTCAATAAAGTCGGCTAAATCTTTAAGGGCATCACCAGGCATTGTAAATCCTTCTTATCTCGCTATGCGCGTATCTTCGCGCTGAATTTTTTTCTGTAGCTGTAATAATCCGTATACCAGCGCCTCGGCCGTTGGGGGGCAGCCAGGAACATAAATGTCAACAGGAACGATACGGTCACAACCACGTACAACAGAGTAGGAATAATGGTAATACCCTCCTCCATTGGCGCATGACCCCATGGAAATGACCCAGCGTGGTTCCGGCATCTGATCGTAAACTTTACGCAAGGCCGGTGCCATTTTGTTGGTCAATGTTCCAGCCACAATCATTACGTCAGATTGGCGCGGGCTTGGGCGCGGTATCATGCCAAAACGGTCAAGGTCATAGCGGCTCATGTAGGAATGGATCATTTCAACGGCGCAGCAGGCCAGTCCAAATGTCATAGGCCATAAAGACCCTGTACGGGCCCAATCAAACAATTTGTCTGTTTGCGTTAGGATATACCCTTTTTCTTCCAACGTTTTAGACATGGCAGCCGGTACGACATCCTGTTGATCCGCCGGTGGAAATGGCGCTTTCGTTTTGAAATCGTATTCCGGTGCTAATATGACTTTTTTATCGTGACCCATTTTTAATATTCTCTGTTGTAAGTGTTGCCATCAAAGCAAATTGGATTATTCCCAATCCAGGGCGCCCTTTTTCCATTCATAAATAAACCCGACGGTCAAAATGGTTAAAAACACAATCATTGACCAAAAACCAAATACGCCAATTTCCCCTAATGAAATGGCCCACGGGAATAAAAAGGCGATTTCCAGATCGAAGATAATAAAAAGCAGACAAACAAGGTAAAAACGGACATCAAACTTGTTGCGTGCATCCTGAAACGCATCAAACCCACATTCATAGGCTGAGTTTTTTTCACTATCCGGGTTTTGCTTCCCGAGCAAAAGTGAGCCTAAAATCATCGCAACGGAAACCACGCATGCGATTGCCATAAACACCAAAATGGGCAGATAGTTTATCAGTAATTCTTGTGAGGCCATTTATCAATAACTCTTGGATACGAATTTTGATTTCAGTTTTATCACCTTAACTTTAAAAAGAAAACCCACGAATAACAAGAAATCCAACGATTATATACTTTATTTATGTGCTCATGGCCCGGATAGTAAAAAAGAGCCTGTACAGGCTCTTTTTAGATAATGAGAATGGCGCGAGTGACGAGACTTGAACTCGCGACCTCCGCCGTGACAGGGCGGCGCTCTAACCAGCTGAGCTACACCCGCGCAAACTCTCAATAGGCGACATATATACAGAATGCGTATCGTGTATGTCAATGCTAAAAGTTAGCATTTTAGAACTTTTTCTATGCCGCTAGCAGATGTTCTTTAAATTCCAGGTCCAATGCCTCCGCTACGGCCTTGTGGGTGATTTTTCCTTGGCACACATTCAAACCGTTTTTAAAGTTAGGGTCATCGGCTAAAGCCTTTTCCCACCCTTGGTTCGCCAGTTTTAGCGCATATGGTAGCACAGAATGATTAAGAGCAAGGGCCGAGGTTAATGGGACCGCGCCCGGCATATTGGCCACACAGTAATGCACCACATTATCGACAATATAGGTTGGTTCATCATGCGTGGTTGGCTTTGACGTTTCGGCACATCCCCCCTGATCAATGGCTATGTCAACGAATACGCTGCCTGGTATCATTTTAGGCAGCATATCTTTGGTCAGAAGTTTCGGGGCGGAGGCCCCGGGAATGAGAACCGACCCGATAACCAGGTCAGATGTGGTTATGGCTTTTTCCAGTGTGTCCGCATTTGAATACACAATATTGGCGCGGCCATGGAAGTATTCATCCAGAAAGCGCATACGTTCATTGCTGCGTTCAAGAATTGTGACATTTGCGCCAAGGCCGGTTGCCATTTGTGCGGCGTGAAAGCCGGCAACTCCGCCGCCGATGATTAGGACTTCGGCAGGTTTAACACCTGGAACGCCGCCTATTAGGCGGCCTGTCCCGCCCATATGTTTTTGCAGATTATAAGCACCAACCTGAACGGAAAGACGCCCGGCAATCTCGCTCATAGGTTCTAAAAGAGGTAACGTGCGCCCATTACGGCAGGTCACTGTTTCGTAGGCAATGGCAATACAGCCTGAATCCATAAGGGCCAGCGCCTGATTTTTATCAGCAGCGAGATGCAGGTATGTGAACAGAATTTGGTCCTCACGCAGCATCTTGCATTCATTGGGCTGGGGTTCCTTAACTTTGATAATCATCTCAGAGCGCTCAAATATCTCTTCCGCTGTATTAACAATCTCTGCCCCGACATCTTTATAATGCTGATCCGTAAAGTTAATGGCGGCGCCCGCGCCGGATTCGACCAAAACGGTGTGGCCGCTATTTGTGAATTCCTTAACCGATGAAGGCACCAAACCTACGCGATGTTCAAGTGTTTTTATTTCTTTTGGGACGCCGATTATCATGTTTTATGCTCCAGTCTTAATATTGAAAAGAAAGCATACTATCAGGTGATATGGGGGGACGACTAGACGCGCCGCACAATTTTTTTGCTTTATAGTGCAAGAAGGGCTTTATCTTAAATCCCGCCCATCAGCATGTATTTGATTTCAACAAATTCGTCCATGCCGTATTTGGAGCCTTCGCGCCCTATTCCGGATTGTTTTACACCGCCAAACGGGGCGACTTCTGTTGATATCATACCGGAATTAATGCCAACCATGCCGTATTCCAATGCCTCGGCCACTTTCCAGACCCGTCCGATATCGCGGGCATAGAAATATGATGCCAGACCGTAAATCGTATCATTGGCCTTATGAATGACATCATCCACATCTTTAAAGCGGAATAATGGCGCTACGGGGCCAAAGGTTTCTTCTTTGGCGATTTTCATGTCGTCGCTCATGTCGCGAATCAATGTTGGTTGAAAAAAGCTGTGGCCTTTTTCGTGGCGCTTTCCGCCAACCATAACTTTTGCCCCTTTATCAACGGCGTCCTGAATATGCTCCTCGACCTTTTCCAGCCCCGCCATATTGATCAGTGGCCCGACATCAGATTCCTCATCAAACCCGTCACCGGCGGTTACATGTTTTATCTTATCGGCAAGTTTTACCGTGAACTCTTCATAGACACTGTCTTGAACATAAAACCGGTTCGGTGCGATGCAGACTTGTCCGCAATTTCTGAACTTACCGGCAATGGCGCCGTCTACGGCTGCATCAATGTCGGCATCATCAAACACGATGAACGGGGCATTTCCGCCAAGCTCAAGTGACAATTTTTTCATCGTTTGCGCGCATTGCTCCATCAGAATTTTTCCGACCTTAGTGGAGCCTGTAAAAGACAGTTTTCTGACGATGTCACTATCACACAGGGTTTTACCAACCGTTGCGGAATCATCTGTCGTTACGATATTGATTACGCCTTTGGGGATTCCGGCTTGTTCGGCCAGTACGGCCAGCGCCAAGGCCGATAAGGGCGTTGCCTCGGCCGGTTTTGCCACTATAGTACACCCGGCGGCCAGCGCGGGAGGCATTTTGCGGGTAATCATAGCGGAAGGAAAATTCCACGGTGTAATCATGGCGCATACGCCAATCGGTTGCTTGATGGTGGCGATGCGCGTGCCGGGCACAGTGTTGGGTATAATATCACCATACAGGCGCTTGCCTTCTTCTGCGAACCATTCAACAAAGGCGGCACCATAGGCAATTTCCCCGATGGCTTCTTTCAAGGGTTTCCCTTGTTCGGCCGTCATAATGGCGCCAAGGTCTTCCTTGTTATCCATGATGAGCTGGTACCACTTTTTTAACAGGGCGGCGCGTTCCTTGGCCGTCTTTGCGGCCCATTCCGGGAAGGCTTTCTGGGCGGCCTCGATGGCTTGTTGTGTTTCGCCGGCTCCGCAATCGCTAATCTTGGCCAGAACTTTGCCATTTGCCGGGTTTACGACATTAAACGTTTTGTCAGTATCAACCCAAGTGCCGTTAATATAGCTGCCGGTTTTCAATAGGTCTTTATTTTTTAGCTTTAGGTCAGTCATGATCAGGCGGCCTCCTCGTCATTTGGATTTGTTGTGTAACGCCTACGAATATAGTCCTCAACAAGTTCCTGAAACTCTTCGGCTATATTGTCTCCGCGTAAAGTATGCGCCTTTTTTCCATCGATAAAGACCGGGGCCACGGGGCTTTCGCCAGTGCCGGGCAATGATATACCGATATCAGCGTGTTTTGATTCGCCCGGACCATTGACGATACACCCCATGACAGCAACTTTAAGGGTTTCTACGCCCTGATATTTATCTTTCCATACCGGCATTTTAATATCCAGATAGCGTTGAATTTTTTGAGCCAGTTCCTGAAAAAATGTTGACGTGGTTCGTCCGCATCCAGGGCAAGCGCTGACCTCGGGGGTAAAAGAGCGCAGGCCAAGTGATTGTAATATTTCCTGACAGACCTTTACCTCGATTGTACGATCACCGCCAGGTTCCGGCGTCAGGGATGCGCGAATTGTGTCCCCTATTCCCTCATACAATAAAATACCTTCGGCCAGGGCGGTCGCAACAATACCTTTCGATCCCATTCCGGCCTCGGTTAAGCCCAAATGCAGGGCATAATCACTACGTTTGGCCAGCTCGCGATATACCATTATCAGATCGGGCACCCGTGACACTTTGGCGGAAAGGATGATTTGATCCTTACGCAAACCAATGGCCATTGCTTTTTCAGCGCTAATCAGGGCCGATTGAATTAAAGCCTCACGCGTGACGGCTTCGGCAGGCATCGGCGTTTTGCTTTGGCCATTTTCATCCATTAATTTAGTGGCCAAGTCCATATCAAGGCTGCCCCAGTTTACGCCAATGCGCACGGCTTTGTTATATTCAATGGCTTTTTCTACCATTGCTTCATATTGTGCATCGCGTTTCTTGCCAAAACCCACATTGCCCGGATTGATTCGATATTTATCCAGCGCCTCGCATAGATCCGGATAATCATTCAAAAGCTGGTGGCCATTATAATGAAAACACCCGGCCAATGGCACATCCAGATTATCCTTGATTAAACGCTCACGCAGGGAAATGGCCCCTTTTGCGGCCTCGTCATTGTTAACCGTCAGACGTACAATTTCAGACCCGGCCATAAATAAGTCTTTGACTTGATTGTATGTGGCCTCAACATCGGCTGTGTCTGTATTTGTCATGGATTGCACAACCACCGGAGCATTGCCGCCAATGGTTACGTTGCGTATTTTGACGGCCTGTGTTTTATGCCGTTGAATTTTTTCGATCATTACCATGACATTTATTTAGTACCTTGAACGCGTAAGGTCAAAGAAATTCAACGCTGTTTAAGCTCTACTCGCCTTATCGTCTAAAGACAGTGCTTCAGACGTTGGTTGAATATGAATAGAGACATAGCAATACACTGCCTGGTTTTAGGCGTTGTCATGCGTAGTATTTCTATTAGGGGAAATGGTGGGTGGTGACGGGATCGAACCGCCGACCCTCTCGGTGTAAACGAGATGCTCTCCCAGCTGAGCTAA
>DENS01000017.1:0-63834 GCA_002359735.1 Micavibrio sp. UBA2638
CCTGAGCGTTTTTAAGCGTAGCGTAGTTTACTACGTGAGCGAAGAGTAACGCCCGCAAAAGGAAAAAGAGGACGGAATTTAACAGCAGCTATCGTCGGGAATGGCGGAGGTGGCCAGCGTGTCGGCGCGTTCATTTTCCGGGTGGCCTGCATGCCCCTTAACCCAATGAAAACGCACCGTGTGTTCGGCGATCAATTCGTCAATCCGCTTCCAGAGGTCCTGATTTTTAATCTTGGACGGCCAGCCCTTGGCCTTCCATCCCGCCATCCATTCATTCACGCCCTTTTGCAGATAGGTGCTGTCGGTGTATAAATCCACTTCGGATGGGCGCTTCAGGCTTTCCAGCGCCTTAATGGCCGCCATCATTTCCATGCGGTTATTGGTGGTTTCATATTCGCCGCCGCACATTTCCTTTTCCAGATCATTCCAGCGCAATAACGCCCCCCAACCGCCCGGCCCGGGATTGCCACTGCATGCCCCATCGGTATAAATCTGTATCTTTGGTTTATTGCTCATCGCCCCTCGAATCCTTCTGCAATCACACTCAGCAAATCACACTCGCTCTCTATCTTATAAAGGTCGTCAGTATGTACAGTGACCCCGAAGCGCTCAGCCAGCGCCTGATATTTTGGCAGGCGCGTCTCAAACAAGCGCGGAAAGACCCAGCGCATAAAATCATCCGGCGGCAATGCATCCGCATCACGCAGGCCAAAAATCTGGCAATATTCATCAACCCATGCCTGAAACAAACCGGGCGGATAAAACAGCGGCTTCGGATACTCCTGCGCCCGCTTTAACATCGCAATCTCTTCATCCTTGCTGGCCTTGATATAGACAAACAGGCTGGCGCGGCCCAAAGCGGCGATCAATTCCTCATCTTCAATTTCACAAATACTGCCTGTTGAATCATTGACAAATTTGGCGTGCCCAGCGGCCAAGTCGGGAACGCGTTCCAGCGCGGCACATTCCGCCGCATAATACAGCCCCTGCCGGCGTTTAAATTCCGCCAAAGGCAAATCCCCCGGTTTGGATATAAAGCCTGATACGGCAGAAATATCATCGGCGCTGATCGCGCACTCAATATGGTCGGCCAGATACCGCGTGCCGATTTCAACATCGCAGGAATATTGAAACCACCCCCATTCGCGCATCATCGACGACAGGTGACTTTTCCCGACACCGGACATCCCCATCAAGGTCAGGGCTTTATGCGGGGCATTCAAAAACTCACTGGCGGATTTGTAAATCATGCAGCGCTCAGGGCCTTGGGCAATTTAAAGATCACATCCTCTTGCGCCAAAGTCACCTCCTCCACCGTGACATCATAATGCATACGGGCCGATTCAATGACTTCTTCCACCAGGATTTCGGGCGCTGACGCCCCCGCGGTAATGCCCAGCGTACCCACCCCGTCCATGTCTGTATCCAGCCAGTCAATTTCCGCGGCGCGTTGCACCAGCTTGGCCCGCGGACAGCCATAATTACGGGCAACCTCGACCAAACGGTTGGAATTGGATGAATTCGGCGCTCCCAGAACCAGCATATAATCACTGCTTGCCGCGATTTCCTTCACCGCCATTTGGCGATTGGTGGTGGCATAGCAGATATCTTCTTTATGCGGACCCTTAATATCCGGGAATTTTGCCTGCAGGGCCTGAACAATGCCGGCGGTGTCGTCAACGCTCAAGGTCGTCTGGGTACAAAAGGCAAGTCTGGTTTGATCCTGCACGGTAATGGTATCGACATCGGATTCGGTTTCCACCAGAATGACCGCGCCCTCCGGCAACTGACCGATTGTCCCGATAACCTCCGGGTGGCCGGCATGTCCGATTAAAATGATCTGATCCCCGTTTTTGTAATGCCGCTCCGCCTCGCGGTGAACCTTGCTGACCAAGGGACAGGTCGCATCAATATAGAACATTTCGCGGGCTTGCGCGGCCTCCGGCACAGATTTGGCCACACCATGGGCCGAGAAAATGACCGGCTGGCCATCATCGGGAATCTCGTGCAACTCCTCAACAAACACAGCGCCCTGATCCCGCAAATTATCCACCACAAATTTGTTATGCACAATCTCATGCCGGACATAAACAGGCGCGCCATATTTTTCCAACGCCAGCTCCACAATTTTAATGGCCCGGTCAACACCGGCGCAAAATCCGCGCGGCGCCGCCAACAATATTTTCAAAGATTTCTTTTCCATACGATGTATATACCCTTTCTTTATCCCCGAATCCACGATTTTACACGATATTTCACAATGCAAAGCCTTGCTAAGACGGCGGGGCTTTCGTAATCTTAGATGAACAGGAAGATAACAATTCCTTTGCCCTGAAACTCAGACGGAACCAAACATGATAAAATTACCAAGAGCCCTTCTTCTGTGCGCCGCCTGTATCGGCCTATCCGCTTGCCAGACGGCCGATGGTCTGGTCAGTGACATCTCCAGGACTTTTAATCTGGACCGCTCGTCATCCCCCTATGCCGTATCAGACGTCGAAGTCGCAAAAACCAATGATCCCTGCCCCCAGGTTCATATCGTGGATGAGCTAAGCTCTTTAAGTGAATTTGCCAGCGCCGGCAATACATCAGAACGGAACCTCATCTCCCGCGTAAACCTGCAACAGGTTGAAAGTTCCTGCAGCTTCCAAAGCAATCAGGTTTCGGTGGATTTGAAAATGGCTTTTGAAAGCACCCTGGGGGAAAAGGGCAAGCTCCGCAAAAATGACAAACCGTTCTTTTCCTATCCGTTTTTTGTGGCTGTAACAGACCCGAAAGGCGTCATTATGGCCAAGGAAATCTTCTCGGCCTCTATGACCTATGACCGCAATGAAGACAGCCACACCTATTACGAAAGCATGCGCCAGCTCATCCCGCTGGATCGTAAATCCAGTGCCAAACGCCACAAGGTCCTGCTTGGTTTTCAGCTGGACCCCGCACAATTAAAATATAACCGTCAGAATATGGTGGCCGTACCGGCAGACAATGGCGGTCAATAATGTTAGCAGACAAACCAAACGACATGGGCCATTTTGATCTGGAATATTTCTGGCACAACGAAGCCGACGAACACGAAAACGTGGCGCGGGACACCTTTAAAAACCTGATGGATGAATTTGGCCAGATGCTAAATATTTGCGCCGAATCCATACAGAGTGGCGGAAAAATTCTTTTCTTCGGAAATGGAGGCAGCGCCGCCGACGCCCAGCATTTGGCAACCGAACTGGCCGTTCGCTATGTGGGTGACCGCGCGGCCATTGCGGCCCTGGCCCTGACCACCGATACATCCACCCTGACCGCAATCGGCAATGATTACGGCTTTGATCACCTTTTTGCCCGCCAGATAGAGGCGATGGGAAAACCGGGTGATGTGGCCATTGGTATTTCCACCTCCGGCAACAGCGAGAATGTCTTAAAAGCCTTGGCCACAGCCCGCACGATGGGTTTAAAAACCATTGCCTTTACCGGCAAGGATGGCGGAAAGATTCCGGCGCTAAACCCAGATGTGACCCTCACCATTCCATCAGACACCACCGCCCGTATACAGGAAATGCATATCACATTGGGGCAAATGCTCTGCGGCGCATTGGAACAAAGGCTGGGCCTGATCTAAACTACGGCTTGAATAAATCGGGCGAACTGGTCGGGACAGGGGTTTCCGGTGCATCACCGATGGCCTTTTGTTCTTCATAAACGCTGCGGTCCAAAACCGGGCGGCCCATATCATCAATGGCCAGCGATAGATCGGCAGGGTCCGGCACCGATCTATCCGGCACGTCTATCGACCCGATTTCAACCGTCACAACCTCACGGCCCGACCGTTCCAATATATCATCAATGCCGTTGGTTTGTTCCACCCCGGCAGACGCGCCAAACCCGGTGCCGTTAATATGGGCATATCCGCGGTGAACCAGCAAAATACCGGGGCCGTCCAGATCAACGCCCATATCCTTTATCCGTTCAACATCGCTGCGGTCATCAACGCCCTGATTGAATAACGCGTCAAAATCATCGTCACTCATCCTCAACTCATACGGCATGGCCGGGTTGGCAAGGCGTATCCCGATCAGGCGTTCGCGGTGCATATCGGCCGCAATAACCGGCACGCCGTGTTCGGCGGCTGTCTTGACCATCTGATAAAGCCCTTCCAACGAGCTGCCGCGCATCATGTTTTCCAGATCAGGGACATTCAGCAACATTTCAACCTGGGTTTGCAGTTTATTCATCAAATAGGCATGTTGATCCGCCCTGATATCGCCCGATTGCATCATATCATCCGCCAGTGATCGCGTGGCCTCCAGATCCAGAAGAAAAGCCTTGCGCAGAAAGTCCTCAAAACCAATATCGCGCATAATCACGGGGTCAAATACCTCTTGCATCTCAACCGGATATTCCAGGGCAATCGCTTTAATATGGCCACCCGGCAAAGCCTTGGTCAGCCCCATAATCTGCTCCATAGTGCTTGCCATATCGCGGTGATCTTCGCCAAACACAATATCCATATTGGCGCAGGCGGCGGCGATTAATAATTCAGGCGCATCGCGGGACGGGTCGTCCATCACGGCCGCATAGGTCTGATCATACGCGGCGTGCGTAAACTCCCCGCATAACGACATATCGGCCTCTTGCGCGGCTTTTATGTATTTATTCTGAATATCCGCCATATTGTTCTTTATACGCCAGTGTCATCATTGTTCACCGTGAATGATACACGCATCTTCTTAAGATATACCTAATATAAAGACGGACCTGACTTTTTAATTGACATAAATTAAATGCTTTAACATATTGCGACAATGTAACATCTACCAAAAAGGGGAAATATTTCATGCAGCCACAATCAAAAAACGATGATGATTTAGCGACAGAACCCTCGATACAAGAGCAGTTTGAAGCCTTCAAGACTCTGGGCTATGATTACATCATTTATGCAGAATCAATAAAAGAACTCTCTTGTCCCTCACTTGGCATATTGGGCCGTATAGAAAAACAAGCATGCCCTGTAAAAGCAGATGACGCGCTACCGTTAAACTTAAAGCGTACATTTAGAACTCTTCAGGACTACTCAATCTATGGCATTTATGATTTATCCATGGATTTTGCAGCCGCCAGCGAAGCGAAGCATCATATTCCCCTCTCGCTCGCAAACACCTTACGAACTGAAATTCTGCACATAGAAAAAGGGTGTATACCTCGCTATTCTATATGGGAAAGGCTTCTAGGAAAATCTGCCCCGACGCCAACACTCAAAGACATTACGCTGCATTTTGCAGACGGCCCGGCCTAACAACTATGCCTGACAACCATGTCTGATAACTACAATTATCCTAACGCGGGCTGACCTGTAAAAAACGGACCGTATTGCGCTCAAACACACCGGCGGTTAAGTGTCCGCCCGGTTGATACACGCCGGTATCAATGCCGATGCGGTGGGCCGCGACAACCGGCTCCGGGGTGATGCTATGGCCATGGACGACCATTTTCTCCAATGTATGCGGCCAGCTTAAAAAAGGCTCTCGCATAAAGGTCAGGTCTTCGATGTCCTGTTGGCTGAAGGGGCGTTTGGGGTCAACCCCTGCATGGGCGAAGAAATACCCCCCTATTTGAATCGCCCCGGCCAGCGCGGCCAGAAAGCTGCGGTGTGATTCCGGCAAAACCCGCGCCAGCGCGGCTGAAATATCGGCCAATTCACTGGCGACAGGCACGCCGCCTTTAAAATCGAAGCCGTAACTTTGCAGGGTTTCAAGGCCGCCCCATTGCAACCACATCATCCCGGCCGCTCCTTCCGGCGCCCGTAAAAACTCCAGCATCGCGCCTTCATGGTTGCCCTGCAAAAAGGTTTTCTGAATGCCGTCCTTACGGCCCAGCCGCTCAACCAGCCGGTCCAGAACGCCCTTGCTGTCGGGGCCACGATCAATGTAATCCCCCATATACACGATATGCACCTGATCCGGCGGATTATCCAGCAAATCGGCACTGATCGAATCATGCATACGGTCCAGCGCCGCAAGGTGCCCATGAATATCCCCGATGGCATAAACCCGCATCCCGTCTGGGATACAAAAATCTGTGCTATACATTTTATCGTTCATATCTTGCCTTTTTATACGATCAGGTCTTGAGGAATTCCATTTGCTGACTTACACTTGGCTGGAATACAGTTCAACCAATACAAATACGACTATAAGATCTTAACATGAATGCCGCAACACCCGTAGAAACCTTAAGTTTTGAAGATGCCCTTGGTGAATTGGAAGGAATCGTCAAAACGCTGGAAACCGGCCAGACAAAACTGGAAGATTCGATCGGCCAGTATGAGCGCGGCATTGCCCTGAAGAATCACTGCGAGAAAAAACTGCGTGAAGCGCAGGCAAAAATCGAAAAAATCACCGTCGGAAGTGATGGCAGCGTATCCACCGCGCCACTCGACCCGCCGCAATAAAACCAACCACAATTTTTAGATAACAGGAACCCACACAATGCCATCACCCAGAGACGCAGATCCAGACCTCCAGATTGCCATGGATGATGTTGCATCCTCAATCAACCGCACGATTGAACGCCTTTTGCCGGAAACAGACCTGCCCGAAGCCCCTCTCTACGAAGCCATGCGCCACGGAACTCTGGCGGGCGGAAAGCGCCTGCGTCCGTTTCTGGTGATCCATTCGGCCAATCTGTTCAATGTCGATACAAACCGTTCGCGCCGCGTCGCCGCCGCGCTGGAATTTATCCATTGTTATTCCCTGGTTCATGATGACCTGCCGGCCATGGACGATGCCGCCCTGCGCCGCGGTCAACCAACCGTACATAAAAAATACGGCGAAGCCACCGCCATTCTGGCAGGCGATGCACTGTTAACACTGGCCTTCGAAGTATTGGCCGACCCTGAAACCCACGAAGACCCGCGCGTGCGCTGTGAATTGGTGCGCGCACTGGCCCAGGCATCGGGCGGCCATGGCATGATTGGCGGACAAATGCTGGATTTAATCGGGGAGCAGCAGGAATTTGATCTGGGCACCATATCCCGCCTGCAACGGATGAAAACGGGTAAGCTGATGGCCTTCGCATGCGAGGCCGGAGCAATTCTGGGCAAAGCCGGGGAACCGCAACGCCGGGCCCTGTGTAATTACGCCCATGATCTGGGCTTGGCCTTTCAGGTCACTGACGATATTCTGGACGTTGAGGCCGACCCGCAAGACACCGGCAAGGACACCGGCAAAGATGAAGAGGCCGGAAAAGCCACCTTCGTATCCACCATGGGGAAGGAAGGCGCCAAAGAACGCGCGGAAATGCTCATCTCTCAGGCGAAGGCGCATCTGCATATCTTTGAAGGGCGCGGTCAAAAACTGAAAGATCTGGCCGATTACGTTTTGGAGCGCCGCGCCTAAAACCAACCTCTTTTGCTTTTGCTTTTGATTTTACATCTGCAACACGATCGAATCGTCGCTTGCGAAAGGGTTCATTGTTGCTTGCAAACCCAGCCGGATGCAAGTCAGGGCCGGAACATGTTCAAAACAAAACCGCCCCATCTGCACCCCTTCCGGGACATTAACAACCGTTAAGTTACTGGCATGTCTAAAACAACACTCCCCCATCGCCGTTAACGACGGCCCATAAAACTGCGTTAATTCCTTAGCAAAAGCAAAACAAAAATCCCCCATTGTGGTGAGCAACGGCGCATCAAACTGTTTCAGCGCCATAACGCCGTGAATGCCCATGGCACCATAAAAACAATATGTCCCCATTGCGGTGAGCGACGGCGCATCAACCCGCTCAAGCGCATTTGTCAGCTGAAAACACTGATCCCCCATTCTGGTGAGCACAGGCGCATATAATTGCGTCAGCTTTGTCACATGTTTGAAAGAACCATTCCCCATCACCACCAATGCTGGCAGGCTAAGCTCAGTAAGACTACTGGCACCACAAAAACTATGTTTTCCAACCGCCCTGAGCGCGGACACATCAAGTACTGTCAGGCCATTCGAGGCGACAAAACAATTATTGCCCATTCTGGTCAGGGCCGGCGCCTTGAATTCCAATAAATTATCGGCATTAACGCAGCAATCAGGCCCCATTGTCTTTAGCGCCGGTAGATGAATACTTGTAATTTTATTCGTATTATAAAGGCATTTCTCGCTCATTTCCTTAAATTCAGGAAGGTAAAGCGTTTTAATTTGTGACCTGTCAGCCCCGATCAAAACCTCACCATTCAAGGTCAGATTACCCCCTTGAACAGCCAGCCCCGGATTCCCCCCGTAATAACGGTTAAAATCATCCGCGAATTTGTCAGGGTGCGCCGTATCAATTTTAATTAAGGTTTTCGTTTTATTGTTAAATATAAACCCGTCAAACAGGGCATCACCAGCCGCCTTATTAACCGTATGAACCTTCCCCTTCACAATCCAGGCGTTATCCCCATAATAGATATTATTGCGTTCATAATTATATTTAAAAATCTGTTCTCCTATCGTCACATATCCGTATGGGAGGAGCGAGCCGGAGACATTAAAATCGACGTCAAAATGTTCCTTTAGGGCGGAGGAAAGACCTTCGATAATATTATCCGGGTTGCTGCCGAATGTATGATCACAGCCTAAAACCGCATGGTTATAACGGTTTTTAATACTGATAAAGCCGCCAGATTTAAGCATTTGGATAGAAATTACCGAAGTCCCATAGGCATCTTCACGCTGTTCATTACCCTTAAAGTCTTCCCGTTTTATCTGGTCGGCATCTTTTTTAACCGCATGGACAATATGATAGTTTTTATGACGGGCATGATCATCAAACGTACACAGCAGCTCACTTTTTTTGAAATACCGCTGGATGCTGTTTTGTTTTTCCAATGTATCGGCATAAAACGCGTCATATCCGGCCTCATCCAGCAGGGCAAACGGGTCGCGCGGGCCCAAAACAGCGGACTCAGCAGCATCATTGGCGGCAAGCAGGCTCATCAGGTATGGAAGCACAGGCTCGGCCTTCCGCCCGGCGTGGCGAACAATGACATCCAGATCGGGAATCTCCAGAATGCCATTGTGAAAATTCCGCACCCCTTGTGCGAAGGTTTCCCCGTTTTGTTTCTTTAATTTTTTATACATGTCCTGCGACATATATGCTTTCCCTACGCATTTTTATAAAAACCACCGAGACAATAACACACGCGCTCGCATTATGGCAAATAAAATGTGTCATCGATGATAGAATGGCACCATCCGCAAAACCGCCTTTACGCCCACATGATTTGGCCGTAAAATAAACTTATGTTTGATCCTGACATTCAAAAAACCAACGGGTCTTTAATCCTGAACAAAAACAACGAAGTGGCCTTTGTGTACAGCGTTGATCTGCCCTTTGTGCCGCAATGGGTCAGCATGGATATTGATCTGGGTGAAATTTTCATTGGCGCCCCTGAAGATGACGACCACGATGGTCAGGGCTTTAAACTCGACCGCATTGATAAAACCATTTATGACCGCGTCATGACGGAAAAACGATTGTTGCTGATCTGTGTGGAGGGCGGCGATATTCGCAATGCCAAATCCGCGCAATGGGTGCCGCTTATGACGGCGCATCAGGATGCGTCGCCGCCGGAAGAACCGCCCACCAGGCCAAAATCATCGCGCTATAAATAAAACCTTTCTATCGCTTAAATGCGCCGGGTGCGGCGCCCCGCTGATTCCCGCCTTTCTGCCGCACGATGCGCATATTCCATAAAATTTACATTTTCTTAAATCTTGTTACCTATAATAATGATGCGGTAAACCATACAAAGGGTGTAAAAAATGCAAAACGAAAATAATCCGGCAACAGATGACATGCAAACACCTGCTCCGCCCACGCAAGATGCAGGGCAAACGCAGGTGCCCGGCCCAGATGCCGCGCAAATGCGCGAAGAAGAGGCCATCGCCATCGCCGAGGCCGCCGCGCTGGAAGAGGCCAATGCCCGCATTGATGATCAATACATCGAAGAATTAGCCCGCGAACAGGGCCTGAACGCGCAGGAGCTGCGCAACGACATACTGGTCACCACACTGGCCACTGATGCCCTTGGAAAGCATGCCCCGCCCATGGCTGGCCATGAACACGGGCCGCAAGATACGCTACTGCAAATGCTCAGCACCTTTTTCGGGCTGGAATTCATGGGCGGTCTGACCTCGGCCACCGGGAATATATTCAACGCGCTTCAGGACGGTGAACTCTTTACAGAGGTTGGCGGCATTAATGAAGGCGCCTTTAATGGTGTTATGCAGGATATGCAGAATTTGCAACCGCAGCCTGCCCCCGCGCAACCAGGGCCATCACAGCCTCAGGCGGCGGCCACCACATCGCTGCCCACCCCCGGAATGAACGGTATGGGCTAAAGGCTGAAGGGCTGTGTAACGAATAAATCAAGGGCGCGGCCAGCCTGCGCCAGATCACAAAACAGGAAATCCGCGGGCGCAGCATAAAAAAAACTGGCCATAGCCCTGCCAGATCGTCTATATATGGTCGCATCATGAAACAGGCCGTAAAAATAGATCATAACCCGCAGAAAGAAACGCAGCCCGAACAGGTGTCTGAGCAAGCGTCTGAGCTGGAGCAAGCGCCGGAACAAAGCAGCGCGGCAAGCCTGTTGGACCGCATTTCCACCCCCGCAGATATGAAAGCCTTAAGCGATGATGAAATCGCGCAGCTGGCCGGTGAAGTGCGCGAATGCATGATTAACGCGGTGGCCCAAACCGGCGGGCATCTGGGCGCCGGTCTCGGCGTGGTTGAGCTCACCACCGCCATTCATGCCGTTTTCAACACCCCCGATGACAAGCTGATCTTTGATGTCGGGCACCAATGTTACCCGCATAAAATTCTGACCGGCCGTAAGGGGCGCATGCACAGCATTCGTCAGGGCGGCGGCCTGTCCGGCTTTACCAAGCGCGCGGAAAGTGAATACGACCCCTTCGGCGCGGCCCACAGCTCGACCTCCATTTCCGCCGGTATCGGCTTTGCCACCGCATCTGATCTGTCCGGCAAAGACAACAAGGTCATATGCGTGATCGGCGATGGTGCCATGTCGGCCGGTATGGCATACGAGGCCATGAACAACGCGCACAACCTGTCCAACCTGATTGTCATTTTAAACGACAACGAAATGTCCATCGCCCCGCCGGTTGGCGCGATGAGCAAATACCTGACCCGTATCGTATCCAGCCGCACCTATAAAGGCGCGCGCGAGGCCGGTAAAAAACTGATGGACTACATGCCCGCCCCCATTCGCCACGCGGCCAAACGCGCCGAGGAAGGTGCCCGCATCAGCCTGGGCGGCGGTACCTTCTTTGAAGAAATGGGCTTTTATTACATTGGGCCGGTTGATGGTCATGACCTCAATCACCTGCTGCCCATTCTCCGCAATGCCCGCGATTCAAAGGGGCACAACCCGATTCTTATTCACGTTAAAACCCAAAAAGGCAAGGGCTATACCCCCGCAGAGGCCAGCCCCGACAAAATGCACGGCGTCAAGAAATTCGACGTCATCACAGGCCAGCAGGCCAAATCCACGCCGAAAGCGCCAAGCTATACCAAAATATTTGCGCAAGAGCTGATCGCGCAGGCCCATGAGGATGACCGCATCATCGGCATCACGGCGGCCATGCCCGACGGCACCGGCATGGACCTGTTCGGCCAGCAGTTCCCGGAGCGCACATTTGATGTCGGCATCGCCGAACAACACGCCGTCACCTTTGCCGCCGGTTTGGCCGCCGAGGGCAAGAAGCCGTTTTGCGCCATCTATTCCACCTTCCTGCAACGCGCCTATGATCAGGTCGTGCACGATGTCTGCATTCAGAACCTGCCCGTGAAATTCGCAATTGACCGCGCCGGTCTGGTCGGCGCCGATGGCTCCACCCATGCAGGCAGCTTTGACACCGCCTATCTGGGATGCCTGCCGAACATGGTGCTGATGGCGGCCAGCGACGAGGCCGAACTACAGAATATGGTCGCCACCGCCGCCGCCTATAATGACGGGCCCATTGCCTTCCGTTATCCGCGCGGTGAAGGCATCGGCATCACCCTGCCCGAACGCGGCGAAGTGCTGGACATCGGTAAAGGGCGTATTGTCCACGAGACCAAAACCAATGTCTGCGAACGGCGCGACGTGGCCATCCTGTCCTATGGCGGGCGCCTGCAAGAAGCCCTGAAAGCCGCCGAGGCGCTGGAGACCAAAGGCCAGTCCGTGACCGTGGCCGATGCCCGCTTCGCCAAACCGCTGGACACCGCCCTGATTGACCGTCTTGTTGATACGCATCATACGCTTATCACCATCGAAGAAGGTTCCATCGGCGGGTTTGGATCATTCGTTCTGGAATACCTTGCCAGCTCCGACCAGCTCGGCAAGGCCCACGTTAAAACCATGCACCTGCCCGATGTCTTTCAGGATCAGGACACCCCCGACAAACAATATGAAGAAGCCGGTTTGGTTGCAGAAAATATAGTCAGCGCGTCATTGCAAGAAACGCAGTAACGCGGCAATCCAGATGGATTGCTTCGCTCCGCTCGCAATGACGAAATACAAAACTTGATTTTTTAGGAATTGTATCCTATTATGCAATGTCGTTCAACCAACATGGAGACCGACATGACGAACCCGACCTTCCCCACCGACACACAGAACCACCCCGCCGAAGAGCATCCCAACCCGCTGGGTATCCCCAAAGACTTGCCCGTTCATATGGTGATCAAAGAGCTTTGCGGCGATCTGGCGCGCGCCATGCAATATGCCCCCACCGATACGGCCGTATTGGATGATCAGGTGCAAATTCTGAACGCCCTGTTCAATGCCACGCTGGCCGAACAATTGAATCTGGCGCAACAACAATATGGCGAAAGCCGGGCGCAAGGCTGGTTGGAACTGGCCTTGAAAATACAAAAACAATGTATGGATACGGTGCGCACGCGCCAAAGCGCGGCCTATCTGGACAGGCTGAGTGATCTACACAGCATAAAAATTCATAGGGCATTGCCCGCGGCCAAAACGCAAAAAGCGCCAAAGACGCCATATTGCGGGGCCGATTGCAATGATTAAACCGCCTTACGGCTGCGCCGGGTGCGGCGCGGCACTCTCAACAGGGGCGGCGGCGTCTGCATCCGGTTCATCGGCGCGCTCCAGCGCAAGCCCGCCCGCGAGTGTCGCGCTGCCCACGAATACACCGGCAAGCCCGGCGCCAGCATCGCCTGTCAACATGCTGGTTACGGTGCCAGCCATAATTTCAAACGCGCCCAGTGCGGTTATTGATTTTCCAAGTACGCTCATTTTTAAGACTCCCATTTGTATTCAATGCACAACCCATATCAAAGAATAAAAATTATGTCAAACAATACACCCCCCACCCCCGCAAAAATAACAAACGAAATGACGAACGAGAATAAACCAAAGAAAAGAAGGGCTTACCCCGATAAATACCGTCAGGAACGGGCAAGGCTGATCCGCAAGACCCGGCCATGGAAACGGGCGAGCGGCCCCAAAACCAAGGCCGGTAAGGCGGCCTCATCCCGCAACGCCCTGAAACACGGCCTGCGCAGCGCGGAAATCAACCATTTACGCGCCTTATTGCGCTCGCAGGCCCGGGCCATAAAGCAGATTCGGGGCAAAACCCCCTTGCCGGATGCATTTTCCTTAGGCAAAGGCGGAAAAATTTGCTACTAAGAACCCCCTTAAGGAAATTGAGACACGCAAATAGATGAGTTTACAAAAACCCAGCATCGTGATTTTTGACATGGACGGCACGTCTGTGCGCCATTTGAATCCGGCCATTTTACATGTGCTGGAGAAGCTGGACGATGGGGCGTATCGCGTAAAGAAGTTTTTTGATCGTTTATTACGCCGCGACAAAAAGGCATTATTTGTGAGCGCGGCCGAAGATGCCTATCACGCCCGCAAAAAACCGCGCTTGCCGGTGCATCGCGCCATTCATAAATTCCGCCGCAAGCCGGTTGAACAAATTGTGGAGCCCTGCCCCGGCATTTATCAGGTGCTGGAATTGCTGAAGGCGCATAACATTCCGGCCGCCGTGGTTTCAAATGGTCTGGGGAAAGGATACGGGCACGAGATCATGGAGACTTTTGGCTTTGAAGACTATTTTCAGGCCTCTATTTTCCGTGAGGACATTCATAATTCCAAACCCCACCCGGAACCAATATTACTGGCTTTGCGTGAAATTCTGGGCGGGAAAGAAACGCAGGAAGACGATGTCATCTGGTATATCGGCGATCGTCATAAAGACATTACCGCCAGCATTGAGGCCAACAAGCTAGTCACTGGCACAGTGCAGCCGATTGCCTATGGCGTGAACGCGGCGGCGGCCGTGATTGAAAAAGGGGTTGGCC
Source organism: Micavibrio sp. UBA2638 (assembly GCA_002359735.1). GTDB lineage: Bacteria > Pseudomonadota > Alphaproteobacteria > Micavibrionales > Micavibrionaceae > UBA2638. The sequence goes on from DENS01000017.1 coordinate 14,356, forward strand.
CCGATCATATTATCATGAGCTATTTTGACATGCATACGCGTCTAAGCCGCTTTTTCAGGGCGGAAAACGTGAGCGCGCAAGGCGGCGCGAAACCCCATGCCGCAAAAACGCAAGCGGCCGAGATCGGGGATAAAATCGAAGGTATTGCGCGTGATGTCAAAACAATGATCCGCAATATCAGCGGCAGCAGCGGGGGCGGCAATGGCACAAAGAAATAAACGCATCTTGCAAATCGGTGATGTTCTGGGCATGGATTTTGAGTTGCCCGAAGGCTTAGAGCGCTTGAATGGCTGGCTGGTTTATAACTTTACAAAGCAAGGCATTCCGCAAGCGCTTGAGCCTTTAGAAAGCGCACCGGAGGGGGTTGTGAGCTGGTATACGGCTGGGGATCACATCCAACAAACCCTTAAAAAAGATAATGGCCACACAGGCGCGCGTCTTTGGACAGCCGGTGATGGCAGCGCAATTTTTAACAATATTGTACAAGGGGGGCACAATAACAAAGCACAGCTTGATGTCAGTGGGTCCTATCCACTCGGCAGATACTGGGAGAGCACTGAATTCGTTCTAGGGCCAGGCGGCGCGGTGGCACGTTGTCTGCATGTTGATCTGGCCAGAGATTGGAGAAGCAGGAACGACGTGGCACGCGTGCGGGCTGTGCTAGACGTCCCCGCGCTTGCGCGCCAGCTATAGCGCCAATGCTATTTCACGCGGAGCGGCGCATAAACCGACACGCCATGGGAATCACGGCTAACGATGGCGGCCTCGATCAGGGGCTTGAGCGGTTCAAACACGGCGCTTTGAAACCCCGGGCCTTCGAACGGGGATAAATCCCCCTCCCCCTCTAACAGGGCGATAAACTCCTCAACGGGCGTTTTGACTTTCGGAAAAATCTGCACGTAAACATCATGGCGATTTTTTCCGCCATTTAATGTCGCGGCATAATCAATGGCATCCATCAAGCCGCCGAACTGATCTGCAAGGCCAACGTCCACGGCTTTTTTTCCGCTCCAAACGCGGCCCTTTGCAACGGCTTCGACTTGCTCAAGGCTCATCTTGCGGCCTTTCGCAACGCGCTGAATGAAATTGGCGTAGACATGATCTAACATCGCATTCATGCGCGCCGCGCCAGATGCATCAAAGGTGGAATTCATCGACCACATATCGGCATTTTCGCCCCATTGAACGCGGTCCCAATTCACGCCGATTTTCTTCCACAATCCATCCAGCGAGAATTTGCCGCCAAGAACACCAATCGAACCGGTAATGGTGGTCGGCGCAACGAAGATTTGATCGGCATGGGATGCAATCCAGTATCCGCCGGACGCGGCCGTTGCGCCCATCGACACAATCACCGGCTTGCCGCCTTGCTGGGCTTTATCCAACGCGCGCAATATGGCCTCGGAAGCCGCCGGTGATCCGCCTGGACTATCGATCCGCACGACAATCGCCTTGATGTTCCGGTCAGCGGCAGCATCCAATATGGCTGGCGCGATTTCATCCGATGCGGCCAAAGAACCGCCAGCGCCAACATCACTGGTCACAATCGCTCCAACAGCGTAGATTAAGGCAACGCCGCCAGCCTTGCGTGTCTGGCGTATTTCTTTGGGAACATCACCTTGTTCAAAAATATTGACGCCAACATGATCGCTATAGCTTTGCAGGGATTGAAAGGAAACATCATCGCCGCCGTTGCCATCACTGCTCAGTAATTCTTTAACCTGATCAATCATGACATCGGCATAATTCATATGATCAATCAAACCGGCTTCCAGCGCCTCATCAGCCGTAAAAAGCCCTTGGTTCACCAATTCCATCAACCGCGCTTCAGTAATGCCGCGGTCGCTGGCAATTGTACTGACTATATGCGCCGTCATATCCTCAACCAGGCCGGAAATCTCTTCACGGTTGGCCGCACTCATTTGCGTATGGGTCAGGCTTTCATAAGCCGTTTTATATTCCTTGCGTTGAAAAAACTGAGGCGTCACGCCGATTTTATCCAAGGCATCGCGCGCAAAGGGCTGTTCGGCATTTACACCCGAAATCATAACCAGGCCCATTGGCTGCATCCACAATTCATCAAAAGCCGAAGCCAAATAATACCGGCCAAGCCCAGTACCGGCGCCGCCAAAGGATGTTGAGTAAATACGCGTAAATTTACCGCTTTGTTTGAAATCCAAAATCGCCGCGCGGATTTCTTCGGCCTGGGCACTGGAAAACGCACCATCACGCATGCGCGCAACAATGCCTTTCACACGATCATCATTCTTTGCCCGTTCAATCGCAGAAACATAATGACGCAATGTCATTTCCTTTGTCCCGAAGGGGTTGGCCAAAGACGCAGGCGGGCGTATTTCATTCAGACCACCTTCAAATTCAAGCACGAGAACCATATTATCAGGAAGCGGCGCCGCGGCCCGGTTCATCATCGTGCCTAATGTAATGGAGCTGATGATCATAGAAAACAGAACCAAAAACCCAAGCACCATCGCGCCGCGTTTAAGCGCAAGCCACACAATAGGAAGCACCTTCCATTTTATCGCGGGCCTTTCAACAGCTTTCGGCACAGAGGCCGAGAATAAAGGACGCGGTTTTCTCCACTTATAACGCTTCATGGTTTTGGGCTCTCTTTGAGTTATAAATCCATAAGGGAGTTTATACGATCAAGCCGCGAAAGGAAATACAGAGTTCTTGACATCGGCGGGGGCCACGGTTAGACATAACAAATAACAACACAATAAGATCGAAAAGAAGGCAACAACCATGACCAATTCAAAATGGGCCAAATTAAGCCAGGATATGCGCAGCGCGGAATATGCCTATAGCGTCGTAGATGCCATTGAACTAGGCTCTCTTAATACAGTAGAGGCAAAACTCATGCTGTGGCAAGAAACCAATATTTATGGGCTGGTTCTGACAAATCTGGAAAACGATATTAAATCGCTGTTTCAGCATTATAGCGGCGCTGCCTTTCCAGACAGTCAACTTGATGGATTGGATAAAGTGGCCTTTGAGGCCATTATAGATGTCTTACAAGACAAACAAATCTATGGCCCCAGCTTCAATACATGCCTGCACAAAACCGATATGATGATCGTGACAGAAAAAGCCATAAAAGCCTTGGGAATCGATCCATCGACACTGCCTGAAATCGGCATAAATGATCTGCCTGCACAAAATTCCAATAACGATGCAAACGCGGATAATACCGGGCCATTACCCCAATTGGACGTATAGAGATACAGCGCCTGTAAACACTGTTGCTATAAGCACTGGGCCTTGTGACGCAGCCAATGATCGGCCAGCACGCAGGCCATCATGGCCTCAACCACCGGCGTGCCGCGCAAACCAACGCAAGGATCATGACGCCCCTTGGTAAAGATACTGGTTTCGCGCCCATCGGTATCAATCGTCGCGCGTGAGGTTAGAATAGAACTGGTCGGTTTAAAGGCAACGCGGGCAATAACATCCTGCCCCGATGAAATGCCGCCAAGAATGCCGCCCGCATGGTTGGACAAAAATTCGGGATTGCCATCCTGATCCAACGTAATTTCATCCGCATTGTCCTCACCGCCAAACATCACGGTTTCAAAACCCGCTCCGATCTCAACGCCCTTGACGGCGTTAATGCTCATCATCGCTTTGGCGATATCGGCATCTAACTTGTCGTAAACAGGCGCGCCAAGCCCCAAAGGAATGCCGCTGGCATGAACCTCCACCAACGCGCCGGCACTGGACCCAGCTTTGCGCACAGTATCCAGATATGTCTCCCAATGCGCCGCGGCGGCGGCATCCGGGCACCAAAGCGGATTTTGATCAACCTGATCCCAATCCCAATTGGCCCGGTCAATTTTTTCCGTTCCTATTTGCACAACGGCGGCCCGAATTTGAACATCATTCCCGATCTGGGTTTCCAAAACGCGCCGCGCAATTGCACCAGCCGCCACGCGGCAGGCGGTTTCGCGCGCGCTGGAGCGGCCACCGCCCCGATAATCCCGAATGCCATATTTATGATGATAGGTATAATCGGCGTGCCCGGGTCTGAATTTATCTTTGATATCCCCGTAGTCTTTGGAGCGTTGATCCTGATTACGAATTAAAAGCCCAATCGGCGTGCCGGTCGTCATGCCTTCGAACACACCAGACAGGATTTCAACCTGATCAGGTTCACGGCGCTGGGTCGTGTGACGACTTTGCCCCGGTTTCCGGCGGTCCAGAAACCCCTGAATAAACGCTTCATCAAGCGGAATGCGCGGGGGCACGCCATCAACAATGGCGCCAATACCCGGCCCATGACTTTCGCCAAACGTTGTATACTGAAATAAAGTTCCGAAACGATTACCTGACATGGCTATGTTTTACCATAGAGTAAGCGGCCTGCACAGCCACTTTTTAATTGACATAATGCGCGCCGCCCCTTATTGTCCGGGCATGGATTTTTTCGAGAATATTCAAAAAAGGGTGGAGCGCTCCGGCCGCGATACTATTAGCAAGGACCTGCGTCATATATTTTCGCAGCTACAACTACCGGCGCCGCAGGCTGGTGAATACCGGCGCGGTCCAGGCAATGAAGGGCTTGTGTTCCTGCAACAGGCCGGCACCGTTTTGCGCGTTGTACATGAAGATGAATACCCCTTATTCAGACACCGGCATATCATGCGCCCCATTGGGGCCATCCGGCTTTCAGATCATTACCGGCTCGACCTGCAATATACCGGACACAGCCCCATCAGCCTACCCCATTACAAGGCCGTAGAAGAAAATTATAAATCAGATAACCTTATGGTCTACGATAAAGACATCTCCAATTTTTGCTATAGTGGGCATAAAACCCCTGAATTTCCAGAGGGCGAGCCGGTTATGTTCGACCCACAAGGCATTGATGAATTAGATTACCGCGTCCGGGGGATAAAAATCAGGAACTTATCGGCAAAAACCGGCAGACTGAGCAAGCTAACATCAAAGCTATTTAACGCGGCGCCGCCATCAAAAATACTGGATCTATCCCCGCAAAAAGGGGAAGAGCCGGACGGACAAGACTTGGCCTATAGTGATTTGAGAGACAAATTCACCGGCATGTTCGACCTTGGACAAAGCGCAGAAACCATTACGGTCGATCCTGACGCGGTGCAGACATTCTGGGCCGCCATGAAACAGGCAACGCAAGATGGGCGTTTAAAAGCCTCCTGGCTGGACGGTGATAACAAATGCGCACAAGACAAACAGATTGATAAAATCAGCAAAAACTATGATCAGCGCCTGCAAGGGCATAACCCTGTTTTTGCGTTATAAATCGGCGGAGCCCTAGCCAACCATTACTTTATTTTTTTGCGCGCTTAATGTGCCCTGTTCGATAATCGTAACGGTCAGGCGTGAAATACAAACGCGCTTACCGGTTGCAACCTCTGTAATATCGGTTTGCCAGACCTGCGTGCGGCGGCCGGTGTGAAAGGCTGTGCAGACCCCCTCGACATAGCCTTCGGTAACCGCACGGATGTGATTGGCGTTAATCTCTAACCCTACGGCGCGGTGGGTTTCGGGGTTAATGGTCATCCATGCGGCAACAGACCCAAGCGTTTCGGACAAGACGCAGCTTGCCCCGCCATGCAAAATTCCAAATGGTTGCGTTGTTCTTTCGTCGACGGGAAGACGGCCCTTGATAAAATCCGGGCCAATCTCTGTAAATTCCAGACCGATATGCGTTCCCATATTCGAATTACGAATACCCGAGAGCATGTCCATTGTGTAATCCTTGAACCAAAGTCGTTCAACCATTTGGATTACGCGGCCTCGTCTTTATCTTTCTTGGGAACCATATTGTTTAACAAAGCGGCCGTTTCTGCCACACTATCCACGGCGAGCATACCAACAGTGTGATACCCGGCATCGACATGCAAGACTTCCCCGGTTACGCCGCTGCCAAGATCGGAAAGCAGGAACAGGCCCGAACGCCCGACATCTTCAATCGTGACATTGCGTTTTAGTGGCGCATTCAATTCATTCCACCGCAGAATATGGCGGAAATCGCCAATGCCGCTGGCGGCCAGGGTCTTGATCGGCCCGGCAGAAATGGCATTCACGCGAATATTCTTGCTTCCCAGATCGGCAGCCAGATAGCGAACAGAGGCCTCAAGCGCGGCCTTGGCAACGCCCATAACGTTATAATGCGGCATAACACGTTCCGCGCCGTAATAGGTCAGGGTTAACAAAGATCCACCCTCGCTCATGAGCGGCACAGCACGCTGCGCAACCGCAGTAAAGGAATACACGGAAATATCCATCGTGCGTTTAAAGTTTTCACGCGTCGTATCCAGATACAGGCCATCCAGCTCACTTTTATCGGAGAACGCAATCGCATGCACGACAAAGTCAATCTGTCCCCATTCCTTTTCTATTTCGGCAAAGGCCGCATCGATACTGTCTTCATCAGTAACGTCACAGGGAAGAACCAGATTCGCCCCAATCTTTTCAGCCAAAGGGCGCACGCGTTTTTCCAGCGCCTCCCCCTGATAGGTAAAGGCCAGTTCGGCCCCGCTTTCCGCAGCCATCGATGCAAGCCCCCAGGCAATTGAACGATCATTCGCAACGCCCATAATCAGGCCGCGTTTTCCCTTTAAAAATAAATTCGTATTTTCCATCGTATTCTTTTATCGTCTATTTATAGTGTTACAGTTATACTGATCGTATCCTACACATTTAGCGCCCGCCGTCCAGCCCAAATGGTGTTGATCCGCAAAAACCCGTTTCATAGCCTTTTAAAACACCAATTTGTGCTATAATATCAAGCAGAAGCGCCGCAAGCATTCAACGCCGCGCCGCATCACGGATTACAACAACCAGAACAGGCTGTTCAGGGGTATCGAATGTCAATCGATCTAGCGAGTATCGACCATAATTGCAACGTCATCAGGCGCCAGATAGAGGACGAGTTCCGAGGCCTAAGCGCGCTTTTTATTGTGCATAAAAATAATGAGCGGGAAAAAACCGTCATCGATAAGCGCAACATCATCCTGGCCAAACCCCACGGCCAGCGCATCTACGATGCCTTGCTGATGACCAAAGAAATACATCACAATGAATCCGGATTTTTAGGAATCATCATTAACCAGAACAAAATTATGGGCATGAAGTTAAAGCGGCATCATACCGCCGTATTTTTCATCAATGCCGATACATTTCAAATCGACGAAAACGCCAAACACCATCTTTACAGCCTGACATGGCACGCCCTATACAGCATGGACCGCATTAATACGCGCCACGCCAACACCGAATTCCCCCAAAGCAAATTAATCAAGCCCGCCACAGATAAAGTATCGCTATCGAAAAACAATTTAATGGCCGATATTTTTGGCGCGATTATCATGGAAAGTCACGGGCACAAGGACTTTATCCTGCAATTGGCCAAGCGGCGCAGCCACGAGACCTTGCAAGCCGTCACAAAATTACACCCGCATATCCTCCCCTACCCCGTCGCCTATGAAGCCTGTAAACTGGTCTATGAAGATTTAAAGGGCACGATTGATATAAAAGCGCGCTTTATGCAGCAAATTATGGATCTGGCCTCAGAGGTTTCCCTGACCTATGGCGACAATGCCATCAAACAATGGTGGGCCTTTGCGCGGCCCGCGCAAGACATGGCCTGGGCCGGATACTCGCCTGAAAAAATTCTGGGCAATGCCATCTACACAAGCGAAGATACATTCGTGCGCGCGCTGGCTTATCAGATTGCCGATCTCGTTGAAATTGAACCGGACACAACAACAGACCAGGGGGCTTATAATCCCTTTGCCTCTGATGATTACAATGAGCGCATACATAGAATAAAATCTGACGAAACAGGAAAACGCCTGACCAGCATCGCCGTCTTGCAAAACAGCGCCAACCTCTTATTCGCTGAGGCCCAGCGCCATAATAAAAAACTTGTGACTGAAAATGCCTGCGGCTGGGCTTCCCATGCCCTGCATGAGGCCGCGCAACAATTTGAAGATTTATTCGCCCAAGGGATACACATAAGCGCCGATGACATTTTAAAAACATATCGCGACGCCCTGACGCAAACGCAGTGGCGGGATATTAAAAAGCTCTCCTATTACCTGAATCAACGCCACAGAAACGGCGCGCCCGTCAATTACGATACCATTGTGGAGCTTTTAAAGAAAACCAAGGGGCCCGAGCATTTATTGCAATATTTTGCCCGCTGCGCACAAAACGAAGACGCGCCGCTGAGCGATGGCCGCCCGCCGCAAGAAGAGCCATCTTCCGCGCAGAGTTCTGCTGAACAGGGGCTGGCGCAATTTATTAAAGACCCCAGCCTGACACAAAAGGAAATTAAACTGACCGGGAAAAATACAGGCGCCCCAGAATAAGCCAGCGAATAGGCGAAAAAAAGAGCCGGATTTTCACCCGGCCCTTTTCCATGATCTATCACTAAAACCTTATTTCACGATTTCCCAGCTACCGTCTGGTTGCTGACAAGCGGTGCCGTAACCGGTTTGATTTTGACCGTTCACAACAATTGTTTGTTGATATTCACGGCAATAACGCCCCGCCGAGCTATACCCGTCGCGTGTTGGGGTTACGCTGCCGTAATTTCCGGTTTCAGGGTTATTCCACTTCACGGTTTCACCAACCGGCGCTGAATAGGCCTTTTGATTGGCCTGTTGCGCGTAAGCCATGTCGGCTCGATCCAACGAGCTACCGATTTCGCTACCGATTAAACCGCCGAGCAAAACACCGGCCCCTGTCGCCCATAGCTGGCCAGAGCCTTTACCAACCTGTGAACCGGCCAAACCACCAAGAACCGCGCCGCCAACTGTGCCGACGCCCTGTTTCGTACCAACGCCTTGCATTGTGTTACAGGCCCCAAGTGACACCGCGGCCAAGCTCAATAATACTAATCCAAATTTTTTCATTCATCTGTACCTTTCATTTTTTCATCACGCTTTTCCTTGCGCATGAGTGAGAAGTGAATATATCTTTTTCATACCCGTTAGTAAACATATTACGCATAACTTTAGGATACCCTTCGCATGACAGATAATTTTCCCGGCAACCCAACAGATTTATTCCACGAATGGTTCCAAAGGGCCGAAGAAAAAGAACACAGCTACCCCGGGGCGATGTCACTGGCAACTATTTCGGCGGATGGAAAGCCCTCGGTTCGTATCGTCCTGATGCGTGGATACAATGAAAAAGGCCTTCATTTTTACACCAATTACGACAGCAACAAGGGACGGGGCTTGTTGGCCCATCCATATGCAGAAGCCAATTTTTACTGGAAAAGCACCGAACGCCAGATCCGTGTTTCCGGCCGCACAGAAAAAACCACGCCGGAAGAATCCGATATGTATTTTAACAACCGCCCCCGCCCCAGCCGCATTGGCGCCTGGGCATCACAGCAATCGCGCCCCATGAAATCCTATGCCGAACTGGAAGAAAGTCTTAGGGCCTATGACCAAAAATTTGACGGTCAGGAAAACCCGCCGCGCCCGGATCATTGGGGCGGATTTAGAATTATCCCCGAACGAGTTGAATTTTGGGCGGAAGAACCCTATCGTCTGCATAAAAGATTTGTTTATACTAAAAATGCCGATGGAACATGGTCTATTGGCTGGCTATACCCGTAAAAGACACTGAAAAATCACACTGAGTAACAAGGAAGAGAAACAACAATGAGCGCACAAAAAAAAGAAATGAACACCGACAATAACGCTACGCAGTATACGCAGGATTTCAGCGCCGATGTATCACGCCTTTTGGATATTGTGGCCAATGCCCTGTACACCAATCACGATGTGTTTCTGCGTGAATTAATTTCCAATGCCGCCGATGCCTGTGACCGGTTACGGTATGAGGCCATCACCAACCCGGACTTAACCAAGGATGATCCGGGGTTCCGTATTCACATCTGGCCCGACCGCGAGGCCCGCACACTCAGCATTGTTGATAACGGCATCGGTATGAACGGTGAAGAACTGGCAGAACATCTGGGCACAATCGCCAAATCGGGCACAGCCAAAATCATGGAGCAAATGAAGGCCAGCAATGAAAATGGCGCCGATAAAATGAAATTAATCGGGCAGTTTGGCGTTGGCTTTTACGCCAGTTATATGGTCGCCAGCAAAGTTACGGTCATCAGCCGCAAGGCCGGTGAAGACAGAGCCTATAAATGGGAATCTGACGGCGCCAGCGGCTTTAGTACGGCCGAGGCCTCACAAACCGAAGAGGCCGTATTGGGCGGTTCAAAACGCGGTACAGCCATTATTCTGGATATTAAAGACAGTGCCGTGGAATTCTTGCTGGAAGAAAAAATTCGTGAAACCGTTGAACAATATTCCGACCATATTGATGTTCCCATATATTTGGTGGAGGCCATCCACAAAGACAGCCACGAAGCCATTAATCAGGCAACGGCCATATGGGCGCGTCCTAAAAATGAAATCAGTGAAGAAGACTATGAAAACTTTTATCGCCACATCACCCACGGCTTTGATGAACCGGTCTTAACCAGCCACTGGAAAGCCGAAGGAACGATTGAATTTAATGCGCTTTTATATGTTCCGACCATGCGCCCGTTCGATTTGTATGACCCCAGCCGCAAAGGCTCGGTTAAACTCTACGTTCGCCGCGTATTTATATCCGATACGGTTGAAAACCTGATGTATCCGTGGATGCGCTTTGTCCGCGGCGTGGTCGATAGCGAGGATCTGCCCCTGAATATCAGCCGCGAAACTCTGCAATACAATCCTGTGGTCACAAAAATCCGCAGCGCCGTTACAAAACGAATCTTAAGTGATCTCAATAAGTTATCTGAAAAAGATGAAGCCGCCTTTAACACGTTCTGGGGGCAATTTGGGGCCGCGCTGAAGGAAGGCCTTTATGATGCCAGCGAACACCGTGATGCCATCTTTAAAATTTGCCGCTTCTTTTCCACCCACGACAGCGGCGAGAGCTATACATCATTGGCAGACTATGTCAGCCGCATGAAGGATGGACAGGACGAAATATACTATATCAGCGGAGAAAACCTGGAGAGCCTGAAAAACTCACCGCAGCTGGAGGGCTTTAAATCCCGCGGATTGGAAGTTTTATTCTTTACCGACACCATTGATGATTTCTGGCTGCAACAGGCCCCGGAATTTGAAGGTAAGAAATTCAAATCCGTCACAAAAGGCAATATCAATCTTGGTCAGTATGATGCGGATAAACCGGAAGAAACCGAACAAGAAAAAACCGAAAAAATCAAACAGGATGAAAGCCTTAAACCCCTTCTTGAAACCATAAAGAAAACATTATCCGAACAGGTCGAAGACGTCATTATTTCCAACCGTCTGACCGATTCCCCTGTTTGTCTGGTTGCGCCGGAACACGGCGTTGACATGCACATGGAACGGGTTTTAAAAGTACACCAAAAATATTCAGGCAGCACCAAACCTGTCCTGGAAATCAACAAGGACCATTCCCTGATCAGGAAAATGGTGAGCTTGAATGAAGATTTTTCCAACGAAGATAAAATCTCTGATCTGGCCTTGCTTTTGCTCGATCAAGCCAAAATCATTCAAGGGGAACCGATTAATGACCCTGCCGGTTTTGTACGGCGTATGTCCGGTTACATGGAAGAGGCCCTTTAGGAAAAAGAAAAGAAAAAATGGGCGCTGACATGTTAAATACTTGCCGCGCCCGTTCCCGCTCTCAACTCTATTGTATCATTATAAATTACGATCCTGACCGGGGCAGATACCCCTTTCTATCGGCGTAATCCGGACAATTTTTAATGGCTGCGTCGTGCAACATATCAATGGCCATATTTTTCATAACCAGCTTCCGTGTCATCAAAATCTGGAACTGATAATCCGGCAAGAGCTTTAACAGCGCATCCAGCGCGCTGGTATCGCGCGTATTGATATACGACAAAGCCTTTTCCATCATAACCGCATCATCAGCGACATCCGGGAATTTAGGTTTCAAAACATCGGCAAGACGCTTTAAGTTTTCTTCTTCCAGCATCCCATACATAAGCGAGACAATGTCCATCATATCGCAAACCTGCTCGGCAGACTGGGTATTTTCTTTCGCATCCGGAAAGATCTCGGGTACAAATTGCCGCACCTTGTCCCAGCGATACCCGGTATAGGCTTCAGATTCATAGTAAGCGATATAAGGGTCCAGTTCCTGCCCGTATAATGTGACCGGGCCTTTTGGCACCTCATACTCCGCATAAACCACCGGAGTCTCTGCCTCTGCCTCTGCCTCAGCCTGCGCCTTTACCGCCGCGGGAAACACCATTACACCGAGCGCGGCCAAAGGTAACACTGTTTTTTTCAATAAACTTTCTAACATTGTAAATCCTATTATCGTTTTCATCTTTTTTATAAGCAATACAGCCCAGCCCATTACGCCCCGGCCTTAAGGGACATAATTATAATTGGGATTATTTTTCTTCTTCTTTTCCTCTTCTGCCTTTTGTATGGCGATAATCTCCGCACAAATTTGTGATGTGGCCTTCGAGCGGTTTGATAACACCAGATTATCCGCCCACGCTGCATCCAGGGCAATTTTTTCTTGCAAATAAGCAGCAAACACGGGCTTTGGCACAATATTAATCATCACGGGATTACCATTTTCGTCAAAATCATGTTTCCACCCACATGGCGCCCTGCTGGTCAACAACATAAAGGTTTCAAACTTGATGAGATCATCAACAAAATCATTTAATGCGGCGCAATCATTGCCATTGGCCGCCATAAATTTATTCAGGTGATTGCGCGCCGAATCCCGGCTAGAGGTGGTCGGCAGGGAATTCACCGTTTCCAGAATATTGTCCATACTTGGGCAGCCAATTAAGTCAGCCGGAGTGGGAAGCGCAGGGATTGGGCTGGGTATATAGGGCGCCCAGGGGTTCCCGTTCACCGGCCCGGCATTGTTATTGTTATTGCCAGGAGGCGTGAAATTCTGCCCGCACACATAGTCACCATTGGATTTAAAGCCACATGCCGCATGGGCCACCCCCGGTACGGAACACATCGCCATAACGCCCAGTATCATTAAAAATAATGTCTTATAACTTTTATCGCCGTTATTTCTATCCCCATGCACACACATAACAAATCCTTATAAAAAATAATTACAATCTTATATTATTTTACAGTGGTACTCGTTTATATTTTATTAAACTTTATATAAAAATTTAATAAAATGCCTTACACAGGCAAGCACCCCACCTAAAATGTACACAAATTATAAAGCTGTGTTATGATTTACGTGGATAGTAAAACATTTTAATGATTGTTAAGGGCAAACGGGATTTGAACAACAATAAATTTTACACACACATGGCAAAATACATTTGCTGCACGGTTCTTGCCTTGCTGTGTTTTCCTTCAACATTTTCATTTGCCCAGATCCCGCCATCATGTGATGCCGATTATTATGATGTATTGCGGGCAAGGGGGTATCTGGAAGGCAAGCGCGAGATGGAAACCGCCCAGCGCATTATCTTAAAACCCGATAGCGTCCTGGAATACAGCTGCTTTGATGACCATTTGAACAGAGCAGGAAACATGGCCGGCACCTTTTCGGTTTTGGCCTTGGCCACCGGTGGTACCCCGGCTCAATTTAACGGGGGTATCGGTATCTCGGCCGCCAGCCTTACCAACAAGTTAAATCAAGTTGTTTACAATGAATTGGTTGGCTATTTGTCCAGCTTTTCCCACACATATGGCGGGGGAACGATATCCCTGCCCCCTTCGGCAATTTGTAACCCAATGTATACCGTATGGGCGGCCTCTAAATGTAAGAATTTTGATCCATCCTGGTGGGTGCGTTTTGAAGACCTCTCAACAATTGATATTCGCAATGTGCCAATGCCATGCGGCAACCCCGGCGCCCGCACCGGTAAAATATCGGCCGCATTGGGCGCGGCCTTCCCGGCGCCCGCACCGGTGTCCGTATCAGGCAGTATGGATTCCTACACGGGCTATGTTGACTGGATCATGGATTGTGCGGCCTCGGCCCCCATTCCAACCGGCATACAATTTACCCGACATGACGGAACCAGCGTGGATGATGCCGTGTGCGTTGTGCCGGGATGCCGGTATGACGGAAGTGCTTGCAATTAACCCATATACATTGACCTGATGGGGCTTCCCCCCGGCCAAAATTCAGGGTGTTTTTAAAACGATGCGCCTAAAGCAGGCCCTGATGGTGACGCTGGGTCATTTCATCAATTTCGTCTTCAGAAAAATCAAAATTACGGGCCAGTTCTTCAATAATGATCTGATGCAAAACGCTGCCTAAATCATCACCGCTATCGCACCACATATCCAATAACGGGCGCCGAAATACCATTAAAACATCATCATCATTGGCCGTCTTTTTTTCAATACCCGGGGAAATTTCGCGGCCACTGCGATACAGCGCCAACAGATCAAAAGGATCCTCAATATCCAGCTCGCTTTCCAGCGCTTCATCGGGGAAATCTTCAACCACCACGGATATATCCACGCAATATTGATCCAACTCATCAGGCAGGTGATCAAGGGCATTACCGGTCATAATTTCGATGTCTTCCAGTGAAGGCGGAACGGTAAAGTTCATAATTATCTTCCGAGCATCCATACGATTCTCCCTTGCAATAATACCAGTGATCACGGTTTTGTTGGCACCGCGAACAAAGTTATGTTGTTTCTTGATGAATCATATTTTAATCTGATTGTCAGGTTCAAACAAGCAAGGAACAGACTATGGTCAAGCAATTACCAGCCGATACTGTGGATAACGCTCTGAAATCCCTAACGGGATGGAACTTATCCGCTGACACAAAATCAATTCATAAAGACTTGAAATTTCAAGACTTTAATCAGGCGTGGGGGTTCATGAATCGTGTGGCTTTGCTTGCCGAAAAAATGGATCATCATCCGGAATGGTTTAATGTGTATAACCGTGTGGAAATCAAATTAACAACCCATGATGCCGGGGGAATCTCGGATCGTGATATCACAATGGCAAAGGCCATTGATCAAATGACCCAGTAATTCCCTTGCTTTTTACCGTCTGACCCTTTAAGCAATATAAATACATAATACAAAAAATTACTCGGTAAGAAAGTAAATGCAGGGAATGACAGGCTATAAATTCTCAAGAAAACGCCTATACGAATATATCGCTTCGGCCAGCACGCCCGTATCAAAAAAAGAACTTCTTCGTTTTTTTAGGCCCGGCGATAAATTGGCGGAACAGGTAAATCGCGGCCTTGAATTTTTACAAAGCCGCGGCAGGATTGCACGCGATAGCGGTCAAAAAAAATTCTATGCCACGCAGCCCTACGCCGACATTATGTACGCCACGGTTACGCGCAATAAGGCCGATAACAGCCACGGGTTAAACATATGGGGAAAGCCGAAAAATTCAACATTCCGTGCCAGCCTGTCCAGCCGGCAAGTCCAGAAAAACAAACTAAGAACCGGCGATGTTGTTCTGGTCAAAATTATAAACGGCAAAGGGTTAAACAGAAACGCGAAAGTGCTTAAAAAATGCGCAGCCGATAAACCGGCGCATCTTCAAGGCTATTTTAATAAGAATGCGGATGGAAGCGCCCGTTTTCAAGCCGCAGATAATTCCATTAAAACCCAGTTTCGCCTGCAAAACCCCGACCCGGGTTTCGAACTGGAACATCGCGGCGTTTATGAGGCCGCCATACCGATGGATATGCGCATTGACGCGCCCGAAGTTATCATCAAAAAAGATAACGGTATCGACCTGTCCTCCGGCGCCGATATTAACCGCGTCCTTCTTCGTAAACATGGCGTACCGTATCGCTATAGCGCCGCGGCCACCGTAGAAAGCGCGACATTAACAAAGCGCCCGTTTTCCAAGGCCCGGCGAAACGATGAATCAAAGCGCGGCTTTGTAACAATTGACCCAGAGGGCGCAGAAGATCTGGATGATGCCTGCGCCGTTGAAAAGCTGGCGGGCGGCTGGCGTTTAAGCGTTGCCGTTGCCGATATTGATGAATTTGTAACAGCCGGTACAGCCCTGGATCATGAATCATATTTACGCGGAAATACGATTTACCTGCCAGAAGGTAATTTCGGCCTGTATCCACATGAACTCACCATGCGGTGTTCCCTGCTGCATAATCAAGAGCGGCCCGTCGGCATTTATGAAGCCTTTTTTGACCACAAAGGCAATCTGTTATCTGAATCCACTGGTTTTGCGTATATTCGTACGAAAGCGCAACTAACCTATGACGATTATCAGGACCGCATCAACCAGAATGATCCGGACATACGCATCATGAACGAATTCCATCAGGTCTTGAAAGAAAAATTCAACCAGTCACGAGAAGGCTTGCATATTACCGATCAAATTCTAAACAATGACGACGAGGGGTATGTGGGGCACGGTTTTGTTGAAACCGCCATGGTAATTGCCAATCAGGGCATCGCAAGGGAATTACACGAGGCCGGACTAAGTGTCCCGTTTCGTAACCACAGCCCGGCCGCCCACCCACAAATCTATAAGAAAATGGCGGCTGAGTTACGTTATCTGGGCTTTGACATCACAGACAACCCCCATGAATGCAACTGGGCCATGCTGGATGATATATTAAAGCAAGCCCAAGCCCGCGGCATCGAAACGCGCGTTGCCGAAGTTCTACGCAATGACTTTTTCAACCGGTCTTTTTATGAACCACACAGCGCAGGCCACTTCGCCCTGGGCGCGAAGCATTATTGTCATGCGACCTCCCCACTGAGACGCAAGCCGGATTCATATATCTGGAGAGGCCTAAGACGCTTGAAAGGTATTAAAAAGGGCGCCCTTACCGACCGGGAAATCGAAAACATGCCCGAAATTTGCGATCACTTACAGCGCAAAAACCGCGTTGCAAACGATATTGCGTCTGACCGCAACAAATGGCACTTGATTAAAACCCTGAAAGCAGGCGAGGAACGCCCCGCAACCATCTTGCATATCAATAAAGACAGCGTTGAAATCATGTTGAAAAACGGCCTGCGCAACCGCCTGAGCGAAGAAATGCTTAAGGTTGCCGGATGGAATATTGATGCCCAAAACCGGCAAATCGTGCGCACCAGCCATGGACAGGAAGAACGCATCAGCCGGGATCAAAAATTACGCGGACGCATTGAATCGGTCAAACCGCTTCAGGGGTTATGGGATTTTGAACCGGAGCCAATGCCATAAAGCATCTAACGCGCCGCCGCCGCCCCATCATAAACAACAAACAATACCCGCCCCCGGTTGCAACAGATTTTAACTGCGCGTTGTAACCTGCGCCGGGTCCATGACAACTTCAATCAAACACGGCCCATCATAGGCCAGCGCCTGTTCCCAGACAGCGGGAAATTCATCGGCATGCTTCACCCGGGCCGCATAGGCGCCATAACTTTCACCCATTTTAACAAAATCAGGGTTACTCAGGGATGTGGCGGAGCTGCGCCCCGGATATTCACGTTGCTGGTGCATCCGAATGGTGCCATAAACCCCGTTATTACAAACCAGAATAATGGGCTTGCCTCCTGTATGCACCGCGGTTGCAATTTCTTGTGCGCTCATCATAAAACCGCCATCTCCGCAAATCCCCAGCGTCACACGATCAGGATATTCCAAAGATGCGGAAACCGCCGCCGGAACGGCATACCCCATCGCCCCGCTAATTGGTGCCAACAAGCGCCCGGGGCGCCCATAACGCAAATATCGCTGCGCCCAACCACTAAAATTACCGGCATCTGTGGTGACAATGGCATCCCCCGGTAAATGCTCCTGTAAAAAGGCATAGATTTGAGACAAATCCGCACCTGCCCATTTTCCACCACCGCCTGCGAGATCAATATGCGTCCATTGTTGATATGCATCGCGCCCTTCGTCACGCCATGACGCCCATACGCGCCCATCAAGCCGCCCGGAGGCCGCCAGCGCAGAGATCAAAGGATTAATATGTGCCTGAACCGCCATGTCCGGCATATAGGATTTGCCGAACTCTTCGGCCTGCGGATAGATATGGATAATTTTTTGATCATCCGAAAACAGGCTATACCCCTGCGTTGCCATTTCACTGAGGCGCGTATTCAAGGCCAGAATGACATCGGCCCGTTTCACACGCTCAATCAAGGCCGGGTTGGATGATGTCCCAAGCTCGCCAATATAATTGGAATGATTGTGATCAAAAATATCCTGACGCCGAAACGAGGTGCAAACAGGAATGTGGCTCGCGCTGGAAAAACTCGCCAGATCTGAAATCGCCTGATCGCTCCAGCCGCCGCCACCTGCAATAATCAACGGGGCGGAGGCCTGTGACAGCATATCTTTAATGGCCTTTACATCACTCTGGCTTGGGGCTATCTCTGTGCATTCAATACGGGCAATGGCCTGATCTGGCGTTACAGGAAACAAAACATCTTCGGGCAAGCCAATAACAACCGGCCCCGGGCGCCCCGAACTGGCCACATGCCAAGCCCGCGTCATATATTCACCAAGCCGGTCCGCCCGATCAACAACAGCCTGCCATTTGCTTAATGACCCAAACATTTGCTTTAAATCAAATTCCTGAAAGGCTTCTTTGTCGCGGTCATGGCTGGCGATCAACCCAACCAGCAAGATCATAGGCGTGGATGATTGCATGGCCGTATGCACACCGATAGAGGCATTACAAGCCCCCGGCCCCCGTGTCACCAGCGCAACACCGGGTTTCCCCGTCAGCTGTGCATGCGCCTCTGCCATAAAGGTAACGCCGGCTTCCTGACGGCATGTAACCACCTCAATTTCGGGATAATCCAAAAAACCATCCAATACAGGCAGATAGCTCTCCCCCGCCACGCAAAAAACCCGGCTAGCGCCCAGCGCACTCAGCGCTTTAACAACAATAGAACCACCATGCGACATTGTAATCTCCCAGTTATATTTTCGCCTATAATACCCGTTATTATCGCTGTTGAAAATCTGGCAATTCTGTTATTATTAAAAAATAGATAGTTTTTGACACAGTTTTAAAGCATAATTTTTTTATGGCATACGATCTTACCACGACAAAAATATTAATTGTTGACGATATGGCGCCGATGTTGACGCTTTGTAAATCAATCCTCAGCATTTTTGGTTTTAAGAATGTCTATCTGGCGCATAATGGTGAAGAAGCCTTGGAAATGACCATTCGTCATGACCCGGATTTGATTATCACAGACTGGATGATGGCACCGATGGACGGATTACAATTCACCAAGGAGGTCCGCAAGAACCCGCTCTGCCCCAATCCGTACGTACCGATCATTATGATGACAGGTTTTAGTTCAAAGTTACGGGTGGAGGCCGCGCGCGACTGTGGAATAACTGAATTTTTAGTAAAGCCTTTTACCTCGCGGGATTTATATAACCGTATCGTCCAAATAATTGAACGGCCGCGGCAGTTTGTGGACGCCAGTGACTTTTTCGGGCCGGACCGCCGCCGCCGAGTTATCAAAGATTATCAGGGCCCGCAACGCAGAGATGATGACGACAGCAAACAAGAGGCCACAAAAGAACAGAAATCTGCCAGTGATATTTTAAAAAAGCTCCGTGATGAAGCGCAGAATTTATCGAAAAAATAACCAGTAATATGATTGATCACAATAAAAAACCACGATTTATAAAACCGCCGAACAAACTGAAAATGAAAGTGGGAACAGGCGGTATAGAGGAACGCTTGCTGGATGACGCGCAAACCTATATCCAGCAAACCAAGATTGATTTCAAACCCATTGCCGAAAACCTGTTAAAAGACGTGATGAACGCGCTTCAGGCCGCGCGTAATGCCAAACAAGAGCACGAGAAAAAAGTGGCGGCAGATAATCTGGCCGGGGCCATCATGCAATTAAAGGCCAATGGCGGCATGTTCAACTATCAATTAATCAGCGAAATAGCCGCGCTGGCGCTACATTTTCTTGAAAATTCAAAAATCAACCCGGACGCATTGCAGGTCATCGATGTGCATGCCAAAACCATTCATATTATTCTGCATCACAACCTGAAAGGCGATGGGGGCAAGGAAGGGTATGCCCTGGTCAAAGAACTGGAAAAGGCTTGCGAACGCTACTTCAGCAAGCACAAGGAATAAAGCACACCACCCTTTTACCTATATTCGCCTATCTATGTTCGCCCTATTCCCCCGCGCCCATAACGTAGCTTACCTTGATATTCACGAGCATGTTATGATATACTGAAAGGATACTAGGAGAGTATAAATGGAAATATCAAGTGGTGTGGCCGCCCAACGGGCCCTCTTTAGACAGGAAGTTACGCTAAACGTTATAAAACAGGCCTCGCAACAGCAACAGGCCGTTGTCTCCCTGATAGATCAAGCCGTACAGAATGTAGCCGCCAGTTCGCGCGGTCAGGTGGTAAATACATCCGCGTAAAGCGTACCTGTGCGCCATACGCCGCCTTATGCGATGACGTAGCTGATAGAACGAACGCGCCCCAAATGACAGGCGCGTTTTTTATTGCATGAAAATCAAAAAAACTTAGGCCACCGCGCGAATAAGTGCGTGATGCGTCTCCCACAGATGCTGAAGAATATCAGCCATTGTATTAATGTCTTGCTCACTATGGGCCGCCGTTGCAGTCAGGCGCAACCTCTCTGTGCCTTTCGGTACGGTTGGATAATTAATCGGCTGAACATAAATATTATGCTCCATCATTAAAAGCTCACTAATCTCCCGGCAACAATTCGGCTCGCCTACGACCAGGGGAACAATATGGCTTTCTCCACGTAAGTACGGCAAATCCGCAACCTCAAGACGATCTTTAAACAATTTAACATTGCGGCGCATACGGCTGCGTTCAATATCAGATATTTTCAAATGCTCAACCGCGGCATGCGCAGCGGCCAAAACTGCCGGGGGCAAGCTGGTTGTAAAGATAAAGCTGGATGCAAAACTGCGCACAGCATCAACCAAAGCCATAGGCCCCGTGATAAAACCGCCCATACAGCCGTAGGCCTTACCAAATGTGCCTTCGATAATATCAATGCGGTGCATCAGGCCGCGTTCTTCGGCGACGCCGCCGCCGCGCGGGCCGTAAATCCCCACGCCATGCACCTCATCAAGGTACGTCAGGGCATTATACTGATCGGCCAGATCACAGATTTCCTTTATCGGGGCAATGTCGCCATCCATGGAATAAACCGATTCAAAGGCAATAATTTTAGGGCGGTCAATATCAACAGTGCGCAAAAGCTCTTCCAAATGCTCCAGATCATTATGGCGGAAAATCTTTTTCTCCGCGCCGGAATCGCGCATACCATGGATCATGGAGGCGTGATTCAGGGCATCAGAAAAAATCACGCAATTCGGAAGTAATTTCCCCAAAGTCCCCAATGCCCCTTCATTGGCAACATAGCCAGATGAAAAAACCAGACCGGCCTCTTTCTGATGCAAATCGGCCAGAGAGTCTTCCAATTGAACATGATAACGGGTCGTACCAGAGATATTACGCGTCCCCCCCGCCCCGGCACCGGAATTATCAAGGGCTTCATGCGCGGCCTTGCGAACAACCGGATGCTGGCCCATACCAAGGTAGTCATTGGAACACCAGATGGTGACCTCGCGCTCCGCGCCGTTATCAGGACGATATATCGCCTTTGGGAAACGCCCCGCGATACGCTCCAGATTGGCGAAACGGCGATAGCGCCCTTCCTTGCGGATCCCATCTAATTTGTCTTCAAAATGTGCGATATAATCAAATTCTTTGGCCACGGCTTTTACCCCTGAAATTCTTTTATAAAGTGTTTATTATATTATAGATGACTTTACAAATGTTTACTTTGATAAAAATCAAATAAACAGGCAAAAAATAACGGGATGACTAGCATTGACTGAGAATGATTATCAATATCAAGTATTCGCAGCAGCCAAATCAAATAAAAGACCTAAATAATACTTGATTAGTACCATTTAAATTCCAAAACTGGTCGCCAGATTTTCTGCGCGCGCCAATCCCTTATCCAGGGCGGCCATGGTCGGCGCCATATCAACGCTATCATCCCGTAACCAGACCCGCAGAACCTTAAGATACAAACCTGTCATGGCCGTCACACGAATGGCCCCGCGAATACCGCCAGTGTTCACCTGGACAGATTCCAGCATCCAACTGATAGACCGGCACAAATGCGGCATGGATATCACGGCCTGTTTGGGATCGCATTTGAAGGAAGACAAGATTGCACAAATGCCGTCACGCTGTTCATTCAGAACCTCAAAACGATCCATAAAAATATCGAACAATGCGTCTCGCGGCGATAGATCCGGGTCAGGCGGGCTCATACGGCTTAGGGTTTCGCGATCAATTTTGCGGCCAAGCGCGGCCAGAACATCAAATTTATCTTCAAAATGCTGATACAGCTCGGCAAGGCCAATACCGGCCTGCTTTGCAATATCAAATAACGTCACGTCTTCCCAGCCTTGCGTAGCAGCCAGGTGCAAAGCGGCATTCACGGCAGCGTCTTTGACGTTATCCACCTTTTTATGAGGGTTTTTCGGCTCAGTCATTCACAAATTCCTTGATCTTGTCTTGTTTTTCGCTGGGTTTTGTATAGAGATAATACGGATAAGCAAACGAATCAAATAGATAAAGTAAAAGGATTAATCTATGTCAGAACCCACCCTTGGCGTCGTCGCCGTCGGAAATGCCTTGCTGGATGTATTATCAAACGCCAGTGAAGAATTCATTGCAGAACAACATGCACAATTCGGCATGGAGAAAGGCTCCATGACCCTTATTGATGAAAAACGTGCCGTTGATCTTTATGCCATGATGGACGCCGGGATTGAAACCTCTGGCGGTTCAGCGGCCAACACAATGGCCGGTTTCGCCTCTTGCGGTGGAAAGGGCGGCTTTATCGGCAAAATCGCCGATGATCAGCTGGGGAAAATCTTTGCCCATGACATCAAAACATTGGGACTGACTTTTGAAACCACACCATTGGCCGTTGGCGCGCCAACCGGCCGCTGTCTGGTTCTGATCACACCAGACGCACAGCGCACGATGAACACATTTCTGGGCGCCAGCGTCGAACTGTCCCCTAATGACATTGACGAAGACCTGATTGCGCAAGCCAAAATCACTTATCTTGAGGGCTATCTTTTTGACAAAGAACAAGCCAAATCCGCCTTTATTGCGGCCGCAGAAGCGGCCCATGCAAACGGCCACCGGGTTGCCTTGACATTGTCTGACCCATTCTGCGTTGACCGCCACCGCAGCGATTTCCTGCGCCTGGTTGAAAATCATGTCGATATCTTGTTCGCCAACGAAGACGAAATCAAATCACTGTTCATGCAGGAGAACTTTGATGATGCCGTCAGCGCCGTCAGCAAAAACGTTGAAGTTGCAGCCATTACACGCAGCGAAAAAGGGGCCGTAATCATTGCCGGTGACCAGCGTATCACAGTCAAGGCCGAACCGGTCGAGACCGTTGTCGACACCACCGGCGCCGGCGACCAGTTCGCGGCGGGTTTCCTTTACGGGTACACCGAAGGCGAAGACCTGGCCACATGCGGGCGTTATGGCGCCATTGCCGCCGCCGAAGTAATCTCTCACGTTGGGCCGCGCCCATTGGTGCGTTTGGCCGACCTATTAAAGGAAAAGAAAGCGGCCTGACCGCTCGCGCCCGCACCCCTTAACCCACCAGGGAATGAAAATTAAGGGCTAAGGCATAACTTAAAAAACAATACAAAGGCTGGTGCCTATCCGCGCCAGCCTTTTGCTTTTAGCTTGGCCGCGTAAGAATCGAACGTTGCCTGATCCGGGCAAACGATACGGACTTCATCGAACCGGTCATCCATGCGGTCCAATATGCCCTGAATCAACAAGCGCGCAGCGCGCCCTTTGCCATAGCCTTTATGCCCCGCCGCCAATGGTGGAAACGCAACAGAGCGCAGCAACATACATTTGGCAAGCACAACCACTTTTCGTACGCACATCACCAGATGCTTATCCTCGCGTTCAAAGTCAGATTTCCAGTTCGGCCGGACAGATAAAATAATATTGCGGCAAGGCAATCCAAAATTCGGGAGCGCATAAACATCGCCTGCCTTGGGCTGGTACATGTTTTCAAGAATAAAATCATCCAGCTCCGCCCCCGCTTTTTTCATCAACGCCTGATTAATACGCCCAGATATTTCCAATGACTGCGGAATCAGGGACACAATCGCATCCGTATCCTGGGCGGTGATATCCCCAAGCACCAATTTGATTTTATTAATATTTGCGTTGGAGCTTGCGCCAAGCTCTGTTATCACTATATCCATGTTCGCCATGTTTAGATTTTATATTGTTATTACCGCTCTCTTCATTGCATCGTCGGCCTGGGCGCAGGATGTAATGAAGGATACATCACCATTATCTAATGATAAGGTTAATATAGTCCATAAGAAATTCGGAATTGCCATGCACGGCACGCCGAAATATGACGAAAACGATACGCATATTGATTACGCCAACCCCGAAGCCCCGAAAGGCGGCCACATTACGCATGCGGCGATTGGCACATTCGACACGCTCAACCCCTACTCCATTCGTGGCAAGGCCGCCCAAGGGTTGAATTTGGTGTATGACCGCCTGATGGCGCGGGTCTGGGACGAACCTTTTACGATGTATCCCCTGATCGCACAATCTTATGAAATGCCAGAGGACCGTTCTGAAATTACATTCCACCTCAATCCCAAGGCCCGGTTTCACGATGGCACCCGCATTACCGCTGATGATGTTTTATTTTCCTTCCAGACCTTAAAAACCGAAGGCCGCCCCAACATGCGCAGCGTCTACCGCCTGGTTGCAACCGCCGAAAAAACGGGCAATAACGGGGTCCGTTTTGTTTTTAAGGACGGGTATGATGAAGAAACAGCGCTTATTATTGCGATGATGCCCGTATTATCGAAAGACTGGTGGGCGGGAAGAACATTTGACGCGACAACATTGGACATCCCCAATTTGAATGGCCCTTATACGGTTGAATCTTTCGATACCGGGCGTAGCATTACCTATAAGCGCGTGGAGGATTACTGGGCGAAAGACTTATTGCCGAATGTGGGGCATTACAATTTCGATCGCGTTACCTATGATTATTACCGCGACGACACCATTGCATTCGAGGCCTTTAAGGCCGGCGAAACCGATATCCGGCGGGAAACCGATATTGCGAAATGGGCCGGGGCCTATGACTTTCCCGCGCTTGGTTCCGGCGAGGTCATCAAAGAGGCCATTCCCCACCAACGCCCGGAGAAAGCAAAGGGCCTGATTTTTAATACGCGCCGCGCGCCGTTCAATGACCCGAAGATACGCGAGGCCTTAAGCCTGTTATTTGATTTTGACTGGGCCAACAAAAATTTATTCTATGGCGAATACAAGCGAATCAAGAGCTTTTATCCCAATTCTGAGCTGGCCGCCACTGGCCACCCCAACGATTTGGAGTTAAGCATATTAGAACCATACCGTGAAGAAATTCCAGCAGCCGTTTTTGGCCCGGCTTTTGAACCCGCCAATGCCAGCAGCCAACAGGAATTGAGAACCAATATGCGCCGAGCCAGCGCCTTGCTGAAAGAATCCGGCTGGAGCGTCATTGATGGCAAACAGATGAAGGACGGACAGCCCCTAGCCTTTGAGATACTATTAAGCGCGCCTGAAGATGAGAAACTCGCGCTGCATTTCAAACGGTCATTGGATAAGCTGGGCATTAACGTCAACATCCGCGTTCTGGATGCCGCCGCCTATCGCGGGCGCATGAATAATTACGATTTTGATATGACGCTCTATTACTGGTTATCATCCCTGTCTCCGGGAACGGAACAAATTCTGTATTACGGATGCCAGGCCGCAAACGAACCGGCCAGATGGAATTTCCCGGGAATTTGCAACCCCGCCATTGATGCTATCGCCGCGGCCGTGGCGCAAACAAAATCACGCGAATCACTTGTTGCCCATATTCGCGCATTAGACCGTATTTTAATGTGGGAACGCTACATGATCCCACTTTATTACAGTGGCAGCGATTATTTTTCTTATAAAAATAATGTCAAACACCCAGAAAACACGCCAATTTACGGCGCTGTACTTGAAACATGGTGGATGGATCAAGAGGGTGAATGAAATGAGCATTGAGCTTGCGGCCAGCTCTTGCTATTCTTCCTGACAGGATATGTTTACTTTAGAGAAGAATTATTACGATATGAGATTTTCATTTTTAATCAGTGGATTGGCTGCCGCCTTAACCCTTAGCGCCTGTACCGGGGCAAACACACAGCAAATTGTCAACAAAGGGCAATACTGGCAACGCGCCAGCGTATCGGATGCAGCCTATATGCAAGGTCCAAAAGCGCAACAAATGTTAAACAATGACATCGCCACCTGCGTCACGGAATTGCGTGAGCTGGAGCGTTTGGGGCAACTGCGTGATGCCATACCGGCCAATCCCCGCGATGGCCGCGTTTTGTCATCGGACGAAATGGCGCTACAGTCTTTTGAAACGCCGGAGCGAACAAAATACCTGCTTTCCGAACACGGAAATTACCATGACTTTGAAACCTGCATGATTGCAAAAGGCTGGGAACGTGTGAAATACGTACCATTCGCCGTGGCCCACGAATCCCGCAAAAATTACATGAAAAACCATGTCGATTATGAATACAAACCGCCGGAAACAGATTACCATCACGGCGAAACGCAAACCCAAAAAGACGGGGTTTACAGCGATTTGAATGAATAAGTTTTAAAGAACACGTAAACCAAACTTATAAAAAGCTCATAGAATGTCTATGAGCTTTTTTTTCACGGCATCGACGCTTAAACTCCCCATTAAACACCCGCATGTCTGGGGGCTATACCCTTCATAGCCGCGCAGGTCATCAAAGCTCTCGGGCGTGGAGATATAATGAGCCTTCCTGCCCCAAGGGGCATAAATATGCGGATAGCTCGGCCCAAAAAGCCCCAGAGTAGGAACCCCGCAGGCCGCGGCGCAATGCATTAACCCTGAATCATTACCAATATAAAAATCACAACGCGACAGGGTTGCCGCGGCCACCCCTGGATCGGTTTTGGCAATAATATCCAGTTGGCGATCTTGCGGAATACTGGCCAGCACCTGACGGGCGGCGTCTTCTTCCCCCGGCGCGGCGAATACGGCCACGCGGGCCGCCTCCATTTTTCCACCGGGCCCGGTCAGAAATTTAATAATCTCCACAAAACGATCCGCCGGCCATGTTTTGCCAATCCAGTTTGCACTGGGCCCCACGCCCAAAACGGGCGCCCCTTCCGGAATCAAGGCACGGGCTTTCGACAATTGCTGTTCAGTGAACCATAATTTCGGCCCAGGCGCATTCGCCAAGCCCATAACGGCCGCATTTTGGGAAACCTTATGTTGATCTTTGGCAATATGTTTACCAAAAATATAACGCCGCCGCGCACGAATTAAACGCGATACGGCGGAATCCCGTAAATCCACAACAATATCCCAACGATGACCGGCAACCTTTTTCCAAAATTCCAGCCAATGTTTATTATATTTTTGTTTGCGAATGGGAATAACGGCCTCAAGATTAGGCACCCCTTCAAACAAAGATGCCGCCAAGGGGCCACATCCAATTGTTATTCTGGCCTCGGGGTAGGTTTGCACCATATAATGTAGTAAACCAGATGATAAAACCGCATCACCGATGCGACTTGATGTGATAAACAGAATACGTTGAACCTTTGACATGATCAGTACTATGCCAGATACATCCTTTTTTACAACATTGAAAAACAGGGGCCTTATTCGCATTGAAGGAAAAGACGCGCATGACTTTTTACAAAGCCTGATCACCAATGACATGCACAATCTTGGCGTGGACAACATCCTGTATGCCTGCCTGTTAACCCCGCAAGGGAAATTTCTGTTTGATTTTTTTGTCCATAAAAGTGAGGACGCTTATCTATTGGATTGTGAGGGCGGAGCGCGCGCGCAAGACCTTTATAAACGTCTTAGCATGTATCGTTTACGCGCCGATGTACAAATATCGGCCGAAGACAACATCGCCGTCTATGCCTGTTTTGGCCCCAATGCCCCCGGACTGCCCGACCCCCGCCACACGGACTTAGGCAAACGCAGTTTCCAAAAACCAGATCATTGCGCAGAACGCCCTTTCGAGGAATGGGACAAACGCCGCATTGCATTGGAAATTCCTGACGGGTCCCGTGATCTGGTTATCAATAAATCCACCATGGATGAGGCCCACATGGACCAAATTAACGCCATTTCTTACGATAAAGGGTGCTATATTGGCCAGGAACTGACGGCGCGGATGCATTACCGCGGCCTTGGTAAAAAACACCTGAAAATGGTTCGGCTATCCGATGTGCCAGACAGAGCAGAGCTACGCTCACAATGCGGGGATATCGGGCTGGCTTTGGTTCGGGATTAATGGCTTCGATTTATACCGCTTGCGGCGCAAAAACGGTTTTAAATAAGATAACAAGCAAAAGAACAACAATAAAAGCAATCGCCAGCAACACATCCTTGCGGCTAAAAAAATGATACATATCAAAGGTTTTCAAAACCTCTGATTCTTTGTCATTGTCTGTCTGTTTTTGATCATCACTCATGTCACTACTGTGGCGCGTATTGAGAAAGAAAGCAAGAAGGGAATTTCCGCCCTTCTTAAAACGGCTTTATCAACCGGCGGCCACCTTTCCTTTGGTCATTGAGACCGTTTTGGCATTGCCCTCACGGATCGCGGCCTGCGCAGCGGCCAAACGGGCGATAGGAACGCGGTAAGGCGAACAGGACACATAATCCAGCCCTGTGCGCTCACAAAACGCGATAGAGGACGGGTCACCACCATGTTCGCCGCAAATACCCAGCTTGATATTGGTATTCGTGGCGCGGCCTTTTTCGCAGCCAATTTCAACCAACGCGCCAACGCCTTCAACATCCAGGCTCGCAAACGGGTCACGTTCAAAAATACCTTTATTGGTATATTCCGGCAGGAAATTACCGGCATCATCGCGGCTCATCCCCAATGTGGTTTGCGTCAAATCGTTTGTGCCAAAGCTGAAGAAATCGGCGACTTCGGCAATTTTATCTGCAGTTAGCGCCGCGCGCGGCAACTCAATCATTGTGCCAACGGTATACTCAACGCGGGCGCCCTTTTCGGCAAAGACGGCCTTGGCCTCATCGTCCACAACCTGGCGCATCAACTCCAGCTCGCGGCGGGTGGCCACCAGCGGGATCATAATTTCCGGCACAACAGCATTCCCCGATTTTGCGGCAATATTCACCGCGGCCTCAAAAATGGCGCGGGCCTGCATTGCATATATTTCCGGATATGTAATACCAAGACGGCATCCACGGTGTCCCAGCATGGGGTTCAATTCTTTCAACTCCCCCAAACGGCGCGCAACAACATCGGCCGGAAAACCGGCAGATTTGGCAAAGGCCGCGATATCCTCTTCCTCATGCGGCAGAAATTCGTGCAACGGCGGATCAAGCAAGCGAATCGTAATCGGCAAACCCGCCATAATTTCAAACAATCCTTCAAAATCGGCGCGCTGTTCCGGCAAAAGTTTATCCAGCGATGTTTTACGATCCTCTACTTTTGTGGCGAAAATCATCTCACGCACATTTTGAATGCGGGCCGGATCAAAGAACATATGCTCTGTACGGCATAGACCGATTCCCTCTGCGCCAAAATCTCTGGCGGTTTTGGCGTCCAATGGCGTTTCGGCATTGGTACGGATCGTCATGCGACGGCGGCGATCGGCCCAGTCCATCAATGTCCCGAAATCCCCTGAAAGAACCGGTTTAATTGTAGGAACCGCACCCAGAATAACTTCGCCCGTGGCACCATCAATTGTCAGGATATCGCGCTCGCTCAGCTCATGGCCATCAATGCGGATTTTTTTGGATTTTGCATCGATGTGCAATTCCCCCGCTCCGGCAACGCAAGGCTTTCCCATACCGCGCGCCACAACGGCGGCGTGAGACGTCATACCGCCGCGCGATGTCAAAATGCCGGCCGCGGCATGCATCCCGTGAATATCTTCCGGTGATGTTTCCTGACGGCATAGCACAACCTTTTCGCCGGCATTAGAAAGGCGCTCGGCTTCATCCGCCGTAAAAACAATTTTCCCTGATGCCGCGCCGGGAGAGGCCGGCAACCCCTTGGTTAAAATTTCGCGGTCTGCGTCCGGGTCCAGGGTCGGGTGCAACAACTGATCCAGGCTTTGCGGATCAACGCGGCACAGAGCCTCTTCTTCACTAAGAAGGCCCTCCTTGACAAAATCAACGGCAATCTTCAGAGCTGCGCTGGCGGTACGTTTTCCATTGCGGGTTTGCAACATATACAGCTTGCCGCTTTCAACCGTAAACTCCAGATCCTGAATATCGCGAAAATGCTTTTCCAGTTTCGTACGCACTTTATCCAATTGCGCAAAGACATCCGGCATAATCTCTTCCATGGACGGCATATCACTGCCTTCCTTTTCGCGGCCATATTTGGTTAAGGATTGCGGCGTGCGAATACCGGCCACAACGTCTTCCCCTTGCGCATTGACCAGATACTCACCATAGAAATAATTTTCGCCGGTCGATGGATCGCGGGTGAAGGCAACCCCGGTGGCGCAATCTTCGCCCATATTCCCGAATACCATGGCCTGAACGTTTACGGCCGTGCCCCATTTATCGGATATTTCATGAATGCGTCTATAGGTTACCGCGCGCGGCACCATCCACGACCCGAACACAGCGCCTATCGCGCCCCAAAGCTGTTCCTTAGGGTCAGAGGGGAACGGGCGGCCCAATTCACGTTCAACCAGATCCTTATAGTCATCCACGACTTCTTTCCAGCCATCGGCCGAGATATCTGTGTCCTGAACAATATCATTATCGCGTTTGTGGCGTTGTATAACGTCTTCGAATTCATGATGATCAACCCCCAGAACAACATCACCGTACATTTGAATAAAGCGGCGATATGAATCCCATGCAAAGCGTTCGTCGCTGGATTGTTTCGCAAGCCCCAAAACCGTGTCATCATTCAACCCCAGATTCAAAACCGTGTCCATCATACCGGGCATGGAAACACGGGCGCCGGAGCGCACAGAAACAAGCAACGGGTTATCATGATCACCAAATTTCTTGCCCATCTGCTGCTCCAAAGCGCTCAAGGCTTCATTGACCTGCTGCTCTAACTGAGGCGGGTAGGAATTATCATGATCGTAATAATACGTGCAAACATCTGTATTAATGGTAAAACCCGGTGGGACAGGAAGGCCCAAAGATGCCATTTCCGCCAGGTTTGCCCCTTTCCCGCCTAAAAGGTTACGCAAAGTCGCATCACCATCTGTTTTCTGACCGAAATTATAGACCCATTTGCTCATTTTTTAGACACTCCTGAAAAGCTGGTAACTGGCCGCTATAGCATTGTATAAGGTGGGTTTAGCATATTTTCAGACAGAGTCAAAATATTCTTCCCTAGCATTTTTTATAACTCTGGCTTATAACAAACTATGACCAAAAACATATATGATCTGGAAGAAACAATAAAGGCCATGGACAGGTTTTTAGCCCCCGATGCCATGGACAAGCGTTTAATAGAAAAATGGCGTGACGCGGGTGAGGCATGCGCTCTGCATTTTCACCTTAGCCCGCCTGCCCCCGACGGAGATTTTGCCATTCTTCTTCTCCCTCGCCGTGACGTTGAAAAAACACTGAAAATATTCAAAAAAGATCGCGTTGACGTCATTAGCTTTGCCGCGGGCGTTGCCCTGGCGCAGCAACCCGGTTGTTCCGGTGGATGGGACGTTGTCGAAGAAGCCCAAAAGATTATCCGCGTGAATAAAGACGCCTGCGAACAAACCTTTGCGATGGATTTATAAAGCCGGGCCATTATCCTGATAATCATGACAGTGATTATAGGCTTTAATTTCTTGAATAGTTTCGTCCATCAAAGCAGCCTTTTCAAAGGTGCCGCCTTTTGATGCCTGATAAAACACGCCGGTAATCTTAATTTTCTCAGCGTATGAATGCTTCATCTCTCGTTCGACCTTGGGCACGATTTCATCTTCCTCATCAACCATAACTGATGTGGTGAAATGCCGGTCCAGTGACAAATGTGTTTCATCGATCACAACCTTATAGCGGCCGTCATTGGGCTCCCCCCTGTGAAATAAACCATGCCAGATTTGTTTAAATGATTTCATTCTATCCCTGCCTGTCCTGTTATTTTCCAAAACAATAAAGTTTTTGCGGATATATGTCAAACAAATCTAAACCGTAAGCGGTTTCATTAACATCAGGCAGAGGTCATCATCAACAGGCTTAAAATCCCCAAAGGCAATTTGTTTGCGGTCATAGGTCACGCCTTGCCCGTCTGGAACATAGCCCAGTTTGATATATAACCGCTGCGCCGCGCCATAGGAGCTATGGAGACCAAACCCAATCCCCATATCTGTATAACCTTTATCTCTGGCAAGGTTTTCACAATATGCAATCAGCGCACTGGCCAGGCCATTCCGGCGATAAGACGGGATAATGTTTAAATCCTGAATTTCAGGCATGCCCAGCTTTTTAAACAGCGCATATTTAGGCACCCAATTTAAGATGCCATACCCGGCATCATCATCCCCGGCACGAAGAATAAGCACTTCGCGCTTGCCTTGGGATTGCAATTCAAGACATTGATCAAAATAATCACTGTCCTGCGTTTTACCCAGCGCATTTGTCATGCTCCAAAGTACAGGCACATCTTGCACAGAGGCTCGTCTTATTGCTATCTTAAGACTCATGATAAGGATAACCACCCTCGTTTTGTTTACAGGCTATAGTTTGCTCCATTTCAACGGACAGGCGCAAGCACAAATGCAAATGCTGGATTACACAGCCAAACCAAAAATCATGAACACTTTAGGCCAAGGCAAGAGCAAAAAAAAGACACAGGGCAGCGCTAAGAATAACGCGCAAAAACCCGACTTATTTCTATCGCCTGATCATGGTCCATCTGCCCAGAACACCGCTACCCGGAATGGAGCCGCCATGCGCACGCATAACGCCGAAGATCCGCTTGGTCTGAGCGAACGGAACATCGATGACAATGCGCGCGGCGAAATTGACCGCGTATTTGCTCTTTATAAAGCGCTGAGTGAAAAACAAAGTGCCAAAGCCGCAGAAAAGCCACTAAAAACAAACCCAGGCGCCGCATCGAAACATCATCAGAACCGACAAAGTAAAGCCGCAGCCCCCTCCAGACAGAGCGCATCTGCATCACCCGGCGGGATAGGCCACATTCTTAAACGTTATCAGGAAAAAAAACAGCGAGGCACCGCCACTCAAACGCTCAATATTTCCAATCCTGATAAATTTAAAAGCGCCAATAAATAAACTTCCCTTCGCCGCGCCTTGCCAAATTAACGATTGCATTGCCCGCATTGCCTGAATAAAGTGGACATCAAATTCCACCAGTGAGAGACAAAAACCTGTATGAAAAACCCGGTCGAAGAAATTTCCCTTCTTTTGCAAACCGATATGGATGCGGTCAATACCATCATTTTACAACGCATGGATTCACATGTTCCATTGGTCAATCAACTTGCCGGCTATTTAATCGCTGCGGGTGGAAAACGTATCCGGCCGTTATTAACGCTGGCCTCTACGGCCATTCATAACGGTGACATGTCGCGCGCGCATTTGCTGGCCGCCTGCGTCGAATTCATTCACACAGCGACCTTACTGCATGATGATGTCGTTGATGAAAGTGATGAACGCCGCGGGCAGGCAACCGCCAACGAGGTTTTTGGTAATCAGGCCAGTGTTCTGGTTGGTGATTTCCTGTTTTCACGATCATTTCAAATGATGGTCGATGATGGAAATCTTGATATTTTGCGCATTCTATCGGATGCATCTGCGATTATTGCACAAGGCGAGGTGCTCCAACTCTCCAGCGCCAATAACATTGAAACCTCTATGGATGACTATATGGCCATCATCAAGGCCAAAACGGCGGCTCTTTTTGCCGCTGCGTGCGAGGTGGGCCCGGTCATAGCAGGCGGCCACACCGGCCAGGCCGAAGCCATGGCCGAATACGGGCTCAACCTGGGAATTGCCTTTCAAATCGTGGATGATGTTCTGGATTATTCCGCCAACCAGAAAAAGCTGGGTAAAACCGTAGGCGATGATTTCCGCGAGGGAAAAATCACGGCGCCCGTCTTATATGCTTTGGAAAAAGCGGATGCCGAAGAACAAGAATTTTGGACCCGCGTCATCAATGCCAATCAAAAAAACGATGATGATCTGGATCACGCCATCGCACTGATGCGCAAACATAAGGCTCTGGAACAAAGTATGGGGCTTGCTCAGGATTATGCCGACAAAGCACTTGAATCAATCAGCATTGCCCCTGACGGAGAATTAAAAGATCTTCTTAAGGCGTTAATAAAATTCACCATTAACCGTGAATATTGACCGCTCACCGCGCTAGCCTGCCCAGAACCGGATTGAGGCCCCATACAATAACGCCGTTAACCCCGCAACGCTCAGGCTGTGTGCCAACCCGGCAGGCAAAGCCGATTTCACAAAAATCACATAAAGAATGATCATCATTGGAATGGTCGCGACCAAATAACTCCGCGCGCCATGATAATCGAATTCGGGCAATAACAAGTAACTAAACCCCAACAGAGAAGTCATCAGCACCGCGGCAATCACATACCATAAATTTGCCACATGGCTAAAAAGGTGACTCCCCTTTAATATGATCCATAGAATGGCGGGTATTGAAACCCAGGCTGCGGGCAACAAGGCCATGGTATAGGCAAATTGATCTTCGAACAGGTAGTGCTGGGGCGCCCCTTTTTTATAGGCAATACCAACAACCGCAGAAATATAAGTCAGGCTTAGTACCGGGAAATAGCGCCGCGTGAGCACGCGGATGAATTGCCTGGGCAAAAGACGGTCTTTTGCGCCGCGTACAATATGAATTTTGGGCTCCTTAGAAAGTTCTTCTGTCATCGTGCGCTAACATGGATAAAAATGATACAGTGCCAAAGCAACCGCCGGGGCCGCCGTAAAAACATTATGTTGTTTTTGATGGCGGAAAACATAGGAATACACCTGAGCTTGCAAGGTTTTTAAATTCGCATCATTTGGCACGCAAAAATCCACGGTTGGGGCCGTTCCCAATGATCGCTGTAAATTATGATAATCCAGAATACCCGCAATATAGGCCTGACAGGCAATATGCCCCCCTGCAGCCCTTTCCTTGCCGTTTTCATCGACGCCGCAAATATGCAAAAGATATGATCCGGAAAATTGAGCCGCATATCCCTGCCCCGTATACCCGGCCAGCGCAACAGACAAAACCAAAACAAACACGCAAAAGCGCATCAGCCTTTACCATCCGCATTCTTTTTTAGCTGCTCCAAAACAGCAAACGGTGAATCGTCCTTGGTTTTGGCTTCGGCGCTCATATTCGATTGTTTGTATGATTTGCCTTTCGGATTGCCGCGCCGTTCACGCTTCCCCTTGGAACGATCCTTCTTGTCATCCCCTTGCTTTTTACCGCCCTTGGCCGCGAATGGCTTTTTATGAAATGGTTTGGATTGCGCATTGGCCTTCCCTTTTTTCAAACGGAAGGTTGCCAGCTCAGGCTTCTTTTGCGCCTCAACCTTAGGCGCCGCATCCGTGGTGGTCACACCTTGTTCAGTATGCGCGTCTGCCCCTTCGGTGATGGCCTCTTTAATATCACCGGTCAATTCCGGAGCAAGGGCAACGCCGGAGACATCTCCGGTTGCGTTGGCAGCATCCGCGCCCTTTGCATCGGCGCCTTTAGCATTTTCACCTTGATCGGCCGCGTCTTTCCCGCCTGTAGCAGAAGAATCCGAAGCCTCGGCAGATTGGTCCTCATTGTGGCCCTCATTGACAGAAATCTGATCATCCGCTTTTTGTTCATCAGCCGGATCATAAATCTTTTTATGGCCCATGGCCGTCAATACAGCGTACAGATCGTCAATTGGGCATCCTAACCATTCCGCCATTTTATGTTGTGCCTGAAACTTGCCTTGATCGGCCGCGTCATAAACGGCACTGATCACACGGTCCAACATATCAATCCGGATTGCCCGCCCGCCGTAGACCGGGTAACCAATTGATTGATAAAAATTGCGGTCAATCGATTTTTCATCAACTTTGGTGGATACAATACCGTCTTTTGGCACCTCAACCGGCAAGGTTTTTTCATGCCACAAAGCCCATAACAAACCACGCAGACGAACCGCTGCCGGTTTATTCAGGGCCGGCAAAAAGACCAGTATCGGCCCCAACTTAATACGGCGTGCACGTAAAACTGCGCGATCCTCGGCGGTAAGGTCGGCAATCAAATCCTCCAGCTTTTCACGCGGAATAATCCCCATCGCTTCATAGACCTGATAGGTAATACCGCGGGCGGCCCCTTCAATGCCATCCTGATTTTCAAGGTTAACCAATGGCTCCAATACCGTTTTAATATGCTGGTCCAGCCATTCCTTTAAAAATGTCAGGACAGCTTCTTTGTCACTGCCGTCCAATAAATCAGAATCGATCAGTTCCACGCCGGGCTTCAGCGCACTGTCCCCTTTTTTCAATGCGGCAACAGGCTCCCCGGGCAAGGGACTGCCCACTTTTTGTTGCCAAAGAAGTTTACCGCTTTCATCAAGCGTTATTTGTTCCGGTTTCGCATTCAGTATCATTGCTAATCGTCTTTTTACTTCCTTCGTTAATGCTTTTCGCGCCGTAGCCATGACAACTTTATAGTCAGCCCCGACCGCGTCCTTATCGGGTATAAAACGAAATGCATGCAAATGTCCAATTAAATGCGATTCAACAATCACTTCTCCGTTGGCACGAATGCCCGCCATAAGCTCCTGCCCCTCCTCCAGAGACTTCATTAACATCGAGGTGCGACTATCCACAAAACGCTTAATAAGCGCCTGATGTAAGGCATCAGAAAGTCCATCCTCAATGGCGCGGGCTTGGCCCTGCCAGTATTCTGCGCGTTCCAGCCAGTGATATTTGTGCGAAATAAATGTCCAGGTACGAATATGGGCAATACGCGCCATCAGGGCATCGACATCTCCTGTCCGATCATCCAAACGGCGAATGCGGGCCGCCACCCAATCCTCTGGCAATGGGCCATCGCTAACCCGTGTATAAATTTCTGCGATTAAATCCTGATGGGCATCGCTCAAAGTCTGACGAAAATCAGGCACTTGACAGACTTCCCACAGCAATCGCACCATCTCCGGATTATCGGCGCGCACAATAACATCATCACGGCGCATCATAGCCTTTAAGGCCAGATAATCATCCGAAGGCCGCCCGCGCACCAACATCTTATCTCCCGATGTCTGCTCCAGTGATTTTAACAATAATTTCGGTGAATTAAATTCAAGATCGGCATTGCGCCAACAGATTTCACGCACGCTATTGAAATCATGGTTTTCAATGGCCTTAACGACATCCGGGTCCAAATCATGGACGCGGCCAGTTACACCAAATGTTCCATCTTTCATATAGCGTCCGGCACGACCGGCAATTTGCCCGACCTCAATATTGCGCAAACCACGCAGGCGATGGCCGTCAAACTTTCGTGTCGCAGCCAGCGCCACATGGTGAATGTCCATATTCAGGCCCATACCAATTGCATCAGTGGCCACCATGAAATCAACCTCGCCGGATTGGTACATCTCCACCTGCGCGTTACGGGTACGCGGCGATAATGCGCCCAAAACAACGGCCGTTCCGCCACGTTGGCGCCTGATCAGCTCGGCCGTATTATAAACCTCATCCATTGAGAAAGCGACAATTGCACTTCGCTTTGGAAGACGCGTCAACTTCTTAAAGCCGGTATAGGTTAGCCGGGAAAAACGCGAGGCCTCCTCAAATTCAATGCCCGGAATAAGACGCGATAAAACAGTGCGCATTGTATCCGATCCCATCAGCATCGTTTCCTCCAAACCGCGCGCGCGCAAAATGCGGTCTGTAAATATGTGCCCGCGATCTGGATCTTCGGCCAGTTGAACTTCATCCAGGCCAATGAATTCAAAAGCCTTTTCGACCGGCATGGATTCAACCGTACAGCAATAATATTTTGCATTGGGGGGAATAATTTTTTCCTCGCCCGTGACCAATGCCACGCGGCTCCGCCCCTTTATTGCCGCAACTTTATCGTAATTTTCACGCGCCAATAGTCGTAAAGGAAAGCCAATCATGCCACTTTCATACGACAGCATACGATCAATCGCGCGGTAAGTTTTTCCCGTATTGGTGGGGCCCAGCAAGGCAAAAACGCGGCCATGATCACGACTATATTTATGTGGTAAACCCATGTTTCCATCTAATCAGGGCCACCGCGTAAAAACAAAGTCTTTATAGTGAAAAATGCAATTCACCCACAAATGCCCGCTTGGAACGGGGCTTGTTTTCTGCTTAAATACACCTAATTTCAAACAAGATATTTATAGCGGCAAAATAACCATTGCCACCAAGGAGTATTTACACCATGAAACGGTTTCTAGGGCTTGCCTGCTTAACAGTGTTATTTCTGCCTGCATTTGGCGCATCTGCCATGGCGCAAGACCTGGACGCCGACGGGAAAAAATTAAAATCCATGTTTCAGGCCCTGGTGCAGGAGCCAAACACCACGCCCGCAAACAACGATGTTCAAATCAACTTTGATGGAGACGTCAGCGTTGAAAAAGCCGGGCAATATTACGCAATCACCCTGCCTTTCATGAGTATAAATTACAAAGACGGCAGCCATTTTGACATTGGCCTGATTGGCGTAAATGCGGCCCCCCATAGCGTTGAAGGGCAATGGAAAATGACCTTTGCCCTGCCTGCCGATATGACCTTTAAAGATAACGGCGGCGGCGAACTGTTTACAGTCAATATCGGAGCGCAGCGATCCTCTGGTGTCTGGAGTGAAGCTCTCGGGTATTTTTCCAAGCTGGATGCAAACTTTGAAACCATCACGCTGAACAACCCGTCAAATGGCTTTACAATGACCATTCCAAATGCCCGTGCTGTTTATGATCTGGACCGTGATCAAGCAAGCAAATGGTCGGGCCCTATCTATTTCTCCTTTAATGATATCACGGCCATTGCCGATAACGTTGAAGGCAATGTACTGGAAATTGGTGCGCTGAACTTAAATATGGAGCTGTTTCAATACGACCCGGCGGCCATGCAGACCTATCGCACCCAGCTGCAAGACTTCATTGCGCTTAAAAATGCAGACGAGCCCGTTTCTGACAGCCAAATTGTAAGTAACCTGATAAACAGCTTTATTTCCATTTTGGGGGATGGTTTTACATCTGAATATCAAGTCAATGACCTAATGATTAAAGGCCCGCCCCAAAGCGCAAGCACCAACCTGATCAAGCTGGACAATGCCCATGCCGGTATTGATGTGACCGGATTCACCACAGATAAAGTCAATTTAAGCCTGCGCCTTGGTTATGACAATTTTACATTGGACCCCATGCCCGAAACACTGCCGGCACTGGCGCCAAATAACGTAAATATTGACCTGACCGTCACCGATATCCCGTTCCAGGACTTGATAGACATGAGTAAAAACACTCTGGATTCCAGTCTCGGCAGCCCCAATATGGCCAATATGGCTGCAATGTCCCTCGCATTTCGCTTACCGGCCTTGTTATCAAAAGCCAATACAGCCCTGCTGATAGACGATAATTACTACGGTAATGACATGTATCATGTGAATCTTGACGGAAAAGTCACCACGGATTTAACCGCGGCCAATTCTGCAACAGCAGACATCAAAGCCACAGTGCGGGGTCTTGACCGCGTTATCACCTTCCTTAGCGAACAAACGCAGCAGGGCAACGACACGGCACGCACGCAACAAATGCTGGCAACGCTGGCGGTATTAAAAGGCTTGGGCGCCAACGGCACCAATGACCAGGGCGAGACCACACATAATTATGATTTGGTGATGAGCAAAGATGGAAAAATCCTGCTGAACGGTCAGGACATCAGTTTAATAACGTCAATGCTGGGCGGCTTATCACCAGCAGCAGCGGCGCCGTCGCCAGAGGCCGCCAACACCAGGACGAAAGACCAATCTGCCCCCGCCCCAACGGAGGAGCCCCCTATACAAGAATAACGCTCTTATTGCAGGGCTTAAAAGTCTAAAAAAAACCTTAAGCCTTAAGGGGCCTTAAGAATGTAAGGAAGGATGGAATCCACGCGAAGCCAGCCTTCCCGCGACGGGCTAAGATGATTACGCTCAAACGATAACCACCCCTGTTCAACCAACACCTGCAAACGCTGCGTATCAATACCGTCACACCACGTATATCCGCTTTTTAGCTCGGCGCGGTCCAGATCCACCCCGGTTTTAACGCGCAGGCCGCCCATTAAAATCTCCTCGAACTGATCTTGCGGAGAGATGGGAGCATGGCCATGTGCACCATGCCCCTGACGCTGAACCGCGGCCATCCAATCGCCGGGACGTTTATAGTCTTCGGTAGAAAACTTCTGGCCTGCATAGCCAATACGGCCATGCGCCCCCGGCCCGATGCCGACATAATCCTGATAAAGCCAATAAACCATATTATGACGGGATTCTTGCCCCGCGGCGCCATAATTTGAAACCTCATAAGGCGGCATGCCGTGATCCGTCATCACATCACTTGTCATTGTATAGAAATCAGCCAGACAGTCATCATCCGCCAGCTTTAAATCCCCCCGGTCCACCTGCCGCGCAAATGCCGTACCAGGCTTAATAGTCAACTGATAAGCAGAAAGGTGCCCTTTCATCAAAGGGATAGCCTCTTGCAGTTCCTGCTTCCAACCGGTCAATGTCTGTCCGGGTCTTGCGTAAATCAAATCAAATGTAAACCGGTCAAACACTTTACTGGCAATGCCCAGAGCGCGCCGCACATCATCAGAGCTATGTAGCCGCCCCAAAAATGACAAAGCCTCATCCCGCAAGGATTGCACCCCCAAAGACAAACGATTGACACCGGCCTGCCTGAAGGCCTCAAATTTGTTCATTTCCGTTGAGGTCGGGTTGGCCTCCAGCGTAATTTCAACCTGGTCAGAGACGCCCCAGCCGCCCGTGACCTCATCGATAATGGCCCGCACTTCATTCGGCGCCATTAAAGATGGCGTGCCCCCGCCAAAGTAAATAGAAACAACCTCGCGACCGGGCATAAGTGATTGATACGTACGAATGGACTGTAAATAGGCCTTTAACCAGTCTTGCGCATCATGTTCTCGGCGCAAATAAACATTAAAGTCACAATACGGACATTTGGACAAACAAAAAGGCCAGTGGATATATACCCCGATCTGGCCTTCTTTAAACATGATATTGTAACGTGATTATCGTACGTTAAATATAACGCGGTTAAGCTCCGCCGGTTCCACACCTGCGTTGGTTGTTCCGATTGTGTTCAACATAGATTCAAAAACAATCGGCAATCCAAACAAAGCGCCACCAGCGGCCAATCGAACAGCCCCATCCTTCAAAGGCGTTTGCGTCGGGTTTTCGACATGGTCTTTAATTTTCATGATACCCAATGTACCAAATAGCAAACCCATCATATAAGACAGACCCGTTACCAGACCGGGCAATTCTTCAATCGAATTGTTAATATTGCGGGCAATATCACTAAAGTTATTAGCAGAAGCAAGCGCATCTTCAGAACCGGCCATAAGACCGACCATAACCGCAGCTTGAATTTTTAGTGTCTGTTTGGTGAAAACTTTCATAATCTAATCCTTTTCATTCATAAGGCTCGTGCGCTGATTTATAGAAGAAATACATGGCCCGAGTCAAGTATTAAATATGAAAATAGCAACTTTGCGCTTCTACTACAGTACGTTAGGTCATTTTCTTAAATGAACTAAATTCATTTCCAATTTTTGAAAAGCATTGGCGCGGTGACTGATTCTATGTTTGTCTTGCGGATCAATTTCTGCAAATGTTCGCTGCATCCCCTTTGCCACAAAAATCGGATCATAACCAAAACCGCGCTCCCCCCTGGGCGGCCATACGATTTCCCCATCAATACGCCCTTCAAAAGTTTGCGCATCGCCATTGGGCCACGCCAGCGCCAAAACACACATAAAAGCAGCAGAACGGTCGGCCGAATCCCCCAATTCATTATGAACGCGTTCCATCGCGACATTAAAATCACGCGGCTCACCTGCCCAACGTGCAGAATAAATCCCC
This sequence comes from Micavibrio sp. UBA2638, assembly GCA_002359735.1. GTDB lineage: Bacteria > Pseudomonadota > Alphaproteobacteria > Micavibrionales > Micavibrionaceae > UBA2638. The sequence continues at coordinate 56,613 of DENS01000017.1, forward strand.
GGATCCCCGTTCAGGGCGCAAACGCTTAGGCCACTATCATCGGCCAAAGCCACCTTACCGGACGCCTCCGCCGCCGCTCTGGCCTTTAACAGCGCGTTGGCGATAAAGGTCTTTCCCGTTTCTTCGGGTTCGGCCAAATCCAAATCTGAAGCAGAATAAAAACGGCTGACATATGGCTTGAGAAGCTCCGCAATTTCGCGCACCTTCCCCTGATTATGAGAGGCAATAACAAGGTCCTCATCATTTAAATCAATCATGGAACAATCCCCCCGATCCAAGAATCTGACTACAAGGACTTAAATTACAGGAAAATACCCCTAATTCAAGTCACTAATTTTGGGGGTCCCCATTTCAAGAAAGGCCTGTAGCGCGGCAGCATGTAAGGGATCATCATCCTTGACGGGAACAATGTCCTGAATTAATGCCTCTGGCGAACGACCATCCATAACCATGAAAACATTGGTAAACAAATCAAAATCAGTGTGCTCAGTAAGCCCTCTTAGCACACCAAGTTTACAAATTCTTGTCATCATATCAATCATGCCCTGATAATCAAACGGCATCATCTCGGCAACGCTCTCCCCGACACTGTTATCGTAAGATAACGTCATCGTAGCATCATTATGAATGGTAACCGTTACATCGGGCTGCGCGGGTTCTGGCTCACAAAAATCAGGAAAGGAAATAACATTGCCCTGCAAAGTACACTCACCAAGTTCCATCGCGTTGAAATAATTCTTTAAAATTTGGTGGCCTGTTTGCACGGTCCAGGCTTGAGAGTGCAATAATTTACGCGCGCCGTATGTATCTGCCGCAACATTCATGGCGCCTTTTACATCCAAAAGCGTGTATTCCACAGGCTGCAAAACAATTTGATCATTACGATCACGCATGATTTTTGCGTCATTGACCCCCTGCAGCGCAAATAAGTATATCATCGCCTTATCCAGCGCTTTAAACGCCTCTTGCGGGGTATCTCCGTCTTCCAGAACTATAAAGCGCTTTATTGAATTGTCTGCGCCGCTCAGGTGCTCATTATTATCAAATTCGTCCGCAAGGTCGGGATGCAGCCAAAACTCCAGTACAGATTCAACCTGCCCGCTGGCTTCATGTTTAACTATTTCAAACTGTCCCTGCAAGGCGTTCCCCGTGATAATATTCGGGTCTAAACCATCTTGCGCGTCAAAAACTTTATTGGCTTCATTTTTCATAAGCGCACCTTACATAACTGTGAGGTAAAATTGCAAGAAAAAAGAAAGCCTATAGTCCAAGAACCTTCTTTTGCAAGGCCGTCAGCTCGTTACAGCTTTGTTTTGCCAAAGATAAAAGCGCAAAGAACTCATCTTCACTAAAAGGTTCTTTTTCCGCAGTTCCCTGAATCTCACAAATGCCGCCCTTGCCGGTAATGACAAAATTGGCGTCTGTGTCGGCCGTTGAATCTTCATCATAATCAAGATCCGCCACCGGCGTGCCCTGATAAACCCCGCAAGAAATGGCACTAACTGTGTCTGTAATGGGAACAGACTCTAATAAACCTATGTTTACCAAATGCTGGAAAGCCATATGCATGGCGACAAATCCACCCGTAATCGCCGCGGTGCGGGTTCCGCCATCTGCTTGAATAACATCACAATCCACGCGCACCTGACGCTCCCCCATGGCTTTAAAATCAACGACAGCGCGCAAGGCCCGGCCAATTAAGCGCTGGATTTCCTGCGTGCGGCCCGATTGTTTTCCTTTGGCGGCCTCACGATCCATACGGCTTCCGGTTGATCGCGGCAACATACCATATTCACCGGTGACCCATCCCTTACCGGAATTGCGCATCCACATCGGTACTTTTTCATCAACAGAGGCAAGGCAAAGAACATGCGTATCGCCAAATTTCACCAGACAGGACCCTTCGGCATGTTTGTTTACGTTTGGAATTATTTCAACATCTCTTATTTGCCCGGCTTGGCGGCCTGATGGTCTGGTCATTCTTACTCTCTTTGTTTATTTGTTTGATGATATGTCATAAATTTTATCGACACTCTACGCACCTAATGCGAATTGTCAATTTCAACTTCAGCATTTATAGTAACAAGCATGATTACAGAATTAAATGAACGCAGCCGGGAAATATTTCGCTATATCGTCTCATCCTACCTGGACACAGGCAGCCCGGTTGGCTCGCGAACAATATCCAAATCAATTGATCTTAATCTGTCACCGGCCAGCATACGGAATACCATGGCCGATCTGGAAGAGATGGGCCTGTTGGCCGCCCCGCATATTTCGGCAGGCCGCCTGCCGACAGAAAGAGGCTTACGACTGTATATTGACGGGTTGATGGAAATTGGCGCCCTTACAAAACAGGAACGTCTGCGCATTGAAGCCGAATGCAACATAAAGGGATTATCCATTAATGAAGTCATTGCCAATGCATCGGGCATGTTATCAAACCTTTCGGCCTGCGCCTCACTGGTGATTGCCCCCAAAATTGAGAAACCCGTTAAGCAGATACAGTTTGTAAATTTAGAACCTGGCAAGGCCCTCATAATTATGGTCATGCAAAACGGTATGGTTGAAAACCGCATCATGGACATCCCGCGAGACCTGCCAGAAACAGCGCTTATTCAGGCCTCAAACTTTCTGAACAGTAAGCTAAACGGACAAACCCTGCAGGAAATTCAAGGCACCATTGCGCTGGATATCAAAGACAATAAAACTCAATTGGATAAGATAACCGCCAATTTGGTGGCAAAAGGCATTGCTGTCCCTCTCGGCAAGGAACAAAATGACAGCCGCATTATTATTCGCGGGCAATCGCATTTATTAGAGGATGTGAAAGCCATCGAAGATTTGGAACGCGCCAGAACCCTGCTCGGATATCTGGAAGAACAGAAAAACATGTTAAAACTGGTCGATAACGTTTCGCATGCGCAAGGCGTACAAATCTATCTGGGCGCCGAAAACGAAATTTTTGATCAATCCGGCTGGTCCATGATTTTATCCCCCTATCGAAACGCGGATGAAAAAATTGTTGGCGCCATTGGGGTCATCGGCCCCACGCGATTGGATTACGACCGCATCATACCAATGGTGGATTATACTTCACAAGTCATTGCAAGACTTGTCGATGACTATTAAGATAGTATGCTATTGATCGAAACAAACAGATCGATCTTGTGCAAAATTTTAATTTATACTGAGACCAAACATATGAATACATTTAAAGCCATTACCCTTGGGGCCGCCGCCATCTGCCTTCTGGCCGGGACATCACTATCCGCTAGCGATGCTTACGCCGCTGATGATACCTATAAGCCAAACCGTAAAGAGATGCGGCCAACACGGGATCAGATAGAGGAGCTTGGCTATACCGGCTCCCTGCCGCTGGATGAGTTTAAATATGTATTCGTACATAACCCGGAGGCACCGGAAGGGCACCTGACCCTGCGCGCATCAATCCCCGTACAGGTCCAGGGCTGTTACGAACTCTACGAACCTGAAATTGAACAAAAGATTATGGGCTCCGCACTTGTTCTGGATACAAAAATGCCGTTAATGAGACCGCCAAGCAGTCAGGATAAAAACCCCGATTGTGACGTCAAGCAGTCCATTAGCGTCGAAACAAGCATTGACCGCGCCCAATTGATTGAAAACAACATTACAAAAATGCGGTTTAAATCCAAATACTTCACCATATCCCGCGATATGGATATAACGGAGCATTCAGTGACGTTAACCGACCCTGCCAACAAAAAAGTGAAGCCCTACACATACTGGTCATTGCCTGCCAACGCTGTTGTCTTAAATGTTCCGATGTTTGATGATGACCTCACACAACATGATACCCAGCTTCAACAATTGGCCCGCGTTGCCAAAATTAAAGGGCTGGCCCCCGTCGAAGACCAAATCCCCGGCTACACGCCGTCCGGCAGAAATCACAACCGATTCTACTTTCTTGACACAAAAGGGGACGTACTGGATCTATTAAAACAGAGTGCGGGGCCCGTTACCATTGGACAAATCCATATTAAAGAACCATTTTATGGTCCAAACGGACAATATGATAAAGAAACTGGTATTGATATCATCGCGATGATACCAGGCAGCGCCGATTAAAGCGCCACATAAACAACTGGAGAGTAAAAATGACGAACAATACCGCCGCCGGTGAAGGAAATAACGAGCCAAATAATCAGGAAAGTCATCAGGAAGAAAGTTTGGCACAGCGATCCGCGCGTTTAGAGGCCGAAGCCCAGGCCATGTATGACGCAAAAAAGGACCACGACCCATTGGCGCCCCAACCGGCGCCGGAAAACGCAGGCATGGCAGACGATGCCGAATATGAAGCGCTGCAGCACAAAGTGGAGGCCCTGCAAGGCGAACTGGACGCAACAAAAGACAAAATGCTGCGTGCCGTTGCCGATGCCGAAAATACCAAACGCCGCGCCTTGAAAGAACGTGATGACGCCAGCAAATTTGCCGTATCAGGTTTCAGCCGTGAAATGTTACCCGTTGCCGATAACCTGCGCCGCGCTTTGGATGCCATTCCCGATGACGTCAAAAGCGATGAACGTATCGCCAATCTGATTGATGGTATTGAAGCGACCGAAAGGGAATTAATGCGCGCCTTTGAAAAAAACGGCCTGCAAAAACTTGATCCGCTTGACCAAAAATTTGACCCGAATTTCCACGAAGTCATGTTCGAAACCCCGATGCCCGACAAAGCCCCGGGAACCGTTATTCAGGTCATGGAAACCGGCTATACGCTGCATGGCCGCCTGATCCGTCCCGCCCGGGTTGGCGTTGTCAAAGATGATGGTCAGGGCGGCGGGGCTGCTCCCGGTTCATCAGACCCCGGGCATAATCTGGATACCGAGGCTTAAAAAATCAGGTGCGGGCCGAACGAAGCCCGCATATTAAAGCCCGGATCAATCACAGATCAATCCATCCAGCCTTGCCAGACAATCCATCCCCGCCCCCCCAAAAAAACCACAACATCTATTGACATAAAAGAAAAAATATTTCATAAGAACACCCAGATTGAAAAATTTGAGGTTTATTATGAGTGTTGATCCGCAATTCCATTCAGAAGACAACGTGACAGATTTACTACATGATATTATCAGTAAGTTAGGTTTAAGGGGAGCGCAGCACGAAGCCATTTTGCGCCGCGCCGGAAACATTATGGAACAGCGCCATAACCAGACACTGGAAGCCTTGCGTGAAAAAACCGCACCCATTTCCCCTTTATCAAAGGCGTTTTGGTCTGCCACCTTTAAGAACATGGGCACCCTGTTAAATATTTGGCCCAATACAAATTACAGAGCTCAAACCCAAGCCCAAGCGCAGGCTCAAGCGGAGAAAAAGCAAGAAAGCGCCAATACAACCGGCGGATTAAACATAGACTTTAAACAGGTTCAGGATGATCTGCGCCGCGCCACGGCCCAGTACATCGTCGCGCATCGATTATCTTTGGCCCCCTTAAGCGAGAAGGAGAAGAACTTTCTTTTCCCTGAGGGCATTCCATCCCATAATTATGGGGCATCGCCCAGTTCAGAATTATAATTATTACGACCTGATTGATCCATTTGACCGGTCATTGCGTATTAAGGAATGTGATACGGATTTTTTACATGGTAAAATTCTCTGTGAAAAATCTGCATCTGCCTCTGGTATTCCGCATAAGCAATTGATATAGTCCGCTATCAACAATATATATGTGTGTAACCAAAGGGAATGAACCGAGGGGCGCCTATGGTAGGGCTCTTCAAAATTATTCGCCAAACTGTAAGAGGTATAAAATGAGCAAAGTAATCGGTATCGATTTAGGTACAACAAACTCCTGTGTTGCCGTCATGGACGGTGACGAACCCCGTGTCATCGAAAACTCAGAAGGCACACGCACAACCCCATCCATGATCGCCTTCACCAAAGATGGTGAGCGTCTGGTGGGACAGCCTGCAAAGCGTCAGGCCGTGACAAACCCCAACAACACGCTTTATGCGATCAAACGTTTGATCGGCCGCCGTTTTAACGACGCCGAAGCAAAAGACCTGATTAAAAAAGCCCCGTTTAAAGTCGTCGAAGGCGACAATGGTGATGCATGGGTCGAGGTCGATGGCGAAAAATTCGCCCCGTCACAAATCTCCGCAATGGTTTTGGGGAAGATGAAAGAGACGGCCGAAAACTTCCTTGGTGAAAAGGTCACGCAAGCCGTCATTACGGTTCCGGCCTATTTCAATGACTCCCAGCGACAGGCGACAAAAGACGCCGGTAAGATTGCCGGGCTGGAAGTATTGCGCATTATTAACGAACCAACGGCCGCCGCATTGGCCTATGGTCTTGATAAAAAAGCAAGTGGTACAATCGTTGTTTATGACTTGGGCGGCGGTACATTTGACGTATCCGTTCTTGAAATCGGTGACGGCGTATTTGAAGTAAAATCCACAAACGGGGATACGTTCCTGGGTGGGGAAGACTTTGACAGCCGCATCATTGATTATCTGGCCGATGAATTCAAGAAAGAACAAAGCATTGACCTTCGCGAAGACAAGCTGGCCCTGCAACGCCTGAAAGAAGCGGCAGAAAAAGCAAAGATTGAGCTTTCCAGCTCATCACAGACCGAAGTCAATCTTCCGTTCATCACAGCTGATGCCAATGGCCCGAAGCACTTGAACATCAAGATGAGCCGCGCCAAATTGGAATCTCTGGTCGAAGATCTTGTAAAGCGCACCATTGACCCTGTCAAAGCCGCCTTAAAAGATGCTGGTATCAAGGCTTCTGAAATTGATGATGTGATTTTGGTTGGTGGTATGACCCGTATGCCAAAAATCATCGAAACCGTGAAAGACTTCTTCGGGAAGGACCCGCACAAAGGTGTAAACCCTGACGAAGTTGTCGCTGACGGGGCTGCTATCCAGGGCGGTGTCTTACAAGGGGACGTCAAAGATGTTCTTTTGTTGGACGTAACGCCGCTATCGCTGGGTATTGAAACTCTGGGCGGCGTGTTCACACGTTTGATTGAGCGCAACACAACCATCCCAACCAAAAAATCACAAGTATTCTCTACAGCGGAGGATAGTCAGAACGCCGTAACGATCCGCGTTTTCCAGGGGGAACGTGAAATGGCCGCAGACAACAAACTGCTGGGACAATTTGATTTGGTTGGAATTCCGCCGGCTCCGCGCGGCGTTCCTCAAATCGAAGTTACATTCGATATTGATGCAAA
>DENS01000017.1:64145-90619 GCA_002359735.1 Micavibrio sp. UBA2638
CGATATTGATGCAAATGGTATCGTGAACGTTCATGCCAAAGACAAGGCTACGAATAAGGAACAACAAATCCGTATTCAAGCCTCTGGTGGCTTATCAGATGCCGATATCGAGCAGATGGTCAAAGATGCCGAAACCAACGCAGATGCGGATAAAGAACGCCGCGCCGTTGTCGAGGCCACCAATAAAGCCGAGAGCCTGATCCATGCGACCGAAAAATCGCTGGAGGAGTTTGGCGATGATGTGCCGGCCGAAGAAAAAGCCAATATCGACGCCGCGATGGAAGATCTAAAGTCTGCCATTGAAGCCGGTAAAGCCGATGACATTGAGGCCAAAGCAGATGCTTTATCTCAGGCCGGGATGAAATTGGGCGAAATGGCCTATCGTAAAGCACAAGAAGAAGCAGCGGGCGCGCCGGATAATGCGGAAGACGCTCCTGCAGACGCCAATGCGCCTTCATCCGATGACAAGGAAGATGATGTGGTGGATGCCGACATCATGGATCTTGAAATCGAAGAAGATGAGGACGAGAAGAAGTAATCCCCGCGGTTGCAGATAAAGGTCAATGACGAGAGGCTTGTAAAGAACTTACGAGCCTCTCATCAGATAAACAAAAACGCATGACGGAGCTTTTATGATGAAGAAAACAGAAACTGGCGGATCCGTATCCTATTACGATATATTGCAAGTATCACCCGGGGCATCTGACATAGATATCCGCAGCGCATATTACAAACTTGCAAAACGCTTCCACCCGGATCGTAACCCACAGGAACGCCGCTTGTCCGAGTTGCGTTTTCGCCTCATCAATGAAGCCTACGCACACCTAAAAACGCCTGCAAAAAGAACACACTACAATCAAATTCTAAAGCAAAATAAAAAAACATATAAAACTCTAAAAAAGAGTGCGGGCAATGATAATAAAAACCCTAGCCCAGAGGCCAAAACGTGGTTTTTACAAACCCTGAATAATTTTTTCAGCGCCCCGCAAAAACGAACATAGCAAAAGCATATAAAAGTATATAAAACATGAGCGAAAAAGATTTTTACAAAACCCTTGGCGTGTCCCGTGATGCTGATGCCGATAGCATCAAAAAGGCATACCGCAAAATGGCGATGAAATACCACCCGGATCAAAACAAGGACAATCCGGAAGCCGAGGCCAAGTTCAAAGAAATCAACGAAGCCTATGATGTTTTAAAAGACGAACAAAAACGCGCCGCTTATGACCGCTACGGTAACGCGGCCTTTGATGGCTCAATGGGCGCGGGGGCTGGCGGATTTGGGGCCGGCAATTTCTCAGACATATTCGAAGACATGTTTGGTGACTTCATGGGAGGACGCGGCGGACGCAGCAGCCAAACACGCGGCTCCGATGTTCAATACACACTGGAAATCACCATGGAAGAAGCATTCCATGGTAAAGAAGCCAGCATAAAACTCCCCTTGAATGAAGAATGTGATGCTTGTAGCGGAAGCGGTGCAGAAGCCGGTTCATCTGTGGAGCAATGCCCCACATGCGGGGGCGTCGGACGCGTTCGCCAACAGCAAGGCTTTTTCACCATAGAACGCACCTGCCCCACCTGTAACGGCCAGGGCCAAACAATACAAAGCCCCTGTAAAAAATGCGGCGGTGAAGGCCGAATCAAGCGCACGAAGACCTTAAAGGTAAAAATTCCGGCCGGTGTTGAGCATGGGCGCCGCATACGCCTTAATGGTGAGGGCGAAGCCGGAGTGCGCGGTGGGCCAGCAGGGGACCTGTATGTCTTAATCGCCATTAAGCCGCATAAGCTGTTTAAACGCGATGGCGCCAATCTTTACTGCCGCGTGCCAATCACAGTCACAAAAGCCTCCCTGGGAGGCGATGTGAAAGTACCCACAATTGAAGGCAACAGCGCGAAAGTCAAAATCCCGGAAGGCACGCAGACCGGCCAGCAATTCCGGCTAAAAGGAAAAGGCATGTCAGTTCTTCGCTCTGACACCAGAGGCGATATGTATATCGAGATCTTCGTTGAAACCCCGGTCAATCTGGATAAAAAACAAAAAGACCTGTTATCACAACTTGATACAACGATCGGCAGCGAAAAGGCCGGCAACAAGCACTCCCCTGAATCGGCCGGATTTTTCACCAAGATGAAGGAGTTCTGGGACGACTTGAAAGACTAGTCGATCGCTCCCATTTTATATGCATGTCGTTTAACACCAACCTGACCCGTCTTAATTTTCATTATGATGAAATTCACAAGACAATGATTGAAAAAAAACTGGGCCTAAAAATTTCTTTGGGTCTGGTTAGCGGCCTACGTGGCGGGTACAGGTATTACCAAACCAAAAACCAGGGATTTTCCATGTGCCTTCAAGAACAAGGCATGCCCCAGGATGAATTGGACCGCCTTTGCATGAGCATTGCCGATCAGGCGCAATCGCTGGGTTACGATGTTCTCGCCACAAAAAGCGATCTTCCTTTCGACAATCGCTGGTTTTTGATGGGCGATCTACGCCCCCTCTTACAGGCCGGGCGCATGGGAAAAATCAATATCCCCTTCAGCAATTTCATGTATGCTACCATCATTGTCGAACTTGAAGAATATGAAACACAAGAAGAGGGGGACGCATAGCATGAAAATCGGTATTACTGGATACACAGGGCGTGTCGGACAATTATTGGTTCACGAATTACAGTCAGGAAAATGGAAATCACTTGAGCTGGCCGGGGGAACATCCCGTAAAGGACATGACAACATCAGCGGCATGTTTACAACCACGGATGCTGACGCACTATTTGAAAAATCTGATGCTGTAATTGACTTTACATTACCCGAAGGCACACTGCAGCATGCGGAACTGGCGGCTAAACATAAGAAAATACTCATTATCGGCACCACAGGGTTAAGCGCCGATCAAGAACAAAGCATTGCAGAGGCCGCAAAATCCACCCCCATCGTTTACGCAGCAAATATGAGTCTGGGCGTCAACCTCCTTAGCGCGCTCGTTGAAAAAGCTGCGCGGTCTTTAGCGCCTGATGACTGGGATATTGAAATTTTTGAAACGCACCACAACAATAAAATTGATGCCCCATCCGGCACCGCGCTGGCACTTGGACAATCCGCAGCCAGCGGCCGCAATACAGAACTCCCCTCCCCTGTTCAATCAGACCGCAATGGCAAACGGGAATCTGGCGAGATCGGATTTTCTGTTGCTCGCGGCGGTGATGTTGTGGGCGAACACACCGTGTTTTTCTTTGGTGACGGGGAGCGCCTGGAATTGACGCACCGCGCCACCAACCGGGCCCTGTTTGCCCGCGGCGCCCTAAAGGCCGCACAATGGGCAAAAGAAAAGCCTGCCGGTTTATACTCGATGAGAGATGTTCTTGGCCTGAATGACTAGCGTCACCCTTCTGTTGCCCCCATGGCTTCCATCGCCAACAATAACTTTTTGCGCGGGCTGCCCCAACCATAATTGTCAATAATGCCGCTAGCCCGTATAACCCGGTGACACGGTATGAACAAGGACACTGGATTTGCCCCCACTGCATTACCCACAGCGCGGCTGGCACTTGCCCGCCCTAAATTCTCCGCGATATCCTTATAGGTCCATATTGCGCCCAACGGGATCTTCAACAAAGCCTGCCAGACCTGCAATTGAAAATTCGTTCCATATAAATCCAACCTTAATTTTGATTCCGGATCACTCGAACCGCTCCAGATTTGCATCAACAATTCGGCTTCAGCCTGCACCGCGGCATCATCACGCAAAATAGTTGCACACGGCCAATGCGCCGCTATGCGCTTCATACAATGCGCTTCACTCTGGTTCATCAAAAACCCCAACCAACACACACCCTTATCAGTTTTGGCGATAACTATATGCCCCCAGATACTGGGCCGCACGCCCACGGTTATAATCAAACCGCGCCCTCGCCCCTGCACCTGCCCGGGGCTTACCCCTTCACAGACGACAAATAAATCATGCAGGCGGCCATTGCCCGACAACCCAGCATGATGGGCTGCATCTAATGTAGAGCGCCCTTGCTCCAATAACTCCCGCGCATAACGCATATTAAGATATTGCTGCAGCCGCTTCGGGCTTATTCCCACTTTCTGCTTAAACAATTTTTGAAAATAGGAGGGCTCATATCCCGCACGCCGCGCCAAAAAGCCAAGGTCCGGCTGCTGCGTGTGATGCGCCACGATATAATCAATGCTATCGGCGATAACATCCATATGAAACGAATGTGCATTATTTAGATGCGGCTGTGAACTGCTCATGCTCCACCGTAAAACGTAAGCAAAATAAAGCCAATCCGTTTCTTGCGATCATTCAAAAATCCGCTAAAATATTTTTATGAAGAAGGCCGATATACATGAATTTTTCAGGCGCCTGCATGCCATTGAGCCGGAACCGCAGAGCGATTTGAAATACACCAATGCATTTACTTTGCTGGTTGCGGTCGTTCTGTCAGCCCAAGCCACAGATGAAGGCGTCAACCGCGCCACCAAAGACCTTTTTCAGATAGCCGACACGCCGCAAAAAATGGTGGATCTGGGGCTCGAAAAGATCCGCGATTCGATTAAGACTATCGGCCTGTTTAATACAAAAGCCAGGAATGTCCTTGCGCTATCGGACATATTAATAAAACAACATAATGGCGAAGTGCCCGGTACACGCGAAGAATTAATGGCCCTGCCCGGCGTAGGCCGAAAAACGGCCAATGTCGTCTTAAACATTATCTTTAAACAGCCAACCATGGCCGTAGATACGCATATCTTTCGTGTTTGTAACCGCCTGGGCATCGCCCCGGGGAAAACGCCCGATCAAGTTGAGGCCAGGCTGGAAAAAATAGTGCCAGAAGAATACGCAATGCACGCGCATCATTGGCTCATTCTGCATGGCCGGTACACCTGCAAGGCGCGCACACCCTTATGCGAGACATGCATGGTTGCCGATTTGTGCCACTCAAAAGACAAACGCATATAAAACGCAAATGAACCTTATATGCTCTATTTCAAATAGGATTTATAAAAAGCGCTCACACTGATCATGCGCGGAGCACTGACAGACGGTAACAGGGATTCAAGGCAACTTTGTGACCCGGGCTGCACCGCTTCTACCCCATTTTGACGGCTCCGAACCTCATAATAGACAACAGGCGCATAATTCACATCCGCGTCTTCGGATTTATAATAAATGTCCAAAACACATTCCCGGCTACGATATTGCCAAACAACCGTAGGGGCATCGGCCCGCACCAATCCCGGTTCGCCCAAGGCTGTTCGTACCGCGCCCCCCCTTAATTTGTACAAATTATCATGACGCGCGCTTAAAGCCCGCTGTATATAGCGGGTTTGCGTATTGGTGAAAACCGGATCAACCCCATCAACCATAGCCGTTGCAGCCTCAGCCTTTGGAACCTCAAAGGTAAAATCCTTCGTAGCGCCCGCGAAGCTAAGGAACGCAGCAAAAATAGCCAAAACAGAAAACAACACCGTTATATGACGCGGCGCCATTAAAGCGAAGCCAGGCTGTGCCTGGCTTCTTATTTTGATTGGATTAATTAGAGTACACAGTTTCATAACTCGCCGTTTCCGTAGAATTATTCAGCTGCTGTTGCACTGAACAATTCACCGTCTTCATTATTTGCTGGCTGCTGCTGTTCTTTAATTTCTTTTGCTTTTGCCAATGCTGCGGCTTCTTTCGCAGACTTTTCTTTTTTAGCAGCTGGACGTGATGCGCTTGTGGCCCCTTCTTTCAAAGGTGTCAATTTACCATCAATCGTCGCACCGGCTTCGATTTGCAATTCCTTATAAGAAATTGATCCGGTGATAACACCACCCGCCGCAACAGTCAAACGACCATTAACGGTGATATCGCCTTCAAAACGGCCTGATATCTGGGCTTCATCAATTTCAACTGTTCCATAAAATGTACCAGTTTGTGAAATCTCCAATAATTTAGCGCCCTTCAAAGCGGCCTCAATCGTACCTTCAACCAAAAGCATGTCACAATGCTCAATCTCACCAGACATGGTAATGCCTTGACCAATCACAAGACGGCGTTCATCCGAAGAGTGTGAAGTCGCGCTCTGTGCTGAACCCATCGCCTGCGCGCCATAGCCACTGTATGAGCTTCCCGGATAAGCCGCACGGCCAGCTGGCTGCGCGCCATATGTAGAAGAAGGAATATCTACAGCTTTCGTTGTTGTGTTATCTTCATTTTGTGTTTCTGGTGTCTCGCTCATCGGTGCTTCCTTTTGCTGAGTTGTTGTTGATGATGTCTGGGATGTTTCCGCTTTAACGGCTGCAACGGCTTTATCCGCCTCTGCAGTATTATCTTTCTGCATGGAACGAACTACCTCATCGGCTTTGCTCGTATCGGCCTGTGGCATCTCACTCTTGGCGGCTTCAGGCTGTGCTTGTTGAGAGGGGCTTTTCTCAGCTTCTGATTTCACACGATGAAACATATAATGGTGCCTTTCAATGCATCGTCACGACCTTAAAGTCACGACATAGGTTAACAATAATTTTCTGAATTGGAACGGACGTTAACACGGGATTTTTGCCTGTGCAACCTAAGAATTTCAATATTTTCATAACAATGACTTAATAGACTGAAATGCAAAGGAAAAAAAATGATTTTTTTTACATACGGGCAGACTTAAAAATACATAACGTTTCATTAATTGAAATGGTCATAAATCTTTTGCGCCACGGCGGCAGAAATACCTTCAACTCTCTGCAAATCGGCAACAGCAGCAGTTTCCACAGCCTTCGCAGACCCAAAATGCAACAATAAAGCCTTTTTCCGCTTGGCGCCAATTCCCGGAATATTATCCAACGCTGAAACTTTAATATCCTTATGCCGTTTGGCCCGGTGCGCCCCTATTGCGAAACGGTGCGCCTCGTCGCGTAATCTTTGCAAAAAGTGTAAAACAGGGTCGTTAACAGGAAGCTGGAAGCCGAATTTACCATCCATAAAAAACTTCTCACGCCCGGCATGGCGGTCCGGCCCCTTGGATATAGCAACAAGTGTAACACTATCCAGAACTCCGCAGTCTTCCAATACCTCTTGCACAGCATTGTATTGCCCAAGCCCGCCATCGATTAATAATAAATCTGGCCAGGATTCATCCCCCTTCTCAACCCCTTCCCTTAACGCCCTCTGAAAACGGCGATTTAAGACCTCGCGCATCATACCGTAATCATCCGAAGCATCGGCGAGCTTTATATTAAACTTACGATAAGCGCTTTTGTTAAAACCGTCAGGCCCGGCAACAATCATGCCGCCAACCATATTGGTTCCGGAAATATGCGAATTATCATACACCTCAATACGAGATGGTCTGGAATCCATTGCAAAAAGCTCCGCCACACCGTCCAGCAGTTTAGCCTGAGATGAGCTCTCCATCATATTGCGCTGCAGGGCATGCCGTGAATTTGTCGTGGCAAATTCTATCAAACGTCTGCGCGTTCCGCGTACCGGCTTCACGATACGTACCTTATGGCCTGATTTATAACTTAAAGCCTCCTGCAATAACTCTTTATCTTCAGGCACTAAACTGACCAAAATATCGGCTGGTACGGGTTTATTTTCGTAAAACTGCGCCATAAAAACACTTAAGATGACTTCCGGCGCTTCCCCTTCCTGATGACGGGGGAAATAAGACGCATTGCCGTAGTTCTGCCCCGCTCGGAAGAAAAACACCTGAATGCACGTCTTGCCACCATCTTGCGTTAAAGCCATCACGTCAGCATCTTTTACCCCCTGCACATTTATATCCTGCGATGATTGAATGGAGGTCAGGGCACGGATGCGATCCCTGAACTTGGCCGCCTCCTCGAACTCCAGATCATCACTGGCCTTTTGCATTTTCCTTGAAAACCGTTCCTGTATTGAACGGCTTTCGCCTGAAAGAAATTCCAATACCTCTGCTATTTGCTCGGCATATTCCTCCTTACTAACATAGCCGACACAAGGCGCGGTACATCGTTTAATATGATATTGCAGGCAAGGCCTCGAGCGGGTAGCAAAGTTTCCATCAGTACAATTACGCAGCAAAAAAGCACGTTGAAGCGCCGCAATGGTTCTATTTACATTCCCTGCGGAAGCAAACGGACCAAAATACTCACCTTTACGGCGTTTAACACCCCGGTGCTTTGTAATCTGCGGGTAATCATGATCGCCTGTAATAAGAATATAAGGAAAACTCTTATCATCACGCAGCAAAATGTTATAACGCGGCTTTAGCCTCTTAATTAAATTCGATTCCAGCAGCAACGCCTCGACTTCGGTATGGGTATGTACAAACTCCATACGGCGGGTCAAGGCTACCATCCTCTGCAGACGAATAGGCAGTTTTGTAATTTGGGTATAAGATGTCACGCGGCGCTTCAAGGCTTTGGCCTTTCCCACATATAAGACCTCCTCCTTATCACCGATCATACGGTACACGCCCGGGGTCTCGGGCAATTCGCGCACATAGGACCGAATTATTTTAACCCCGGATTCCAGCGATTCCATTTCTTTATTTTTACTCATTATCAAAGAAGTAAGATCATTTTAACTCTATGGCAAGGCATAACAAATCAGGATCAAACTATACTTTAGTCTATACAATTAAAAGAAAATGCAACTTATGATATAAATATTATGCGCAACACCCCCGCCAACACAACCTAATCATAAAAAATATAAAAAATTATTAAATTAACAGTTGCATTTTTAAAAAATTAATAGTTTCTATATATCAACTTTTTAAACGATTTGATGGGGAAACTAATGAAACATATAATAATAAGAAATAAAAATAACGGCCTGACAATACATGAAGGATACTACAATAGTGATAAGGATTGCATTGAAGATGCCGTGGCACAGAATATTGATCTGAGCCATGCAGACCTGAGCTATAAAAACCTAAGCTGCGCAAATATTGATACAGCGCAACTATTTTGTGCAGATTTACGGCACTGCAACCTCAGCAACGCCAATATCTCAGAGAGTCATTTAGACAACGCCAACATGGAAGACACCAATCTGGTGGGTGCATGCCTGGCCGAAACCAGCCTGAAAAACGCGAGCATGATAAATGCCTCCTTTGGCGCAACAGACATGACTTACGCAACAATTGACGCATGCAAATTCAATACTCTATCTGCCCTGCATCTTGACTTTTCTACAGTAAAAAGCATGCAAGGATGTGCATTCTATACTATAGAAAAGGACATTCACGTCTTCTCGGCCCCGCCAATTACGATCTCCGGCCTGCCGCAGGGAAACATATATATCATTGATAATAAAGCATTATTAGGACACACCCGCTTTATAGAGATCGCACAGAACGAATGGAGCCAGCAAGCATTACTGCTTTCTATTTTACAAAAACAAAACAGTAAAATTTGACAAACACACCCAGAAAGGATATGTAAAAGGAATAATAATAAAGGCATAAGCCTTACTCTGTGCGGGAATTCATCAATGTATACATATTGGAGATGCGGCAATGTATTTGCCGCCCATTTGGAATGGAACCATGATTTCGGGATTTATCCATTTTTTGCAATCCATACTTGCAAAAATGAGGTAGTAATAGATATCCCTAAAATCAGAATCATTGTTTCAGGCCCAAATGCATTGAAACTAGAAAAACGACAGGAATATTTGTATGGACCGCATCAAGGACTTTCTAAAACTTTTACGCGAACTGCAGAAAATCGACCCCGAATTTCCCTTGCAATATGCGGTAGCCCTCAGCGTCATCTCTTTAAATGAAGGGTTGTCAATCTCGAAACTGGCAGAGGAAACCAAACTATCCATGTCGACCGTGTCCCGTATTGTCGGGGCACTTTCGAACACGCGCCAAAAAGGGGAGCCTTATGGCCTGGTACGTGTCCAGGTTTCTGCGCAAGAACGCCGCCGTAAGGAAATCTACCTGACAACAAAGGGGCACTTATTCATTGATAGTATCGATGCATTGCTGGAAAACAAAAAAACTGCGGACAGCGTAAAGCCAAGGATTGCCAGAGCGATTTAATTGTGCTTATTTACTAAAATTGCATTTTAAGGGCCCGTGGCGGAATGGTAGACGCTGCAGACTTAAAATCTGTTGTCCGTATGGACGTGCCGGTTCAAGTCCGGCCGGGCCCACCACTTCCGCCGCAGCCCGCTGATACACTTGTAATCCGCTAAAAAAGTCTTTCTCTTGCGTTTTACTACACAAAACTGCTACGTAGCTTAAATTGCCAAACATCTATTGATTTCTTCTTCGCCGACCTCGGCATGCGTAAGGATTGCTTTTTTTGTATTTGCATGTTCCCCTTGCAGGGCTATGTAAAGGTCATTAACACCTTTTACAAAGGTTTCTTGTTTAGGAAAATTGCGGCTTTCAAACGCTGATTTTAATTGAGCTGTCTGTTCGGGAGAAAATTCCAGAATATCAGCGCCCTTTTGAATCTGGCGCAGACCTTTATTCAATGTTCTTTCCTTGATATGACTAGAACTATTTTCCAGTAATTGCGCCGCACGGCCGAAATGGGCGTTGCCCTCCGCTGCTTTGACAAAATCCTGCAGCATAGATTTATACGGCATGGTATCAGGCAGTTTTTTAGCGGCCGAACGCAAACGCCGCATTTCCTGTCCAAAACTGGTATTCATAGCGAAACCAATGGCGGCAACGCTTGGCAATACTGCCCCGACAACGAATCCTAGACCGCCGCCGCCCTGATGCACAATTACTCCTGTAACTCCACTGCTTACTAAGCTAGCGATAACAAAAAGAGCGGTACCTGCTTGGAAATTCCCCGCCCCAGTTCTCGACCTAATATGCTCACGGTATGAATCTCCACGAGCGCCAGAATCATTTATATACTCATTATACGTTAGCACTTGATAGTCGCTAAAAGTTGGCTCGATTGTCTTTCCGTACATTTTAAAAATGGCTTTACCGCAAACCTTTGAGGCGCGTTTATTGGCTTCATCCAATTGCTCGAACAGCTTTTCCCGGTTTATTGTATCTGGAAGATTGCTGGGATTAGGGCCGCTCTGAGCACTAAATAATTCACGGACCTGCCCCGGTAGCAAAGCCTCTTTCGTTTGCGCCGCCAGATATTGGCTCTGACTCTGGGCAGGAAGAAGGTCTGCCGCGGCGGTCTGTTTTGCGATTTTTCTGGCGGCTAACGAATAGGTGCCATCAACCAGAATATCCCCATTTGCGGCCGGTAGAGGCAGGTTTTTTAGATCAAGTGGTTGATTGGTTTGCTCACACACTGCTTCTATTGATAGATCTTCAATCATTAAATCGGAATGATCATAGCCAATTTCATGGCATCCTAATTTCTGTCGATAATCCTGCTCTGTGGCGGCATAATGCAGCGCATCGAAGAAGCAGATACCGCTCATAATGGTTTTGGTTTGATGCGGTGCATGCTCGTTTTCTGCCGGATCCGCGCTCAAAAACTGGGTATGTTTTTTAAGTGACCATGTCTGGTTTGCTACCGATTTTTTCGCCTCGACCCA
The DNA here is from genome assembly GCA_002359735.1 of Micavibrio sp. UBA2638. GTDB lineage: Bacteria > Pseudomonadota > Alphaproteobacteria > Micavibrionales > Micavibrionaceae > UBA2638. Next base: position 75,655 of record DENS01000017.1, read on the forward strand.
TTCGCAATATCCGCTTTTGCCTTTGCTGTCGCCCATCATATAGGGCTGGCTGGCAAAGCTGGTGATATCACCGCTGCCAATGCGGCGCACCAGATCGCGTTGCTCTGGCAGAAGGTTATCACTGTATAAAATTGTTTCTGGGTCATGGCTTATACCCCTTAAGGCAATGTTTTATGAGAAATTAACTTTAATCAAGACCGGGATGTTGAGCGTAATGTTTATCATTATGTTCAACAGAGGCCGGTATTGCTGTAAATTCTGTGGCATCAGGCAACGCGTTATTATTTTCCGTGTTATTATTACTTATTGTGGCCAGAACCCGGCCAGTGAGTTGTTCAAGCTCAATCCGCTTTTCCTCCCTCGTTGACTCCATATCTGCATTCAATGTGGCTTGCGCGGATAATTGGGTTTCGATCGCTTGTAAACGATCGATTGCTCTTTGCAAGCGTTCCGGGCTGTCCATGCGATTGCTACGAATAGCGTTGTCCATATCCATCAACTGGCTTGTTCCTATTACCGTACCTTGTCTGGCTTGCTCCAGAATAGTGAGTTGGTACTCCAGCGTTTCTTCTGTCTGCTTTAGAACATTTACACGCTGTGCTGATTGAAAATCGCCATGAACGGATGCTTCCTCTTTTGCCTCAGGCAATTCTACCTCTCTTAGATTGCGCAATATTTCACGTCCGGCACAAATGTGATCGGTTAGCCCGATATATGTTTGTTCGTTTTCTTGAGCGAGCGAGGCTATTTGCTCCATGATTACCGGTACTTTTTGTTCCGCAATTTGCAAATCGTTTAGACGCCCCCCCCCTTTTACAAATACTATCATCGACAATCGTTACTCTTACGACTGAATGAGAAAATTATATTTGGTTATAAGACGGTCCCAATAAATAAAAACGGACAGACAGCCCCGCCTTGAAGGGAAGGCTGTTTGTCCTGCGGTTTTGTTTTTATGCTGCTTTCGCCAACATGGCCATCATCTCATCATTCAAGTGCAGGCGTTTCTTTTTTAAATCTTCCAGGCGCTCATCAGAGGCGGCCTCAACTTCTTTTTCAATGCGAAGAATTTCTTTGTTTACCTCATGATATTCATCAAACAACTTTGCGAAATGGCCATTATTCATTTTCAAGTCATGGATTTTTTCATGGTGCTCCGGGTGTTCCGCGGCAAAATCATGGTGCTCTGTAATCATTGGTTTTTCCTTTCATATTTAACTGAATTGATTAAAAAGGTACAAAATAAAACTATTTTCAGTGCATTAACGAAATAGATTCCCCCTCTTCTTACACATTATTTTAAATAAAGGGAAGCCGAAGCACCCAAGAATAAGGTGAGTGAGGGAAAACCAGCCAAGTATATGCGATGCTTGGCCCATTGCTGTGTTTCCAGACCACGCCCGTATTAGACCAGTTCAAAAAACACTGAGTAAAATGTGCGAAAGGGCTTCTGTCACCGAAGCCCTTTTCATGTACCTTGATTGACCGGCATACGCCCACCATCAAGCTGCAACCGCAAGAGATTGCGGTCATATTTATACCCCTGTACAACATTTTAATTTTTATTAAATCTGACCTTAATCAGAGTCTTTCTGTCTGACAAGGTTGTGATTGGACTTTATATGCTGCAACGCATAAATTATTCAATTATAAGAATAACTGACCAACGGAACTTCCCCCCGCCCCTCAATCAGAACAATCAGCTCTGCCGTAGCTTTTTCCAGCGTTTCCTTATCCGTGGAGCGCAAAACTATACTTAAGCCCAACACGCCCGCGCGAAAATGTGGATAACTTCCAATTTCGATTTTACCATCATAATCCCCCTGCAATTTACCGACATCTTCTGCCATGACACTTTCAGGCAGAGAACAGGCAACGGAGGCATTTAGCATCGGGTCCCCACCGCGCAAATCATCAACGACATTATTCATCATCGCCTGCATAATACGGGGAACCCCCGCAAAGACATATACGTTTTCCATCTGAAACCCGGGGGCGGCGCTAACCGGATTGGCGATCAATTTCGCCCCAACGGGAATATAGGCCATTTTAACCCTGGCCTGCGTCAATTCTTCAATACCGTAATACTCCTCTAGAATGCGGAATGCATCATCATTCACCTTGAGCTCCACATCAAACGCACGGGCAATACATTCGGCCGTAATATCGTCATGTGTCGGGCCGATCCCCCCGGTCGTAAACACATAATCATATTGCGCGCGCAATGTATTGACGGTTTCAATAATCGTATCTTTAACATCTGGAATAACGCGTGCCTCCATCAGACGTATACCGCGGTCACTCAAACTAGAGGCGATATAATTCGTATTTGTATCTTGTGTTCGGCCTGATAAAATTTCATTCCCGATCACAATGACAGCTGCAGTATATTCCCTCGTATTACTCATAAACGCTCCTTAAATTGCGCCCTAATTTTGTGAAATGCTTGAAAAGCAGGCCTTTTCAATATATGTCATGTGCGTTATCTTTAAATTATAGCATAAAGCAAAAAGGGCTGAATAAAAAAATGAACTTAAGTGCGCCGGTTAAAACAAACAGAGATGGTATCACCATCAATGACGACACTGGATTTGCCGGCATGCGCAAGGCCGGAAAGCTCGCCGCACAGGTTCTGGACATGATTACAGACCATGTTGTTCCCGGCGTTACAACCGAAGAGTTGGACCGCATTTGTCACCTTTACATTACAAAAAACGGTGCAATCCCGGCCCCGCTAAACTATAAAGGCTTTCCGAAATCAATCTGCACATCAAAAAATCACATTATATGCCATGGTATTCCTGATGACACCATCCTGAAGGAAGGCGACATTTTAAATATTGACGTCACTGTAATTTTGGATGGCTGGTACGGCGACACATCGCGCATGTTTTTTGTTGGCGATAAGATCCCCGTAAAGGCCAAACGCCTCGTAGAAGTGACTTACGATTGCATGATGTACGGTATAGAGGCCGTAAAACCGGGGGCAACACTTGGTGATATCGGCCATGCCATACAGCAACACGCAGAAAAAAACCGCTTCTCGGTTGTCCGTGACTTCTGCGGCCACGGTTTAGGGCGTAACTTCCACGAACCCCCTTCTATTGTTCATTACGGCGAACCGAAGACCGGCTTAATTTTGGAGCCAGGCATGTTCTTTACCATTGAGCCCATGATCAATACCGGAGATTGGCGCATGAAAGTACTGGCAGATGGCTGGACAGCCGTCACCCGCGACCGCGGCTTATCCGCACAGTTCGAGCACTCTCTGGCCGTTACTGATGACGGATTCGAAATTTTCACCCACTCCCCTAAAGGGTATACGCAGCCGCCTTACGCGTAATTTTGACACAAAACCAGTTTACATATAAAATAACCTTCTAACGTAAGGGGATTTATGCGTAATCTTATTGATATAATTCAGGACAAAAATGCACAAGGCATACCTGTCTACGTTATGCCGGTCGGTCTCCCGGCGAGCGGAAAGAGTAGTTTTTACAAAGAACTGGCAAGCAGAATTGATATCCAGCTCTTGGGCTTTGACGCCATCACTGAGGAATTCCAAAAAGCGAATAATCTATCCTACGGTGAAGCCTACGAGCAAATGCCGTTAGAAGAAAAAACAAAACGATTTGAAACCAGACGCGATTCTCTTATTGCTGACTCTCATAATATTTATCCCGACTTAACCAATCTTAGCGGCGCCACACGCGGCGATGTATTGAGAGACCTGCCTCAATATTTTCACATCGGAATATTTTTCCCCATAAATGAAGACGAATCCAAAATTCGGTGTCAACAAAGGCAAGCACAAACCGGAAAACACGTTCCAGAAGACGTTATAGAAATGATGGCGTCCAATATGAACAAACCGCGGCCCATTGAATTCGATATGCTGTTTCAATACAATGAAGGACAGTTAACCTTAATGTCGAACCACGATCATAATACACAAACACCCGCAGCAACGGGTATAGAAGCACCGGCTTTATAACCACATCATATCGCAGCCTTAATAAATTACTTTTGCATTGGGCGCCTGTTCTATTTAAAACATAGACATGGACAATGCCCAGAAAACAAAAAAAGAAAACAAGCCCCACTACCATGGCCACCGTGATCGCCTACGTGCCCGATTCGCCGAGGGCGGGGAGGCTGCGCTGCAAGATTACGAACTGCTGGAGCTTGCCCTGTTCCCCCTGATCCCGCGTAAGGACGTCAAACCGTTGGCCAAAGATTTAATCGCGCATTTCGGTTCCCTGCATGAAATGATGGCCGCCAGCATCGAGGCCCTGCAGGCCGTGGACGGCATAAGCTACAACTGCGCCGTTGGGTTAAAATCGATTTTTGCCCTCAACCTGCGCGCCATGAAACGGGAATTTAAGGCCAAACCCGTTCTGAACAACTGGACACGGTTGATGGATTATTGCCACGCCACCATGGCGCATGAAAAAAAGGAACATTTCCGCATCCTGTTCCTGAACAAGAAAAACGAGTTACTGGCCGATGAAATCCAAGGCTCCGGCACTGTTGATCACACCCCGGCCTACCCCCGTGAGATTATGAAACGTGCCCTTGAGCATGGCGCCACAGCCTTGATCCTGATGCACAACCATCCGAGCGGTGATCCTAAACCCAGCCGGGCCGATATCGATATGACCGAAACCATCATTCTGGCAGCAGAACCCTTTGGCATTGTCATTCATGACCACATCATCATCTCGCGCAATGGCTATACCAGCTTTAAAAGCGAAGGGCTGATATAGATGATTTTTCCACGTCATGGCGAGGAGGCACAGCCGACGCGGCAATCCATGTCGATGTGGATTGCTTCGCTTACGCTCGCAATGACGGCATTGATATTCCTCTCCGCCTGCGCTGCCCCGCTCCCCACCTCTGAGCGATTAGAACAGGTCAAGGCACAAAAATGGGCACAAGTGCGCCAGCAAACGGCAATCGCTGGCTTTGTTGAGGAAACGCCGGCCTTCATCCGTATTTTCAAACAGGATTCAACGCTGGAATTATGGTTACAAGAGCCGGAAAGCCCGCAATTTGGCCTATACAAAACCTACCCAATCTGTAACTTTTCCGGCACAAAAGGCCCGAAAATCATAGAGGGCGATCACCAATCCCCAGAAGGATTTTATGAGGTCGGTGCAAGACAAATGAATCCCTGGAGCCGCAGGCACCTCTCCTTTAATCTGGGGTTTCCAAATGCCTATGATACAGCGCAAGGGCGAACAGGCTCGGCGCTTATGATCCATGGCGGTTGTGATTCGGTTGGCTGTTATGCGCTCACCGATGAACTGGTCGAAGAGGTTTATTTGCTGGTCGAGGCCAGCATTGCGGGCGGTGCGAATGTCCCTGTCCACATATTTCCTTTCCGTATGAACGCCATAAACATGCACCGTCATAAGGCCGCACCATGGCTTCCCTTTTGGCAAAACCTCAAGCAAGGCTATGATGCCTTTGAGATTACAAAAATCCCGCCTGAAATATCCGTAAGGGCTGGACAAAACGGCGTGCAGTATGTATTCGATACACCCGTAAATAAAAGCGTATTCTGAGCGCACTTATCGAACCAAATTGGTTTTCTACTAGGCATAAGAAGCGAAGCCTAGTAAATCTAGGTGAGCGACGAATAACGACGCAGACAAGCAAATTGGAAAGATAAAACATGATACCCCGATACTCCCGCCCTGAAATGGCCAACATATTCGAACAGGAAAACAAATTCCGCATCTGGCTGGAGGTCGAGACACTGGCGCTGGAGAAAATGGCGGAAATGGGGATCGTACCGGACGCAGCCGCCAAAGACCTGCGTGAAAAAGGTGGTTTTGACGTGACCCGCATCAACGAGATCGAGGCCGAAGTCAAACATGATGTGATCGCTTTCCTGACCTCTGTCGCCGAACATGTTGGCGAAAACTCACGCTATGTGCACCAAGGCATGACCAGCTCGGATGTGATTGACACCAGCTTTGCCGTCATGCTGACGCAAGCAGCCGATATCATCATCAAGGATCTGGATCGCCTGTGCGAGGCCCTGAAAACCCGCGCGCTGGAGCACAAAGAAACGGTCTGTATAGGCCGCAGCCACGGCATCCATGGCGAGCCGACCACATTCGGCATGAAACTGGCCGGGCATTATGCCGCCTTCGCGCGGGCAAAAGAGCGCATGATCGCCGCCCGCGAAGAAGTCTCCACTGTCATCATTTCCGGCGCCGTTGGCACCTACCCCGTCCTGTCACCGGAAATTGAGGCGCATGTCGCTGAAAAGCTCGGCCTAAAGCCTGAAATTCATTCCACGCAGGTGATCCCGCGCGATCGCCACGCCATGTTCTTTGCTACGCTTGGTGTGATCGCCAGCTCGATTGAAAATCTCGCGGTTGAGCTGCGCCACCTGCAACGGACAGAGGTGCGAGAGGCCGAAGAATATTTCGACCCAAAGCAAAAAGGCTCCTCTGCTATGCCGCACAAACGCAACCCGATTGGCGCGGAAAACCTGACCGGTCAGGCCCGCATCATTCGCGCCGCTGTTATTCCAGCCATGGAAAATGTCGCGCTTTGGCATGAACGTGATATTTCACACAGCGCGGTTGAGCGTACCATTCTGCCCGATGCCTGCATTTCGGCTGATTACGCCCTGAACCGCTTGGCCGGATTGATCGAAAAGCTGCTGGTTTACCCCGATACTATGATGGCCAATTTGAACCGTCTGGGCGGGCTGCATTTCTCGCAGAAAGCCATGCTGGCCCTGACGCAAGCGGGCGTAAGCCGTGAAGAGGCCTACCGCATGGTCCAGCGCAACGCCATGAAAGTCTGGGGCAGCGCCGCCGAAAACGGCAATCAGGCCACGCTGGAGCTGCGCGGCGAGCTGGAAAAAGATCCGGATGTCACCGCAAAGCTCAATAAAGACGATCTGGACGAAATCTTCGACCTTGCCCCCTACACAAAGAATATCGATTTCGTTTTTAAGCGCGTTTTCGGTTAGAAAATAACGTAGCAACAGATATGTATTGACATAACACACGTCCTTGTACTATTGTTTCTTAAAATGTGGAGGCAAAGATGTCTATAAGTGGAATATTTACTAAAGCAAATGGTCAGCTACTAAAGGCTGGCGCATATTTAAACTCTAAATCACTGTGCTCTTTTGCAATGGGAAAAACAAATGTGTTCAATAATTCCGCAGCTCTAAGAATTGCAGCAGAAGGTAAGAACTACAAAGCATTTAGTACAATACTCAACAAAGCAACCGATGAAGGTGGTGGTTTTGCAACCACGCTTGATTTCGGACTAGGTCAAGATTGGAACAGAGTCGAAGACTTAGCCAAAACCGATGACATTTTATCCAAGTCACTTCTTGAATACGAAGCCAGAGCCGATCAGCGCATGGATGCCCTTTTCGAAGAAATCCCCGATCTAACCAGATAACCGGGAAGTGCGGGACACGTTGTTTTAACGTGCCCCCTTATGAAGCCACGCCTCCCCCCGCTTTTACCTGCTACCCCACTATATTAGATAAGACATATTGCATTTTACATAAATCTTAACTGTTTTTTACCTATTCTCGCGCTAGAATATTAGAAGAGCGTAACTTAAGGCAGAAAACTTTTGCATCATAGATTTATACATTCAGCATTCTACGACAGGCACAAACGTAAGATACTGCGCCTGAATGAAATGATTACGCTTGTGACCGCCATTGCCCTTCTCGCTTTTTTAACCGGCGACGAGACCTATCAGGCAAAAGAACGGCGTTTTATGATCAGCGAAATACAAATGACGGCATTTGTCACAGGGCTGCATACCGGTTTATACAAAATTGATGAGAAAGTCCTGAATGTGATGGGGCAAATTCCACGAACAAACTTTCTGGACAGTGAACATTCATTCTACGCCTATAAAAATGTGGCCCTGCCAATGGTATCAGAACGGTATATTATTCCCGAACCATTTTTAACCGCGATGATGATACATTTAATGGGAGTACACAAAGCCGACACAGTGCTGGAAATCGGGTATGGCACAGGATATGAAGCCGCCATATTGTCAAAACTTGCGAAAAAAGTTTACACTATTAAACAACAAAATCCGCTCGGCAAAGCATCTGAGGCATCAAACGTAGAAAACAGTCTGGCCGAATATCGCAATGTACAATCAGTTATTGGCAACGGCATTCATGGCTGGCCCAGGAAAGCGCCATTTGACGCCATACTGGTAAAACAAGCCATTAGCGATATGCCGCCGCAAGCCTTGATAGACCAGTTAACGCCTTATGGTCGTCTGGTTATTCCCATTGAAGACAGTACCACCCATGAACAGCGCGTCATGGTATATCTGAAAATGCCCGATGGATCGGTTCAAAGCCGTGAAACACTTTACGTTAAAATGACTCATTTACTGCCGGGCCAAGATATTTAGACATTCCCCTTGCAATGCCCCAACTACAAATGATAATTATTATCAGCTAAGCGGTTGAAAAATTTACATTTTCACCTTGCTATCATGGCATCTCTTTCGTATGTTAAAGCAGCATATTATAAAAAGCCCCAACAAAAAGGACAAATCCATGAAAGGCGACAAGAAAGTTATACAATTCCTGAACGAGGCATTGAAAAAGGAATTAGGCGCAATTAACCAATACTTCCTGCATTCCCGCATTCTTGAAGATTGGGGCGTCACAAAATTGGCCAAGCACGAATACAACGAATCCATTGAAGAAATGAAACATGCGGATGAATTAATCAAACGCATCCTATTTCTTGAAGGACTTCCAAACCTGCAAGATGTTGGAAAACTTCATATCGGGGAAAATGTTCAGGAAATACTGGAATGTGATTTAAGAATCGAAATTGAGGGCGTCGCAAATTACAAAAAAGCCGTTGCGCATGCCGAAAGCGTCCATGACTTCGTTTCACGCGACCTGTTCCTGACAATCCTGAAAGACGAAGAACATCATGTCGATTATTTGGAAACGCAATTACAAATGATTAAAGATATGGGCGCACAAAATTACATACAGTTAAATTCCGAAAGCCCCCTTGATGCCGAAGGCTAAGGCTAAGGCTAAAGTAATGTCAGTGTGACTATACAGAAGACAATAAAAAAGCGGTTATACAGGCCGCTTTTTTTTGTATCCATCGCAATAAAATAAACACGGCTCACATTACAGGCACATCAAGCGACAGCCGACAGCCAAACGCTAAAAACCAAACGCCGCTCATTACTCCAAGGCGCCGCCCTCAATATACGCTCTGGCAACTGACGGGGAAAGCACGCCTTGCTTATGAACATATCCATGCGCATCAATCAAAGCCGTAAAGGGGATGCCATTACCTGGCTGTATGCCGAAGCGTTCTAAAGGTTTGGCGAATATATCGCGGCGGTTCCACACATATGGGGTAAAGGGGATGTCCGCATATTGCTTTTGCAAATAACGCCATAAAGTCTCAGGATCTTTGTCTAACGAAACGGCAATGACGCGGCCCGGATAATCCTTGGCGATTGCTGATATTTCGGGTAAAGATTTTCGGCAATATGGGCACCAGGACGTATACAGAAAGAAAACCGTGCGCTGCCCCTTTGCCTGATCCAAGGCGGCGGCCACCTGACTGGCAGACACCAACTTATACTGCTCTGCCGCTTTTGCTTTGCTTGTCGCCACACCGGCCATAACAAATAACAAAGAAAACAGGACCGGCAGACCCAAAATATTGAAACGTAATGTGCGCATATACCACTCTATCATTCATATTTTCATTCGCTAGCCTATCATACAAAGTTACAGCTATGTGCATAATATTACAGATGATAATGCGAATGACTTGCATTATTATTCAGCAAATGATATTGATTCTTAATATAAGAATTTTACTTTGCAGGGAAGAGTGCCAATGTATATATGCAGCTGTAACGCTTTTAACGACAAAGCCGCTAAAGAATATTTATCTCAAGCCGAGGGCCGCGTTACCGTATCAGAAGTGTACAAAGCCTGTTCCGAAGGTGAAGACCCTTCTAAAACATGCAAAAATCCTTGCCTACAAGAACTCAAAGATATGGTCAAAGCCCATAATGAGAGCTTTGGGCCATCAATACCTGCTCCTGCCAATAACAATGATAATGACAAGAGCTACGAAATTCCTGTACAAAACATTCCATCAATCTGATTGGCCTTGCATTGCCTACTAAGCTATGGCACGAGTCATTGACGGCGTTGCTTTTAAGTCAAAGCAGCGTTCTTACACATATGAACTATAGAGGTTATCTATGATGAAAAAACTAATTTGTACACTTGGGAGTATCCTAATCATGACAGCAGCAAGCACAACAACAGCAACAGCCGCAGACCCCGAAAACACAATTCTGATGGAAGTCTCCAGCGGCGGCACCATCGTAATGGAATTAAAACCTGATGTCGCACCGAAGCATGTTGAACGTATCAAAAAACTGGCACGCGAAGGCTTCTATGACGGCATTATTTTCCACCGCGTTATCGATGGCTTTATGGCACAAACAGGTGACCCGACAGGCACAGGAACAGGCGGATCAAAGTATCACGACCTTCCAGCCGAATTTAACGACACCAATTTTGGCCGTGGGACAGTTGGAATGGCCCGCGCATCCAGCCCAGATAGCGCCAATTCACAGTTTTTCATCTGCTTTGATGATTGCAGCTTCTTAAATGGCCAATACACTGTATTCGGTCAGGTTACAGACGGTATGGAATATGTTGACGCCATTCAAAAGGGTGAGCCACCAGCCAATCCAGACAAAATCGTAAAAATGCACGTTCAGGCAGATGCCGGAACAAACGAAGCGGCAACGGCTGAATAGCATCGTCAGCCTTGCGCATAAACAACAAAGAGCCCCTACCGCGTTTCAGGAAGGGGCTTTTTTATATTGAATGTCATAGGGCGATGTCATGACGTCTACTCACTAATGTCACGACTGCCCTTTGCTGTCTTTTTTTGTTTTTACAGACTTGGACTTCGGCGCAGGCTTACCCGTTTTTTTCGCGGCCACCTTCGGCTTGGCTTTTGACTTAGGCTTTGCTTTCGCTCCCCCCTTGTTTGCAGCTACCCCTGACGCCTTTTGCTGTTTATTGGGAACCACAGCATCACTGACAGCATCACGGTCAATATCCGGCTGCATATGCGCCTCATCCTCTTCCAGCTCTAGCCCGATAAACTCCAGCTCCTCATCATCTACATCCACACGTGCGCCGCTCGCGTCTTTACGCATTTTAATGCTGGTCAAGCTGGCGCTTTCACCTTTTTCAATCTCAAGAATCTTGGCGACCTCAATCATCATATCAATCGTTTGCGTTAATTTTTTTTCATTTTCAAACGGGCTCGGCGTGTCTATACGCAAGACAGTTTCCTGTCCCTTAAAAATAAAAATGACCCAGATATTCTTCTTTTTCATTAAATCAACCAAAGCATGCGCGCGCTTTTCGGTAAGATATCGTTCCAAGACACGCTTATCCTGAGAACGAATGATATATTCAGTGCTCCAGAAATCATAAGACGGGCTCAACTCCTCAGAAAAGTTCAAGGCCTGAACAACCTTGACCATGCCACCACTTCCAATCGCCCCATCAATGGGCATGCGGCTATCCATTTCCACTTCAATTGCCGTCATTTTACGCATTGTACCGCCGCGTTCGGTTTCATGCTCGCTTGTAAATATACCCACGGTATAACCGTTATAAACGCCATTAACCTGGGGGGAGCTCATGAAAGCTGAATTGCGATAGCGCAATTTATTCTTCTTCGCAAAGTGCCGCCATGCTTTTTTTTGCTGAAACAAAATCAGAAAAGTCCAGGCCGAAAAAAACAACAAACCGGCGGATAACAATCCCCACAAATAAAACCAGATAGACACGTCAAACACCTTCCGTCATGGATACATTATTCAATAAATCTCTTTGATTTTACGTGGTTTTCACGGGCAAGGCCAGAAAAGAAAAGAAAAGACAACAAAAGAGAAAAACAGCAAAACACAGCCGCGTCTCTTCTCACACAACAAAAAAGGCGGGGAACAAATCCCCGCCAGTTTCATGGACGAAACCCATTTTGAGTAGAAATATAGCTTAATGAAAACTATGCCGTTCTTCACCAGATTCACGATTAGGCACAAAATGCATCAAGTTCTTTGGTATGGCCAGATCAAGCTGCTTATGCTCTTGAACAAAGGTGTCCGGTTCCTGCTTGGTTTGCATCTCACTGGCCAGCGTGGCCATTTGTGTCAGCAGATTTTCCGCATGCGAAACAAGCGCTTCGGTTTTTGCCGTACTAATAAGATCAACATCGGCATGCTGCACAATCTTCTCAGATACAATCTGTTCATGCTCATTAACGGCATCAACCTTTTTCTCTAGCTTATTAATCGCGTCGCTGAAAAATCCGGTTTGCTTATCCACCACCTCAACCTTTTTCTTAAGCTCAGACATGGAATCACCAAACAGATTGGCCTGCTCACCCACATTGCTTACCTTTGCTTCCAATTGGTGCATGGACTGGCTGAATTGTCCGGTTTGCTTATCAACATCCTCGACTTTCTGTTCAAGTTTATGAATCGCATCACTGAAAAACCCGGTTTGCTTCCTCACCACTTCAAAGCCGGATCGTAACCTTTCAAATCCCGCCCCCAATACTATACTTGTTCCAACTGCAGCAACAGCCGAGAACACAGCCATCATTAATGACACCGCGACAACGGTTTCAACTTCAAGTGTCATAGCGTACACCCCTTTCAATTACCTTTTATTTTGTATTGATTATTTGAGCTAAAGAACGACCTGAAAATTCTTTTGAGGAATTAATTTCCATAACCCATAACCCCATCATAAATCAGCAAGGCTTAAAAATACGTTATTTTTCAATTGGATAAACAGAAAACTTCAGCAAAAATTAGCTAAAAATGTAGACATTATTAAACAAAACTAGATCACCTGAAGGCACATCCTTCCCGGTAACGATTGAGCGCTAATCACGAAAAATTACTTACGCTGCTGCTCAGTAAATACGTTGGCCATATTGTTCTTCGCCATTGGCTTGGCCTGCATATCACGCAAAACCGGTCGCAACTGCAACGACTTCTCAGGCATCATTTTCGCCCTTACATACACAACGCCGCTACCGGCTGTTCTTTCGTTACCGTAAGGGAAATGCGTATTGGTCAACTGCCATTCATAGCCCTCACCGCACGCGCCTAAAAAAAGTGGTAAAGATAAAAGAGCCAGTGTTTTTATACGTAGAGCCATCGAAGAACCTCACAGATTTCGCATCAGAATAGACACATGATATTTCAAAAAAAGTTACGCGTGGATAGCATGAATATGCTGTCTAACATATTAATGAGTCGTTTACCCCCTGGCAAGCATTGCTTGAAAAACACTCACATTATACACTGGCCATATATTGACTGAATAATACCGCCCATCACGCGCAGGACTTCTATGCCCCTAGTATATAACATGCATTTTCTTATACCGTTATTAATTGGGACCGGCTGCCTGATCTTTACCACAAACCTCTTATTCCAAGCCGTCTCCTATAGCAGAAAACAAGCACAAAGCTGCGATAACAACCATAGCAAAAACATCACCGAAAGAGAAAACATCGCCGAAAAAGATATTTTTCTTAAAGACAAAACCGCCCTCGCTCACGATACGGCCCCTATGGATATGCGTAGAAAAATTATGTACGCCCTGCTCTTTGGTGGATTGGGGATTGGTTCGATACTCTTTGCATTCGTCGAAATTCATCCTGATTTTAAATATGCGGCCAAGGCGATTATCTTCCTTACATTCATCACCAGTATTCTTATTGGTAATCGCCCCCAGAAGCAGAAGCCTGAAAAGCCCGAAGATCATAGCTTGAAAAATAATGATGAATAACAGGTACTAATACGTATCTTTATCATATTTGTAAAACACCACTGTCATGATCAAAACGCCTATCGTCCCAACCAGTGATGCCCATATACGGAAATACCCCATTGTTGCGGATAAATCTATATCCGCAAACACATAAAGCCAGAACGGCGCGTACGGGTCGTGAGCCGCCAAAGCAAGAGCAGCGACCAAAGCGGCACTAAATCCCATTACTTTTGATGATAAATCGCTCCAGATACGAAACATCATATAGACCACGCCAAAACACACGACCGTCATCATAATATAGCGGGCATCCTCTAAACGGCCGGCCTCACTCAATCCGTAAACGCCGCCAATTGCAAAAGCAACCAACACCGCCCATTTCAACGCTTTTATAAAAGAAGCAATCATACCTTCATTATACCACACAGACCGGCAAAATGTTCACATAATAATGATGAGCACCAAACCGCCTCAGGGCCCCCTTAAATTATATTGACATAACAATAGGCATTCCATATGATGCCGTATGAAAAAATTAAAATACTGCGCTGGCGCATTTGCTGCATCACTGATAATTCCTCAGCTTACCGACCCACTCGCTGATGAGCTTTTTGGCATATGCGCCCCCAATGCTTATGACGACACCAGCGAGAACAACATTGTAAGATCGCCCGCACCGGATACAAAAACCGTAACAACACCAAATACAAATACAAATACAGATTCAGATACAAAAATACGTATATTTTCACCGCAAGATCGCAGAGACATTAAAAAGCCGCAAACAAAAGCCGGCTCTAGCGTTAGTGAAATCTTTGCGAATATAACTCCGGATCAGCACTATATCGGATTGATGGACACCAATCATTCCCTAACCGAAATACGAATGGACGTATACAGCGATGATTTTATTGCGCATTATAAAGCCCTGAACGTCCAAACCTTTTTTATTGAACGTGATAAAACAATTCAGCCCATTCTTGATTTTTTCCTGCAAGGATACATGACCAGTGATGAACTATACAATTCCTTTAGTCTGGGAAGCATGTGGATTTCAGATGAAGCAGAAAAATATGC
>DENS01000017.1:90926-91270 GCA_002359735.1 Micavibrio sp. UBA2638
TTCAGATGAAGCAGAAAAATATGCGGTCCATACGTATATTGCGACACAGATGAAGAAAATGCATGATGCGGGCATAACAATAAAAGCCATTGATTACGTTTCAGAAATGCCCGAAATCCCCCTAAAAATCACCGGCATGTTTTTAAATGACCTTTCGGAAACCATTCAGGACGAATGCGGAAATTCCAAGGTAACAGACAAAGCCATGATCTATTACAGCGCAAGCCGGACATGGATGAGTATCGCTGCGTTTCCATTCATGCAATTCGTTATGAGCACCAGAGACAATGAAACGGAACTCGGCCATTTCATTATGGACGAAACCAGCCGTAATGGCGGGCGCA
>DENS01000017.1:91576-102968 GCA_002359735.1 Micavibrio sp. UBA2638
GCCAGCCGTAATGGCGGGCGCAGCGCAATTTTTTATGGGGCCGCGCATTTTGGCAATCACGATACCAGCTTTGTTACCGCCATAGGAAAAGAAGCATTCTTCAATCTTTCCCTTACCGCCGGATCTCAAGGACTGCCAACAACAGATACAAAAGTGGACGCCATGTATGATACAAAACATGATACAGGCGCTATATATAACTATGCGCCGGTACCACCTGCCGAGATTTTAGCGCCAGAATTCTAAACACGTTGCGAGCTCAAATAACAGGAATCAAACCATGTCAGATCAAGAATTCATTCCAGCAAACCGTCAGAATACAGAAGAAATATCTGATCGTATCATGCAGTTTCAGATACTGTATATCAAAGATGGAGCTGAACGGGATTACAGATGTGATCTGAAAAACCTATCGCTGGACAATGTCGATTTCACCAGATTATGCAAGGATGCCACATTAAGAGCAGCGGATACGCTATGCGATACCGGGCACGCGAAATATGTCGAATTTGCAGAAGAAAGCCTGGATCGCCTTGCAAATCATTTTGATTTCACCGACAGCACAGGTCACCGCACCATCTTTCATAAACTAGACTTCACGCATAGCGTCATGCGCAATACATACTTCGTTGAACCTGATTTCAGACATAGCTCACAATTTTTTACTGTGGATGTCACAGGTGCGCACTGGGTGCGGCCAAAGTTTACATTGAATACTCAACTCTGCGGCCTAAAAATTTTGCACATGAACAAACTGCAAGAACCGGAATTTTATGACCATGAAAACAGGCTGATTAAAGGGGCTTATGTTGATAACGATGGAATTATAAAATACAACAACAGCATTAAGAATGTCTGGGACAATGCCCGCAGGGGAGTAAACGTCGACAGAGCATTCCAAAACTATAATGCCCTCAGGAGCTTATCAGAACACACCAACAAACTCACCGATCTACGAAACGGTATCATCGAACAGGCTGGCCGTCTGCTCCCCTAAATGGATTTCTGCAATAAGGCAAAGAACTTCGTAAAATCACAGAGTCTTTTGCCGCGGGAAAACCGCGCGGATCACCGTCCCCGCAATAAAAAGGTAAATAGCACCGAACAACGCCATAAACGCATAGAACCAAGTCGGATCTGGTTTGGAAATATCCAGCAAAGCCTTCTTCGGGTTCTCAGGATTGTAATACGCCGTGACTGCCGCGCCCGGCGGATGCGCCGCCACAATCTCCTGCGCCCGGCTTTTCGAGCCCTCCAGCCCATAAGTATAACTATAACGCCTGGAGCGATAGCCCTTCCCGTCAACTTCAAATCGGTAATAAATATACGGATAATGGATCACGCGGTTATTACCGCTGCCGTGTGAGTTCCGCGTCTTCACCTCGGATTCCAAAACCCTGGCCTGCACAGGAACAAAATTATTATGCGCATGCATCTGAAGGCGCATATCCTCAAACACGCTCATCACCACAAACCCCGCGCCCAGCGCAATCACCGTCATCACCCCAAGAAAGAACAGCTTGTCACGCGTGCTCATCGGCGCGTCATCACCGCCCTCATCATTATTGCCCTGTGTAGAATGCTCCTCGCTCATCGCGCGCTCCCCCGCTATCAAAAATTCACGCATCAGTGTAGCGAAAATTCACCGCAAGCGCTAGCGCGTGGCACCAACATACCAAAACTCCAATAAGAAAATCACATAGGCAATCGCCATCATTACGGCGATCAGAAGAATTTGGGTGCGGGGACGAATTTTCATACGGATAAGCCTATCAAAAAAGCACCAGCATGACGAGTGCAAGAAAACCGCCCCGGCAAAAACAAAAAAGTCGCCCCAGTTTTAAAACGGGAGTGGCCCCACATTTTCCGGTCTAAAGCGCTCCCACCGCCATGTGGCCCCACTCGCCCCACATTTTTTAGACCGCGAAAGACGCGCAGGCGCGCTCCCCGATGTGCATAATAACATCAACGATCCAGCGTATAAGGAATATAAACCCCGACCGCGCGATCATAGCGCTTCAGCACCACGCCCTTGACCAGGCCCCGCTCACACAGGCGCATATAATGGGCGATCTTGCTCTTGAATTTATGGGTTGTGACCTCGATATACGCAAAATCATCCCCGTAAAAACGCTCCCCGCGTAAATCAGGATGCAGCGTGTCCAAAGGCCCCGGCGGGGCAATCACGCCGTCATCCGGCTTGGTCGAGGCAATATACCCCTCCCAGTCCGCATCGTTCATATAGTGTGGCTGCTCTGTTTCATCCTCATGTGTCATGAGATGAGTTTAGGATTATATTCCTCGAAAGTCAAGTTAATGTCTTTACATACTTTCAACTGGAAATAGAAACAACAAAATGCTAAATCTGCATAATGGTTAAAAAGACAAAAGAAACTAATCCAATAATAAGAAAAAATCTTTCAATCGGTGCAGAAGATGCCGAAATGGATGATGATTTTCTACAAGAGTGCTTTATAGAAACTGAAGATGTAAATTTACTTTTAGATACGACCAAGCCACAAAGAATTATAATTGGCAGAACCGGCGCAGGAAAAACTGCATTGCTAAAACACTTAAAAAAACATTCTGATAACGTTATCCAACTATCTCCAGAAAACCTATCGTTTCGATACTTAGCCGATTCATCCATATTAAATTTTTTTGAAGAAGCTGGAGTAAATTTAAATATTTTTTATTTGCTTTTATGGAGACATATTTTTTGCACTGAATTAATACAGAAAAAATATAATATCTGTAACGAACAAAAGATGAAACAATTTATCAATAGATTTGTAGCATCATTAAGTGGAGATAAAGGAAGAATTCTTGCACTTGAGTACTTACAAGAATGGGGAGAAAAGTTTTGGATAACCACCCAAGAACGCATTGTTGAAACCACGCAGAAGCTAGAAACTGATTTCGAAGCACATGCTTCTGGTGAAATAATAAAACTACTGAATTTAGGAGCTAAGGGAGCTCAAAAATTAACAGAAGAACAAAAATATGAAGCAGCGAATATTGGAAAGAATGTTGTAAATAAAATACAAGTTGAAAAACTTACACAAGTTATAAATATTCTTAATTCTGAAATTTTTAACGACCCTAAAGAGCGCTACTATATACTTATAGATCAACTTGACGAAAATTGGGCTAGTGAAGAACTTAAATATAAAATCATTAGAGCCTTAATAGATACTACAAAAAAATTTCAAAGAGTTACAAATGTCAAAATAATTATCGCACTTCGAGAAGACTTGCTGTTAAAAGTACTTAGTGAGACAAGGGACTCAGGATACCAAGAAGACAAAATGGAATCTTTATTTTTAAGATTACATTGGTTACCTGAAGAACTAGAAAACATTTTAGATAAAAGAGTTGAAACGCTGTTCAAAAGGCAATATGACAAAAAGCAAGTTAAAGCAAGCGATATACTTCCTAGTGGACAAAGAGATAAACATGATGCAGTGGGTTATATAATTGATAGGTCATTTTTAAGGCCCAGGGAAGTAATAAGCTTTTTTAATTGTTGTCTTGAACATTCCGCAGGACAGACACACATAAATTATAAAACCATATCAGATGCAGAGTTAGCTTATTCTAGGAAAAGAATAAGAGCTTTGGGAGATGAATGGGCTAATGATTTTCCCCTCCTAGAAAACTATGTAAATTTACTTCACGGACTTCCCTCTTCGTTTACTTTTTCAACATTAATGCAACTACCTTACATAGAGGATATACTTTTAGACATCGCCTGTTATGACAGTAAAAGATGCGAAAAAGATAAAATTTGCAAAATCACCAAACCGTACCTAGAGGGCAACAAACAAAAAAAACGCTCTATAATATTAGAAATTGTATGTGCTTTTTACCAAGTAGGATTACTTGGTGTAAAATTAGATGAAACCTATCCAACAGAATGGTCATATAATTCCACACCATTATTACAACCTACCCAAATTAAAGATAAAACAAAATTATATATCCACCCAACATTTTACAGAGCACTAGGGGTTAACATAAAAGCAGCGGCCTAAAGCCCCCAACTCCTGCTCTTCCAGCCGCTTGATCTCATCCCGCAGGCGGGCGGCGGTTTCGAATTCCAAATCCTCGGCGGCTTTGTGCATGCGGGTTTTTAGCTTTTATCATTTTCACTCAATGACTTACCGCGCTTCTTTTTGAGAAAATCACGAATATCTTCGTTACTATACCCAAGGAGCTTACCAACAATCTCGTCATGGGCGGGGTTGTACTTAAGCTCTTTGGAAAAAACGCTTTCTTCTATCCAAAGATAAAACTGTGCGCGCCACTCCTGCCCCGGTAACGTAAAACAAACAAACTTCACCCGATCACCATTACGCGCATTCGTCACGATTGTTTCCAACCGCATAATTTTTCCTTGCGCCACATATGGGGCAAAGGCGCGCTCGGGAATAATGTCTTCGGGAATATCGTCACCATCCACATACAGATCATGAAAAACAGCCAGCGATTTCTCGCCCGCCAACATTAAATCCAATTCCCGTCCTTCATGTGGTCCAATCATAGGTGAAGTCTATCATGGGGTTCTGGTAAAGCAATCCATTTGCGCGGGCGGCGCGCCCCTATGGATTGCCGCGTTGTCGCTACGCTCCGCCTCGCGGGTGACGAATGAAGTAACCAAAGAACCCGAAGGGTTAAAGCCCCAACTCCCCATTCTCCAGCCGCTTGATTTCATCCCGCAGGCGGGCGGCTTCTTCGAATTCCAGGTTCTCGGCGGCTTTGTGCATTTGGGTTTTGAGCTTTTCGATATGTTTGGCCAGTTTGGCGGGTTCATGGGCGAAATCATCCTGCCCCTTCTCCGCAAAGGACAGGTCTTTTTGTTTTTTGACATCGATATGATCGGCGCGTTCAAACACACTGTCGAGGATACTATCCAGATTTTTACGCACGCTGGCCGGGGTGATGCCGTGCTTGGCGTTATATTCCAGCTGTTTTTCACGGCGGCGGGAAGTTTCATCAATGGCGTATTGCATGGAATCGGTAATTTTATCGGCATACAGAATCGCCTTCCCATCAACGTTCCGCGCGGCGCGGCCGATCGTCTGGACCAAAGAGGTTTTGGAACGCAGGAAGCCTTCTTTATCCGCATCCAATATCATCACGCGCATACATTCAGGGATATCCAGCCCCTCCCGCAGCAGGTTAATCCCAACCAGAACATCAAAGGCGCCGCGGCGCAAATCCTGCATAATCTCGATCCGTTCCAGCGTATCCACGTCCGAATGAACATAGCGCACGGCAATATTGTTTTCGTTCAAATATTCCGTCAAGGCCTCGGCCATTTTCTTGGTCAGTGTGGTGACGAGCAAGCGCCCGCCCTGAGCAATCACCTCACGGGCCTCATGCATCATGTCATCAACCTGATTGGCCGTTGGGCGAATTTCAACCGGCGGGTCAATCAAGCCTGTTGGCCTTACAACCTGCTCCGCCGTAATGCCTCCGGCCTGCTCCAGCTCCCAAGGGCCCGGGGTGGCCGAGACATATATTGTTTGCCCGCGAATGGCTTGCCATTCCTCAAATTTCAACGGCCGGTTATCCAAAGCCGCCGGAAGACGGAACCCATAATCCACCAAGGTTGATTTACGCTTGAAGTCGCCATTATACATGGCGCGGAGCTGGGGCAACATGACATGGCTTTCATCCAGAAACATAATGGCATCATCCGGCAGATACTCAATCAAGGTTGGCGGGGCCTGCCCGGGGGCGCGGCCGGTTAAATAACGGGAGTAGTTTTCAATGCCCTGACATACCCCGGTGGCGGCCAGCATTTCCAGATCGAATTGTGTGCGCTGTTCCAAACGCTGCGCCTCCAACAGCTTTCCTTCGGCTTCGAAGTCTTTCAAACGAAGTTTCAAATCTTCTTTGATTTGCTTGATCGCTTGTTCCATCGTTGGGCCGGGGGTGATGTAGTGTGAATTGGCATAAATGCGCACCCCATCCAGATCCGAAAATTTTTCACCGGTCAGCGGATCAAATTCGGTGATTTTTTCTAATTCATCCCCGAACAACGAGAAACGCCACGCGCGGTCCTCCATGTGGGACGGGTAAAGCTCCACAGTATCACCGCGCACGCGAAACGTGCCGCGATCAAAAGCAATGTCATTGCGCTTATACTGCAGGGTAACCAAACGCTGGATCAAGGCCTGACGGTCTATACGGTCATCACGCGACAAATCAAAGCGCATGGCCAGATAATCTTCTTTGGACCCGATACCGTAAATACAGGAAACCGATGCAACAATAATAACATCCTTGCGCTCAAACAGGGCGCGGGTGGCCGCGTGGCGCATGCGGTCAATCTGTTCGTTTATAGAGCTGTCTTTTTCGATAAAGGTATCAGACCGGGGAACATAGGCCTCGGGCTGGTAATAATCATAATAGGACACGAAATATTCCACGGCATTATCCGGGAAAAAACTGGAAAACTCCCCATATAGCTGGGCCGCCAACGTCTTATTTGGCGCAAGTATCAAAGCGGGCCTTTGCATTTCCTCAATGACATGCGCCATCGTAAAGGTCTTGCCTGACCCGGTAACCCCCAACAAAGTTAAATCTGTCAGGCCCTCATTTAACCCGCCGCACAATGCTTTGATCGCGCCGGGCTGATCGCCTGTTGGCTGAAAGTCTGAAGCGATACGAAATGGCCGCGACTCATCCCCCTTACCGGAAAGGCGTTCAAACTGGACAGCGGCTTGTGATACTTCTACAGGATCCATGATGATAGATATATGCGCTGAAGCAGGTTTTGCCAAGCCCGGACAAAGGCATATTGACTACATTCCACATCCGCACTACAAATATAACAATAAACAAACAGGGGCAAGCCCATGCAATATTACGGCACATTAAGCAAAACATACCGAAGAGCCACACAAGAAGGCGAACCACAAACGCGCTATCACGTTCTGGCGACCTATCCGCAAAATTTGATAACGCCGGATGCGGCCCCGAACAAAGCGCGCTTAATAACGCCCAAGATGCATTTGCAGGACGGCGACCGCCTCACGGTGTTTCATTCGATCGCGGCGGGAAACTGTATCTGGAAAAACGAACTGCAATTCCGCGGCAAAGACTCAATGACCGGCGCAGCGCCGCAAGGGATCAAAACCAAGCAATGGAAAGCCATATTTGACGCCGACCTTCCGGCCAAACTAACCATTGCCAGAACCGGAGAAATTATTGACGGAACCCTATTGAACAACATTGATCGCCCCGGTGACGGTTATGTCTTGTGCGACTTTACAAAGCGAGCCCGCGGCAGCCTGCACGCCTTTGCGGATGGCGATACGCTGGAGGTCTATTCGACCATTACAGATGGCGATATTCTTTGGCAAGGGGATGTAAAAATCCACGAAAGCGCCGTAGAGATTGTAAAAACATTGACGGCGACAGAAATGGAAATCCTGAATCAAGGTGGCGCAAATATTACAGGGCGCCCCCCCGTGGTTGAACGGATCGCAAACCCGCTGATCACCCCGTCCGTTGAAGAGGCGCAAGAATGGCTCTATGCGTACCCTGTCCTGCTTGAGCGTGCCGGACCGTAAAAAAACGCCCTGTATCAGGACGCTTTTTTAAAGACTGTATTCCGGTCAAAATTTACGCGGCCATCTCGGCGCGCGGTGCATCATATGATGTATGTTGCGATTGCGCCGGGGTGGCGGGCTGATTGCTGTTGGCAACCGCGCCGGAATATTGGTGTTGCACAGATGACAATGTGTTCTGCATATAATTCTGATTTCCAACACCATCTGAGTTAATTTGCCCTTTAGCGTATTTACCAGAGGCATCAATCACCGCAGAAGCAACAACTTTGTCATCAGAAAATGTTTTCCCCCGTACAGCAACAGATTCTGTCATGCACGCACGTGAGCGAATGCCGCCCAATGTCGGGTCCACCGCGTATCGGAAATTCGACACCAGCATCGTTTTCATTTCCGGGCGGCCCAATAAAGATTTCACCGGATTTTTTAAAAAATGCTCAGCATAATGGATCCGTTGCCCGGCACGGAGGCCAGTTAACCCCACCCGTTTCGCCTGACGTTTAACTTTTCGCGCCGCTCCTTGTTGAGTTAATGTTCCAAAATTGCTTGTAATTTCCAGCGCTCGCATCGTCATAACTAATAAGTATTACTCTCCATATTTTTAGCATTACATTTATTTTAATAAGTACAATTACGGATAAACATAGAAAGATAAAAATAAAATTTCAAGTAAGGCCATCATAAAAAATCAAAAACAAAAACAAATACTTAATATTTACATCAAAACGATAGTAAATTTTACTTGTATATAATTTTAATTAATTAATATTATTAATTTATACTTATCGAATAAACAACATAATTATTTTTTATAGTAACCACAAAAATATTTTTCAACTATGATCACAAAACCTGTTTCTTGACATAATACACATCATTTGTTAAACAACAGTCATGGAACAGGTAGATAATAACAATGCGTAAAAACCCGCCCTATCAAAGCCCATTATTGGATAAGGTTCTGCACGGACACCTTCAGAGCATGGAGGGTATGCTATACTCAAGAGACGATGCCGCACTGAAAAGTGTTGCTTTGATAGGCATGTTGCTTCCCGACAAAAACGACATCCAAAACGGCATTGTGTCGCCCGATGATATTTATTGCCAGGATCAAGCCATGCTGCGCAAAACATTTGATACGCTATCCAAAGCCGGAATACCCCTGAAGCCTGAGGCAAAATTTCACGTATATAATATATTGCCGCCTATACAGAGCGACTTTTTAAGCGCAGCCACACACCATCAGGATGTGCCATTTCCGAAAAATGATCTGGCCGTCATTATGTACCTTCCCAAACACGGCCTCATGCCGCATGACCGCTTTTACAACATCGGGGAAGGCTTTAAAGATTACAGCTCGGATGAACTACACGGGGACATCACATGGTCACGTTATGTCAGCGTCAGCCGCATGCATCATGAATACAATATCTGGGCCGACGCCTCAAAAAACACCAGCGCCCGCATCGTCATCACCCATGGTGGCACCGATGATGAAATAACCACCGAACAATTCAAAGACCATACCGACTTTAAAACCCTGGTCGATAGCCATATCAATCAAAAGGAAAAGGGCCAATACGCGCGCAACAATATGGGCGTTATGATACAGCCCCAGATGTTGGAATGCCATGCGGCAAACCTAAACCCGCATAACGAAATTGGAGCCGCAATCCTGGACTCACTCGGACCACAGTAAAGCAGGTAATATTGACGGCCGCTCCACCCACCATCATTAAAACGCCACTCCGACTAAAATATTACATTTTGCGCATAAAAAATAATTGACAAGATTATGAAAACGGCGTAAAAATACCGAAACCTGTAAGTATTCAGGTTAAAACCACAACAACAAAAACAAAACCACGATAAAAAAAAGAAGCTATAACAATGTTTATTAACAGACTATTCAAAACTTTAACTGCGGTAACAAAATATCCATCTACGCACACCTGTCAGGAAATTGCCTCTAATTCAAACAGCGACCCGTCCTACCTGGCTTATCTGGGTGAACACCCGGATACATCTGTCCGCCGGGCATTGGCCGATAATGAAGCCACCCCAGCAGATACACTTTGCAATTTAGCGCTGGACAGCGATAAAACAGTCCGTGAAAAAGTTGCGGAAAAAATCTATACCCCCGCCATCGCATTGGAGATTTTATCAGAAGATAATGATAAGAAAATCAGTGATACGGCCCTTTACACACGAAACAGAATTAAGGCCGTACAGGCGCTGGTGGCCGCCAACAACAACACGCCGGAGATATAAAAACCGCTTCGGCTGTCATTTTATTAAAACACTGCGTTATATATCATAGCAAAGGCAACATTATGGCAATAACTAAGACATTTAAAGATAAGAGCGCGAAAGACATCCAGGAACAGCGTAGGGTTTTCCTATGCTGGCGCGAAGCTGTTGACTGCTTTACATCAGAGGAAAAACTGGCGGAGCTGGCCCACGATAAAAGCCCCCGGATCCGTAGCACAGTGGCAAACAACCATTCAACGCCCATTGAGACGTTATTGGAACTTTCCCACGATCAAGATGAAGACGTGGCCAATGCGGCCCTGAAGAACCTGGATATTAGGAACAAAAACGATATTAAACCAGAGACAAGTTTAGACACCTCTGAAGGGCCTGTAATTTAGAGCGCATCTTGATTGTTGCAAGCAAAGATTTACACATCACCAGAATGCCCCCGGCCACAAACCGGGGGTTTTCATCTAAAGCATACAGCAGCGCGGCATAGCGCCCCGCTGCCAATAAAATATTGAAGATTTCATAACCGGGTGGTAATAACAAACGTCCAAATCGCAACGAAGGCAACAGCAGAAAACACCATGAACACACAGATAGACATCCCCCAAGATATTGCTCAGAAAAGCCGCGCCTGGCCTTTTGAAGAAGCCAAAGCCGTCGTCAAGCGCTTGCTGGCCCAAGGCAAAGGGCAAATTAAAATTCCTGAAAAAGGGTATGTCCTCTTTGAAACCGGGTATGGCCCATCGGGGTTACCGCATATCGGAACATTTGGTGAAGTCTGCCGCACCACCATGGTGATGAACGCCTTTAAACGCCTGCAACCCGACATTCCCGTCAAGCTGATTTGCTTCTCCGATGACATGGATGGCCTCAGAAAAGTGCCGGGCAATGTTCCCAATCAAGCTCTGCTCGAGGACGCATTGGGAATGCCTTTAACATCAGTACCCAACCCCTTTGAAACCGATCATTTAAGTTTTGCAGAACACAACAACGCCCGCCTGCGAGAATTTCTGGACAGTTTTGGTTTTGAGTATGAATTCCTGAGCTCTACGAAGGATTGCTACACCAATGGCCGCTTTAATGAAGCGCTGAGCTTGATGCTTTCAAAATATGAAGACGTTCGCGCCGCTGTGCTACCGATACTGGGGGAAGAGCGCTCAAAAACATATTCCCCCCTGTTCCCGATTGTCCAGAAAAAAAGCGCGGATGATCACCACCCGATCATCTTGCACAATGCGGTCTTAAAAGAAGTTGTCGATGCCTCAAAAGGAATAGCAACATTTACGATCACAGATGACAGTGAGAAAGAGAAATCCGGATATGCCGCAGGAGAGGAAATAACGCAGTCTATTTTCAATGGCGGCTGCAAAGCGCAATGGCGTGCCGATTGGGCCTTACGCTGGTTTGCGCTGGATGTTGACTACGAAATGGCCGGAAAAGATCTGGTGACAGCCGCACAAATTGCCGCCGACATCGTCAAGGTATTGGGCGGCAGGGGCCCTGCGGGCTTCCGTTATGAAATGTTCCTTGATGAAAAAGGTGAAAAAATA
>DENS01000017.1:103289-112608 GCA_002359735.1 Micavibrio sp. UBA2638
AAAAGGTGAAAAAATATCAAAATCTAAAGGAAACGGCCTAACGATGGAAGAATGGCTGACTTATGCGCCGCATGAAAGTTTGGGTTATTACATGTATCAACGCCCGACCAGCGCCAAGAAACTCTATTTCGACATTATTCCCAAGGCGGTTGACGAATACCTGACCTTTGCGGACAAGCTGCCCGAACAGGAACCGGATAAAAAACTGGATAACCCCGCATGGTTTTTACATGACGGTGAATTGCCGAGCGGACAAACCAGCCCGATTTCTTTTGCCTTGCTGCTTAATCTGGTCAATGCCGCCAACACAGATGACCCGGCGGTCCTGTGGAAATTTATTCACCAATATTCCCCGGAAGCCACACCGGATAACGCCCCCATGCTCAACCGCCTGGTGGGGTATGCCATTAAATATTACAAAGATTTCGTCTTACCGGAAAAATGCTACCGTGCCCCGGACGAACGGGAAAGCGCAGCATTAAAAGATCTCGCCGCGCGCTTGTCTGCCATGGATGAGGGCTTGGGCGCCGATGAATATATGACAGAAGTATTTAGCGCCGGGAAGGAAAACGGATTTGACAAAAGTGAACTGCGTGACTGGTTCAAGGCCATCTATGAGGTCCTGCTAGGACAAAGCCAAGGGCCGCGCTTTGGGTCTTTCATTCGCCTATACGGCGTAAAAGACACGACCAAACTCATTCAGGACGCGTTGGACGGTAAGTTTATAGCAATGTAGGCTCCTGATGAGCCTTGGTTAGGCTGACAACTCCAGTCGCGACCCCGACAGAACCGGATATCTATCCGGCTCTAATCTGTGATCGCCTGAGCAGCCCCCGAACCGGATGACCGAAGTTTCACCATCTTGCGTGCATCCATTTCATCATCATCGGAAAGCGTTCCAATCACTTGCACCCGTGACCCAACTGGAAAATAAGAATCTGCATCATTATCGATATCAAGGTCATCAATATTGACCTCAATCTTTTTACTATCCACGACAACAATAACATTATCAAAGCGAATACTATCAACAGTGCCTTCAATCACACTGTCATCACCGTCATCAATGATAATTGTATCGCCTTGTGCATAGGCGTCTACGGTAAAAACACCGCCAATAATAACGGTTAGTGCTAAAATACAAAATCTCTTCATCGTCATTCTCCTAACTGTGATGCCCCATACAAACGCTTGCCAATCTCTATAAGTTCCCATAGAGATATGGACATGAAAACAAAAACGCGGATCATAGCCCCCATAGTAATCGGATTAATCATAATCCTTGTCGGCGGCGCGGCTTTATACAATGCATTACGGCTGCCAACAGTTGCGGAAATCAGGGCGAAACCGGAATTATTTCAATTTGATGATTATCCTGACAAAATTGCCCTGCATACCAGGCTGTCCGCTTTATTTCCTCGCGGCACTACACAGCAGGAAATTGGAGCGTTCTTCAAACAGATCGGTATTATTCGAACAGCCAGTATAGCGGCAGACTGCGTGGTCACCAGCCGATACCAAAACGGCCGATTCATTTTTGACAAAAAAGAACGCAGCCTTATTGCAGTTCAGGTCATAAGCGATGGCAAACTGTGGCCGGAATATAAACCCGATTGCACCGCCCGGCAGGCTGTTCAGCCAACACAAAGCCAAAACCCGCTAACGCCAGAGGCCCAAAATGCTCCCCCAATTCATTTAGAACTTGAACCCATACCGGGGCTGGATGATTAGCAATACCCATTTTTTGTAAAAATGACCGCATCAGCCCTGAATATTATACCCCAATTCAGGCAGAGAAAATTTTTCGCGGTCATAGGCATCATCACCCTTTTTGATATCGCTTGGCCCATCCCAATAGGTAACAAGGACATCATAATCAGGGCGGTCCCGCTCTGCCTCTGGCTTTTTCGGGGGCGTTCCCAAATGTATAAAACCGGCGACGACATCACGCCCGTCCAGCCCCAGACCGGCACGCACATGTTCATCATACGCATACCAGCGTGACAGCCATTGCGCTGCAAATCCAAGCGCATTGGCCGCCAGCAATAAATTTTGACACGCGGCGCCCACGCTCATGATTTGTTCCCATAAAGGGTGCTTTGCCTTGCGCGCACGATAAATGACAGCCACAACCGTGGGCGCTTGCATGAACTTCTCGCCCGCCTCTATCGCCTTTTTGGGTTTATCATCAGGATTATTGCGCCCATAGGCTTCGGCAATAATCGCCGCAACCCTGTCCCGCGCCTCCCCTTCAAAAACCAGGAAATAAAACGGAGCGGTTTTACCATGATCCGGCACGCGCATGGCCGCGCTCAGCATTTGTTTCATTTGCCCTTTATCCGGCCCGGGGGCGATCATATCAACGGCCTTGGCGCTACGGCGCCGCAATAGATATTCCAACATCTCAGCACATGGCTTGCCAGTATAAACATCTTTCATGAATGTGATCCTTTTAAAATAGGCGTTTGACCGCCCGCATTGGTTTGCGCAACAAATACACCGGGGCGCTCAGAAATAAATCTATGTTTACCATCAACAAAGAAAAGGCGGCTAGCCGTTAAAAGGGAGGAATCCTCGCTCATAAACTCATCGGGTTGCAATTCACGCACCAGCATTATGCGGTCAGGTTCATTAACCAATAACGGCATTGGGCGCGCGCTTAGCTTATTCATCAGATTTAAATGTGATTTATTCAAACCAATTTTTGCGCAATCATTGAGCAAAGCCCAAATATCATCGGCCAGCCCCAATACATCCATCGTGGCCATATCACTGCCTTGAAATAACGGCGCTTTAAATTGTAAGGCACAAACCCCGCCTTCATCAAAGCGCTTTATCTGCGTCACATCTATAATGTGATTGCCATTGGCGGCTAGAAATGTGCCGGGATAACCGGCCTCTTCAAACAGACAAAAGCCCATAGCTGACCATACTCATATTTTTATACCTATTGATATTCTAAAGAATTACAAACGCCCAGAAAACCCTAACAAGAAAACCCTAACAAGCAAAATGGAGATATGTAAACACTTCATTAACTATTACGCATTATAATGTTGCTATTAGATACACGATAGAGAGGAAGATAGAAAATGGGACTAGGAATGGGTTTTTCACGTGGATTTGGTGGCGGTGGCCTAAAAGGGCTAATAGCAGAGTTATATTCAGCAGCAACATTTGATAACAGTCTGGATGCCAGCGATATGAAGGATCCTTTGGCTCCGACGAGTTTCTCGCAAGAGCTGGTTGCGTGGATGGAAGAGAATGCCGAAGATCTGGAGGGTGATGGGCCCGCCATGATTGAAAGCCTTAGCCAGGATATTATAGACAGTATACAAGCCGGGTATGATAATGGAGAAATAGAAGCCAATGAGAAAATCATTATTGATATAGCGCTGCGTGACCCCAATGAAGGTGAAACAATTGTGCTGGCACGAACAAGTGCCACCATTAATGAAGAAAACGGCATCATGATTGAAAATGCCCACCCAGCCTATATTCTGGACGAAGAACGCCGCTTGATTGGACATAGCAATCACTATTTCATAAACGAAACCAACAAAGCAAATGCGCGTGAAATCTTCCAAAGTATAAAAGACAAACTGCAACCAGGTTTTGACAAGGAAGAGAAAATCTTTCCCGAGGATCAGGATTTTGAGTGTCTAACCAGGCAAATTGTTGACGGTTGCATTGAGAATGAGACACACACATTTTTAGCCGAAAACGAAGAAAATCAAACACAGGAAATCAATTTAACGGTGCCTAGCCCGTTTAACAGAAATCCATAATCAAACATACGGCGCAGCCCTATCTGCAATCAATGAAGACTCGGGCTGCCCATTTTGCTGCATAAACAAACAAAATAACCAGCCTCTTCAAAAATAGAAAAACCCGTGATAAGTTACGCTCCGTAACCAACATATTTATCAATTTAGACGGGATTTCAAAGCGACATGAGCGACGCGCCAAATTTAACGTCACTGACAACAAACAGTGAGAGCTTCATTGCCGAGGTCAAAAACATCTGGCAACACGGCTTCATGGGCATTGATGTCGGCAATATCATTATTGCCATTGCCATATTTTTCGGCTTTCTGGTTATTCGCGGGATCTTCAGCAAATATGTGCTATACCGCCTAAATAAACTAACAGAAAAATCGCAAACCAAAGCCGACGATCAAATCGTGAATGCCTTAATCCCCCCGATTAAATTTATTCCGATTGTACTCGGCTTCTTCTTCGCTGGACAATATCTGGATTTTTCCGGTGACCTGGACATTATTTACGGTAATTTTATCCGGTCTTTGATCGCATTCACCATTTTCTGGTCGTTACACCGCGCCATTGAACCCATCAGCCATATGTTCCGGCGCCTTGAAACCATATTGAGCCGCCCCATGGTGATCTGGATTTTCAAATTCATCCGCTTTTTAATCATTTTCATCGGCGGCGCGGTAATATTGGAAATCTGGGGCATTGAAGTCGGACCATTACTGGCCGGGCTTGGTCTATTCGGGGCCGCGGTGGCGCTGGGCGCGCAGGATTTATTCAAAAATCTGATTGGCGGCCTGACCGTCATTGCCGAAAAACGCTTTCATCCCGGGGAATGGATTAAAGTTGATGGCGTCGTAGAAGGCACAGTGGAGGAGATCGGCTTCCGCTCCACGCGCATAATCCGCTTTGATAAAGCACCGGTACAAGTTCCCAACGCACAATTATCCGATGCGGCCGTCACCAATTTTTCCCGCATGAGCCACCGCCGCATATACTGGATGATTGGCGTCACATATGACACAAGCACCGATCAGCTTAAGGAAGTACGGGATGGCATTATGAATTACATCCAATCCTGTGATGATTTCGCGAAAGAGGATGCGCTGCCAACCTTTGTTCGTGTCGACAGCTTTAACGCGTCTTCCATTGATCTGATGGTTTACTGTTTTACCAAAACAACCGTCTGGGCAGAATATCTTGAGGCAAAAGAAAAATTCGCATTTGAAATCAAACGGGTGGTTGAAGGGGCGGGAACATCTTTCGCGTTCCCGTCACAATCGCTTTACGTTGAAAGCTGGCCGGGCGATACGGCGGAAATCTTTAATCCGCCGCCGGCCAAGAAGAAGGCTTAACCTATATCGCGCATAGGAGCAGAGGCAGAGGGCACAGCCCCGCCGCAGGCTTGCGCCTTCAATGCATCGATCTGATCAGAATCCACGCCCAGGGCTTGCAAACGCTCGGTAATGGCTTGTATTTCGGCGACTTGCTCCTCGGCCGTCCAATCTGCCTTGCTGTATACGGGAGCAATTTTAACTTCTGTCATCAGGAAGAGTGTTTCCAGCGGCATATAGCGCTCATCCTGAACCATCTTATGCCCTTTAATCGCTTGCTGTAACTGGTATGAATACTTATCCACGTCATGCGCCTTTTCCTGCGCGGCCATTTCTTCCGGCGTTGGCAAAAATATTTTTCGCAACGGTTCGAATACGTCCCTTAATTTACCCATGTTCAATTCTCCTGTTTGACTGAATGCTTTTTATTACATAATCCACAATATTTTAGCAAGCAAGAACGTATGCACCAGAGAAACACACCATCAACACTTCCATAATGACAAGCATAGATTCGGCTGTTAGGCTCGGCCGTTATGCAATGCAACCCGACCGCAGATACCGCCCCCGTGTTACCCGACATTCCCGCCCTATGCGTGAATGCAACAAGCGCAGCATTACTGACAACGGATGGCGAGGTGAAAGTCCTTAGCCATGATGCTGCCAAAATGCTTTTGCATAAAAAACATGTTATGGTCTGCCACGCACCGTTTACACGAACGCGGCTTGGTCTTGAAGACCTCTACACGTATGACGTCCTGGAACTTTACGCCTTTGTGCATCCGGGGAAATTCACAGTTCCCACCCCAACGGGGCTTGCTAAAACATTAGGCATCAATACGCCGCAAGATTTCGAAGACGCCCCACTCAGTCTCATGGAAATTGCCTCCTGCCTTTTAAAGGATTTGCAAAATGATCCGCTGAAGGCCAAAGCAGATCCGATAAAAATTGCCGGGCTGATGGGCCTTCAGGGCAAAGGGTGGAACTGGACCCCTTTTATTCATGAAAGTCTGGGCATCAATTACAACCCCGATGAGCAAGTATTTGGTAAAACGGCGCTAAATATCTGGAAGCATCTGCCGGAATGGGCAGAAGAAGCCCCGCCGCCGCCAGCCGGCCATGAAGGCGTAAGTGAGTTCGAAGCGGAGGAGCGCCTGACTGCGCTGCTAGGTCACGATGCGGAAACACGCGCGCAGCAAAAACAATACACCGGCACCATGGCAAAAATATTCACCCCGGCCGAAGATGCGCGCGACCCGCATATTGTTTTAGCCGAAGCAGGAACCGGCGTCGGAAAAACCTTGGGGTATCTGGCGCCTGCAAGCGTTTGGGCCGAGAAAAATCAAGGGGCGGTCTGGATATCCACCTATACTAAAAATTTACAACGCCAGATTGATACGGAACTGGACCGCCTATACCCCGACCCCGATTTAAAAGATATCCATGTATCCATACGCAAAGGACGCGAAAACTATCTTTGCCTGTTAAATTTCGAAGACCTGGCCAATGGCGCGGCCCTTGCACGCCATCCGGATACAGCAATCTCGGCCGGCATAATGGCGCGCTGGATTGCCACCAGCAAAGACGGTGACCTGACCGGCGCAGATTTCCCCGGGTGGCTCAACAGCCTTCTGGGGTTCAAACATACAACAGCGCTGGCCGACCGCCGCGGCGAATGCATTTACTCCGCCTGCGACCATTATCACCGCTGCTTCGTTGAAAGATCCCAGCGCAAGGCAAAACATTCCCGCCTTGTCGTGGCCAATCATGCGCTGGTTATGATCAATGCCGCCATGTCCGGCACTGGCGATGAGATGCCGACACGATATATCTTCGACGAAGGCCATCACCTGTTTCACGCCGCCGACAGCGCCTATGCCGCACATTTAACCGCACGGGAAACCCGCGATTTACGCCGATGGATTTTAGGGGCCGAAGGCGGCAAGGCATCGCGGGCACGTGGACTAAAGAAACGGTTAGAAGACTTATTGGAAGGCGATGAAAAAGCGCTTGGCATGAGCGCCGAAATTCTAAATGCAGCCAGAGCATTAACCAATGATGGCTGGTCCAAACGTATAAACGAAGGCGCGCCATTTGGCCCCACCGAAGAGTTTCTGGCCCTTATATACAAACAGGTTCACGCTAGAGCAAATGGCCCTGAAGGCCCCTATTCGATAGAAACCGATGTTCACCCGTTGATTGACGGTATTCTAGAGGCCTCTCAAAATCTCCGCGCCGCACTCAGCGCATTAAAAAAACCAATGACCGGTCTGGTGACCCATCTGCGCAAACGTTTGGTTGATGACAACGGCGAAATGGATTCAGACACACGCAAACGCATGGACGCCGTCGCCGACTCACTGGAACGACGCAGCGCGGTAACATTATCTGCCTGGATCGGCATGTTAGAAAATCTGGAAACGGCAACAAAAGATAAACGCTTTATTGACTGGCTGGAAATTGACCGCATTGAAGGCCGCGCCATTGACGTGGGATATTACCGTCACCACGTTGACCCC
Organism: Micavibrio sp. UBA2638; assembly: GCA_002359735.1. Classification (GTDB taxonomy): domain Bacteria; phylum Pseudomonadota; class Alphaproteobacteria; order Micavibrionales; family Micavibrionaceae; genus UBA2638. The sequence continues at coordinate 110,914 of DENS01000017.1, forward strand.
ATGCAGCCCTTTGCCCTGTCCATGCGCCCGCATATTCATGGCATTGGCATTACCTCGGCCACATTGCGCGACAGCACAGATAATGAAGAAGAAGACTGGAAAAGCGCACACGCCCTGACCGGTATGGACTACATGGGCGGGCAAATCCATCAGATTGCCCTTCCTTCTCCGTTTGATTATGCCGCCCATACCAAAGTCTTTATTATTAATGATGTCCGCAAAGACAATATGAATCAGCTGGCCGGAGCCTATCGCAGCCTGTTTGAAGCCAGCGGCGGCGGCGCACTCGGCCTGTTCACCGCCATATCACGCCTGCGCGCAGTCCATGAACGCATTGCACCGGGCCTGGAAGAACGCGGCATGCCCCTATATTCACAACATATCGACGAAATTGATGCCGGTTCTTTGGTTGATATGTTTCGTGAAGATATTCACGCTTGCTTGCTGGGCACCGATGCTGTGCGCGACGGTGTTGATGTCCCCGGACAATCATTAAGGCTTCTTGTCTTCGACCGTGTACCATGGCCGCGCCCTACCCTGCTGCATAAAGCGCGCCGCGAGGCCTTTGGCGGGCGCAATTATGACGAAATGCTCACCCGCATGAAAATCAAGCAGGCCTATGGCAGGCTGGTACGCCGCGCCGATGATAAAGGTGTCTTTGTCATGATGGACAATATGTTCCCCTCCCGCCTGCACAATGCGTTCCCAGCGGGCGTGGAGATCATTAAATGCGGCCTGAACGAGGCAAGAGCGGGTATCGCTGAATTTTTGAAATAACTGTTTACTATTGTTACAAACCACGTGCACAAAAGCCTTTGCCGCCTTATAAAAACAAGCAACAACAGCCGTGAAAATTAAATCGTTAAAATAGTAATTTTTATGACCGCAAAGGCTTGTCATGCCCTGATAACTATGCTAAATCCACGGCTAACAAAAATATACAAATTATAAGGATCATCGTTTTGAGTGCTGCCATACGTGTTTCATCTGTCGTTACATCGCGTTACGCCACTGCTCTCCTTGATCTCGCCGCAGACAAGAAAAAGGTTGAGAAGGTCGAAGCAGATATGAAAGATCTGGGCGCTATGTTAGACGCATCCAGCGAACTTCGTGACCTTGTGCATGACCCCCGCATCAGCAAATCTACGCAAAAGAAAGTTATTGCCGATGTCGTTAAGAAGGCAAAGTTCCAAGACATCACCAACAATTTTCTGAATGTTCTCATTGAAAATCGTCGCCTCAATATTCTTGAGGCCGTTATTAAGCGCGTCCATCAGGAACTGGCCGCAATGCGCGGTGAACGTATTGCCAAAATTAAGGTGGCACAGGACCTGACGCAAAAACAGATTAAAGAGCTGGAAGCCTCGCTTGCGAAGGCATCAGGTTCAACAGTAACGCTGGATATCCAAGTTGACCCTGCCCTTCTGGGTGGTATGGTCATCACGCTGGATTCCCGCATGATTGACGATTCGGTCGCTGGAAAACTGGAAAGACTAAAACTGGCAATGAGTCGCGGTAGCAATGAAAATCAAGTTAAAAACTTAAGTGAGGTAGTATAAAAATGGAAGTTCGCGCAGCAGAAATTTCTGATATTTTAAAGAAACAAATCGCAGATTTCGGCGCTCAAGCCGATGTCGCGGAAATTGGCGAAGTCCTGTCCGTTGGTGATGGTGTGGCTCGCGTTTACGGTCTTGA
>DENS01000017.1:112915-113309 GCA_002359735.1 Micavibrio sp. UBA2638
TTTACGGTCTTGATAATATTCAAGCCGGTGAGCTGGTGGAATTTCCGAATGGCGTTCAAGGTATGGCGCTAAACCTTGAAATGGACAATGTCGGTGTTGTTATTTTTGGGTCCGACAGAGACATCGCCGAAGGTGACATTGTTCGCCGTACCGGCAAAATTGTTGAAGTTCCTGTTGGTAAAGAATTGCTGGGCCGTGTGGTTGACCCTCTTGGTAACCCTATTGACGGCAAAGGCCCGATTAAGGCCAAGAAAAAATCCCGCGTAGAGGTGAAAGCCCCTGGCGTTATTCCTCGTCAATCTGTGCACGAACCTGTTCAAACAGGCTTGAAAGCGATCGATGCCCTGGTGCCTATTGGGCGCGGCCAGCGTGAATTGATCATTGGTGACCGTCA
>DENS01000013.1:0-67633 GCA_002359735.1 Micavibrio sp. UBA2638
CCTCATGCTTGGAAAATAATTCAATAGAATCCGTCAAACCGCGGTGGGCCGTATCGGCCAATGCACTAAAATGGGACAGAGCTTCCGGGTTGTCTTCAAACAATCGGATCAGGCTTTTATACCCTGGCGGACCAAGCCCTTTACACAAATCATCAAAACGCTGATTGGAATAAATCGTGTTATCGGCACTATCGGTGATCAACCGAGCGCCTCTGGAGCCTTCCAAAACCTCCTGAATAATATCAAGCCTCTGTTCCTGCCGCGTGTGATGGGAAAAAACCCGGTATATAACCAGCCCTACCAATGACGCCACCAACGCCAAAAAACTGGCAATCATCGTGATCTCACTGACATGGGAAAGCATAGCCGTGAACATCAAAAAACCAAAATAAAGACAGCACAACAACGCAACAAGAACCCATGTTGAATAGGTTCTTTTCGGCAAAACCTGATGCGTCTCCGTATGAACACCCTTATGATGGCGTGCGATAAATTCTCGATTATCCAGATTCATGGCGCCTAGTGTGCCATAAACGCTCGCCTAACAACAGAAATTATCGTATTTGTAATAGTTTATCCCCGCAGGAATAACATCGAGTATACTACCGCTTCATTCCTTTTCGTAATTTGAAAACATAAGATATTGCTTCCGCGACGGCTTTAAAATGCTCTTGCGGAATGGTCTCATCGATCTCGACAGTGTCATAAAGGGCACGCGCCAGAGGGACATTCTCATAAAGAACGATCTCATGTTCTTTCGCTACTTCCCGAATACGTAATGCCACCTCATCCACTCCCTTGGCTAGACAAAGGGGGGCCTCCATAGTATCTGGATCATATTTCAATGCGATGGAATAATGGGTCGGGTTGGTGATAACCACATCCGCCTGAGGAACAGCTTGCATCATACGCTGACGCGCCTTTTCAGATCGCAATTGCCGAAGTTTTCCTTTAATCATCGGGTCCCCTTCGGTCTGTTTGTATTCGTCCTTTACTTCCTGTTTTGTCATTCGCATTTTTTTTGTATGTTCATTGCGTTGATAAACGACATCAATCAGTGCAACAATGCCCATAATTATCAAAACTCCGATCATAAGCCGTAGAACAAGAACCCGCATTTCATCCAGAATATGTACAACCGGGATATCAATAATGTGTTCAATACCTTGATAAAATGGATAAAGAATAACAACACCAACGACGCTAACCAGTGCCATTTTCGCGATTCCCTTTGCAAATTCCATCAAGGAACGCATAGAAAATAGACGTTTAAATCCTTTCAGCGGAGATATCTTACTTAAGCTCGGCTTAATAGATTTAGGAGCAAACAATGGGCCCACTTGTGAAAACGGGCCAAAAAAAGCTGCTAAAACAAAAATCAGCATTGGAAAAGCCAAAATGGCCATAACCTCCAGCGTTCCATCACCCAACGCAATTTTCATCCCCCCCGGGGTGCCAGGAATGGCATAAGATTTTTCGATATAAACCTTCAGAACATTTGTTAATTCACGCAAGATATATGGCGAAAACATGGCCACAACAACCGTTCCCGCAAGCAGCATTAACCAGTTATTGACCTCTCTGGACAGGGGAATATTTCCCTGCTTTCGTGCCTCCTCTAATTTCTTGGGAGTTGGGTCTTCGGTCTTCTGGGCTTCATCCTGTTCTTCACCTTCGCTCATGATTCCATTCTACCATGGCCAAGGTTAACAAAAGCAAGTGTGGTCAAGGTGGTATAGCGCATAAAACAATCAGCCACCACCATTGGAAAGGAAATAAACCATGCCTGCCTGGAATTCACCCAGCCAATAAGAATACATGGCAAATAAAACCATCGACAAGGTTGCCAATGCGACTAATATTTGCAGAGGCAAAACAATCATAAAGACCTGCAATTGTGGCATAAGGCGTGATAGAACACCCATCATCGCATAGAGTAAAATTCCAATCACCAGGAACGGCGCAGCCATTTTCACACCAATTGTAAAGCTGGCCTCAACCGCGCGGGCCACTAAGTCAGCCAATGAACCACTATCTGGAATGCCTCCCACGGGGAACATCTCATAACTCTCAAACATGCCCATAATTAACAAATGATGCATATTGGTGGCAAACAACAAAACAACGGCCGTCACGGATAAGAAAGCCCCAATCAATGACCCCTGCCCCGCTAGTTGGGGGTTAAAGACTTGCGCATTACCTAGCCCTGATTGAATAGAAACCACCATACCGGCCGTATCAATGGCAGACATAAATATCCGGGCAATGGTGCCAAAAAACAGACCAATAATAAATTCACTCATTATCAATAACGTCAACCCAAACGTTCCGGGTATTTCTGCAGGGATGAATTTAATCAGCACCGGAAACAACGCAAAGGTTATGGCTGTAGCAGTTAAGAGTCGTATCTTGTTAGAAACATAAGAATCACCGATACCCGGCATAATCATAATGGCAGTACCGAAGCGAACGAATACTATTAAAAAAGCAAAAACACCGCTTACCAAAAAGTCTTGGAAACTCATAGGTAGTAACATAGCCTGCCGCCTCTACTCTACCCAAGCGCAATCATTTTATCAGCCAGCGCCTCCATAAAGGAAACCAAGGCACGCATCATAAAAGGCAACGTCAAAAACAAAGCCATCATAATGGCAAAAATTTTGGGAACAAACACCAATGTCATTTCTTGTATCTGCGTCAAAGCCTGCAAAAGGGCAATGGCTACCCCAACAAATAGACCAACCAATAGCACCGGCGCCCCCAATTTAATGGATAACCATAAAGCCTCTTGAGCTGTTTCTATGACTTCTGCCTCATTCATAATAGTGAGTATAAAATAAGCCCTGTGGCAGGGCTAGATATTTATAAAAAATCGTTCACAGGCAAAAAATACCCTATCATTACAAAATATCGTTTTTGACTATATCCACGGGAAAGCCATTAGATAGGCATGCGCATAATTTCCTGATAAGCGGAAACCATACGATCACGCAAAGATATAATAGTTTGCAACGTTAGTTCCGAGTCAGTTACGGCCTGCACGACCTCGGTAATATCTGCCTGGCCAGCAATACCACGTGCCTGCATCGTCTCACCTGTCTTCATGGTATCAATGGACTGCTCTATCGCATCGGTCATGAAATCCTGAAAGCTAACGCCTCCGGTATTGCTCGTCGGAATATTCTTCGTCGGAAGACTAGAGCTACTATTGTAGGCTCTGGCCGCGACGGTTGGATCTATAATTTTATCAACCATTATTCTACTTCCTTACAACCACATTATAGCATGCCTTACGCGCGCAGCAAATCAATCGTACGCAATAACATGGTTCTTGATTGTTCCAGCATACCAATATTAGCCTCGTAAGTACGTTGGGCCTCGCGCATATCTGCCATTTCCAACAATGTATTTACATTGGGTAATTTCACGTTGCCATTTTCATCGGCGGCTGGATGCTCCGGGCGGTACTCCAGACGAAATGGTGTTTTTTCATCGCCTTGAATGCTATCAACCTTTACCAATTTAGCTCCCATTTGACGATCCATTTCATTTTTAAACGTAATCATCTGACGGCGATACGGGTCCGCCCCCGGTGTATCACCTGTTGTTTGAACATTGGCAACGTTCTCTGTAATAACTCGAATGCGCGATCCTTGAGCCTTCATCCCATGGACCGATATTCCCATTGCATTAATTAATTCCGAACTCATAATTTATCTCCCTTTATACTCTATATCCTACTGACCATTTCCAAGGGCCATCCGAATCATACTTACATTTTTTTGATACAAATTGGTCATCATGTTGTAATCCATCATATTGCTCTGTGCGCTAACCAGCTGCTCCTCGATATCAACAGCGTTTTCAGATGGATTGACGTCATAAACTTTACGTGCATCACGTTCACGTGGATCATCAATATTCCCGTTAGGCGTAATATGCCTGCTGGCTGTACGATTGACATACACATCATTACTTTTGGTTACTTTTTTTAGTACATCACTGAAATCGACCTCTTGCAACTCGTTTGCCTTGTATCCAGGTGTATCGGCGTTCGATATATTTTGCGATATTACGCGCTGCTTCTGGTTTATATAATCCATTTTGGCTGTTAACGCCTTAAAAATGCTCAGACTTTCTGTGGTCATCTTCTTTACCCTTTAGTATTTTATTTTTCCACACTGGTCACTATGCGAAAACCGTGCCAAAATGGATTTGCTATGGTTGATAAATACGACGATGGACGCAAAAATTCCCGTGATGAGGCCCTAAAACCCGTCAATGCAAAGCCTATTCCCAAGCAAAAAACTGCCGTTTCCCTCAAGGAACAGGAAAATAAACGCCTAGCCCCACTTATTACCGCAGCCGGGCGCGGAACAATGGCAGAAAAAATCCTGCAGCTGGCCTTCGAGAACGGCATCAAGGTACGTGAGGACAGTGATCTCGCTGATATGTTGGCAAAAATCGAAATTGACAGCCCTATTCCCTCCGAAGCATTTCTGGCCGTGGCCGAGATTTTATCCTATGTTTACCGCGCCAACGGCCAACCAAACCCATTTGATGTCAAGCTGGAGACGTTCGGGGGCATTGAAGACTAAGCGTCAATAAACGAAGTCTACAAAAATCTTACGTGACATTTTGTTCAATCTTTTCTATTAAAGAGCCATGGAAATTATAAATGCCTCGCAAATATTTCAACTGATTTTCGCTCTGGCTTTTGTGGTGCTGCTTATGGCTGCTCTCGCACAAATCATCAAACGCTTAGGGCTCGGCAATGCCACGCCTGTGAATAAATCGCAAAAACGTCTAAAAATCATTGAATCACAGGCACTAGATGCGCGTCGGCGGGTTGTAATCATCCAGTGCGATGACAAACAACATCTTGTCATGCTTGGCATAAACAGCGAAACTGTCATCAAAACAGATATAAAGTCGGTTAAAGACCCTAATGAAGAACCTAAAAAACAAAGCGCAAGGCATTAATTATAAACACATAATTCCAGTTCTTGGAGTTGTGGTTTTCGCTTTAACTCTGTTCATGCCATTCGAATCATTAAACGCGCAGGCCATTAGCATTGATCTAGGCGAAGAAGATGGCACTGTCACCGGCCGCGTGATACAGCTTGTTGCTTTACTGACCGTTCTCTCTTTGGCTCCGTCTATTCTCATCATGATGACGTCTTTTACGCGCATTGCCGTGGCGCTATCTTTCATGCGAACAGCCATCGGAATCCAACAGACGCCGCCAAACACAGTTATGATATCACTGGCGCTATTTCTAACGTTTTTCATCATGACACCGACCCTGACTGCGGCTTATGAGCAAGGAATCAGGCCACTTATTCAAGAAGACATTGATGAAATGGAAGCCTTCAAACGCACCACTGATCCCTTTAAGGCATTTATGCTTAAACACACGCGGGAAAAAGATCTAAATTTATTTATGGAACTGAGCGAGACAGAAACCCCAGAGGACATAATGGCCACGCCACTGCAGGTTATTATCCCCTCTTTTATGATTTCAGAACTTCGCCGCGCCTTTGAAATCGGCTTTATGCTGTTTTTACCATTTTTAATTATTGACCTCGTGACGGCTTCGATTTTGATGTCAATGGGTATGATGATGTTACCCCCGGTTACAATATCCTTGCCGTTTAAGATTATCTTTTTTGTGCTCGTCGATGGCTGGTACCTAATTGCCGGATCTTTGATCCAAAGCTATGATGTCGTCCCCGTAACGCCAGGCGCTGGTGGGTAGGCCGGGATAAAAAGCACCGCCTTAATGCACACCCACCCTCTGCGCGAATTTACAGCCGACAGGCTCAACAAACCAATCAAAAACAAAACTAGTTGGATGGATTTGCAGGATCGACTTCACGATAGGAATTTAGAAAATCGGCGAATAAATCAACCTCTGATACTGTCGATAACAGAGTTCTTCGATCGGCCAGTTCCGCATTCTTTCGCGCCCTCGTCACAACCTCAAATAAACGCGATTTACTTGTCTGCCTCATAGCTTCGGCGTATTTTTCACGCATATTGGCCAAACCGATCCGATCCCCCGATAGATTAAGCGCCACCGCACGCTGTAAAATCAGCATGGCATGCTCATCCGATAATGGGCGCGTCAATGAAATATTTTCATCTAGAATAACATCTTCCAACGCATAAGCAGCGTCATCCCAGAATCCGCTTCGCCATGCAATATCCGCGCGCAGACGATTATTATCAGGACTTGCCTTTAAATTTTCCAATACATTTAAAGCCTGTTCAGTTTGATTATTCAAAGAAAGCGCCCGTGCCCGTAGCAGTGCCAGTTCATTGTAACGTGCAGGCGTGGCGACATCATCAGGCAAATCTTTCATAAACCCTTCGGCTTTTTGCAGGGTTTGCAGTGCCTCTGGCCCATTCTTGTCAATAAGCTGAATTGCGGCCAACCGGGTTGCTGTACGCGCCGCCTGATCGCCGGAAAGTCGATGATTAATTTGGTATGTTAACAAATCGGCAGAACGATCAAGCAAATCAGCCTTGACAAGGTGTTCAGCAAGGTTAGAAATAACCTGATTCCCAACTTCACCAGATGGCACTAGTTCAGTAAACTCCTCATACAGTGCAACGGCATCCAATGGAGATACGTCATCAAGGCCTTCACCAAGGTAAAAATCTGTAAAAAGCGCGCTCATATCGCCAGTAATGCGCTGCCCCAAAATCGTATCAGGAACCAACGTAGCAGCATCGCGCATAATTTTAAGACCTTTCACATACTCCCCTGATTCAAAATATGTTCGGCCAAGCCAATAACCAACGGTAGATTCCAGTTCATCGCCGCGCCATGCATATCGCAAACGCTCAAGATTATCAATCGCTTCAGCTGGCTTCATTTCCCCTTGGTCGATTTTCAGGCGCGTTAGCGCTAGCCCCGCTTTCACACGATAAAGATCATCCTTGCCGTCTGCCAACTCACTCCAAAGATTTTTGGTTGTAGCCAGATCGCCTTTTTGGCGCGCTGCCTCCCCTTTCAAATACCGTAATGCCGCATCATGCGCCCGGTTCAAATTATCAGAATCGGCGACCAATTCAAAAAGCTGTTCTGCCTTGGCTCTCTCTCCCGCACGAAGGTAGATTTCAGCCAAAACTATCACAAGGCGGTTTCTTATTTCAGATGGATAATCTTTTATAGCACTCAGGTTTGCAGGCAGAACCTCATAGGCTTGTTGCCAGTCGCCGAGGTCAGCCAACGCAAAAGCCTTCCAGATATCAATTTCTTCATAATCACTCAAAATCGGGGATGACAGGTCCTTAAAGGCTTCATCTGTTTTCCAATCAAAGGCTTTCGCCACACCAAGAAGCGATAAAAACTCAGGGTTTTGCTTTAACTCCGGTATTTCCGTGGCAGCATAATCCAAAAATCCGATGGCCTCTGCCCCTCTTCCATTTGCAAGCTGCATCTTACCCAAAGTAATCAAATTTTCAATCTGAGTTCCCTTGGTCAAGCCATTCATGCTGGACAGAATAATATTACGGTTCTCATTTAGCGCAGCCAGCCCCCCCATACGCCAATCTTCAAAATCAAAGATACGGCGCTCATCCTTTGGCTGAGCCATGCGCGTTGCAAAATCACGTTTTTCTACATTAGTCACCTGCTTAACAGGCAGCATAGTTAGTCCGCCCGGACGGGAAACCAAAACGCCATTATCTGTAATGTCCACCTTCAAATCATCAACCTTTGGACGAATGGCGAGCCCAACCGAAGAGGGCAAAAGTGTGAAATCAACATAATCACGACCACGACCGGTAAAATCACCAGAATCCTCAACCGTAATCACTTTCAGCATACTACCTGTCAGCGGATCTTTTATATCCATGACCTTACGCGGCGTAGCGAATGGAAAAAGCAACGATGCACCCCGCGAACGCCCTTCCCTGACATTTTGTCTTTCAGCCTTAACTGGGACGATCTCTTCATGAGGATCGGGGCTAATAACAATATTCCAAAGCAAGCCACCGCCCCTGCCGCGCATATATGTTGCTGGCATGGTTTTGCTAACATGGCTTTGCCCACCTTGAATATCACTAGTTTTAATCGGTTTAAAATAGGCACTGTCTGGCCCGCTGACCTGAGGCTGCACGAGCGTATCCGCACGGTCTGTTACGATCCACATCTGCCCCATATTATCAAATACGGCCAAGCCGATTGATTTGGTTGATGATACCGTAAACATATTCGCATTTTTAGCAGCCTTGGCAGCTTCTTCTACCGCCAATGTCTTTTGGGCATTCGCATTCGCGCCCTCATTAACTTTACTTGACTCGCCACCTGTCTTGGCATTTTCATTTGCACGTGCGCGCATTGCAGCTTGAATCTCACGCTCTTCTTTATTTAAAACCTCTGCAACAATATTTTCGACATTACGAATTGCCTTCTGCACATTTTGCAGATCCTGTTCATCCGGTGTACTTGCACTTTCTTGAGGTTTCACCGCAGGTCTTACAGCCGCAGCTTTACGCGTATCTTTGGTTTTAGAAGGAGTCTTCACGGCGGAAGCCACACCGGAGGGGTCATAGACATCCAATACGATACGGGACCGTACTGGAAAAGATCTTGTTTTTGCGCCTGCAGGCACCGCAACAGAGACAGTTAAAGGGTCTTCCGACAAAACTGATATAGATTGAATGTTCTTTCCCGAAACATCAGTATTCACCTGGCCCGGCTTTTCAAAGCGAATGATGAATTTTTCGTCTTCTTCCTCAATTTTATACGTCACGGTCTCTGGCCAATCAAAAACCAGACGCGTGTAACCGCGATGTTCACCCGTGCGCATATTAACCTGTTGCTGGGCATATGCCGGCAACGCCATGAAAAAACAAAACAGGGTGAAAGCAAGAAATCTCATATTAAAAACAGTATCATGGACACATTCGAAACTTTATAGTTTATCGTCAAAATCACAATTTCATCCCGAAGAATGATCGGGTTGCCCCAGTCTCTTTCAGTATTACAATATCTACGCGGCGCGATAAATCCTGCTTTCGGTCCTCAGGCATAGCTTCCGGCAAATCCATAAAGCGTGTTGAAGACATGCCACGCGCTGTTACTGGCCTTGTGTAACCGACATTTTCCAGTACGCCAGCAACGCTGAGCGCCCGGTCCAGGGACAACTGCCAGTTAGAGCCATATAAAGCATCAACACCAACAGGACGTGGATCAGCATGACCAACGACCTCAATCGCATTTCGAATTTTTGCCAAAGCTCCACCAATTTCAAACAGGGCTTTTTGTCCTTTGGGGCCTATATCTGCTTTTCCGGGCTCAAAGAATAAATCATTAGGCATAGAAATTATTAGAGCATCACGTTGGATTATCAGCAAAATATCCTTTGTATCATCATTTTGATCCAACGTCTGACGCACTAGTGACGCTAAATATCTTAGATCCAAGGCACTTGGCCGATTAACCCTATCTATAGTGATGGAATCGACCGTTCCGGATTCAAATTTAGGCGCGTAATATTTACTGAAATTGCTATTAATAACAGCGCTCATTTCCGACCATTTTTCAACATCAGGCTGCGCCATCGAATAAAGAAGCACAAAGAAAGTCAACATAAGCGCCATAATATCGGTAAAGGTAATCAACCATAATGAAGAAACGGCCTCTTCCTCATCTGATTTGTTTCTATAGTGATGAAAACCGGTAAAATCCTGCTCCAAGCTATACTGCGCAGATTCCTCTGCTGTTAGTTCATCATCAAAAATATTGTCCAGTTTCTCAGTCACCGCGCTCCCCATCTACGATAGAACCGCTAACATCCAGCGATTTATAAGGGCGAAACAGTAAGTCCACCATATCAGGCGCACCAGCCCCTACGCCCACACTAATAAAACGAATAGGAAGCCCTTGCCCCTCCAACAATTCACTGTAACCACTCACTGTCTTCATAGATGCATTCAGCTTCTCTGGCGCTTCATTCCGCATAACAGATGGATTCGCCCCTAAATTGAGAACAATATCCATGCGGTACGGCGCATTAGTTTGTGCCGTATTCATAAGATCCACGAGCATATTCAAAAATGGCTCCTCCATTAATGGGTTGCTCCCACTATCTTGCAAAAAAGTTTCCTGCCCTTTTGCGCCAAGGGCTTTTTCAAACTCCTCACGCGTCAAAGAAATATACATCTCCGTTCCCAAGCGGTTTTTTGTAATTTTGAAATTTTTCACCTGCGCGTTAAAAAGCCCCTCTATTTTGTCCAGCGTCGTTCCTTCATTCATACTGGTTTCTTCTGCTGATATAACCGAAGGTGCTGGTTCATTCTTGTCAACTGCGCCCGCAGAAAACGCCATATTCAAACTTGAGACAATAGGATCAGCTTTCGTTTCCTCAAAATCAGATAACGCATTTAAGATAATAAAAAACGAGAGCAACATAATGAACAGGGATAACCCCAAATACTCATTGGCCATGAATAAAACGTCCTGTTTCGTTCAAACTTTTCAGTGATCAGTATAGCACATATGCATGCAATATCCGTCAAAAATAATAAAAGGCGCTCACTCATAAGCGCCTTCTCAACGTATAAATCTTAAAATTGCGTTAGAATTCCTCTAGCAACTTATCTATATCCTCCTGCGTAACACCACCGCCAGGCAATTGCGGGCCATTTAAAAGGCCGTCATTTTCCTGCTCAGGTGTATCATCGCCACTACGAAGCGCGCCCGGCACCTTCTTTGACAGCACATCCATAAGAGCACCTACTTTTGTTTCAATACTTTTCAGTGCACCAACGACCTTTGAAATGCGTTGGCCTGTTATATCCTGAAAAGAACACGCTTCATATATCTTTGTAATATGATTTGCGATGGCCTCACCGGCTTCGCCGCCAACCTCGGCAGCTTTATCCTCAATTGCTTCACACGCATCCATTATGGATCCAGTGGCTTCCGCTGTCGCATCAATCACAGCATCCAGTTCATCCGTTGCGGTAGGAATGTGCGTATCAGTAATATCATTTGCGCCGGATGACCCAATGCCCTGGCGTGTTTCTTCGATAATTTTCTGCAATTCCGCTAATTCATGATATATCGACTCTTTAGACATTTCGCCATCTTTACCAACCTTTTCAATCACAGAATTAATGATTTTAAGAACTTCATCTTTTTCGTATGCATGGGCCATAGGCTTATCATCCCCTCAATAAAAATGCGCATTAACTATAAAAAACTAAAAGTCTCCGATAACACTCGTCATCTTTGTTTTTAACGTTTCAGCATTAAACGGCTTAACAATGTAATTATTCACCCCGGCCTTTTTAGCGGCGATTACGTTTTCCGTTTTACTTTCTGCCGTCACCATAATAAAGGGGACTCCTGCATAAGATTCACCCGATTCCCGAATGGATTTTAATAAATCCAAGCCTGTCATCGGCTCCATATTCCAATCAGAGATGATTAAACCATAATGTTTATTTTTAACTTTTTCTAACGCGGCCTCGCCGTCCGTCGCCTCATCAACATTTGGGAAACCCAACTGTTTCAGAAGATTCTTAATAATTCTAAGCATTGTATTGTAATCATCCACGATTAGGACATTCATGTTCTTATCTACGGCCACTCTATACTAACTCCTCATTAGTGTTTTTTTCTTAGACTATGATTATCTCCGAGATTTATTAAGGAAGTATAACCAAATTAAATTATATCGGAAAAACCATACAAAAATAAGCCCTCAGATCATATGGGGCGCATTAGAATTCACCAAAAGGAAGTGCCATTAATTGCCTGGTAATTCAGGAAGAGTTTTTTGTTCCGCAAGCATAATTGTTACAGTACGCGCGCGTTCCGGGTTCATTGACGCCAAAATAGGAGATAGTTTTCGTTCACTCATCAGAGACATTACATTCACTAAAATATCCAAATCCAGCGTATCAAAAATCCTCGCAGCTTCTTTTGGCTTCATACCCTCGTATATCTTTACCAAACTCGCAATGCGCGCTTTTTCCTCCTCGGACTGCTCTTCCAATAATTTTTCGATCTGCGTCCTAAGGGCATCCATTTCCTGATATTTACGATCAATTTCCTGTTCAGCTGCCTGCAATAAAGCCTCACGGGTAACTAGTGCCTGTTCGCGTTTATCTAACTCTTTACGACGTTCTGCCATGTCTGTGAACATCTGCATTTTTACGGCTGACACCCCGCCATCAGAATCCGAGGCGTCCCGCCATTTTGAATTATCTACATCAATATCCGCGTGATCGGTTTCTTCCTCCAGCTCTGGTTTAGATTGCCCTTCCGCGCTGTTATCATTTTCCTTGGCGTCATCTGCCATCGCAAGTTTTTGTTGTGACGGCATTGATGCATCATCTGTGCTACGCGCCTTTTCTGCCGCGGCATGTGCCGAGCCGGATAAATCACGCACACCACTTACCACCTCCACCAAACGCACGGAAAAGGCCAACATGGCTACCAATATTAAAAGTGGTAATATTTTTAATCGTTCACTCATCGCCTGATATATATTCTATTATTTCTTCGTCGTTACTTCTTCTTTGTATTCTTCATGAGAGCTTCATATAGCTCCCTCTCTGCCTGGCTATCAAAGCCATCATCATCAAGATCACGCGTCATAACTTCGTCATCTTCATATTTTTCTTCCTGTTCAAAATCACGGTCCTGAATAAAAAAAGACGGAGCATCCGCGCGTTTATTATCTTCATGTCGGGTTACAGATGACGCCCCTGGCTTTCCCCTCTGTTTTTTACCCTCGGTAAAATTTGCGCGCTTCTCACTTAAGTCAAAGTCCGGTTTTTCTGGCATTTTCTGACGACTACTATCAGAAATGCGCTCCAAACGATTGGCCAACGAATTTCCCATATCATGCATTAACTGTAATTCATCGGTCAGCTTTCTTGCATTATTGACCACCTTTTGCAGGTCCTCACCTGCTTCAAAACTGGAATTCTTTAAATTGGCAATTGCGTCTTGTGCGTGTTCGATATTTTTCCCCAGCTCCCCCACCAGTGTGTTAAATTCCTGTCGGTACTTCCTAAAATTATTCAAGGCCTTGGACAATTTTATACAATAAAAAATTGTTACCCCAAGACCAATTAAAACAACGCAATCAAGCGCAATACTCAGCAAGCCATTCATTATTCATCATCCTCATTTTCCGGCGGAATGTATCTTTCAATACGGACAGCAATATTTCCTTGTTTCTGCCCCACCGGCCCCTTGAACATCGGGAAGTGTCCACAACGCATCTCAAGCTCCTCATCGACACGCGTATTAAATAGTACTTGCGTACCAATTTTCCAATTCATCAACTCATCCAGCGGTAAGGTCAGCTCACCCAAAATGGCTTGCAGTTTAATATCTGTTTTATACAATTCATGAGTAAGGTGGCTTTCCCAAATGGAATCTCGGCCAAATTTTTCCCCCATGAACATCTGCAAAAGCAATTCACGAATTGGCTCTAATGTCGCGTAAGGTATTAAAATTTCAACGCGGCCACCACGGTCGCCCATATCTACACGCAGACGCGCGAGCACACAGGCATTACCACTTTGTGTAATCGTCGCAAAGCGTGGATTTGTTTCCATCCTGTCCAAAGAAAAACTAACCGGCGAAAGCGGGTCGAAAGCCGATGATAAATCACCCAGACCGACCTGCACCATCTTCTCGACCAACTTGGATTCAATCGTTGTATAAGGGCGCCCCTCGACACGAATTGCGGGCGTTCCCTTTCGTCCTCCCAGCAAAACATCCACGATTGAATAAATTAAGGCTGAATCTGTAACCAGCAAACCGTTGTTATCCCATTCCTCGGCCTTAAAAACAGATAACATCGCCGGAAGCGGTATAGAATTCATATAATCGCCAAAACGAACCGTGGAAACCTGATCCAATGACACCTCAACATTATCAGATGTCAAATTCCGTAAAGATGTCGACATCAAACGCACAAGCCGGTCAAACACGATATCGAGCATCGGCAGGCGTTCATAGTTCACCATTGCCGAGTTGATAAGTGCCATAACACCGGAGGTATCTGAATCCATGCCGGCATCATCGTCAAAACCAAGAAGGGAATCGATTTCATCCTGATTTAGAATGCGTGTACCACCGGCTTCATCGCCTCCGCCATCAAATTCGGGCACAGCGTCAGACTCGCCCTCATCATCGGCCATGGCTTCCCATTCCGACATCATGGCTTTTTCTTCTTCGCTCATTTGTTCGAGCTCATCCGTGGATGTATCGCTCATCTGGCTACCTTCTTCTAGTTACGTGTCCCTGCCGTTACATAAGCAAGTCCTATGCCGATTTTTATTTCTTTATAGTATACCATTATTGAATCAAAATTTCCTGAAACAGCACATCTTTTACCTTAACTGGCGCAGATGCTTGATTAACACGCCACAATAATTCCATCTGCAATCGATAAATTCCTGCCGATCCGCGCAAATCTTTTACACGCAACTCCCGCAAATACGTCTGGAATTGATCGACAACTCTTGGCATTACGGCCTCAATTTGCGAAGCCTCATCAGGGTTTTCCAATTCCAGTTGTACCGTCAACCTTAAAAAACGGGGTGTTCCGTCTTCTTCACTTAGATTCACAATCATAGTGGGCATTTCAATAAACGCTCCGCTTCCACCTTCACCGTGTCCATCACCGCCGCCGCCATGACCATCATCACCATCCGAACCATGATCTGCTTCAGCTTTGTCCTGACTTTCCTCTTCTGGGCAAGCGGTAATAACCTCACCGTGATCATCCACTTCCTCAACACATTCTTCGCCCCCCCCCAGATAAGGATCAAGAAAGCCCGAGAAATAAAGACCACCGCCGACACCCAGCAATAGTAAAAGCGGAATAACAACAAAAATTATCAACTTCTTCGCATTAAAACCGGCCTTACCCTCAGAGCCCTCATCTTCGCCCTCGGTTTCGGCACTTTCATCAGGATCTACTTCGGTTTCATTTACATCATCATCTGACATCATTGCTTATCAATCTTTGTTTGCATTTCATATATCTAAAACTGGTACCTCTCTGATTATAAAGCATCTGGACGGCAAAAAAAATGGGCTTGATGATTTCCTTTTATATTATCCCGCAATATGTGCTCATATCGCCGAAAGTCACCTAATGGAAAAAATTGCCCTTAGTCGAAAAAACTTCCCGTACAAGCCCGTGCCACGCGCGGAGCGCTTCTAGACAAGAACCAGTAACGCATTGATTTAAAATAATAAATAAAATTGGCATGGCGTGTGCAGTGTGATTGGCAGGGCAAAAGACAACAACAATATAAATTGCCGATAAAGAACTAAAGAGTAACGAAAAGGGTAAAGGAACAGAGAAATGGAAAATAGTCTCTATCTTGGATTATCGCGGCAGATGACGCTGCGGACCAATATGGCCATTACAGCGAATAATATTGCAAATATGAATACGCCAGGATTCCGGGGGCAAAATATGTTATTCGCCGAATATCTGGCCGATCCACGCGGAGCAGAAGACGAATTATCTTTTGTTTACGACCGCGGACAATACCAGAGTACCAAAGCCGGCCCATTACAACAAACAGACAATCCACTAGATATGGCATTGGTTGGGCCTGGATTCTTCGGCGTTGCTGGCCCTGGTGACCAGCCAACATACAGCCGCGCTGGAAACTTTCAAATAGGCACCACGGGAACATTACAAACGGCCGCAGGTTTCGATGTACTTGATGAAGGTGGCGCAGCCATACAAATTCCGCAGGACGCTAAAGAAATCAGCATTGACGATAACGGCAATGTTTCTACAGAGAATGGGCAAATTGGGAAAATTCAGATTGTTGAATTTGAAAACATTCAAGAGCTGGACCCTCTGGGGAATAACCTTTATACAACGGCGGCCGCAGCAATCCCGGCCACACAAACAAAAGCAAAACAGGGATATGTCGAAGGATCAAACATCAATGCCGTCATGGAAATGACTAACATGATTGAAATATCGCGATCTTTCCAATCTATGCAGCAAGCCATGTCCGTAGAAAATGACCGCCTGCGTAGCGCAATCGCAAAACTAACCAAAACAACATAAATAAAGGATTCGCCACTGGCATACCGACCCAGGGCTTAATTTTGATTAAAGGAGAAAACCAATGAGATCATTAGATATCGGCGCAACAGGAATGATGGCCCAACAAATGAATGTGGATACCATCTCCAACAACATCGCAAACATGACAACGACCGGATTCAAGCGCCAGCGTGCGGCCTTCCTGGATCTGATTTATCAGAACATTGATCGTCCTGGCAGTACATCATCCGATGCGGGAACAACCGTACCTTCGGGTATTCAGATGGGCCTTGGTGTCAGAACAGGTGCCGTGTACCGCATGACCGGCCAAGGCGCATTGGAAATAACCGAAAACCCGCTAGATTTAGCCATCACTGGTGAGGGATATTTCCAGATACAGATGCCTAGCGGTGAAACCGCCTATACGCGCGATGGTACATTCCAGCTAAATGAAAATGGTGAACTAGTTACCACGCAAGGATACCTTGTTGACCCGGGCATCACCGTTCCGGATGACGCCGAAGACATTGACATCAATGAAAATGGTGAGGTTCTGGTCAGCATCAACGGACAAGTCGCTTTACAAAATCTTGGCCAAATCCAACTAGCCGGGTTTGTTAACCCTGTCGGCCTTGAGGCCATTGGCGATAACTTGTTCCTCGAAACAGAAGCCTCGGGCGCACCAACAGCCGGAAACCCTGGTGAAGACCAGTTCGGCACAATACGTCAGGGCGCTTTGGAGCAATCAAATGTTAACGTAGTGGAAGAAATTACCCGCCTCATTTCCGCACAGCGCGCCTATGAAATGAATTCCAACGTCATCTCAACATCTGATGAAATGATGCAGGTTGTCGGACAATTGAAATAAGACGTTTTATAACGATCACACAGGAGACCATAAAATGAAAACATTACTATTCCCCATATTCTATCCCCGCTTGGCGGTTTTTGTGGCGGCAATCGTATTTTATTTCTTTTTTGTCTCTGGTGCCAAAGCCGTTGAGCTCAAGCGTAGCGCACTAATCGAAGGGCCGACCATTACACTTGGTGATATTTTTTACGATTTACCAGAAAATGCCGAAAGAGTTCTAGGCCCTGCCCCACGTCCCGGAAATGATATGGTTTTGAATGCCCGCACTTTGATGCGCATTGCCGTCGCCTTAAACCTGAACTGGCGCCCGGCCAGCAGCAGCGAGCATATCGTTCTACAACGTTCCGCTACTTTAATCAGTGAAGACGAGATTGAAAAACGCCTAATTGCAGACATTCGTGAACAAGGCTATCTGGGAGAATTTGAATTAGAGCTCCCTGCACAGACAGCAGAAATTATTTTGCCTGCCGATCAGCCAGCAAATTTTGAAATCAGCGACCTGGACATCGACAGTAAAAACGACCGCTTTAATGCCATTATCTATGCACCCTCAAAGATGTCTCCGATGCAAACGCTGCGGATATCCGGGGCAATGTATCCGGTGGTTAAGGTGCCCGTACTGAAAAGCACCATGCGCAACGGCACGATCATTCGTGACAATGACCTAGACTACATCACGATCCGTGCGAAAGAACTTAACCACGACGCCATCCTAAAAGCTGACAACTTGATTGGCATGACACCGCGTCGCATGGCCTTTAACGGTAAACCCCTAACCGACACTGACATCGAAGCCCCCAAAATCGTAGAACGCGGCCAAAGCATCACCATGACATTTTCAAATGGAATGATTGAATTAACCGCGATGGGCAAGGCTCTGGAAAGCGGCGCCAAGGGAGATGTGATTCGCGTTGTAAACACCAATTCCAGTAAAAACCTTCAGGCCATTGTCAGCGGAGAACAGCAGGTAAAAGTACAAAGTTTTTAACCCTATCAACACAATAAACAAAAAGCCACAAACAACACATAAAAGGCGAGGTAAAGTACAATGAAAAAGCAACTGAAAAACATGACATTAACCATCTTGGCCGGAACAATGCTCAGCGCATGCGGCGCCGCCGATCGAATTGCCAGCATTGGCGCGCCCCCTGAGATGTCAAAAATAACAAATCCGACGACGGATAAAGATTATGAGCCCATTAGCCTGCCAATGCCCGCGCCGAAACAAACGACAACCCAGAAGAATTCACTTTGGGCATCAGACCGCCAAACTTTCTTTAAGGATCAACGCGCAAAAGATGTCGGCGATATTATTACCGTCTTAATCGACATCAAAGATGAAGCCACAGTCGACAACAAAACCGAACGCACCAGAAACTCTAGCGAAAGTGCCGGGCTGAATTCATTATTAGGCTATGAGCAAGCGCTTGATCGGGTTTTACCTGAGGCCATTAATAATGCTTCACTGGTTGACGGAAATGCCGATTCCAATTTCGCAGGTGAAGGCAGTGTTGAACGAGAAGAGGACATTACGGTCAAACTGGCTGCCTTGATCACACAAATTTTGCCGAATGGTAATATGGCCATCCACGGCAGACAGGAAGTCCTGGTGAACTTTGAAAAGCGCATTTTACAAATCAATGGCGTTATCCGTCCTGAAGATATATCGACAGAAAATACGGTCGGGTATGACCATATTGCCGAAGCCCGTATCGTATATGGCGGAGAAGGCCAAATCAGCGACGTACAACAGCCAAGATACGGTCAACAACTATACGACATTATCTTCCCATTCTAAAAAAATACTGGCTAGCGCAGACAATGAGCCTATGTAGCGCCTGAAACCCTGCATACCTGCGCCAGCCTAGATCTTTACCCGCCAACTCTATGCGGCCGGTCGCTCCCCACCCCTTTTATGATGAGCGCCGGCCCCTTTTTTTTATACGACGCTGTACAGTAGTTTCCGGGCGGGATAAATTTTTTGCCGGTACAGATAGCCAATTGCAAGACTCTATTCGGACAGACTGAGCCGATAACCATTGCCCCCCCACACAGAGATAAAAAAACCGGCACCAAACGGGCCGGTTTCTTTAATGTTACACGTTCTGCCGAAAAGGGTTAGTCTTCCCTATGGGTTTTTTCCATACGCTCATGACGCTCTTGAGCCTCCAATGACAATGTAGCAATCGGGCGAGCCTTCAAACGGGCGATAGAAATTGGTTCCCCGGTTTCTTCACAATAGCCATATTCATCGTCATTTATGCGTTCAATCGCTTTATTAATTTTGCTGATCAACTTACGTTCACGGTCACGTGTGCGCAACTCCAGCGCATGATCGGTTTCCGCGGAAGCGCGGTCAGCAAGGTCTGGCTTCTGCAGCTCGGTGCTTTGAAGCGTATTGGCAATTGTTTCCTGAGATTCATTTAAAAGTTCTTTACGCCATGCAATCAATTGCTGACGAAAATATTCGAGCATAACAGGGTTCATAAAATCCCCTTTGTCATTCTCTGGTTCATAATCTGGCGGTACGATTACGCTGCTTGCCTGAGTCATAATGCTTAATTCCCTAAATTCTACTCGGTTTTTACAAGGCTAGGACTATAATCAATGAAAGGGGTGAAAACAAGCATAATTGTTATTGCAGCTGTTCAAATGGTGACGCAGTAATAAGCTGATCTAGACTTGTTTTTGACGATCCATCGCTACACGCATTTTTGCCAGCTCCACCTGAGCGCGCAAATCAATTTCATCCATAATAGCCGTAAGGGCCGGGTCTGTGATTTTTTCACGGTGTGATGCCACAACATCAGCAATATCAATCATGTGCCCCACCGTTAAGGATCCATTCAACATCGCCATACGAACTTTTTCCAGTTCATCCAGCACCCCCATTGAACGCTGGCGCATGCGTTTTTTTGCAGCCTTGGCAGTTGGATCTTCCACCGCCTGTGCCGCCAGCAACGAATCAACCTTTGCAATTGAGCTTGTGGTGCTGGCAGGGGCTGCAGAACCAGCCTGCGAAGATACAAAATCGCCAAAACTCTCGTCGCCGGAGCCAACTTTGTCTTTTTTATTTGTCTTTGATGGGCCGCTTGTTTTGCCCGGACCTTGAATTTTCATTGTTAATCACGTTCCTTGTGTAGAACCATTCCACATCTTCCAGTTTATTATAACACAGCCTGTCATGAAAAGAGGAAAGATTTGCCCAGTTACTGAGGGCGCAAACTCCTCCCCGACACCATAACATTACGCACAGATGAAAAATTTTCATTTAATAACAATATGTTACACAGCGGTGAAACTGGCACAGCATTCGCATAGATAGTGTTGAAAAAAATAACAAACGCAAAACAGGCATAAAATGACAAAACGCGTAGATAATATGAAAGCAATTCAAGCCACGAGCCTAAATACCCAAATGGCACGGCATGACCGATCACTAGTGCGCAATAATCCGTTGCTTTTTCAGGCAACGACAAAGAGAAACACTCCCTCCTCTCGTAAAATTATAAGCCTGCTGGTGGTCGGCATATTTTTCCTTTCTGGCATTATCGCACCCAACCAAAATGCCTATGCCAAAACATCCCGTATAAAAGACATCGTCGATATAGAAGGTGTTCGGGAAAACCAGTTGATCGGTTACGGTCTTGTTGTTGGCCTAAACGGAACCGGCGATAGCCTGAGGAACTCACCGTTTACAGAGCGCTCGCTCGTTGCGATGCTTGAGCGCATGGGGGTCAATGTTCGCGACCAAAACATGAACACAGGCAATGTGGCCGCCGTAATGGTAACCGCTACCCTGCCCCCATTTACAAATCAAGGCGCGCGCATTGATATTCATGTTTCCGCATTGGGCGATGCGACAGATTTACGCGGTGGAAATTTGTTGGTTACGCCGCTTATGGCCGCTGATGGTGAAGTTTACGCCGTAGCCCAAGGGCCGGTCAGTGTTGCCGGATTTTCTATACAGGGCGACGCCACAACAGTTACACAAAACATTCCGACCTCGGGTACGATTGCGTCCGGTGCAATCGTTGAGCGCGAAATCGACTTTACTCTGGCTGAATTACAGCAAATTCGCCTATCGTTAAAAAACCCCGATTTCACAACAGCCCGACGCATTGCACAGGCCGTAAACGGCTTCACCTCATCCAGCATTGCAACGGCACAGAACTCTGCAAGCGTCCTTTTGAAGCGCCCGAACAATTATGATGGGTCGATTGTTGATTTAATCACGGACATCGAACAGCTTCCCGTTCAACCGGATCAGCCTGCCCGTGTAGTAATCAGCGAAAACACAGGCGTCATTGTCATCGGCGCGGATGTCCGCATCAGCCCCGTGGCCATAGCGCAAAGCAACCTGACCATAAAAATTACCGAGACACCGCAAGTATCACAAGCCAATCCGTTTGCAGAAAATGGAGAAACTGTAGTGGTACCCCGCACCGACCTGGATATTAATCAAGGCGACCAAGTAAAACTTTCCACATTAGACACCGGCGTTACCTTGCAAGATTTGGTGACAGGATTAAACAGCCTGGGCATGCAGCCACGTGACATCATCACGATTTTGCAAGCCATCAAAGCCGCCGGGGCCCTACAAGCAGACATTGAGGTGATCTAATGAGCATGGACATGTCACAAGACACAACCATTGCCTTAATGCGGGCCACGCAAGGAAACGGCACAGATGTTGCAAAGAAAATAAACAACGCCAGACAACTGGAAAAAATTGCCAGTGCCGCGGAGGAGTTTGAAGCAGTCTTCATCTCGGAAATGATGAAGCCAATGTTCGAAGGAATAAGCACCGAAGCCCCCTTTGGCGGAGGTAAGGGAGAAGAAATTTTCAGGAGCATGCTGCTTCAAGAGTACGGAAAAACGATGGCTAAAAACAACAGTATAGGCATTGCCGACTCAGTAAAAAGAGAATTAATCAAATCACAGGAGCAATAAAATGAAGACACCCAGTATACAACACGGCCAAGCCATCAGTGAGCAACAATTACTGCCAGCCGATGCCCATATTGCCCTGAAAGCGATGATCAAGACGACAGAAAATCTGGTCGAATTTTCAAACCGTGAAGCACAGGCGCTGGCCAAAAACGATGTTTTGAACTTCGCCATTATGCAAGATGAAAAGACAGTTTTGACAGAACGTTATGTCGGGTTATCACAGGAATTCCGCACGCGCCTTAATGAGTTCCGAAGCGCAGACCCGGGCTTGCTAGATCGTCTAGAAAAACTTCAAATCGAACTTGGCGAAAATGCAAAACATAACAATGCGATCATTGACCGCATGCAAAAGAAATCCGAGAAGAAGGCAAAAAATGCCCTCTTGGAAGCTCAGGAAATCGGACAAAATCATAAAATCGATTTCCTGAACGAGGCCTTAACGCCACTAAACGACGAACAAACAGCGGGAGTGTAATACAATGAACAACGCCTATAACAACGAACAAAACCAACATAATCCAGCAACGGCCAGTTCGACTAAAAGCGCCTTCAAATTATCAAACAATCCCAAAAAGGCGATGCAGGAAATGATGGATACAATTGATGAGTTGCGCTTCGTTTATGAACAGGAAACAAGCGCCCTGTTAAAGTCAGACGCCAAGACCTTCCTGTCGCTGCAAGACAACAAGATCAATTACGCCCGTAATTATCAAAGAGGCATTGAACAAATGTTGGCACGTAAAGAGGAGATGAAAAATGTAGATCCTGAAATTCGGACCAAACTTCAGGATATGCAAGCTGATTTTTCTCAGCTGGCCCGTAAAAACATGGCGGCCCTGGAGCGTATGCAAAAGGCAATGGACCGTTTTGGTGGAACGCTGCGCGAAGCTGCCAAGGATGCCGTCAAAAAAGAACGTGCCACAAGTTATACCTCTAACGGATCTATGGCCATTGATGATGTCAAACAGATCTCAACAGGTAGCATCAGTGAAACCGCATAAGAAAAGGTTCTAATTAGCGATACATCGATATAGCAAAGAAAGACAAAGCCATGAGCATCGAAACATTCTACACAGCGCAGACAAGCCAGAACAGCGCAGCAGGCGGCCGTATTCAAGCGAACTCCGCAGCCAAGTCAGGTGCACAAGCTGGTAATTTGCCAAACAGTGAACTTGGTTTTTTCGATATGTTCCTGCAAACCGCGGCTTTGGCACTGGAAGCACAAAAAAACAAATCATCCAATACCAATGCTAAAAACGGCGGTTACTCCAATGCCATTATGGACACGCCACTGGACGATATTCCGGAAAACTCGCCGCTGGCCAAACTTTTAGATGCCTTGTCCGTTAGTGAAAGCGTCGAAGAGGAACTTGTCAAACTAGATAATCCGACAATTGGTGATGTCATTGCTCTTAGCCAGAAAACACTGGAACAGGCCCCCCTGCCCGAAACACAAATCAGTGCTGATTCCGGCATCGATGCTGAATCTGAAAGCCAGACAGGCATTGATGTCACTGCTATTATAGAAGACGAGCGTCCCGAAAGCGCCGCGCCAGACATTCTAAAAAGCGCCTTTCTGATTGATGACGAAAAGAACCGCCCAGCCCTTAATAATCTGGCGCGCATTCTTAAAAGCATCGAAAAATTAATGAAAGACGGTGATGCCGGTTTAATTGCAACGGATCTATCACCACAACAAATCACCGATTTACAAGAAAAAGTAGAAAGCCTGTTAACCAAAATTGAAGGCCAATTAGAGGCTGAAGCGAACAATACAGAGGCAACAGAGGACAATGCGGAAAATTTTGCCGGTTTGGTTTTAGGTTTGATCCGTTTATTGCCGCCACAGGCAAAACCTGATTTTGCGCTCACAGGTAAGGCCGTTATCCTTGGGGATGCCAATCAAAATACAGCACCGCAAACAATTGGCACTAAAGACCTGGCCACGCAACTTAATAACATCATCAGCGGCAGTGATGATGCCGCCGAAGGATCATGGAAATTCAGCGATCTTGGCGATTTTGAAGACTTTGAGAGCTTTTTACAAAATATGAAGAATGAAAAAAGCGGCAAGGGAATCTCCATTGACGGCCTGTTACACAACAAGCATGGTAACGACAATCAGGTAAAAGCGCAGGTTGCCCTTACCAGCGTCTTACAAAACTGGCCGCTTGGCAATTCCGGCAGCCTGAATGCTCCGGCCGATTACTCACCAGAAGCCCAGCAACAAATGGGCGTTGCCAACGGTCAATCTCACTACAATCCACTGAGTGCGATGACATCTGTCGTTACACAGAGCCATGCCTCCAGCCAGCCGCACCCCGGAACACAATTCGTTGCTGCAACAATGCAAAAAGGAGCCGCATCAGGGGAGGCAAAAAATATCCGTATCCAACTCGACCCACCCGAATTGGGACGTGTTGAAATCAAAATGAGCTTTGGAAAAGACAACTCCGTCAAAGCCTTACTGACAGCCGAAAAGCCTGAAACTTTCATGATGCTACAACGTGATGCGCAACTTTTGGAACGCGCCTTGCAAGACGCTGGTTTAGAGACTGACAGTAGCTCATTGAGTTTTGAGCTCGCACAGGATGGACAGGAGTTTAACCAAGATGGTCGTCATGATGGATCACGCAATAAAGCCCAGGGGAAAGGTGGCAATGGCGACGGAACAGAAGAAGTTATTGAAACCACGATGACGTGGCAAGTAGACCCTGAAAGCGGTCACATACGCTACAATATTTTAGCGTAAGAAGATAGGAACAAGGATAAAAACGATGGTATCGGACGTAAGTATATCAACAGCATTACAGCAGCAGGCCAACACAGCGAATTCAAAAGATAAGCTGGCCGATGACTTTTCACAGTTTCTAACACTGCTGACTGTACAGTTGCAAAATCAGGACCCCCTGTCCCCTATGGACACAACCGAGTTTACAAACCAGCTGGTTGCCTTTACCGGTGTGGAACAACAAATTAACACCAACCAAAAGCTGGACAGTCTTGTTTCCATGCAACTGGGCTCATCCTTCAGCGCCGCTCAAAACTATGTCGGCAAAAGCATCAGCTATGTTTCATCGGAGTTTGCCTATACTGGCGAGCCGGCACAACTACGCTATTCTCTTGCATCCGGCGCAGAATATTCAAAAGTGAACGTCCTCAACGAATTTGGAGACGTTGTATACACAACTGATGCGGCAAAATCTGCTGGCGCTCATGAATTCACATGGAATGGTGAAACCAACAATGGCCGTCCAGCCGCCCCAGGCACTTACGAAATCGTTGTCGATGCACTAGATGGCGAGGAAAACCCGGTCAACGCAACAACCGTTGTGACAGGCCGCGTCCAAGGCGTTGAATCCCAAAACGGCAGTATTTACCTACTGGTTGGTGAAAGAGCCGTTTCCCTTGGGAATGTTTTAAATACATCCGAAAGTAACCTTGATGCGACAACAAATAACGCTCTGACATCGGCCCTGTCTTATGTAGGTATGGATGTCACCTACATTAACAACAGCATCAACCATGACGGGTCAACGCCGACAAATATAATTTACAACCTGGACAAGGAGGCCGACCGCGCCAAACTGATTGTTAAAAATGACGTTGGTCAAACCGTATATGTTGGCGATGTAGACACCGATTCTGGCGATAATATCACAACATGGAACGGCAACAAAACCGATGGCTCCCCTTTACCGGCCGGAGAATACACCTTCACGATTGATGCCATTGACGAATACGACCAGCGCGTCGGCTACACCTCCCTAAGTGACGGAATTGTTACCGGCGTCGAGTCCATGAATAACAACATTTACCTGAATATCGGCAGCAAGTCTGTGAAATTAAATAATGTCGTCACAGCCAACCTTCCGTCTTCAGGATCATAAGAGGTAAATAGAGATGAGTTTTTTCGGATCACTATATGCAAGCACTAGCGGAATGATGGCGGCGTCAAAAGCAACGCAAGTCACCTCGCAAAATGTCGCGAACATGAGCACCGTAGGATATAAAAAATCCGACACGTCTTTTTCTGACATTGTTGCAAACAGCCTGTATTCACCAACATCGGGCAATTCAGGCGGCGTGGCTTCTACTAAATTATTGCGCGCCAGCCAGCAAGGCACCATGCAACAAACCGGCGCAAAACTGGATGCCGGTATTGTAGGCAGAGGATTTTTTGCCATGCAGAAAACCAATGATGCTTCCGGTGACTTTTATTACACTCGAAATGGTCAATTTGGCGAAGCCGTTGACCCAACCAGCGGGTCGACCTTCCTGAAAAATTCTGCAGGTTTTTACTTGTATGGCTGGGAAGTTGATACAAATGGCGTTGCCGCCGGTGGAACAACTACTGGATCACTGGTCCCCATCGACCTCAGCGATTTTGACACGCAAGTTCAAGCCACAAGCCGCATAGATCTGGGCATTAACCTGGATGCAGCCGAGGAGAATTACAATCCCCACCGCTTGGGGCAAACATTGCCCATCGGCACTGGCGAAAGCTCTAACTTCACACGATCTGTCACAATTTACGATACATTAGGAACCCCACGCGATGTGGAATTCCAATTCCGCAAAATTACCGGCCCCATGGCGCAATTTGTCACCGGAAAAGGTAACAGTTTTGATTACGATGATGTGCTGGTTGACAATTTGACCGGGCCAACGCCGGGCATCGTGAATGGTGACACCATGACGATCGCCAATGGATCAGAATCTCTAAACATTACTTTTGTAAACGGCACGCCCGCCGCACCGAATGAAGTCAACTCAATGCGCGATCTGGTAAACACGATTAACAACTTTACCGATATTGGCGGCGTCCAGCAATTCGAAGCACGCCTGGACGAACGCGGCCAACTGCTGGTAACTTCGGCCCTGCCTGCCGAAACACTGGATGTTACTGCCAGTGGTGTCAATGTCACCAATTCAACCGGTTTGGACATTACGGTCGACCCCGTTGACGGTGATTACAGCTATGACCCGTTTTATGATATTACCGCACCGGCAGACCCGGCAGGCCCCTACCCTGATCAAGATAGCTTTCCAGCCCTTACAAATACCGTTGACCCTAATTCGCAAGGCTGGTGGGAAATGACTGTATTAATTCCCGATCCGGCAGCGCCAAATGGTACAACGAAAACAACCTTACGCCAGGGCATGATTAACTTTGACGGCCTAGGCGCCCTGAACGCCGACACGGCCCCTACCGGCGGTTCTTTATTGGATCTGGGCACAGCGATTAATTTCGACAACAGCCAGACCGGCGAAGAAAGCGCGCTGACAGTTGATATCTCGCAATTTTCACAATTCTCAAACGCCTATAACGTCATACAGGCCGGACAAAACGGTGCAGGTCAGGGCCAACGTAACGGCGTTTACATTGATAATGACGGCTATGTGATGGCCGAATACGATAACGGGATTGAGATCCCGATGTACCAAATTCCTTTGGCAAACTTTGCAAATATTGACGGACTAACTGAATCATCCGGCACTGTTTTCAAAGAAAGTGTCTTATCAGGCGCCGTAAGTATGTACGCCGCCGGTAATGGTGGAACGGGAAAAATCAATGGTTCCGCACTAGAGGGATCGAACGTCGACATATCCGAAGAATTCGGGGATCTGATCGTTCACCAACGCATGTTTGGCCTGAATTCAAAGGTCATTAATGCCGTCGATGAAATGACGCAAAATCTGGTGAGGTTGAAACAATGATGACATGACCGCAGCATATCAGCCCCTGAATTTTTAACACGCAACCAACGATAACAAAAACGTAAACAACAAAAACAAAAACATACTGAACCTAGAAAAAGGAGTAATAACATGGGACTTTTTGGATCACTATTTACAGGCGTATCAGCACTGTTCGCACAGTCACAGAATACGGCCATGATTTCGAACAACATTGCAAACGTCAACACAACAGGCTTTAAACGTTCAGAGGCCAGCTTTAACAGCCTTGTTACAACAGAAAGCCGCTCCTCACGCTATTCCCCCGGTACGGTTACAACCAGCCGTATCCAGAAAGTGGACCAGCAAGGATCACTGCAACAGACAGCCTCGGCGACGGACGCTTCCATCTCAGGAAACGGCTTCTTCCCTGTTCGCCGTTCAACCGACTTCGGTCAGGAAATGCTGTATACCCGCGCCGGTCAATTTTCTGAAGACTCACAAGGCCTTCTAAGAAACGCGTCCGGTTTCATTCTGCACGCATGGCCATTGGATGCCGATGGAAATCTTCCTGCCAATCAGGGCGACTTGACTTCATTGGTTCCTGCGGACGTTGCTTTCCTTGGCGGCTTAACCCGCCCGACAACAACGGCCGAACTGGCCATCAATCTGAACGCCGATCAGGACCCCTATAATCTGGATGTTCTGACAGGAACAAACACTCTGCCTATCGGGGCCAACGAAGCGGCCCACTTCTCTCGCGGTATCACCGTGTATGATACGCTGGGCAGTGCACAGACGATCACCATGGAATACCGGAAGATCGAAGGCCCAATGTCGAATGCCACGTCCACGGCTTCCACATTAGAATTCGACACGTCTTTGACGGATGCAACCCTGTTCCCCGGCAACGCGGTGGGCGATGCATTTACCATTACCGTTAACGGTGTCGCCAATACTTATGAAATTGGATCTGCTGTACAACCCGGCGCCACGCAAGTGGATACCGTTGGGGATTTAATCTCGCAGTTAAATGCAGACTACCCGGATCCGAACGGCGTTTACGCCAAGCTGGGACCGGGTGGACGCCTGACGATTAAAGCCGAAAATCTGGGTGATGATATAACCGTCACCGATGATGTCGGCACAGCATTCTTTGGCGGTAACGGTTTCGGCTTCCCCGATACTGGAGCGGTCGGTTCGGAGACATACACTAACGACTCCACCCCAACCGTACCCGGCGCAACATTCTTTACCAATGAATACGCTGATCAAGCTGACTTCCCTGATCTGCAAAACGAAGCCAACCCCAATACCGAAGGCTGGTGGGAATTAACCATCATTCACCCTGATGGGTCCAACATCACACAAGGTTTATTGAACTTTGACGGGGATGGCCAATTAAACGCCCAGCGTGATGCCGACGGTAATATTGATCTGGAATTAGCTGGCGTTGATTGGGGCAATGGCTCCAGCCCGCAAGACTTTAATATCGATGTTGAGCGCCTGTCACAGTTCTCTGGTAACTATGACGTGATCTTCTCCGATCAGAATGGTGCCGAGCTGGGACTGAGAACAGGTGTCGAGATCAGCCGCGAAGGTAAAGTGATTGCACGCTTCTCGAACGGTGCCTCGGCCGAGCTATACCAGATCCCTCTGGTTACCTTTGCCAATGCAAACGGTCTGACCGAAGTATCGGGAACGGCTTATACCGAGAATCAGGAATCCGGTGAAGAGAACCTGCGTGAAGCAGGAACAGGCGGCGCTGGCTTTATCGAACCATCAACGCTGGAAGCCTCCAATGTCGACTTGGCCGATGAATTTGCGAAACTGATTGTCGCCCAGCGTGCCTTTGGCGCGGGAACACGAACAATCAACACCGTCGACCAGATGACACAGGACCTATTGAGCCTGAGATAATAGAACAGAATTGGGTGCCATTGCAGTGAAGCGATAGAAGATGGCAGAGCGATGGCACCTGACACTAATATTTCAAAAAGGAGATTTTGAAATTGGGCATAAAGTTTTGGGCTATAATGGCTACCCACCATTACCCCTAACCCCCAGAGCTTTATACCCTCTACTACTGCACTAAGGGCCGGTCCGGATACGGATGTGATTGGTAGACCAACTGCAGTAACCAAAACCCCGGAGGAAAGGATTTTCTCCGGGGTTTATTTATTACTCTTAAAATACTTATTATAATTACTTACCATTAAAAGTATTCTCTATCATAAGCCCCATCATTAAACCTTTACCGGCAGCCTTCACCCCCAAAACCTGCAAAGTGTTACTTTCAATCCAACTTTGCGTTTCGTGAATTTCTGTATCCCGGTACGCATCATCCATACAAAATAATGCGTTGGGTTTCACGTACATCGAAAGAATCGGGGCCGTTAACATTCTAGCGAAAGGAAAACCGCCCGCCCCGCCACCGGTAGGACCGTCAACAATAATCAAATCAGGACGCAATCCATCACAAGCCTCAAATAACTTATCTTCATCAAAATCATAACAGGCCAGAACTTTCTGATCCCCATCTTCAGCCACATCACCAACTTTGAAATATGAAATTGGAAAGATAACCGGCCTAGTAATGTCTTCTGTGCCAGCCTTCTTTACAAGTTTCAATGTCTGACCCAAATAATCATCGGATTGATCTATTGTAACGTATAGCGGGGCAATATCATCATCTTTCCATAACTCCTTCAGTTTTGCGGATAGGATAGGTGTTGAAATACCCGATCCCAGTTCTAAAACCACCTGTGGCTTGTACATCTCAAATACTTTTTTTAGGAAAATAATGCTGTCGGGTTCCATACTCCAGGCTGTATATGCATAATCATCCTTAACGGCCTGCATCACGGGATCTTCCAACAATTCGTCCATATACGCCTGCTCGAAATTAACAGCCGGAAATAAACCGCGCCGTGGATCACCAGCACGCTTTCGCAACTTTGTATATTCACCAAATGGAATTAAATCCGTGGTTAAATGTCGCTCTTGCGGCTCCAGCGGGTTTTTCCATTCTTTTTCAACCTTTTGCGGTAAATCCTTTACCGGAATATCCTTGCTCATTAATCTACTTCCTTTTTTTACTTTTTTTAGGCTTTGGTTTAGAGACTTTTTTGGGCTTATTGGCGGCTTCTTTCGCATCACACCATTCACTCCACATATGGCGCAGTGCAATTTCAAGGTTTTTGGCAAAACGCGGGCCATCGACCAGGGGTGTTTTTGATACATGCTCCCGCATACCTGAGCGCAATTTGGCCAGACCATCTATATCATTCGCCCATTTTACCGCGATATCAATATAATCTTCTTCATTTTGTGCAATCCATTCCGGCATAGCTGCATTGGTTAGATGAGTAGCAGCGTGCCGTCCGGCAAAAGTTTCACTCGGGAGAGTGACAACAGGTACCCCCATCCATAAGGCCTCGCAAGTTGTTAAACCACCTGTATAAGGGTGCGGATCAAGCGCTATATCAATGCGGTTATAGACATCAAGAAACTTTTGGTGCATTTCAGCCCCTTCAATGATTACGCGATCACGGGTAATCCCGAATTTCTCAAAGGTTGTGTGAATATGATCCTGTGCAAACTCCTCATGCATTCTATTCCCTTTAAACAGAATTTTACTACCGGGTACTGCGTGCATGACTTTTGACCATAACTCAATAGAATATGAATTGGTTTTTGCTAGATTATTCAAATTACCAAAAGTAACATATCCATTTGTTGAGGCGGGCAGGCTTTTTACATCAGGCGCATATGTGGGTGGGTTATAGACAATATAATCATCCGGCATACGATAAAGTTTTTCAGTATACCATTTATCAACACCTTCTGGTGTTTCGATATGATCTGTAATCAACCAATCCATTTGCTTCAGGCCAGAAGTATTAAACAGCCCCCCAACCCATTTTACTTGAACAGGCGCAGCCCGCTCTGCAATCATTTGCAAACGGCGCCCCCCTTCTGAGTGCCCTGTCATTTCAATAAGAATATCAATTTCATCCTCACGCATTCTTTCAACAACATTGTGATTAAGCACATTATCAACACCGATCACTTTATCCATTTCTCGATAAAGCATCTCAGTTAAATAATCTTTATTATCTTCCGGTAATTCAGTGTAGCAATATAATGAAAATTGACTTTTATCTATGTGTTTTAAGGCTTGATAAATCATTTGCCCGACGGGATGAACCCTAAACCCCTTGGATATCAAACCCACACGCAATTTTTTATTCTTGGAGGCCTCATTTTCAAATTCAAGAGAAGGTTTTTCAATTATATCTACGCAAGATTCTTTGTTAAAATTTTTAATATTATTAACAAGTGTTTCTATGGAACGATTAGGCACATAGTGTTGAAAAAAGATGTAATTACTACTATGCGTGGTATACATAGTATTCTTCACTGCACTATTCCGAATAAACTCCAACCCCTCTTCAAAAAGAGGCATAGCCTCTTGCGCCTTGCCATGGTTAGCCATAACCCCGGCCTTTGAACACAAAGCCACACCATTGTGGGGATCCATCTCTAAAGCCTGGTCAAAGAACTGCTCTGCTACATAGGCGCTCCTCAAGCGCTCCATACTACTGCCAATATTAATTAATGCACTAAGGTTTTGCGGGTCGCTGCGTAAAGCAGCCAAGTAATATTCTGTCCCCTCAATCAAACTATCTGATCTGATAAAGATATTCCCCATATTATTTAAAAGATTGGCATTATCAGGATACTTCACCAATCCTTTTTGAGTGACCTCAGCGGCGCGTTTTAAATCCCTATTTTGAAGATAAAAAGAACTCATAGAAATAAAATACTCTACCCCTACCGACCCCAATGACATTATTTTTTCATTAATGTCTTCAGCATCTTTATAACGCGAAACATTTGTAAGAGCATGAGAATAATACAAATTTAAATTCAAATGATCCGGAAAAATTTTTAATCCCTGCTCTGCAATTTTTATTGCTTCCTTAAAATACCCTGACTGAACATCAGCGCGCACGCCTGTAGAGTAAACGTCAACCTGTTCAGCCCCCAAATCAGCAAGTTTATGGCATATTTCAGAGCAATTCCTGTACTCCTCTAGCAGGTAATAATACTGCGCCAAAGCGAACATCTTAGTGTAATCTTTTGGGTGTGTTATTAAGTGATTTTTTATTTCTGTGATCGTCTCTTGAATTTCTCGAAGAGTTTTAGTTTGTTTTACAATGTCACTCATATTTCCCACGTTATCAATTATCTGCAAATGTGATCATAACAAAAAATACCACTTGCGCATAAAATATTTACTGCTTGTTAATACTTTTAATGATAGTATCAAATATGAGCTCAAGGAAATAGAGCTTCTAAACACATAAATCTAAACCTAGGAAAGGAATAGAATCATGACTGGTGATGTAGCACTAACCTCCGCCCTGCGGAACAACCTACTAACTCTCCAAAACACACAAAGACAGGCCGATGAAACACAGTTTCGTCTAGCGACTGGTAAAAAGGTGAATTCAGCCCTTGATAATCCGCTGAACTTCTTCCGTGCCCAGTCCTTCGGGAACCGTGCCAGCGACCTGACCACGCTTTTGGATGGTATCAATCTATCTGTCAGAACGATCGAGGAAGCCGACAAAGGTATTACCGCGATTAACAGCCTGCTAGATACAGCTGAATCTATCGTCGATGAAGCGAAGTCTGCGTATAATGGTTCATCAACATCTGTTGCCAACATCCGTGGTCTTAGTACCGATGGTGGCGCGGCCGCAGCAGGTACAGCATTATCTGCACTTAATGGCGGTATTAAAGAGTTTGCCGCTGGCGACACTCTGGATATCGATGTCGAAGCCTTTGGTACAACACTTGCGACTGCAAATGTGACCGCAGGGGACAGTATCACTGACCTTGTGGCTGCAATTAATGCTATAACGCTTGCTGGTGGTGACCAACCACTTCTTGCAGCATTCAGTGCAACTGACCAAGCTATTACCATTGATGTTAATACCGGCGGTAACTTTGACGTTTCCGATGTCGAAAACGTAAAGATTACTGTCAACGATGGTACTGCCACAAATGATGAGGACGCTGCCATTAACTTCGGTGGAACAATTGTTCGTGACTCTTCTGGCGAAACAACTATCTATTCCGGTCTTTATAGTCAGGTACAGAACCTGCAGGATCGTTATGATAAAATTCTGACAGAAATTACAGCAACGGCCAATGACTCCAGCTTTAATGGCATCAACCTGTTGAAAGGGAACGACCTGCTAACAGTCTTCAACGAAGACGGCACAAGTAACTTGTCAACAACCGGGGATGACTTGACAGCCGAAGGTCTTTCTCTATCGACTGCCGACTTCACTTCACGCACTAATGTCGACACTCGTTCAGGTGAGCTGAGCAGCGCGACAACAACAGTTCGTAACTTCGGTAGCTTGATTGCGACAGACTTGTCATTGATCCAGACACGCCGCGACTTTACAGAGTCTACAATTGAGACACTGAAAGCCGGTGCGGATGACCTGACATTGGCAGATCTGAACGAAGAAGGTGCAAACTTGCTTGCTCTGCAGACAAGACAGCAGCTGGGAACAACATCCCTGTCTCTGGCATCTCAGGCTCAACAGAGCGTACTTCGTCTATTCTAATCAGAATAAGGTTGAAAATAAATTCATGGATCAAGGCCGGTTTTTTTCCGGCCTTTTTCTTTTCCCTCATCTATCGCTTTTTCTTTATTTCCCCCAGGAAACTGTGGTATAATTAACTTATATATAGGCAGAAAGCCGCATCCAAAACAGAAAGGAAGAAATCCTATGGCACTCGTAATCGATTTAAAACCAGGTGAAAAAATATTAATTGGCGAAGCCGTCATCACCAATGACAGCCAGCGCACACGCTTGCATATTGCAGGCGATGCCCCCATCTTACGCGAAAAAGATGTCATGAAAGAGGAAGACGCAAACAGCCCCTGCAAACGCATATATTTCACAATTCAGGCTATGTACCTATCACAGACCCCCGAAAGCCT
This sequence comes from Micavibrio sp. UBA2638, assembly GCA_002359735.1. GTDB lineage: Bacteria > Pseudomonadota > Alphaproteobacteria > Micavibrionales > Micavibrionaceae > UBA2638. Next base: position 34,595 of record DENS01000013.1, read on the forward strand.
GCATAAGGCATATTTCGATATGGTTGACGAAGTACAAAAAGCAGCCCCCTCTTGTGCTATCTTCATCACACAAATCAACAAAGAAATTATCAATGACCGTTATTACAAAGCAATGAAGCTGGGCAAACAATTGATAGAGCATGAAGAAGAGCTTATCAACACAGCCCTGGGCAAAAGCACTGCACAGACAAAAACAGAACAAAACAACCAAGCTGCGGAGGGGTAAAAAAACATGAACAACACACCAACAAACAACCCATACGCACAAGCCGCTGGAGCGTACGGTTCTAACGCACAAAAACATACACCCGATCAACGGGAACTTGAAGGACGCGTCTTGCTTAAGGCGGCACGCATGATGAAAGACCTGCAAGATGACTGGAAAAATGTAAATTCAGAAATACTGGACGCAGCATTACGCTATAACCGCCAGATATGGATGATGTTTTATGATACGGCCATCGAAAACTCTGAAAATGAAAAGCGCCCGGATGATTTACGTAGCAATATCATCAATCTAGCCAACTTCATCTTTAAACGTGAAGTGGAAATCATGGCCGATAAAGATAGAAATCCGGAAAAACTTGATGCACTCATAAACATCAACAGAGAAATTGCGGCCGGCCTTATGGGCTCTAAAAACGCAGCAGCACAAAAAGAGGAAACGCCAGCGCCGCAACAAACACCTGATATAACAACGGACACAAAGTCATAAAGCCAGCAGACATTATACAGGGGCCATTTATTTACGGCCCCACTATACGTAACGCCATTACACTGCGGCCTATACTTCGAATACAATAAAATTTCCAAATAAAAAAGCAGCCTATAAGCAGGCCGCCCTTAACAAAACATACTTTATGCTTTTTTAAGCTATAACGCTCACCGATCCACTGGACTGAGCGCCAGATAAAGCCCCTGCCGCAAAAGCTGCAGACGCAACTTGCGCTTCAGCAGTGCGCGATCCACTAGAATTACCAGCAGAAACAATCACTTGAGATTCGGTTGATGCATTATCAATCTGCGACGCACCAGAGCCCTCTCCTCGTGCTGAAGTCACTGGCTGACCGGAACGATCAGTAGCAGCTGCCTGACGAATGGACTGCGCCTCAATTTCGGCCTGAGCAGCACGCGCCCGCAAAGTGGTCTCAGATGGAAACTGTCTTTGCACCTCACCGGTACTAGAGTCCCGGATCTGCAGAACAGCTTTCTGAAAATTTGTGTCAATGTCGATGAAAGGACTAATATATGGCGCCAATTGCAATTCCACGCCTTCACCCTCTACCGCAGCGGTAGAGAGAGAATTCAAGCGATCTTGCTGGCTTTGATCCACATTCGAACGGAGCAAAGAAGCATTCGCAACGGCTGAATTTACTGCTTCAATCATAATACTTTCCCTAACCAGAAGAACATCTAAAAACCCATTTATAGATAAACTTCTCTATTATCATCATAACGCGGCAGATGACAAAAGTCAAGAAAATACAACTTTAGAAAATCACCGGAGTTACAATTATAGAAAATGGCACATTAAATGCAAAGACACAAAATAATAGGCACAAAACGAGAGGTTTGTTCGATTATGGATATATCTGGGGATTTTATCCACAGGCGGTTGGAAAAATGCAAAAAAACGTACTATACTATAAAGTGGTGAGGTCATGATTCGCCTGCGAACAAAATGCCGCCTCCTGCTCTTGGGGGATCAGGTTGCACAACAAACAAGGTTAAGAATTTACAGTGAATAATTTTCTTGAGACATTAAAACAGCTGGGGCCATCAAGATTAGCCATTATGGGCGCTATAATGCTCGGGCTCATGATGTTCTTTGTGTTTGCATCCATTCGCGCGACAGCCCCGAATATGAAGTTGTTATATGAAGACCTGTCAACCATCGATTCCAGTGCGGTTGCCGCAAGTCTGGAAAGCAGTCAAATCCCCTATGAAGTATCAGCCGATGGCACCCGCATCCTGGTGCAGGAAGATCAGGTCGGAAAGGCGCGAATGCTGTTGGCTCAGGAAGGCCTGCCCAATGGTGGCTCGCTAGGATATGAGATATTTGACAATCAATCCGGGTTTGGAACCACGAATTTTGTACAAAACATTAATCAGGTGCGCGCGCTGGAAGGCGAGTTGTCCCGGACCATCAGTTCCCTTGAAAATATCCGTAGCGCACGCGTACATCTGGTTCTTCCGAAACGGGAACTATTCAGCCGCGAATCACGCGAAGCAAGCGCCAGTGTTTTTCTAGGTATTCGCCCCGGTGCAAAAGTATCTCGAGAAGAAATTACGGCTATCCAATCCTTGATTGCCTCGGCGGTACCGGAGCTGGAGGTCAAAAATGTCTCTCTTATTGATAGCAATGGAAACTTACTGGCCCAAGGCGGTCAGGAAGGGGCGGACCTATTATCCATGAAGGCCGAAGAGCGCCGCCTGAATTATGAGCAACAATTGATCCGCAAGGTCGAAGATCAGGTTGCGCGAGTCGTTGGTTTTGGTAATGTTCGCGCCACAGTCACTGCGGAAATGAGCTTCGACCGTGTCAGCACGAACGAAGAACTTTTTGATCCAGAAAGTCAGGTTGTACGTTCATCGCAAGTAACCGAAGAAAACAATCTGGAACGCGAACCACAGGATAGAGATGTATCGGTTGAAAACAACCTTCCCGGAATTGGCGGAGACTTATTAGCCGATGGTCAAGAACCGTCCCTTGAAAGCAATCGCCTGGAAGAGGTAACCAATTTTGAAATTAGCCGTACCGTACGTAGCACCGTACGTGAAGTCGGAGAAATTCGTCGCCTAAATGTCGCCGTGTTGGTTGACGGGCGCTACACCACTGATGAAGAAGGCAACGAAACATATGCCCCGCGCAGCGAACAAGAAATGGAACAAATTCGCGCTCTTATTCGTACAGCCGTTGGCCTGGATGAAATGCGTGGTGACTCACTGGAAGTCGTCAATATGCAATTTGCTGACATTGATACCGATGAGGACATTTTAGATGAAAGCCTGTTATTTGGCTTTGAGAAGAGTGACCTGCTGGATACGGCCGAAATCCTGACAATCGCTATAATGATTGTGCTTGTCGTCTTATTGGTATTACAGCCAATGGTTAGCCGCCTAATGGATACCCAAGGCGAAGACATCGATGAAAGCCTTGAAGCAGACCTTCTGGCGCCAAGGGCAGAAAGCCCGGCGCTGGCCGCACCAGCCGGGGGCACAGATTCTGACGATAATGAGCCGGAAGAAGAAGATTCTATGATTAAAATTGCCGGTGTTGATGGTAAGGTTAAGGCATCCTCCATCCGTAAGGTGGAAGAGATTGTCGAAAATTATCCTGCTGAAACGGTTTCTGTTCTGAGAAGCTGGATGACACAGGAAAACCAATAAAGGCATGGGCGGGAGTAATTAATGTCTATACGTGTACGCGAAGATTACAGAACACTGACAGGGCCGGAAAAAGCCGCGATCCTTATGCTGGCGCTCGGTGAAGATCATACCGCACGCATATTCGAGCATATGGATGATGAAGAGATACTGGAAGTATCGCAAACAATGGCAACACTTGGTAAGGTGGGCCCCAACGTTGTTGAACGACTTTTCGTTGATTTTGCCGAACAAATGACCTCCACTAATGCGCTGGTTGGTACGCAGGACAGTACAGAACGACTGTTAAACAAAGCCGGTCTGGACAAAAGCAAGATCGATCAGATCATGGAAGAAATCCGGGGGCCTGCTGGTCGAACCATGTGGGAAAAGCTGGGCAATGTAAACGAAGAGATCCTCGCAACCTTCCTGCAAAAAGAATATCCGCAAACAGTATCGGTTGTCTTGTCAAAAGTCGCAACTGACCACGCGGCGCGCGTATTGGCATTATTACCGGAAAACTTTGCCCTTGAAGTTATTCACCGTATGCTGCGTATGGAGGCCGTACAGAAGGATATTCTTGATGAGGTTGAGAAGACATTGCGCACAGAATTTATGACCAATCTGGCCAGAACCCAGCGCCGCGATTCGCACGAATTGATTGCCGAGATCTTTAATTCTATGGACCGCGCAGCAGAAGCCCGCTTTATGGATGAACTGGAAAAATCATCCCCCGAATCAGCCGAAAAAATTCGCTCGCTCATGTTTACATTCGAAGACCTCAGCAAACTGGATCCAGCCGCCATACAAACACTTATCCGCGCGGTGGACAAAGACAAATTGCCGACGGCCCTAAAGGGGGCCACAGAAACCCTGCGCGATCTATTCTTCTCAAACATGTCAGAACGCGCTGCCAAGATCATGAAAGAGGATATGGCCGCAATGGGGCCTGTACGTTTGAAAGACGTAGAGGAATCACAGCAATATGTGGTGAATGTCGCAAAAGATCTGGAAGCGCGCGGAGAAATTACAATTGCATCCGGTAGCGAAGAAGATGAGCTGATCTATTAACGCTATCGGCACGTAAACAGCACTATTTTATACAGGATAATTGTGGGACACAAAGGCGAGAAATTCTTATTTAATCAAAATATCTTCGATGAACCAGAAATCGAAGAAGAAGAGATTGATATTCCTCCTGCCCCGACCTTCAGTGAAGAAGAATTAGAAACCGTACGTCAGACCACTCACGATAAAGCCTACGCCGCCGGTAAAAAAGACGGCGCCCAAGCAGAAAAAGCCAGCCGTGATGAACAGGTCGCGCAGTTACTTCAAAAAATATCGCACGATACGGGCCTGTTATTTGCAGCAGAAGAACACCGTGACAAAATTTTTGAGGAAGAGGCCGTTCGCCTGGCCCTGAATATATTTGAAAAGCTGTTCCCGCTATATAAGCAGGAAAAGGGATTTGACGAGTTAAAAACAATTATTAGCCGCATTTTGCAAAAACAAGAAGGGCAAGCCCAAATATCTATCGAGGTACACCCCGATAATGCCGAGGGCATAAAACAACATATTGAATCTCTATCGCAATTTGGACACGATCCACAAAAATACGACATTGCCGGCAATGATAAACTCGGCAATGACGCGTTCTATATGCGCTGGAAGGATGGCGGCGCCGTTCGCGATTTAGACCTGATCGCCAATGAAATAACGTCATTAATCAAGGATACACTTGCAGGAACGCTCACAAACAGTCATGATAGAGAAGGTAAAGCTGCAGAAATAGAAGCCGCACCGCAACAGAATTTCGAACCGGAACCAATCCCAGATGATCCAGAAAAAAACCAAGCGGATCAAAATGATACAATAATGGAGACGCCAGATGAGTGATGACAATTCAGATAATGAAGAAGCCATGGGGCAAGACGATATTGATTCGGTATTTGATGATGCAGGCAGCGACACTTCCTCCGGCGGGATGAATCTGGATGAAATTGACGATGACGCCTCTTTGCAGCGTTCCATGGATCAGGAATATGAAATTGGTGAGCCCATGGCCTCTGACGTCACCGCTATCTATGATATCCCGGTACAAATTTCCGCCGTATTGGGCCGCTCCACTATGCAGGTCAGTCAGCTTCTGAAACTAGGCCGGGGCGCGGTTGTTGAGTTGGACCGCAAAGTTGGTGAAGCCATTGACATCTATGTAAACAACCGCCTTGTTGCGCGCGGTGAGGTCGTCGTTGTTGAAGACAAACTTGGTGTAACAATGACTGAAATTGTTAAGTCTGAACGCAATTAGGGCACAGCAAACCGGAATAGAACAAGCAGCAAATGAGCGATTCAGCCGCACAAAACATTGGATCAGATCAGCAGGCAGCCGCCTCGGTACCTGTACTCAAACTACACAGCACAAACCGCCGCATTGATTTAGCCACAATATTAGGTGCGATATTTGCCGTAGGGCTTATCATTGCTGCGATTGCAATGGGGCAAAGTGACGCTAATTTTTTTAATGTCCCTGCCCTCATGATCGTTTTATTTGGAACTATGGCGGCAACGGCGATATCCTACACAGGCGCTGAGCTAGCACGCGCCGGGCATGTCATAGCCAATACAATATTCAGGCCTGTCTATAACCCTTCTAAATTAGCTGAAAACCTGCTTGATATCGCGGTTGTAGCCCGCAAGCACGGTATTCTGGCAATCTCGCAATATGATAATGAACTAAAGAAAAATCCAGAACTGCGGCGCATTCTGCAAATGGTGATTGATGGTTACCAACCTGATGACATCGAAAAAATGTTAACACTGGAAATTGCCGCAATGATAGAGCGCCATAAACGTTCTGCCAGCATCACCCGGCGCGCTTCTGAAGTTGCGCCCGCAATGGGTTTGATTGGAACGCTGGTTGGCCTGGTGCAAATGCTGGCCGATCTGGAAAACCCTGAAACAATTGGCCCCGCAATGGCCGTTGCCCTACTCACCACATTCTACGGTGCCATATTGGGCACTGTTATTATGGCCCCCCTATCAGTCAAGTTGGAAAAGAATTCCCACGATGATGCGTTAATCCGTACACTGATTGCCACCGCCGCGGTTTCAATCGCCAGACAAGAGAATCCGCGCCGCCTTGAAATGCTGCTTAACAGCGAATTATCACCAACCGAACAAATTGATTATTTCAAAGACGCTGTATAATCACTCTGCAGCGGCCCCCACCAGTTGGATGACACTTGATATATTATCGGGTGACATTTAACTCTATAAACATTATTTTATATCATGAGGTTATTTTCAATATAACAAGATCAAGAGAAATACTATGCGTTTAATGATAGTCGGACGGCTGGAAGGCCACATAAGCGAAGCAGGTAAGATCGCTATACAGCGCGGTGCGAAGGTTACCCATTGTGAAGATACAGATCAGGCCATCGGCGCCCTGCTGAATGGAAAAGGCGCCGATATTGTCATGGTTGACGTAAAGCAAAAAATTAAAGAATTTGTAGAGCGCCTTGAAAGTGAGCGCATTCACATGCCCGTTGTTGCCTGCGGGGTTAACACAGACGCCAGGGCCGCAGTAAAGGCCATACAAGACGGTGCCAAGGAATATGTTCCCCTGCCACCTGATGCCGATTTAATCGCCGCCGTATTAGAGGCCATTACCGAAGAATCCCGCGACATGATTGCCAGTGACCCGTCCATGCAGGCCGTGGTCAAGCTGGCTGATAAAATTGCCCCAAGTGAAGCTACCGTTTTAATCACAGGTGAATCAGGCACAGGTAAAGAGGTTATGTCGCTTTACATGCATAACAATTCCAAGCGCAAAGACGGCCCCTTTATTGCCGTAAACTGCGCAGCCATTCCCGAAAACCTTCTGGAGTCAGAATTATTCGGCCATGAAAAAGGAGCCTTTACTGGGGCCAATTCAAAACGGATCGGTAAATTTGAAGAGGCACATAAAGGCACAATCTTGCTGGACGAGATCAGTGAGATGCACCCACAGCTTCAGGCGAAGTTACTCCGCGCCATTCAAGAGCGCGAAGTCACCCGGGTTGGATCAAACACGCCCGTAAAGGTTGACGTTCGCATTCTTGCGACCTCAAACCGCAATTTAGAGGCCTCTGTCAAAAAAGGGGAATTCCGTGAAGACCTTTATTTCCGCCTCAATGTCGTTAACATCGCCCTTCCTCCGTTGCGCGAACGCCCTAATGACATTGTAAAACTGGCACAATTCTTTGCCGATAAATACGCCGACGCAAATGGCGTTCCTAAAAAGAAACTGGCAGCAGATACTATTACCAAGTTGCAATCTTATGGGTGGCGCGGAAATATCCGTGAACTGGAAAACACCATGCACCGCGCTATTATCGTGTCTATGGAAGGCGAGCTGGAGCCCGATGCCGTCCATATACAGGAAAGTGTATTAAACGCAGCCTCCATCCCGGATAGCGCCCCCACCATGCGCGCACCAGACCCTTCTGGTGTTGGCAATGCCGGCAGGGCAGATGACGGTCCGGGGCAAGAACCAGCCACATCAGATCATACATCAACAGCAGATGCAGCGGCAAGTGCAGCACCATCACTGGCTCAACCTGTCAAAAACCCTGGCGGGGTGGAAAGCCTTATTGGGCGCACCATGGCCGATGTTGAGCGTGACATGATTTTAAACACCCTTGATCATTGCCTTGGCAACCGTACCCACGCCGCCAATATTTTGGGCATTTCTATCCGCACGCTTCGCAATAAACTTAATCAATACAAAGACGAGGGGCTGGAGATTCCAGAAGCAAAATCAGGGGGCTAGCCTTTTCATATCGCCTAAAATTTGTATTTACAGCCTATTTCCTGTACACTGAGATCAAGTAAAAAAATAATAAATATAAACTTGGTAATAGTGTAATATATGAGGGTGTAATGTTGAGCGGAATTCTGCCCCAACAATCAGATTTTAATCTGTCACAAATTTTTGGCATAAGCGGAATTGGTAATTTAGGAACAGGTTTGGGCCTTTTAAGACGCGCCCTGCATGGTGATTCTATCCAAGCCAGCGAAATTCCCGCAGAATTACAAAATCACGTCTTGAAAATGGCCATGACCAATGTTGGTGTAAACCCAGCCGGGGATAATGCTATGCAGCTGTTCCTCAGTAATGAAAGTGTTATTGCTCAGGTTCGCGAGGCCATACAGGCCGATTTAAACACCAATATCGACACACCAGAAAATTCCATTCTGTTTCAGGCCGTCAATGACATGAACGGTCACGAATTAAAGGCCTTATTAACGGCCAACCCGGAAGTTGCTTCGATGATTACCGGTACGCCGGATTTTCAAAACATGATGGCTGAGCGCATTTCGAACGTAACGCTGGCGGAAGTATTACAGGCCTCCGACATCCCGGCAGAGGGTATTGATGATGAGTTTCTCAGCAAAAATATGAACGATCTTACCGTCGAAGATCTAAAAAATCTGGACCCGGCGGCCATGGATACCTTAATCCCTGCTCTACCCCAAGATGTCTTTAATGCTCAATTTATTACCCCTTTTAACACTAATGTGGATGAAGAACATCAAGTCACAGCGCCGGCGCAAGACAGCTATGCCGCGCGTCAGGAAGCATACGAAACAGCCAAGAATAATTTAATCGAACACGGCCCTGGCGGCATTTCCGGATTATTTAATAGCGTAGCCAGCATGTTTGGTAAAGGTACGGACCTGGAAGCTGAATTTTATAATCGTATTGCCGGCTCGATTGACGAAAACGCCTTAAGCCAATTAAAGACAATGGCGCAAGATCAGACCAGCGCACAAATTCAAAATTTTGATCTGAACGATATGCAGCCAGACGCAATACGAGGCTTTTTTGACGAGAATAAAGCCTTAATTGCGGCGCAGCTGACCAGTCAGGAAAACTGGCCCAAAATCGAAGAAGCCATCAATGCCGACCTGTTAATACGCAATCAACAGCGGATTATAGATGCGATGCTGCCTGAAATGACAGAGAATGGTCTATCCATGTTCCAGCAGGTTCTAGACGGACTGCCGCCACAAATCAAAGGGCTATTGACCTCTTTTATTGATTTTGCAGCCGATCTGCTTGAAAAAATTGGAGTTGATATGGATGGATTTAGCTCCGAACCAGAGCGCACAGCAGACCAAGATGCCGCGCCTGTTCAAAATGACTCTCTTGCTGATTTAGCGCCCGAAGAAATAGAGGAAATTAACCGCACCTCCGTTGCAACGAGTAACGCGCCGCCTATACCGGGACAATAAAGTTTTCTCCTGCTAAAATATATGTGGTCATATTGCAATGAGAACTGACCATTTACGCTTTTTTCTGCTATTGTTGTTGAGACATGTCAGATTCAAACTTACCAGCGTCGTCACAAAGCTCTGCGCCTGCTCCGGCAGGCGGCAAAAGTGCTGGCCAGCGGATGGGACAGGCAGGGGCCGCAATGCGCCCTTTCCTAAGGCCGGACATCTTGTTTGCCTTGGGTATCATTGCCATCTTAATGTTCATGCTGGTTCCCGTATCCCCAATTGTTCTGGATTTCGGGCTTTCAATCTCAATCAGCGCCTCTGTCATGGTTTTGATGCTGGTTTTATTCATTCAACGCCCGCTGGACCTATCTACATTTCCAACAATTTTATTGGTCGTGACGTCTTTACGCCTTGGCTTAAATGTGGCCTCTACACGCCTTATCTTATCCGAAGGTCATAATGGAACGCAGGCCGCCGGTAATGTGATTGAGGCCTTCGGTAGTTTTGTTATTCAAGGCAATTACGTTGTTGGCGGCATTGTTTTTGCCATTTTGGTTATCGTAAATTTTGTTGTCATCACCAAAGGTTCTGGCCGTATTGCAGAGGTCGCCGCACGTTTTGCTCTGGACGCCATGCCCGGAAAACAAATGGCCATTGATGCGGATATGTCGGCCGGTTTAATTACAGAAGACGAGGCAAAAACAAGACGTAAAGAACTGGAGCAGGAAAGCACGTTTTTCGGGGCCATGGACGGTGCGGCGAAATTCGTCCGCGGGGATGCTGTTGCCGGGCTTTTAATCACGTTCGTTAATGTAATTGGCGGTATTATCATTGGTATAACAACGCAAGGCATGACACTGGCCGACGCCGCCGCAACCTATACAACCCTGACCATTGGCGATGGTCTGGTCAGCCAGATCCCCGCGCTGATTGTTTCAATCTCGTCCGGTTTTCTGGTGTCAAAAGCCGGTGTTGAAGGCTCCGCCGATCGGGCGCTGCTTGATCAGTTCAGCAAATACCCGATCGCACTTGGCATGAGCGCAGGGCTTATGGTTACCTTAGGGCTTGTCCCCGGCATTCCATTTGCGCCATTCGCCACGTTGGGCGCGGTTATGGGCGGCTTGTCGTATTTTGCCTATCGAACACAACAAAACGAATTAGAAGCGGTTTCCGAGCTCGCGCCACAACAGGCAGGCGCCGTCCCAGGTCAACCGGGTGCCCCGGCTCCTGTTGCGGAAGAACCCATATCCAAAGCACTGGCCATTGACACCATTCGGCTTGAGCTGGGATATGGCCTATTGCCATTGGTGCAGGGTGAGGGAGGAAATAAACTGACCGATCAAATTAAGGGGCTGCGCCGTCAACTGGCTGAAGACATGGGATATGTTCTTCCGGCCGTCCGCATTCAGGATAACCTGCAATTACCTGCCCAGACCTATATCGTGCGCATCAAGGAAATTGAATCCGGGCGCGGTGATGTGCGACCGGGTATGCTGCTGTGTATGGATCCCTCCGGTGCGGCCATTACCCTTCCGGGGGAAAACACAACAGAACCGACCTTTGGCCTACCGGCCATGTGGATTGATAATCAATATCGTGAAGAAGCGCATTTCAAAGGCTATACCGTTGTAGACGCACCGACCGTTATCACCACTCATATCACTGAAATTATTAAAGACAATATGCCAGATCTTGTTTCTTACGCTGAGACACAGAAATTGCTGGATGAACTGCCCAAGGAATATCAAAAACTGGTCGCCGACGTCATCCCCGGCCAGATCAATATTGGCGGCCTGCAAAGGGTTTTGCAGAATTTATTGGGTGAACGCATTTCCATTCGTGATCTCCCCACCATCCTCGAGGGGGTTGCCGAGGCAACAAATTACACCAAGAACACCGCCTTTATTACCGAGCATGTGCGCACCCGCCTTGCCCGCCAGCTTTGCGATACCAACACCAATTCAAACGGGGTTGTACCTTTGTTAACACTATCACCGGAATGGGAGCAAGCCTTTGGCGAGTCCCTGTTAGGTGATGGGGAAGAAAAACAATTGGCAATGCCGCCGTCACAACTACAAGAGTTTATCGTTGCCGTACGTGAAGCCTATGATGAAATATCAGCACAAGGCGAAACACCTGTTCTCCTGACCTCCCCTGCCATCCGCCCTTATGTGCGCAGCGTGATCGAACGCTTCCGCCCGCAAACGGTGGTCCTGTCTCAAAACGAAATACACCCCAAGGCACGTATAAAAACCTTTGGTCAGGTATAATAAACGATTTTATCCCCAAATTATCCACATTAGGGGATTCACATACGGTTTCTTTACGTTTATCATCTAGAATAAGGATTCTAGAAAATATATACTTATAACAACAAAGTGATTCAGATTAGCCATGCGGCTTAAATCTTTCTATGCAAAGACAGTAACGGAAGCGATGCAAATGGTTCGAGAAATGCTCGGAGAAGATGCTATTATCGTTGCCACTCGTGAAGAAAAGGGTGGCAAAGCCGTTTGCGTGACCGCCGCTATTGAGCCCGGCTTTGAAAATGGAAGTTACCGTGATGATTATTCCGATAGCCCGAACTTCGAAATCGGAGAAGAAGAACACCACGATGCTGGTTCCGGGTGGTTGCAGTATGATGATGAAGATGAAGAATACGCCGTGACCGAAGAAATCACCGAAGCCATGCTAAAGCATGGCGTACCGGAAGATGTTCTGGATCATATTATTTCATGCGCAACCGTTATCGGATTAGAACAGCCGTCGGTTGCTCTGGTTGCCGCCATTGAACATCTATATTCTTTTACACCGCTGCCCCGCGCGGCGGCAAAACGCCCCTTTATACTGGTTGGGCCTCCAGGTTCGGGAAAAACACTTGCCGTTGCAAAATTAGCAGCGCGCGGCGTTATGGACGGACTTAAAGTTGCCGTCATCACAACGGATACTGTGCGCGCTGGCGGCGTTGAACAATTAAGCGCCTTTACCAAATTGCTACAAATTGATCTAAAAAAAGCCAAGAGTGCACAGGCCCTACGCGAAATACTGTCTGATCTGCGCGGCCGCTATGATCAAATTTATATTGATACCCAGGGTGTTAACCCATTTAACCGCGAAGAAATGAAACAGGCAGCGGTCTTACTTGATGCTGCCGACATGGACAGCATTCTCGTTATGCCGGGCGGGCTGGATGCAGAAGAATCCGGTGATATTGCGCGCGCTTTTGCTTCCTTGCAAGTTCACAGATTAATGCCAACGCGCGTTGACATGGCCCGCCGTTTAGGTGGCGTATTATCGGCAGCAACCCATGGCAGCATGAGCTTCACCGATGCTGGCAACACCCCTAAAGTCGCTGAAGGCCTGTTTAACCTTACACCACAAACCCTATCACGCCTTTTAATGCCCTCTTCCTATCGCGGGGATCGTGATACCAACACCGGATCACAGACGATGCATTCACGTCCGCGTCCCCCATCCCCGTCAACAACTCCAGAAAAACGCAAGAGTATAAAGCAATGAGCGATACAACAGTGAAAACCCCAGACACCCAGAAAGCTCCGCCGTCATTTCGGCGTGGCACCAATATACTGGCCGTTGCCAGTGGTAAAGGAGGTGTCGGGAAAACCTGGTTTTCAATCACCTTGTCCCATGCCCTTGCCCGCATGGGAAAAAAAGTTTTACTATTTGATGGCGACCTTGGCCTAGCCAATGTTGACGTACAACTTGGGTTAATGCCAAAACGTGACTTAAACGATGTTATTCGCGGACGCTTGAGTCTCGATAAAGTCGTACAGCATTACGAAGAAGGCAATTTTGATATTATTGCCGGCCGGTCCGGTCAAGCCTCTTTATCCGCACTGCCAACCCAACGCCTTGCCATGCTGCGCGATCAGCTTCTGGATCTCGCCAGTGAATATGACGTTGTTATTACCGATCTTGGCGCGGGCGTGGACCGTACGGTCCGCATGTTTTCCTCCGCTGCAACGCGTACAGTTCTTATCACAACAGATGAACCAACCTCACTAACCGATGCATATGCCTTTGTTAAGCTGGGCAACGCCGCTGGGCTATCGAAGAATGTTTCAATTGTTGTAAACATGGCCTCCAGCATAACCGAAGGTGATCGCACCTACCGCACCCTTCTTAAGGCATGCGAAAACTTCTTACGCCTGAAACCTCCTATGTCTGGTATGGTTCGGTCTGACCCGAAAGTAAAAGACAGCATTCGTCATCAGACCCCGATTCTGATCCGTTCACCAAACAGTGAGGCCGCAGAAGACGCCGAAAAAGTGGCTGATAATATTTGGGAATTGCTGAAGCAATCGCAAAAGGCAATGGCCTCCGCTGGTTAATAGATATCGCGCTTTCCATTCCACGTATGGCACATATCTTGTATAATAGTAGATATGAGCGATAGCACAGGCACAACAAAACTACCGGATATTTCACACTCCCCTTCTGCTTTAAGCAGCGCAAAGGGGAAAAGCCCGCTTAATGCAAAACTGATTGGCGTTCCCAATGTCACCGAAGGCCGTAACGACAGAGTGGTGCGCCTAAAAGGTGAGATCACGCAAAAAACAGATCACGGGCGCGTACGCATACAAACACAAAGCGGTGAAATCGAAGTTCAAATTCCGGAAAATGAGTCACAAGCCGCCAGTAAATTAACAAAAGGCCAAAGGGTTGAGATCGACATCCCCCCCGAAAAAGTACGCAACCGAACCGATAACACCATACATATACGCCCCGATACGCGCAGCGCGGCATCCTCCGCGGCTCCAACAGAATCATCACCCCAGAAACAACAAGAGCAAAAATCGCAAGCCACCCCTGAGCCCCGTAACACCGTCAAGATACCAGACCGATCAATTGAGATAAAAACGCAGCCCTATGTACCGCCAGCTACTGGTACAAAAACAGCACAAAATACGCAAGGCGTAGAGCAAAGGGCCATAACAAATGCGCAAGGCGTAAAAGCCGATATGCAAGCCCTACTCAGCAAAACAACACTCCAATTCAGCGATGCTCAACAATTGCAGGGCATTCCATTAAGATTAGACCCGCTCCCAAAGGACATGTTGGCGCAAATCACCGTTTCACAACAGCACTCCATTCGCGCGTCAGTAACCAGTATAGCGAACTTCGCACAAAGCCTGCCTCTAACAATTAATTCACAAACCAGCCTGAACCTTACACAGAGCGCCACTGAAGCCAGCAACATGGCGAATACAACATCACCAACGATCCATTCAGCACTCTTCCCGCAAAACGCCACGACAAACATCGTGCAATCCACTGTAAATAACACGCTAAATCAAGGCGTTAAAAGCAATCAACTCATGCAAAACATTACCTTAATTCAGCCCGCGTCACCGCAAACAACAGAAGCCAGTAACCTGATATCACCAACGATCAGCTTCACTTTCAACTTCAAACCGCAACACACTGATATAGTTAAACATTTATCACCACACGCCATCACATTAACTGGCGCGGCACAAACCAGCAATGTGGTCAATGACCCATTACAGTCGCCTGTTAATCAACAAGTTATCTCCACCACATTGTTGGGACCAGAGGCGCTTACAGTAGCCATAAATACCCTGACATTGCCTCCCGTCAAAATCGAAGCACCATCAATCAGCACAACAGCAAACACAGATGAAATTTCTTTAAAAGATTTTCTTATGGCTCAAGCTAAAGAGATGCAGGCAAGCAGCGCGCCCCTTGCAACCATCGCCCAGCCAGAAAATTCTGAAAATTTGAAAATTATGACCGCACACACGCAAAATTCGCAAAACCCGCCACTGCTTACACAATCACAAATCGGCAGCATCACAGCAACCTTTAGTGGTTATACGCCACAAAACCTTCCGGTTCTGAGCGTATTTTTACCAGACGCCCAAGCCCCCAAGAACTTTATCCTGCAATTGCCATTACAGAACATCAGTACAGGCACGCAAATCGAAATGACGCTGCATAGCCCTGGCGTAAACAGTCAGAGTGCAAGCGCCACAACGCACACTCTACCGCTGCCTTCCTCATTGATAACGCCTGGGACCTGGCCCACCTTACAAGACATTACGCAAACATTGGAAAGTCTAGCAGCCAGCAATAGCATCACGGCCAACGCCTCCCCCGGCATTCTGCCATCCCCGTCATCGCCGGGGCAGATGGGTCCTGCCATTTTGTTTATTTTCGCCGCATTAAAATCAGGCGATCTCACGCAAATACTGAATGATAAAGCACTGGACCAGCTAAAACGCGCTGGCAAAGGCGGCTTAATCAGCCGGTTAAACGGCGAAGGACATATAATTAACCGCAGCCATGTTGATAGCACCGGACAGGATTGGCGAGCACTTACCATTCCCATGCAATGGCAAAATGACGTCCATAAAATTGCTCTGTTCTATAAACAACATGAAAACGATGATGGGGAAGATGGAAAAGGCGGAGGAAAACACACGCGTTTTATTTTTGATTTGGCCCTGACCAATATGGGCAAAGTCCAACTGGATGGGCTGCACAGAAATGACCGGCTGGACCTGATCATTCGCACAGAAGACCCTTTTAGCCGTAGCATGCAATTCCAGATGAAAGCGGCCTATACTGACGCGCTGGAGACAAGCAATCTAAATGGTGATTTATCTTTTCAGAACGATCCGCAAAACTGGATCAACATTGAAGTGAAAGACAATGAAAAATTCAAAGTACATATTTAAATGCTAAGATAGGTTACGCCCCATCATAAACAGCCCATACTCAAATACGATTTACCCCTCTTCCTGGGCGCGGCGATATCCTTCCAAAGCAATTTCATCCATAAGGTCATTTTCCTTCTTTTTCAGTTCTTTATCATCTTCAGCTTCGCGGCGCTCTTGTGTGATTTCAACCTTCTTAAGGTCCGCAAAAGCATCGCGCATATCTTCGCGGGCATGCTCAATACGGTTATTGAGCTTGGCCATCGCCTCATCTATATCTTCGACGCGGCCTCGCACAGCTTCCGAGTAATGGCCAAAATACCCCAGCGCCTCCACACCCATTTCATCGACTTTTTTGCGCTCTTCGGCCAATGTTTTAATCATGGCCTCTTTTTGCCCTTCAAGTTCATCCGCCTGTTTATACAGCTCTGCCAGAAATTTTTGTTTCTGTTCAACCGCGTGCCTGCGAACACGTATCAGCGCCTCAAGATCCGCCATGTTCTACCATTACCCCCCTGCGCTTCCCTGATATGGCATTCCCAGTATACTGGCCAATATTGCAAACCCCTCTTCAATCGGTGTGTTTTCATCCTTATTCTGACTTAGAAATTCTTCTATTTGCGGGTATAGCTTAATAGCTTCATCCACCATAGGGTCGGAGCCTTTGCGATATGCTCCCAGGCGAATAAGCTCCTCCATATCTTCATAGGCAGTAATCAGCCTCTTGGCGCGTTTCAAGACGCCATTTTGCTCTTCAGTTATGGCCCCCGGCAATGATCGTGATACCGATTTCAATACATCAATAGCCGGATAACGGCCGCGGTCGGCTATCTCGCGCCGCATGACTATATGCCCATCCAGAATACCGCGCGCGGCATCGGCGACGGGTTCGTTATGGTCATCCCCCTCAACCAGAACCGAAAATAAACCAGTAATAGACCCCTTGCCCGGAGCGCCAGGCCCTGCCCGTTCCAATAAACGCGCCAATTCTGAAAAAGCCGTTGGCGGATAGCCTTTTGATGTTGGCGGCTCCCCCGCCGACAGGCCGATTTCACGTTGTGCCATGGCAAAACGCGTCACCGAATCAATCAAACACAAAACCTGTTGCCCTTGATCACGGAAATATTCGCTGACTGCCAGAGTTGTATAAGCCGCCTGCCTGCGCATTAACGCCGGCTCATCACCCGTCGCGACAATAACAACTGAGCGCTTTAACCCTTCCTCCCCCAGATCATCCTCAATAAATTCCTGCACTTCCCGGCCACGCTCCCCAACCAGGCCAATCACCGAAATATCAGCCGCAGTGTAACGCGCCATCATAGACAGAAGCACTGATTTACCAACACCCGATCCTGCAAAAATCCCCATACGCTGCCCCTGACATGTGGCAAGAAACGTATTCATTGCCCGCACCCCCAAATCCAGCTGCGCACCAATGCGCTGGCGCGAATGCGGCGGGGGCGGTTTATTTCGGAGCGGAACCGGATGACCGCCATGTTGAAGAGGCCCCTTCCCGTCAATCGGCTGCCCGAGTGCATTAATCACGCGGCCCAGCCAACGCTCATCAGGTAATATTAACGGCTCAGCATCCTGAAACACCGCTTTACAACCCAAACCGACCCCTTCCAGCGTTCCAAACGGCATCAAAAGCGCATGCCCTTCTTTAAAGCCAATAACTTCGCAGGGTATGTCACGGCCAGGTTCAGGCACTAGGTGAACATGCGAGCCGATAGAAAGATTAGCCCCAAAGCCGGCAATTTCAATCAACAGCCCAAGAATTTTAGTGACGCGGCCATAAACCTCTTTATCAGAAAGAGTTTTTATTTCGGCTATAACTTGATCGGTAAGGCGGTCCATTCTCCGATTCTATCACGGTTTATAAGACTTTCCTATATTCACACGATAGGCTTCACTGATATTTTATTTGACATATCACGAAAAACCTCTTTATAAAACCAATACAAATACAGGCGTGACCCAAAGGATAGAGACCGGCATCAAACCGGGCAAACCAGAGAAAATCATGATAGAGCGCACATTAAGAACACTCTTCAACCTCACGGCGCCGCCGGCCATGATCTGGGAGCCCATAGTGTATGGCCCGCTTGACCTCCGGCGCCCGGATTTCATGACCCACGTCCGAAAAGCCATACACAAAATTCCGGCGGAACTGCAGGCTAGTTTTCGGGAAGCCGGATATACAGCAGGCATAACCGAAAGCATCAAATCATATTGTGCGCAGACATCGACCCATAAATTTGAGGACATCGCCCCTACGGCATCAGCGTTTTTTTCGCCGCTACATAAAATTGCCCTCATTCCGCAGAAAACAAACAAACCACCGAGCGCAGTGCAAGCATTCCAAAATAACCCGGCCCGCATCACCGCACATGAAATTGGGCACGCCGCCGCTGATTTCATAAAAAGCAGCCTTTCAGAGCCACTGTATGACACAGAATTCAAAAACGCGGTTGATAAAGAAATTAAAAACGCGGCGCAGAATGGAAACGCATTTGACGCCTTAACATGGCACGATCAGGTCGCAATATTAAACACCCGGAATGATATTTTATATTCAGAGTTATTTGCCGAACTTTTTGCCGAAATCATCACCAAAAATGATAGAGTTTCTCAATATTTTCCGAGCACACGCACACTCATTGAAGAAAAAATCAACAAAGCCGTCACCGCTTACCGCACAGCCAATCCGAATTTCAACCCCGTCACTTATCCCAAAATGGAAATCGCAGCCGTTGAATACTTGCATATTTAATTAACTTTAGAATTTGCACGCCGCGTTAACCTTTGTTAATATAGATGTTAATAAATATTAATAAAAATATAAAAAACACTTATCAATTATTTAAGAAAGCGGGCATTCATCATGAGAGTTCTCCTAGTAGAAGACGACACCTCAACAGCCAAATCGATTGAGCTTATGCTAAAATCCGAAGGCTATATCGTAGACACAACCGACCTTGGCGAAGATGGTTTGGAAATCGGTAAAATATACGATTACGACATCATTATTTTGGATTTAATGTTACCCGACATGGATGGGTATGATGTATTAAAATCCTTGCGCGATGCAAAGGTCGAGACCCCGATCCTTATCCTGTCCGGTTTGACCGAACTGGATAATAAAATTAAAGGTCTTGGATACGGTGCCGACGATTACCTGACCAAGCCTTTTGACAAACGTGAACTGGTCGCTCGCATTCAGGCCATCGTTCGCCGATCACAGGGGCATTCACAAAGCATCATTGAAACCGGCCGCGTTAAGGTTAACCTTGACTCCCGCACTGTCGAGGTCGATGGCCGCACATTACACCTAACGGGGAAAGAATACGGCATCATCGAATTGCTGTCCTTGCGCAAAGGCACAACATTGACCAAAGAGATGTTCCTGAACCACCTTTATGGCGGTATGGACGAACCCGAAGTCAAAATTATAGATGTGTTTATTTGTAAGCTCCGCAAAAAACTGGCCGACGCAACAGATGGCTCCAATTATATCGAGACCGTTTGGGGCCGTGGTTACGTGCTTCGCGATCCGGAAGAAGAGAAGAAAAAAATTGCTGCCGCCAACGGATAAGCGCGCGCAATATTGTCTCTAAGGTATTTAAAAAGACTGCCTGTATAATGGCAGTCTTTTTTGTATTGACCCTTTTGCCCGCACTGACTTGGTATGCCTGCGACATTATACTTTGTGCGCATTATTGAAAAAACAATGATCTTTACTTTACAAGCACCGCAAAATCAAAAATAATCCGGGCATGCTTACGCTACCCAACATATTGACGCTGTCGCGCATTGCACTCTTGCCTGTTTTAATCTGGCTAATTTATGCTGGCTATAGCTGGGCCGCTTTCGCGCTTTATGCCGTTTGCGCCGCAACAGATTTTCTAGATGGCTATTTAGCCCGTAAACTTAACGCCGTCAGCCCATTTGGAACATTTCTAGACCCGATATCAGACAAAGTTTTTATTGTACTTATTCTGTTAACACTGGTTGATACAGGACCGCTTTCCGGACCGTGGGTTATTGCCGTGATGGTCATTATTACACGCGAACTATTGATATCGGGCCTGCGTGAGTTTTTAGGCCCAAAGAACGTTCAGATGCCCGTCACAAAATTGGCCAAGTGGAAAACAACCGTACAAATGATCAGCATGGGGTTCTTAATCGTCGCCCCTGCCCTGCCCGCCGCACTGATGGCCGGTCAATTACTTACGGTTCTAGCGGCCGCTTTAACCGCCTATACGGGCTGGCTATATTTAAAAGCCGGTTTTCCACATTTAAAATAACCCCGCATTACGGTGATTGGCGCCCCGCCATAATGTTCACTGACGCTCCGCCGCGCAGTAGAGATAGACTTTTTCAAAGAAATATCGTAAACAAAGAAGATGCTTGACCTCTACAAATTGGCGCGGCCTGCGCTGTTTAGAATTGATGCCGAAACTGCCCATAACATGACCCTAAAAGCCATGAAGTGCGGACTCGTGCCTTGCGTGGATACAATTAACGCCCCGGAATTAGAGCAAAAGTTATGGGGCCTGCGATTTCCCAATCCCGTTGGCCTATCGGCCGGGTTCGATAAAAACGCCGAGGTCATAGGCCCCGCCTTTCAATTAGGCTTCGGTTTTATTGAGGCAGGAACCGTCACCCCCAAACCACAAAGCGGTAACCCAAAGCCGCGAGTTTTTCGTGATCCGCAAAACGAAGCCGTAATAAACCGCATGGGTTTCCCCAATGCCGGAGCGGAAAAATTTAAAGAAAATCTGGAAAAATTTCTGAGCGCAAAAGCGCGCCCCAATGGGGTGGTCGGTCTAAATATTGGCATGAACAAAACGCAAAAACATCCGGCGAAAGATTATTGTTTTTTAGTCAGGCTTTTGGCGCCAATGGCCGATTATCTGACAATCAACATATCATCACCCAATACGCCGGGCTTACGTGACTTGCAGCAACGCCAGCCTTTAATGGACTTGCTGGGCGCGGTCATGGATACCCGGGCCAAATCATGCCGGACCCACACCCCTCCTTTACTGGTTAAATTGGCCCCAGATTTAAATGCAACGCAGTTACAAGAAATTTGCGAAACCCTGATCGATGCAAATGTTGATGGCGTTATTCTAGGAAATACCACCCTGGATAGACCTGAGAGTTTACCCGCCCAATTCCGCGAACAAAAAGGTGGATTAAGCGGACAACCTTTAACCGATAAATCCACCTCCATCATTCGTGATTTTTACACTATCTCAAATGGCCAACTGCCCATTATCGGTGTGGGCGGCATTGCCAGCGGCCGCCAAGCCTATGACAAAATCAAAGCCGGAGCCAGCCTTGTCCAGTTATATACCGGCATGATCTATAAGGGCCCGAAAATTGCGCATAATATTAATCAGGAACTATTAGACCTGTTAAAGGCCGATAACCATCAATCAATCAGTGCGGCTATTGGCTCCGCTGTGCGCGAGGGTTAAGAACAATGATTCCCTTGCGCGCAAAAACAAAACGAAAAAGTTCCGGCGTTTCGCGCTCGACTTTTGCGCGGGCCCTAATTGGGTATGTTTTATTCTGCGGCGTTCTTGTGGTTACCCTAAGTACATTTATTTCACTGCAACTCGCGGTCATGAATTTTGCAATATTCGCACTGCTGATCATCGGGTCTTTTGAATATATCAGACGGCGCAACTGGGAAAATGCATCTGAATTCAAATTTAAAAACATTCAAAAGACACAAGAAAATTTGCGCGATGATCTCATCCGGCACCATGATTCCTTACGTGCGGCCAAGGAAGGTTTAGCCAATATTAATCATCAAGTTGACTTTATAAAACGCAATTACGCCTATGTTCAAAATGGTCTGGGGCAAACAGGCCGCCAAACCGACCAAACGGGACGGCGCGTATCCACGCTAATTGCCAATGATGATCCGTTTGCCGACCATGCTTCACTCAGTGATATGGTTGTCCAGGAATTGGTGAAAACAGCAATAGATAATGAACGTATCGATATATTTGTTCAGCCCATTGTACACCTTCCGCAACGAAAACCCGTTGGCTTTGAACTTTATGCCCGCATTCGGGCCAAGGCCGGGTTGTATGTTCCAGCCGGACGTTATATGGCGATGGCACGTGCGCAAAATGTAACCGGTATCATTGACAATTTATTGCTGATCCGCACATTAAAAATCTTAAAAGAACAATCCCGATCGGGAACAAAAACACAATTTTTTGTCAACATTGAACCGGCAAGCCTGAAGAATAGTAAATTCATGCGCGATCTTTTGAGCTTTATGGCCAATAATAGATCCTTGGCAAAAAATCTGGTTTTTGAAATGCCCTATGCTGATTTCAAAAAACTCCCCGCTCCTATTACAAAAATAATGGATGCGTTATCCCTGCTGGGTTGTCAATTTTCTCTTGATCATGTGACGGAAACCGATCTGGATATCAAACTCCTGCTCAGGAACCATGTGCGTTATTTAAAAATGCGCGGCGAGTGGATGCTGTCCAACACGAAAACCGATTTGGACTTCACCCATCTATGGCGCATGAAACAAAAGTTGGAGGCCAATGGCATCCGCGTTATTGCAGACCGCATAGAAACCGAATCCACCTTGCTCGAACTTTTTGACTTTGATCCACATTACGGTCAAGGATTCCTATTCGGCAAACCCGATATGCCCGGCGCATACGAACCTTTTTCCTACGCCAAACACTATACACGCCGCCAAGGCGAGAAAGAGACATTCGGGTGAGCAAATACATTGAAAATATCCAACAAATTGCCTCCCAATACGATCACTTCATCCTTGATATATTTGGTGTATTACATGACGGCTTGCGCCCCTTCCCCCATACTGTCGATACCCTAAAATCGCTCAAAAACGCCGGCAAGCAAATTTGCCTGTTATCAAACTCCCCCCGTTTGGCAAAAGGCGCTGCGGATCAAATGGAAGCCATGGGCATTCCCAGAAACCTGTATGACCATATTGTGACTTCTGGTGAAGCGACGCATTACGCGCTGAAAGAACGCCCTGACAGCTTTCACCAGGGTTGCGGTGATCAATGCTGGTTCATTGGCAATCATATTGTTGCAGAGGTTTTTGATGGTCTGGATATTCAATTACAAGACAGCCCGGAATACGCCAGTTTTATATTAAATTCCATTCCGGGAACGGCGCCCCCCGCGCGAGAATCCTTTATTAGAAATCTGGAATTGGCCTTAAAGAAAAACCTGCCTATGATCTGCTCTAACCCCGATCTGGTGGTGCATATCGGCGATGATCTATATGAATGCGCTGGAAGTTTCGCCAAAATATATGAGGACATGGGCGGCCGTGTTCTTTACCACGGCAAACCGCATACCCCTGTTTATCGGCGCTGCCATGATTTATTAGGCAACCCTGATAAATCCCGCATCTGTGCCATTGGCGATTCCCTTCACACCGATATTGCAGGCGCAAACGGGTTTGGCATTGATAGCATCTTAAACCTGGCAGGCATCCACCGCGAAGAAATCACACCTGAAGTTCTTACCCATATTGACGACCACCCCCACAAGCCGACTTATTTAATAAACCGATTTGCCTGGTAGAAAACTGTAAATAGCCTTGGGAACATCACCAGCATATCATAATTCTTACTTGGCCTCCCCCTCTCTTCACGCTACAGTCATTTATACTTTTAAATATAACTATCAGGTTACCGATTATGCATTATTTTACAAAAGCTGCTTTTACTCTTACCGCAATGCTACTGGCATCGACATATAATGCACCAGCCCATGCCCAAGACGCACAGAACAACGAACAACCCGCGCAACAAGCGCAGAAAAATGTTGCACCAGCCCATGCAATCGCCATGCATGGCAGCGTAAAATACCCCGAAGATTTTAAGCATCTTGACTACGTCAACCCGGATGCCCCCAAAGGCGGAACCTTGGAACAGCATGTTATAGGCAGCTTTGATTCACTAAACCCCTTTATTATTAAAGGGGAGCCCGCCGCGGGATTAAATTTTATGCGTTCAGGCCCGGTTTATGAAAGCCTGATGCAAAACGCGTGGGACGAACCGTTCTCCCTTTACGGCATCATCGCCGAAAGTATTGAGCTTCCAGAAGATCGAAGCTGGGTTGCCTTTAATCTGCGCCCGGAAGCCAAATGGCATGATGGAAAGCCCATCACAACCGCGGATGTAAAATGGACTTTTGAAACCCTGATCGAAAAAGGCACGCCTTTCTTTAAAGCCTATTGGGGGGATGTAAAAAATGTCATCATTGAAAGTGACCACCGGATCAAATTCGAATTCTCCGGCGGAGGAAATGCCGAGCTTCCATTGATCATTGCGGAGATGAGCGTTTTGCCAAAACATTTCTGGGACGGCAAGGATTTTTCACAATCAACACTGGAAAAGCCATTGGGATCTGGACCGTACAAGGTTGGCACCGTTGATCCTGGCCGGTCCATTGAATATGTTCGCGCCGAAAACTGGTGGGGAAAAAATTTACCGTTCTGGAAAGGGCAATATAATTTTGACCGCCTGGTTTTTGACTATTACCGTGACCCCAATATTGCACTCGAGGCTTTCTTTGCCGGGGAATATGATGTCCGCCTGGAAAATACAGCCAAATTATGGGAGAGCGCCTATAATGCCCCCCCTGTAAAAGATGGGCGCATCATCAAAGAAGAAATTGAAAATGGCCGCCCCGCAGGCATGCAAGCCTTTATCATGAATATTCGTAAACCGGTATTTGCCGATAAGAACGTTCGTGAAGCCCTTGCATATGCCTTTGATTTTGAATGGTCAAACAAACAATTTGCCAGCGGTACATATACCCGAACCGATAGTTATTTCGAAAACTCAGAACTAGCCTCTAACGGGTTACCGCAAGGGCAAGAGTTGGACATACTGGAACAATATCGTGACCAGATCCCGCCGGAGATATTTACCCAAACCTATCACCCGCCTAAAACCGATGGTTCGGGCAATATTCGCCAAAACCTTAAAAAGGCCGCTGATATGCTAAATTCGGCGGGCTGGACATTGGGCCCTGACAACATTCGCACCAAAAACGGCCAACGTCTTTCTTTTGAAATCATTGACGCCACACCGGTTTTCGAACGCTGGGTATTACCATTTATTCAAAATTTAAAACGCATCGGTGTAGAAGCACAATTTCGCGTGGTCGATAGCGCGCAATATCAAAACCGTATTCGCGATTATGATTTTGATATGACCATTGGCGGATTTGGGCAATCCGAATCGCCCGGAAATGAACAACGCGATTTCTGGAGCAGCCAAAAAGCCGACATTCCCGGATCACGAAATTATATTGGCATCAAAGACCCGGTTATCGACGAAATGATTGAAGGCATTATACAGGCCAAAGATCGTAAGGATCTGGTTAATAAAGTCCGTGCCATGGACCGTGTCTTGCTGGCCGGACATTACGTAATTCCAATGTGGCACTACCCAAAATGGCGTATAGCCTATTGGACGAAAGTATCGCGCCCCGAAAACCTGTCACATATTTCGCCATTAATTTCAAACACATGGTGGGCCACTCAGGAATAAGGTTTGTTTATCATGAAGACTGCCATTATCATCCCTGCACGTTATGGTTCCACACGTTTTCCAGGCAAACCATTGGCGTTAATAAACGGCCACAGCATGCTTTCACGGGTCGTTACATTGGCACGAAAAATTGCAGACGAATTTGAAAATTGTGACGTATATGTAACAACCGATGATGTGCGCATTGCCGATCATGCCAATCATTTACAAGTGGAGTGTCTTATTACCTCCGAAGGATGCGCCAGCGGATCAGATAGAGTTTTAGAAGCAGCAGAGCAACTTCCCGAAATACCTGATATTGTTATTAACCTGCAAGGGGATGCTCCGTTCACGCCGAAAAGCGCACTGCGCCAAGTTATCAAGGCTTTTCAAGACAATCCATCTTACAGCGTAGTCACGCCTGTTCACCGCTTGAGCTGGGAGGACCTTGACCGCCTGCGCGCCAATAAAAAAGAAACACCGTTCAGCGGCACCTGCGCGATTTTGGATCAGGACAGCAGCGCCATATGGTTTTCGAAAAATATCATTCCGGCCATTAGAAAAGAGGATAAAATGCGCGAAAGCGGGGAGCAACAATCCCCTGTTTATCAGCATATGGGCCTATACGGATATAACATTCAAGCGCTGAAAGCATATTGCGCACTCCCCCAAGGGCATTACGAACAATTAGAGGGGCTGGAACAACTGCGCCTGATTGAGAACAAAATCCCGATCCACTGCGTAGAAATTGATACCCCTAGCGGAACACTGCAATCCGGTATTGATACGCCGGAAGATTTGGCGCGCGCAGAGGCGCTGCTTAATCAGCCCGGTTGAATACATGCCCGCATAACCACATATAGCAACTAAAGGCGCAAACGACATGACAACCTTAATCATTGCACGGCACGGCAATACATTTGGTCCAGGCGATACCCCCACCCGCGTGGGAAAGAACACAGATTTGCCTTTGGTCGAAAAAGGCGAAGAACAAGCCAGGGCGCTTGGGCGTTATCTTGCAACCCATCGAATGATCCCGGATGTCGTCTACTCCTCCAACCTGCAAAGAACGCTACAAACTGCAAAAATAGCGATTAAGGCCAGCAAAATTACAAATCCGGTTTTCCAGCTTGATATATTTGATGAGGTTGATTACGGCCCGGACGAAAACAAACCCGAAGACGAAGTCATTGCACGCATCGGTAAACAAGCCATACAGGATTGGGATGAGCGGGCCATTGTACCGCAAGGGTGGAAAATTAATCCTGACGAAGTTATACAAAACTGGCGGTTATTTGCCGAACAGATCTGTGCCCACAATGACAACGAAACAGTTTTGGTTGTTACATCCAACGGTATTGCACGCTTTGCGCCCTATATCACGGGGAATTTCGAACAATTTCGCGCCAAACACGCCTTAAAACTGTCCACCGGTTCTGTGGGTATTTTAAAGCATGATTTCGATAGTGGCTGGCGCGTTGACAGCTGGAATGTTAAACCTGAATAATCATGGCCAGTTACACCCTTAAACGTCTGCTTTTGATGATCCCGACTCTGCTTGGCATTTTACTGCTGAGCTTTATCATTATACAGTTTGTTCCCGGCGGCCCGGTTGAAAAAATGATTGCAGAATTACAGGGCCATGGCACCGACGCCACCGCACGTTTTAGTGGCGGAGGAAGCGATACAGGCGGCGGAACCAACATGAACGCCGCCACTGGACAATCCAGCAAATACCGTGGAGCACAAGGTCTGGACCCGGAATTCATTGCCGAGCTAGAAGCGCTGTATGGGTTTGACAAACCGGCCCATGAACGATTTTTACTGATGGTTGGCAATTATTTGCGTTTTGATCTGGGGGAAAGTTATTACCGCAACGTTGGCGTTCTAGACCTGGTTCTGGAAAAAATGCCAGTCTCGATTTCACTTGGGCTTTGGTCCACACTGATTATCTACCTCATATCAATACCGCTTGGTATCAAAAAGGCCGTTCGTGACGGAAGTGCCTTTGACATCTGGACATCAGCGGCCGTCTTTATCGGGTATGCTATCCCCTCCTTTATGTTTGCCATTCTATTGATCGTCGTTTTTGCCGGTGGGCGCTATTTCGACATTTTCCCGCTGCGCGGCCTGGTCTCGGATAACTGGCAAGACATGACCTTCTTTCAGCTCGCGCTGGATTATGCCTGGCATATGGTTTTGCCAATTGCCGCAATGGTTATTTCGGGCTTTGCCTCCCTCACGCTACTGACCAAAAACTCATTTCTGGACGA
The DNA here is from genome assembly GCA_002359735.1 of Micavibrio sp. UBA2638. Taxonomy (GTDB): domain Bacteria; phylum Pseudomonadota; class Alphaproteobacteria; order Micavibrionales; family Micavibrionaceae; genus UBA2638. The sequence continues at coordinate 62,765 of DENS01000013.1, forward strand.
AATTGGTAAGCAATACGTCCTAACCGCCAGAGCCAAAGGCCTCTCGGAAAAACAAGTTTTATACAAGCACGTCTTTCGTAATGCGATGTTGATTGTGATTGCCGGGTTCCCTGCCGCTTTTGTGCATATCTTCTTTACAGGCAGCCTGCTGATAGAAGTTATCTTTTCCTTGGATGGGCTTGGCCTTTTGGGGTATGAGAGCGTTATAAACCGGGATTATCCTGTGGTACTGGGAACGCTATACTTTTATGCGCTCATCTCGCTGGTCATGCATCTGGTGCGCGATTTGGTCTATGTGAAAGTGGACCCCCGAATTGACTTTGGCGCACGCGGATAAGCCAATATCCTTTATGTATGCATTGCGCTTATAACAAACAATACCAATTAACACCAAATGCAAAACAGCATTAATGCCTGCTGTTAATGAAAGCATCACATCACCGACACTGATTGAGCTATACCCAAAACCAATAATCCATGTGCCCAGCCAGACAGACCATGTTAACAAAGAAAAATTCCGCATATCATCATTGGCTTTTAAAACCTTATAAATCTGCGGTCCATAGCCTATAACCGCAATGATTGGAACAATTGGATATAATAGCTCAAACAGAAAATCCAGATGCATATATACTTCCCCCGTTATTTTTATTATGAAAAATAATACAGCCTATCTCGGTATTTTGCAAGTTTTTATGCGGCGCTAATTTTGCCCTTAATGTTCTACTGCCCAAGATTTCCAATACAAAATTGATCTGATCGATAAAAAACTAAAGACAATGGCTTCAGACATGATATTTTACCTGCATGGCCTTATCACCAATCACCCAGCGCCGCCTAAAACAATTCAAAGCCAACAAACGTGGCTATTGGAGTTTTTGGATATTTCTGGCGTTACTGTTTGTGTGCATGTTCGCCGAATTTCTGGCCAATGATAAGCCAATTTATGTACATTATGATGGCGGCAATTACTTCCCTACTTTTATCAGTTATCCCGAAACCACGTTTGGCGGCGATTTCGAAACAGAGGCCGAATACCGCGACCCTTACGTCATGGAACTGATTAACGAAAACGGGTTTGCGGTATGGCCACCGATCCGTTTTTCTTATGACACGATCAATTACAACCTTCCAACCCCCGCCCCGTCTGCACCGGATACCGCCAATTTAATCGGCACAGATGACCAGGGCCGTGATGTGGCCGCGCGCATTATATACGGCTTTCGGCTGTCCGTGATTTTTGGCCTTACCCTGACACTGCTCAGCTCCGTCATTGGTGTCAGCGCAGGCGCAGTTCAGGGATATTACGGCGGCTGGCTGGATTTAATCATGCAGCGGGTTACTGAAATATGGGCCTCACTGCCCTCACTTTATATTCTGATTATCTTTTCATCCATATTCATTCCGGGGTTCTGGACCTTGCTGCTCATACTATTGGCGTTTTCGTGGCTTTCACTTGTCGATGTCGTTCGGGCCGAATTCCTGCGGGCGCGCAACTTTGACTACGTCAAGGCCGCCCATGCACTTGGCGTATCCAACCGCGTTATAATGTGGCGGCATGTTCTTCCCAATGCCATGGTCGCAACGCTGACGTTCATGCCGTTTATTTTAACCGGGTCGATCACGGCCCTTACGTCACTGGACTTTCTAGGCCTTGGCCTGCCCCCCGGCAGCCCGTCGCTTGGCGAATTGCTGGCGCAAGGAAAAAACAATTTGCAGGCGCCCTGGCTCGGCATTTCCGCATTTTTATCTCTGGCCATGATGTTAACGCTTTTAACGTTTATCGGTGAAGCCGTGCGCGACGCATTCGACCCCAGAAAAACAGCGCTGTAAAAAGCATTTATTTGCGCATTATTGCACCCCATAAAAACACAAAAAATTGCACCTACCCGCTCTGGGAATTGCAGCCATGCAATAAAATAGGTTGCCTTTTCTCCATAAAATCAGAGATAGTCCCCGTGAATGGACTTTAGAACACCAGACTTTAGATATTACCGAAATTTGAATTTTAATATTTAATGGAGCAAAACTCATGCTTAAGAGTGTTCTAAATGGGCGGCACGCCCACGCTTTTCGTGCCCCTGCGTCAATGCCGCAAAAAAACATCAACAACATCTATACATTCCCCGCGCCCCCGCGTTTGCTGGATGCATCGGCAAATAAACGCCCGGAAAGCCTGACTATTCGTTTTTCCCGCGCGGCCGATCTTGAAAAGGTCGTGGATTTATATTCCGGCGCCCGCAAAGACATCATAGACCCCAACAACTTCGTAAGGGCCCGTAGCTTTGATGAACTGGCCGAACCGGTCCGCTCCGGAGCGGCCGCCCTGGCCATTGATGAAAACGGTGATATCCGGGCAAGCGCATTGGCCTCTGTTTATCAGGACGGCAAAGACGGTCAAAACAATATGACCGAAATTGGCGCTGTAATGTGCGATGTAGGCGGCGTTGGTTTATCCAAAATCATCATTGCCATGCTGGCGCTTAAGCAAACATTTGATCCGCGGGCCGGCGCTCGCGTTTATGCCAAAGTGGCGCAAACAAATGATGCTTCAAATAAAATATTCACCTCTTCACTGGCGTGGAATCAAGTAACCTGCGAGACAAAATCAGACACCTTGTTTGACGTTGTTTACCGCGCCCATGGCGGCAAAGGATTCCGTGACCGCCTTTGGTACCATTTCACAGATGCTTCGCAGAAAAGAGCCGCGGATATTTTACAAAGCTGCGTTGATGAAGAAGCGCTGAAAGCAAAAGACGGAAGCACAGTAGCACTCAATACCGATCGATCTTCGCTGTGGTCAACATTGCATTATCATAATATGCTCAGCATGTCATAGAGATCGGGCCCCTTAAAAGCCTTATACATGGCTGTAGCGGCTAGACTTACTGTTGCTTTTGTGCAGTGCGATGTTATTTTATAAATGAACAACTATGCTGATACATAAAGTTAAGGAAAAAGACAAGATGTCAGAGACACCTACGGCGCGTAATTCAATTGCCGCAATGAAAGATGAAATCACGGCCTATCGCCGTGAAATGCACAAAAATCCCGGTACGGCCTATGAAGAAATTTTTGCAAGTAATCTTGTTGCGGACAAGTTAACCGAATGGGGCATTCCATTTGAACGGGGGCTAGGCAAAACAGGCATTGTTGCCACGATCACAGGAACCCAGGATAATTCAGGCAAGGCCATTGGGCTTCGTGCCGACATGGACGCGCTTGATATCATGGAAGTGAACAATAAAGACCATGTGTCCCAAATTCCCGGCAAAATGCATGGATGCGGGCATGACGGGCATACGGCCATTATGCTGGGCGTGGCAAAACATCTGTCTGGAACGCGCAATTTCAATGGAAAAGTACATTTAATATTTCAACCGGCCGAAGAAGGCCAGCGCGGCGCCAAGGCCATGATGGATGATGGTTTGTTTCTGAAATATCCATGCGATTCCGTTTACGGCCTGCATAACTGGCCAAGCATGAAACGTGGAACCATGGCCATTCGTCCCGGCCCCATCATGGCCGCTTCCGACCGTTTTAGAATTTATGTTCAAGGCCGAGGTGGCCACGCCGCCATGCCGGATAAAACGATAGACCCCATCGTCATTGCCGCGCAAATCACACTCGCCCTACAAACCCTGATCAGTCGTAAAGTCGATCCAGTGGACTCGGCCGTTATTACCATTACTAATTTTAATGGCGGCACCGGTGCTGATAACGTTATACCGGATGACACCGCCCTGTTCGGTTCGGTTCGGACTTTCAAACCTGAAACACGTCAAATGCTGAAAAAGAAAATCGAAGATGTCGCGCGCGGCATTGCCGAAAGTTATGGCGCCAACATTGACTTTCAATACCGCGAAGTCATCGACCCCACTATCAACGATGCGGAAGCAACACAATTCTGTGCCGACATTGCCAAAGAAATTGTCGGCACCGAAAACGTGCAAGATAATGTTGCCCCTTGTATGGGCGGCGAAGACTTTGGCGCCATGATCATGGATCGCCCCGGAGCCTATATCTGGCTTGGTCAGGGCGAAGAGGACCCCAATTCAAACCATAACCAGGGCCTGCACAGCCCACGTTATGATTTTAACGACGAAATCATCCCAACCGGCATTGAGTATTTTACCCGCATCATAGAAAAGAGCATGCCGCTTACGAGGCAGGCAACTTGACATATAAAAATATATTTTCTATATTTACGCAAAAAATATAGAGAGAATGCCATGAAAAGGATCGCACCAAAGTTTCAAGATGAAAAAAACCTGATTGGGGGAATGTCCAACCGCGACATGAAAGAGACGCTGTCACAGGTTTATGATGCTGCAAATTTTCTGGATCGCGCGGGCCTGAACAAACTTGATGTGTCTGTAAAGCATTCAAAACATCAGGGAATTTCCGTCCATGATTTTGATCATGAAGTTCTCTATGTCACCATAAACCTGCCGGACATATACAGCACAACTTTTAGCATTAGCGATGACCGGCACGACCCGCACCCCATTCAAAGCTATGACTTGCTTCATGATAAGGGGCCCGTTTGCTACGATCATCTTTCATCACCATCAGATATGGTTGACCATATGCTGCGCGGCATTCGTCAAGCCATCACTGAAGCATACGGAACGAAGCACACCCCCGATAAGAACCGCCCGAACATTCAATTCATTCGTCAGGATAATGACCCTTATCATTTTATCCTGCTGCTGGAAAACGCCGTCAAAGATAAAACCGACGGGTATCAGATCAAAATTATACATGAAGATGAACTTGAACTTGAACAGCAGGTTTCATTGGTTAATCGCTTCCTAAGCTCCGTAGGCTTGCGTAAAAAACCTGAGGCGCCAGCAGCGCAGGCAACTC
>DENS01000013.1:67953-87963 GCA_002359735.1 Micavibrio sp. UBA2638
GCAGGCAACTAACGCCCGCCCACCTGAGGACCCTCCTCAACCATAAGGCTGCCACTATCTTAAGCGGGATAATAAACCCGTCCGCAGATTTACAGGGCGGTAATTTTATCTATATTACCCTTTATAAATGCAATAATATGCTTGCTATAATGCGGGTCAGGGCTTAACGGCTTCCTGGAAATGCGTTACTGTATTCATGAATAAATTTAAAGAAGAAAGCATATGAGTAGCATCATTATCGATAAAATTGGATCGGTGACCAAAAACCTTAATATAAAACACAAGGAAAAGCTGACCGATAAATTATCCAGCGAGATGGGCACAGTTCTGGCCGTTGAGGTTCTGGAGGATAAATCTATCTATAACGAATTGGAACTGGTGTCCGGGCGCATGTCCAAGCTGAAAAAGGGCGACATTATTGCCGTCGCATTGGGGTCCCGTATGGCATTAAAGGGCTTTACAGGCCGCCTTCCTTCTCGCCTGCAAACCGGTGATATTATTCATTTACTAAATTTTGGTGGCGTGGCCGGTATTTGCACCTCGGCCAATGTTACAGAGGTGGGTGAACCATTACGCGTGCGTGTTCTTGGCGGTATAACACGCGGGAAGAATAAAGTCCTGAATATCAAAGACGCCAATTTATTTGGCCCGCTGGAAACCATGAAGAACAAGACGCCTTTGATCATTGTCACCGGCACGTCTATGGACAGCGGAAAAACCACTGCGGCATCAGAAATTGTAAAGACCCTGACCCGTATGGGGATGACTCTGGCCGGAACAAAATTAACTGGCGTTGGGGCGCATCGCGATATTTACAAAATGGAAGATAACGGCGTCATTAAGGCTGTGTCTTTTACCGATTGTGGAATTAGCTCAACCGCCTCGATCCCGGATAAAGACGTTGTCGCCATGGCCAAGGGGGCGCTGGAATTTCTGACCAAGAAAACCAAACCCGACGCCATTATCATTGAATTTGGCGACGGGGTTATGGGCAAATACGGCGTAGAGGCCATATTATCCGACCCGCAAATTCAGGACAATGTTTACCTGCATATTGGCTGTGCGGGTGACCCGGTTGGAGCCGTCGGCTTGGCGCGCGCCTGCGAAACCCTAGGGCTGCCGCTTGATATTATCAGCGGGCCGGTCACCGATAACGAAGTCGGCAAACAAATCATCGCCGAACAAATTGGCTGCATGACCTATAATGCCTTTAGACCCACCAATGAATGGCTGGATTTGGTTATTGCCCGCTGGATGGGATTGGATGAAAAACCTTCCGGCAAAGCTAGTAAAGAAAATGCCAGCAAAGAAAATGCCCGCAAAGAAAATGAAAGTGCAAAAGATGCCGCTTAATGTCTCAATTATCGGGGTCACCGGCTATACTGGTCTTGAACTGGTGCGCGTATTATTGACACACCCGGATGTTCATATTAAATACCTGACCTCGCGCCAGCACGAAGACAGTACGATTGGGGATATTCACCCCCACCTGCAAGGCTATGGCGGGTTACGCATCACCAATACAGACCCGCAAACTGTGGCACAAGACAGCGATGTCGTCTTTCTGGCCTTGCCGCATAAAACAGCCCAAGATGTCGTGGCCGATATTTATGGGCTAACCCGGATTATTGACCTGTCGGCCGATTACCGTTTGGATGACACGGCCACCTATAAACAATATTACGGCCTGAATCACCACCACCCGGAATTATTAGCCAAGGCAATATACGGCGCGCCCGAATTTCACCGTGACGCCATCAAAAATGCGGATCTGGTTGCAAATCCGGGATGTTTCGCCCTGCTGGCCCAGTTGATGTTATATCCGTTTCAAAACACTATATCCCGCGCCGATATTTTTGCCATTACAGGGTCTAGCGGTGCGGGCAAATCGGCCAGTGACGGCACCCATCACCCGGTACGCAACCACAATATCAAAAGCTATAACATCAACAAACATCGCCATATCCCTGAAATCATTCGCACCGCCGGATTAAAGGCAGACGCCTTAAACTTTGTCCCCTCATCAGGGCCCTTTACGCGCGGAATCTTTATGCAGGCCTTCATTACCCCTGCCAAACCTGCCCCTTATAATAGCGATACATTTTACCAGGGCGAACCTTTTATCCGCATGGTTGACACTGTGGCGCTTGCCAATGTTATCGGGTCCAATTTTTGCGACCTTAGTTATAGTGCCGGCCATGGCGAGCAGATTATCGTTCAGGGTGCGCTGGACAATCTGGTGAAAGGTGCGGCAGGGTGCGCCGTACAAAATATGAATATTATGTTTGGATTACAGGAAGAAACGGGATTAAAAAATCTGTCCCCCGTTTACCCATAACAAAGGAAGGTAAACACGATGAACAAAAACAAAAGAAATGCTGGCATGACCAATTTTTTCACGAATGCTTTCTACCACAGCAAATTTATGAACTCATTGTTTGTGGTCAAGGCCAGCGGTGATTTGATCGAAGATGACGCGGCATTGGACAGCCTGATCCAAAATATCAAAAAGCTGACCCACCATGGCATTAAAGTGATATTGGTCTATGGCGGTGGACGGGCAACCGATAAGGCGCTGAATGCGCGCGGCATTGAAATCAATAAAATTCAGGGCCGCCGTGTCACCGATCAGGCCACGCTGGATGTCATGAAAGAAGTCATCGGCGGCGCGCTTTCCATGCGAATATACAGCGCCATGGCCCGGCATAGCGTTGAAGGATATAACTTAAACGCCGTTCCTGCCGATTGGTTAAGGGTTAAAATCCGCCCGCCTGTCGATAATGTTGATTACGGGTTGGTCGGTGATGTTGAAAGCGCCCGTGAACGCGGCATCAAACGATTGTTCAAGGTTACCAACTTCGTGGCGGTTCCTTGCCTTACACATGCGGAAGACGGCGTCATTGTCAATATCAATGCCGACACCATTGCCGCCGATCTGGCAATTGGCGCGCGGGCCGATAAATTAATTTACCTTAGCAATGTTGATGGTGTGTTAAAGAACGGTAAAACCATATTTATGATTACCGATGAAGATATTCCCGCACTGATCGCAAATGGCACCGTAACCGATGGCATGAAGGTCAAAATGGAAAATTGTGTGCGCGCCCTGCATAACGGGGTTAAGCGCATTCACTTAATTAACGGGATGCGGGACAATGCATTGGAAAAAGAAATTTTTGAAGCGGTCGGCCCGGGCACTATGATGATTACCGAAGATGAGAAGTTGCGATACATGAACGAAGTCGAAGTCCAGAAAGCCATAGGCGCATAAGAGGCGAAAATGAGTGATTTCGATTATCCAATAGCATATGACGCAAAAATGGTGGGCGATTATCCTGCCGTTGTTTCGGCCGGCGCCGGCTATGTCTATGATGATGTTCTGGAATACCGTATTTGGTGTTACCCGCTTGATGGCGCCGAAGATCTGGCGAACGGCCATGATTATTTTTACGCCTTTGAGGCATTTGAAGAAGCCGAAGCATTTCAGAAAAAAACAAAAGGCGCACAAAAGCCGCTGGCTCTTATTCGTCAATATGAATGGATTGATGAATACAAACCCGGTAAATTCAGCCACGAAAAAGGCGAACGTATCGCAGAGTGGGGCGCGGAGTTATTAGAGGGCCGCAAGCGCGAACATGGAACCATCGAAAAATTACTTAAGAGTTTAACATGAAAAAACAGACACATTATTTCATTCTAATCGGTATTATTTCACTGGCTTTAGGAGTGGGGGCCGGATTCCTGATTAAAAACAAAATCACGGCCAATGAAATGGACAACAAAGTGGCCAATGAAAAAGCGAATGAGACATCTGTCAGCCCCCCTGCCCTCGCACAAAGCAAACAAGATCAACAAAATTAAATCATAAAGGCCATAACCATGAAAAGTGATGCAAAAACAATTATTGAGAATACGTCCAAAATTCTGGTCAAAACCTATGCTCCGCAGCCCGTCGTTATGGATCACGGCAAGGGCTGCTGGGCCTGGGACACCGATGGAAAAAAGTATCTCGATTTTGCGGCCGGCATTGCCGTGGCCTCGCTTGGGCATGCTCATCCCGCGATATTGGAAACCTTAAATCATCAGGCCGCGCGGTTGATGGCGTGTCAGGCCTCCTTTGCCACCAAAGAAAAACTGGAATGTGCGCAATTGCTGGTCGACAATAGCTTTGCCGACCTGATCTACTTCTCTAACAGCGGCGCAGAAAGCGTAGAATGCGCGTTAAAGATGGCTCGAAAATGGGCCTATGACAACAAATCACAACAAGCGCATGAGATTATCGCATTTCGAAAATCTTTTCATGGCCGGACATATGGCGCCGCCAGTGTCACAGAAAAACGCCACGCACAGCCTTATTTTGAACCCTATTTGCCCGGCGTCCATTATGCGGATTTTAACGATATTAAAAGCGTTGAAAAACTGGTCACCAAAAATACGGCTGCGATTATCCTTGAACCCGTACAGGGTGAGGGCGGCCTGACCCCCGCGGACCCCGCTTTCCTGAAAGCCTTACGCGACCTGTGCACGGCCGAAAACATCGCCCTTATCTTCGATGAAATTCAATCCGGCATGGGGCGCCTTGGTACGTTTAACGCCTACGAAGCCTTCCCGCAGGAGGATGGATCCATTATCACACCCGACATTGTGTGTTGGGCCAAAGGCATGGGATCGGGATTTCCGGTGGGCGCCGTTGGCGCACGCAAGGAGTTTGGCGAGGCGCTCGTTCCCGGAACCCACGGCACGACCTATGGCGGCAACCCACTTGCCTGCGCAGTTGCGGCCACGGTCATGAAGCAAATATTATCCCCCGGGTTTTTAGACAACGTAAACGCACGCGCCCAGCAATTTAAGAACGGGCTAGAGGCCATGATGCGGGAATCGAATAAAATCACAGCCATAAAAGGCGCCGGACTGATGATTGGCGTTGATACCGGATTTGATATTAAAGTCCTGCTGGCTGAGTTGCAAAATAACGGCATGATGGCAACACAGGCCGGAAAATCAACGCTCCGCCTTACCCCTCCCCTGATTATAAATGAAGACGAGATCGACAAATCTCTTGTAATTATGAAAAAAACATTGTATAACCTTACATAAGAATGTGACGTTTTACGGGGTAATAAATTTAACATGTCAGGAAGTTCATCAGACCAGACACAAAAGGCGCGGCTGAAAAACGCTCTTTTGACTCCGCATTTTTTGATGTGCGCACCGGATTTTTTTGACCCCAGTCTGGACGCACATGGCGGTGCCGTCGGCAATGATTTTATGGGCGACAAAATAGACCGCAATCTTGCCAAAGCCCAGTGGCATAACTTTAAAAATACATTGTCTTCCCTGGGCGCCGAAATCATTTTGGCCCCCCCGCACAAAGGACAGCTGGACCAGGTTTACACGGCCGACCCCGCGGCTTTTCACACGGAAATTACGCTTGATAAATCGGGCGCCAATATTGAAAAAATTCATTTCAAATCTTTGATGAGCAAATTCACCAATGCCGCACGTCAGGCCGAATCGACGGCGCATTTTATGGCGGCCATGGATTACACCTCACTATTACATGATGCCACTTTAAAAACCGGTACGGCTTTATCCACGACCCACGAACGGGCGAAATACAACACCGAAGGCAGCGGCGACAATATTTACGATTCCTATCGCGGTATCTGGTGGAGCGGTTACGCCAAAAATCCGAACGACCCCAAAAATGGCCGCAGTGACATCAAGGCACACGCACAGTTAAAGAACCTGACCGGCCATGATGTACTAAGCCTGGAAGTTGTGAGACCCTATTTCCACATCGACACATCACAGACCCCCCTGCCCCGTGGGCATATTTTATCTTATGAAGGCGGCATAACAAAAGAATCCTATGATTTGATGCGCCGCGTGGCACTGGCTGATTTTGGCCTGCCGGAAGATGAATACCTGATCAAGGTCAGCAGGGAAGATGCCGAAGCCTTTGCCTGCAATGTGACAGCGGTTAATGACAAAGATTTGATTATCGCGCATGACATCAGCGACGATTTAGCCGCAAGATTAACCCATGCCGGTTACAATTTGCATCTGGTGGATTACTCGGAAATACGCAAAGGGGGCGGGCTCTTCCATTGTTCGGCAAACCGCGTTAATATGATCGGGCCGAAAGGCGGCACTGCCAATGATCCGGATTTCTATACCCGCATCGAAGCAGCGTTGTCTTAATTAGGGCAGAGCCACTTTAACGATCCTATAGATATTCCACAATGACCAGCCCCGTACGCCATTTTATTACTTTAAAAGACATCCCGCCTGAAACATTGCATGCGATTTTAAACAATGCCCATGTTTTAAAACAGGAAAAATTCAATCCGCCCCAGCTGTTCGAGGGCCTGTCACTGGCCATGGTTTTTGATAAACGCTCCACGCGCACACGCATGAGCTTTGAAGTTGCCATGAAACAACTTGGCGGCCACACCATTGTCATGAATATGGACGAAATGCAATTGGGCGGTGCGGAAAGTATTGAAAGCACAGGCCATGTCCTCTCCCGCTATGTCGATGCGATCATGCTGCGGATGAGCGATCAGGCCATGATGGAGGAGTTATCCCGGCACAGCACCATTCCGGTGATTAACGGCATGACCAACCTGTCACATCCCTGTCAGATTATGGCTGATCTGCTAACGATTGAAGAAAAGCTGGGCGCGATTAAGGGCAAGAAAATCGCATGGTTTGGCGATTGCAACAATGTGTCCAATACGTTCGTGGAGGCCGCACCAATCTTTGACTTTGACTTCATCATGGCTTGCCCCGAAGAGCTGCATAACAAAGCCCCGAAAGGTGCCCAAATTACTGCCGACCCGGCCAAAGCCGCGGGCGGTGCCGATGTTATCGTCACCGACACCTGGGTATCCATGGGGCAGGAAGGTAAATCACTGGATATGTTCTGGCCGTATCAGGTTAATGCCGATTTAATGGCACGCGCCAAAGACCACGCCATCTTCCTGCATTGCCTTCCCATGCATGAATGGGAGGAAGTCACCGAAGAGGTTGCAAAATCAAAAGCCTCCGCCATCTATGACGAAGCAGAAAACCGCCTGCATGCGCAAAAGGCCATTCTGGCATGGTGTTTGGAGGATACAGGCGTCAAGATTACCTGAATCTTATCTCTGAAATTTTAGTCCATTTCGCAGCGGCGATCATAACTCTCAGAATATATAGAGACACCCAAAATATGAGTTTGTTTTTTATACTGTTCATAGCATATCCCTTCCGCCGTCGTATAATCGCGTTTGACTAATGCTGTAAAGAGACCCGCATGTGTATGACTACTTAAGCGCATTACGTTTTCTGATACATCGCCCAGCTCGGACACAAAATCATCACGTATATCACGGCTGATTTCGTATTGAGCACTTATACCCGCATAACACCCCATCGCCGCCACAGCAAAAGCTCCTAACAATTTTTTATACATGCTATAACCCTTATTTATTTATATTACAGCCGCCATTAACCATAATCCGGAAATAGTGTCAATTTTTTTGCATGAAAAATGAAACCACTTTGCGGCGCCGCCACATTATTCGGCTTTGATTTCTTACCCCCTTCATCGTACACTCCAGTCGCATAATCGATCGGGAGAGTAAAAATGCAAAAGAAAAAATCAAGCTACAAAAAAACAACAATCGGTGAACACGACCTGAAACCAGAGAGTCTGATGATGAGCTATGGCTACAACCCGAAATTCTCGGAAAATGCCGTCAAGCCACCGGTTTTTCTCACCTCCACCTTTGTCTTTGACAGCGCCGAGGAAGGCGAGGAGTTCTTCCACGTGACCTCTGGCCGCAAACCCCGTACGTCCAATGACGATCTAGGCGGTCTGATCTATTCGCGTTTTAATCATCCCAATGTTGAAATTGTCGAAGACCGCATTGCGGTTCTTGAAGGCTCCGAAGGCTGCGTTGCCTTTGCCAGCGGTATGGGGGCTATCTCCACCACGCTTTTATCGTATCTGCGGCCCGGGGATACAATCGTACACAGCTCTCCGCTTTATGGCGGCACAGAAACACTGATTGGCAAAGTCATGACCGAGTTCGGAGTCAAAAGCCACGCCTTCACCGACGGGCTTGACAAAGACTCCATGCTTGCGGCCATGCGCAAAGCCATAAAAGACGGTAACCTGAAAATGGTCTTTATTGAAACACCGGCAAACCCCACAAACGCATTGGTGGATTTTCAGGCCCTGAATGAGGCCTTGGACATCATCGAAAGCGAAACCGGACACCGCCCTGTCTCTGTTTGTGATAACACCCTTATGGGCCCGATTTTTCAACAGGCGGTGCCTCAAGGTATTGATTTGGCCGTTTATTCCGTCACAAAATATCTGGGCGGCCACAGCGACCTGGTCGCTGGCGCAGTATGTGGATCAAAGGAAAAACTGGCCCCCATCTGGGGTTTACGCGGCGCCATGGGCTTTAATCTGGACCCGCACACCAGCTGGATGATCTCGCGCTCGCTGGAAACTGTCGCCATTCGGATGGATCGTGCCAATGACAGTGCCAAAAAAGTTGCACAATGGATTCACGACAACCCTTATATTCAAGCCGAATTGCACCATGCTGATTTCAAGACAGACCCCAAATATCAGGCTGTCTTTAAACGCCAATGCAAGGGCGCCGGATCAACATTTGCCTTTACAGTGGACGCGCCGAAAGCAACCATGTTCAAGTTCATTAATGCGCTGCAGCTTTTTAAATCTGCTGTATCGCTTGGGGGGTCCGAAAGTTTGATTTGCCACCCGGCCTCGACCACACATTCCGGTGTGCCAGCCGAAGCCCGTGCCAAGGCAAAGGTTACCGACGGGCTTGTTCGCTTGTCAATTGGCCTGGAACATCCTGACGATTTGATTGCCGATCTGGATCAGGCCTTCAAAGCCGCCTTCGGCAATAAAGCCGACAAAGTGGCCTAAGCCGCGACCAAGGATGCCCTCTCTTGCCTTTGAAATTACAGCAATAAAAAACGCCCCGCCTGCATAAAGGGTTCAGGGGCGCTTTATTTCATAAACACCAGATAAAATAACAGGATCAGACGTCCAAAGTCATCACGTCAATTCTGCGCCCCATTTCAAGGCGATCAAGCATATTGTCGATCATGTCATCCATGGCCAGAATATCTGAAAACGGCACATGCCCTTGCTTGCCCTCAGGGATAGACAGCGCCCGCTCTAGCATGATATCGGCATCAGCCTGGATCTGGCTCAATGTGCCTTCCTTCCAGATTTCTGTCAGCTTTGCATTTGCGCCCTTGCCCTCGGCCTGATAACCGGCGACGTAGCAAAACCGCGATGTCATCTGGTCTTGCTCGCTATCCATTTTCTGAAAATAATATTTTGGTAACAGTCTCGTACTGCTCGTCATTGGCTCTCCCTCTTCATAGCTCACTTTTATTATCCATAATATATACAAAAACAACATCGAAAAGTAAAGAAAAACCGCCCCCCCTGTCATGTCAGCCCTTAACCTAGAAGAAAACCGCCCTGCACCCCTGTACGCGGAATCGTAATACCGGGCCGTATTTTCCCCTTTAAATTTCCAGCAAAGTGTTTATAACTGTACCCTAATACATAAATACATACGCGCGCATAACAAAGGACAAAAATAATGAGCAAAGGTAAAATCGTACTCGCCTATTCCGGTGGTCTGGACACCTCCATTATCTTGAAATGGTTCATCGAGGAAGGCTATGAAGTCATCGCCTATATCGCCGATGTTGGGCAGGAAGAAGATTTTGAATCCGCAAAAGAAAAAGCCGAAAAGATCGGTGCCTCCAAGGTTTACATCGAAGATCTGCGTGAAGAATTTGTTCGCGACTATATTTACCCCGCCTTTAAATCACAGGCCGTATACGAAGGACGGTATCTGCTGGGGACGGCCATTGCCCGCCCCATTATCGCCAAGCGCCAGATTGAAATCGCCGAAAAAGAAGGTGCAGAATATGTTGGCCATGGCGCGACCGGCAAAGGAAACGATCAGGTGCGTTTCGAACTATCCTATTACGCTCTGAAACCCGATGTAACCGTTCTGGCTCCTTGGAAAATGGACAGCTTCCTGAACCGCTTTAAAGGACGTTCGGACATGCTGAATTATGCCGATCAACACGGCATTCCAGTAACCGCCACACGCAAGAAACCATATTCGGAAGATGACAATCTTCTGCATATTTCGCATGAAGCCGGCATTTTGGAAGACCCCGGCGCCGTTTGCGAGGAAGATGTCTATTCCCGCACATCAACCATGAAGGACTGGCCAGACGAGCCTGAGCTGATTGAGTTGAGCTTTAAAGACGGTATCCCGGTCAAAGTTGTCAATAAATCAAACGGAACCGAAAAAACGGGCGCGCTCGACATCTTCATGTATTTAAACGAGCTTGGCACCCGCCACGGCATTGGCCGTCTGGATATGGTGGAAAACCGCTTTGTTGGCATTAAATCCCGCGGCGTTTATGAAACACCGGGCGGGGCAATTCTGCACAATGCCCACCGCGACCTTGAAGGCCTGACCATGGACCGCGAAACCATGCGCCTGCGTGATATGCTCAGCACCGAAGTCGCCCGCCTCATTTACAATGGTTTCTGGTTCTCACCGGAGTTCGAAGCGCTGATGGCCTTTATGGACAAGGCACAGGAAATGATTGACGGAACCGTTACCGTTCAATTGTTTAAGGGCTGCGCCTACCCTGTTGCCCGCACATCCCCGGTTGCGCTTTATGATCCGCAGCAATCATCCATGGATGAAGAAGGCGGTTACGACCAAAAAGACGCCGAAGGCTTTATCAAGATTAACGCCGTGCGTTTGCGCAACCACGCTTTGATCACCAAGAAAGCCAAAACGGGTAATAGGAAAGCCGCATAAACGGGTTTGCTATATTTGCCAGAGACGTTTCATGGACATATCGCACAATACGAACCGCAGCGTTGATAAGGGCCTGACCATCGGTCTGGTTCTACTCTCGCTTTCTATATTCTTTGCTGGATTTATGATTGCCGGCGGTATGAAAGAATTCCGCAGCGCAGATCGATCCGTCAATATGAAAGGGCTGGCCCAGAAAGATGTTGAGGCCGATTTGGCCATCTGGACCATCAAACACAGCGCGACCGGCAATGATCTATCCACCGTTCAGGCCACAATAAAAGACAATGGAGGGAAAATAAGGTCCTTCCTGCGTCTGAACGGTCTGGGGGAAAAAGACATCGCAAGCCGCCGCCTGGAGGTAACGGATTTACTGGCGCAAACCTATCGCCAGAACGGCGCAACACAATCGCGCTATATTGTATCCGAAGTCATTGCGATACGGTCCGAAAATGTTAATGCGGTTGATGCGGCCTATCAGAAAAGCGGCGATCTTCTGGAACAAAACGTATCGTTGATTACCGAACAGAACCAAAGCCCGGTGGAATATATCTTTACCGGCCTGAATAATATAAAGCCGGACATGATAGCCCAGGCAACAAAAAGCGCGCGTGAAGCCGCAGAGCAATTTGCCGCCGATTCCGGCGCGCGCATTGGTGGCATTCGCAGCGCCTATCAAGGCATGTTCCAGATTTTACCGCGCGATTCCAATAACAGTTATCAAGAACGCCAATCCCGATACAAAACGGTGCGAGTCGTATCGACAATCAATTTCGCAATTACAGAGTAACCGCGCCCATGCGCACCGCCAGAATGAAACAAAAGCGGCTAGACTATACGAAATCCGGTAAATTCTGGTTAAGATACTCCATCAAATCAGCGCGATCATCAAAGACTTGGGCTTGCTCGGAATCAGCAATGTCAGTACTGCTGTTTGTTCTAACCACAATATATTCATTATTATAATCAATGACCGTGCCGCCATCATGGGCAATGCGGAAACACTCAGTAACATTATGCCCGGGCCAGGACGTTTCTATAGACAATGCATTATCAAAAGTCTTACAGGTTTCTGTAAGATGCGTTAATTCTGATTGCTTATTAAAGTATCGATCCAGATATCCCATCGTCAAGGGGGCCGCTTGTACGGCTGAATTTTTATCCTGTCCCAACCCGATAAAATCTTTTACATGGGCAATCGCAGAAGACAATTGATGCGCAGCTACAGAAACAACATCTCTTGCAAAAACAGATCTCGACAAATCGGCTTTCTGTTCTGATTTTTCGGCCCACGCCGCAACTTCATTCAAAATCGTTTCTTTGTGATAAAATGTGGACATGTCTTTGCCTCTCCCTTTTAATAATATGCCTGCAACCTACACTCACAAAATACATTCTGTCAATTAGTTTTCATAAAAGAATATACACCCTAGCCAGAGGGCGCCTGCTTTGATAGCCTTACAATCATTATGATGATTGGCTCTTTTTTATTTTTCCTTGCGATTTTTGTTGCGATTGGCGTGGCCTCGGCCTTTGTGAAAACCAATAATACAGGAGATTACCTGCTGGCGGGCTCCAACGTTCCGCCGTGGCTGGTGTCCTTATCTGCGGTGGCCACGTTAAATTCCGGCTATATGTTTATCGGCCTCATTGGCGCCACCTATGCGGTGGGCATACAAACCGCGTGGTTCCTGGCGGGCTGGGTGGTTGGCGATCTTATGGCTTCACTTTTTATACACAAACGCCTGCGCACCACAACAGAGGCCAGAGAGGTCTTAAGCTATGGCGGGGCTTTAAGCAACTGGCATGGAAAAGAACAGCCATATTTACGCGCCGTTATTGGTTTCATAACCCTCACCTTCCTGGGGGTCTATGCCGCAGCCCAGCTCAGCGCTGGATCAAAGGCACTGCACGTTCTTTTTGAGTGGGATTATTCCATGGGCGCCATTATCGGGGCCGTCATTGTTCTGGCTTATTGCTTTGCCGGAGGCATTCGCGCCTCTATATGGACAGATGCTGCGCAATCCTTCGTTATGATTATCGCCATGAGCCTGATGCTATATATGACCGTCAACGCCAGTGGCGGTTTTGATGGATTCTGGGGACGCTTGCAAAATGTATCCCCCGATTATATGGCGATCTTCCCGCCCGATCTAAAGTTCGGGATTGCCCTATTTCTGGCCAGTTGGGTTTTTGCAGGGCTTGGCGTTATTGGCCAGCCCCACATTATGGTGCGCTTTATGACGATGGCCTCACCCAAAGACATGACACGCGTACGCATTTATTATTACAGCTGGTACAGCGCCTTTTGCGTCCTTTCGGTTCTGGTCGGTCTGGCCGCGCGCCTGTTAATCCCCATTGATGACGGCAGTTTTGATGCGGAGCTGGCGCTGCCTACTTTGGCGACAGAACTGCTGCCGCCTGTTTTGGTCGGGTTGGTTATGGCTGGCCTTTTTGCCGCCACCATGTCCACGGCGGATTCACAAATTCTGAGCTGCACCGCCGCAGTAACCCGCGATTTATCATTTGGTCGCAAACCGGGCTATTGGACCACAAAGCTGGCCACTGTCGGCATTACCGCGCTGGCCCTGTTAATCGCCTTGTTCGCCAGCGAAAATGTTTTCAATCTGGTTTTGATTGCATGGTCGGCGCTGGGCGCGGCATTTGGCCCGTTATTAATTCTGTATTGCCTTGGCCAAAAACCCAATCAGTGGCTGGCCATTGTTATGATCATGGGCGGCGTCGCGGTTATTCCGCTATGGCGTTATCTGGGCTACACCGATTCCATCTACGAAATCATGCCAGGTATGCTCGCGGGGTTTGTAATCTTTTTGCTTGGCAAAATGTTGGGCTTCAAGGTAAAACATAGCCATGAAGAAAAACCAAAATAAATCAAATACGATGTGGGGCGGACGGTTTGAAACCACGCCCGATCTTATCATGCAACAAATCAACGCCTCTATCGGCGTCGATCAACGCATGTGGAAGCAAGATATTGAAGGGTCAAAAGCCCATTGTAAAATGCTTGTGAAACAAAACATTATCACAGATTCCGACGGCAAGGCCATTTTGGACGGTCTGGATCAGATTGAAAAGGAAATTGAATCGGGCACGTTTGAATTTACGGCAGAACTGGAAGACATTCACATGAATGTTGAATCCCGCCTGAAAGACATTGTCGGCGATGCCGCCGGCCGCCTTCATACCGCGCGCTCCCGCAATGATCAGGTTGCCACAGATTTCCGCCTATGGGTGCGCGATGCCATTAACATCCTCATTCACAAAATTGAAAACCTGCAACAGACACTGGCCACATTAAGCAAGGAGCATGATACATCCATCATGCCCGGCTTTACGCATTTGCAGGCCGCCCAACCCATTACCCTGGGGCGGCACCTGGATGCCTATTACCAAATGCTGAGCCGTGACAAAAGCCGGTTTGAAGACTGCGCCACGCGCGTCAATGAATGCCCGCTGGGGGCAGCCGCCCTGGCCGGAACCCCGTTCCCGATTGACCGCGCCTACACCGCCGAACAACTGGGGTTTGATCGCCCCATGCCAAACACATTGGACGCCGTAAGCGCCCGCGATTTTGCCAATGAATTTCTTTTCTGCGCCGCCCAATGCGGGTTGCATTTATCACGGCTGGCCGAAGAGATTATCATCTGGGCAACGCCGCAATTCGGGTTTATTCGCCTGTCTGATCAATGGAGCACAGGATCATCGATTATGCCGCAAAAGAAAAACCCCGATGCGGCAGAACTGATCCGCGGAAAAACGGGCCGCCTGAGCGGTAATCTGGTGCAAATGCTGACCGTGATGAAAGCTCTGCCGCTAGCGTATAACAAGGACATGCAGGAAGACAAGGAAAGCACCTTCGACAGTTTTGACACCCTGATTCTGGGCCTTGAAGCCATGAACGGCATGCTGGCCACCGCCACATTTAATAAAGACATTATGTTAGAGGCCGCCGAAGACGGATTCACAACCGCAACCGCGCTGGCCGATTGGTTGGTGATACACCTGAACATGCCCTTCCGCAACGCCCACCATGTTACAGGGCGCATTGTTAAAATGGCCGAAGATAAAGGATGCAAATTACACGAGCTGGAGCTATCCGAGATGCAAAGCGTCGAGGCCGCGATCACGGATAAAATCTACAAGGTTTTACGCGTCCAGACGTAAGCCCCGCACTTCATTACAGTATCATTAAACTTTTGTAATAAAAGACAATTTTGGTTGCCTTGTCCCTGAACGCGCCTATGTTGAAATTACGACCAACATATGAAAGGAAGACAAACCATGTTTAAAAACATTTTGATGACAACTGTTGCCCTGGGCATGATCGGTGCATCCGGCGCAGCCATTGCAAATGACCACAAAGATCATAAAGACAAAGCGGCCTACGCCGATAAAGTTGATATTGTTGCAACAGCAAGCGCCAATGATGACTTTTCAACACTGGTTGCGGCCGTTCAGGCTGCAGATCTGGTTACAGCCCTGAAAGGTGATGGCCCGTTTACCGTTTTCGCCCCAACGAACGCGGCCTTTGACGCCCTGCCGGACGGTACAGTTGCAGACCTTCTGAAGCCGGAAAATAAAGATAAGCTACAGGCCATCCTGACCTATCATGTCGTGCCGGGAAAAATTAAAGCCGCAGATATCGCCGATGGCACCACAGAAGTGAAAACTCTGCAAGGCACAACATTAAATGTCACCAAAACCGCCGATGGCGTCACCGTGGATAATGCCAATGTCACATCCACCGACATTAAAACATCCAATGGCATTATTCACGTCATTGACGCGGTTGTATTGCCTGAGTAAGAAACTCTCCTCCTTACCCAACCCCGAAAAAGCCCGGAGCCGTTATAGCTTCGGGTTTTTTTGCAATTTCTATAGACTTTCCCCTCCACCTCTTTTTAAATAGAGGCATGAACGAAAAAATCGATTCCCCGTTTCTATCCGTCAAGAACCTCTCTGTCACCTTTCAAACACCGAAAGGGGATTTTGAGGCGGTCAAGAATATCAGCTTTGATCTGAACAAGGGCGAAACACTGGCCGTGGTCGGGGAATCAGGTTCAGGAAAATCGGTCAGCGCCCTTTCCATCATGCAATTACTGCCCTATCCGCTTGCACGCCACAGCCAGGAAAGCTCTATCATATTTGACGGCAATGAACTGGTCGGCCAGACAGACCAGTTCATGCGCACAATCCGCGGACGCAAAATCGGCATGATTTTCCAAGAACCGTTAAGTGCGCTTAACCCGTTACACACCATTGAAAAACAAATTGGCGAAGTTTTAAAAACGCATCAGGGCATGGATAACAAACAGGCCATGGCACGCATACATGAATTAATGGACCTTGTTGGCCTATCGAATATGAAAGATCGTTTAAATGCCTACCCTCACCAGCTTTCCGGTGGGCAACGCCAACGCGTTATGATCGCCATGGCCCTGGCCAATGAACCGGAATTGCTTGTCGCGGATGAACCCACAACCGCACTGGATGTCACCGTACAAGCGCAGATACTAGAACTGCTCAATGATTTAAAAAAACGCCTTGGCATGGCACTGATCATTATCACCCATGATTTATCGGTCGTGGAAAAAATGTCTGACAAGGTCTGCGTTATGAAGCATGGGGAAATTGTTGAACGGGGAATGACGGCCGATATATTTAAAAATCCCGGTCATGAATATACAAAAATGTTGCTGGGCACCTTGCCTTCGGCCATGACCGGCGTTGCCAACAACAAGTCCCCCGTCATCATAGAGGGGCAGAACATTAAGGTTTATTTCCCCAAGGGCAAAACATTTTTCGGCAAGCCCAAAGATTATGTCCGCGCCGTTGATGATATCAGCCTGACCTTACGCGAGGGCCAAACTCTGGGCGTGGTCGGGGAATCCGGGTCGGGGAAAACCACGCTGGGTATGGCGCTGTTAAAATTAAACGCATCCGAAGGTAAGATCGTCTTTCTGGGTGATGATATATCAAGAAAAAACCGCAAGGAAATGATCCGTCACCGCGGTGATATGCAAGTTGTTTTCCAGGACCCGTTTGGATCCCTATCCCCCCGTATGAGTGTGGAACAGATCATTGCCGAGGGCCTGAAAATTCATAAAAAAGCGCTATCGAAAAACGAACGCGACGCTCTGGTCGTCGAGGCCTTAAAGAAAGTACATATGGACCCGGAAACGCGGCATCGTTACCCGCACGAATTTTCCGGCGGACAAAGGCAACGCATTTCCATTGCCCGCGCCTTGGTGCTGGAGCCGAAATTTATCGTGCTGGATGAACCGACATCCGCGCTGGATGTTTCGGTTCAGGCGGGAATCGTTGATTTACTGCGGGAATTACAATCCAGAGAAAACCTGGCCTATATGTTTATTAGCCACGATCTAAGGGTTGTACGTGCCATGGCGCATCATTTAATTGTCATGAAAGATGGCAAGGTTGTTGAAAGCGGCATTGCCAAAGATATTTTTGAGAATCCGCAAGAAAGTTACACGCAAGAGCTGTTAGAGGCGGCGCTGAATTTGAAAGCCCGCAAAGCCGCATAATCATAATCAAGGCAACAACAAATAATACCGTGACAGACAGGCCTTATTACCCGCAAGCCGGATAATCAGCCGGTGAAACCCGCTTCCATATCTGGGTTTTCCCCAACCAGGATAGCCCCAGATATCCGCGTACTTTTAACGTGCCATCATCCAGCAATTCAAGGTCGGCATCATAGATATCGCCATCATCGGCTTTGTAAATTTTGCCATCTTCCCATTCGGTTGCACTTTGTTTTTCCATGCCCCACAAAATGGGTAAACCGCACATGGGACGTCCGCGCAACGTCTCCTCTGGATTGTTTAAATCGGTCTGCATTCCCCCGTCTATGATCCAGTAAACATGGCCGCAAAGCCCCATATCACATTCTTTAACTTTAATGACGGATCGCTCATTCTCCGTTAACCAATACCCATCCAGCGGCGTTTCGGCATTTGCGCTTATGGCGGTCAAAAACACAATCATGGCCACCAAAAGGCCCGGCACAATCAAGACTTTATTCATAATGATAATCCTCCATATTGATCGTTAGCCCCATTAACGCCCCATCGCCATGCCTTCACGCCGCGGGTCGGCTACTCCCTTTAAATTATCCCCCTGAATGGCAATGCCTGTCAAACCACTATTCATGATCCCTTGCACAACGACATCACCATTTTCCTCTAAAACCTTTGAACGCGCAGACTTTTCTTCAACTTCAATATGTTTTGCCGAACGCGCGATCGTATGCGCCATCGCCACAGATTGCTGCAAATCCATATCCCAATCCAAAACAGATATAATTCGCTGCACAACATATCCGATAATGCGGCTGCCGCCCGCAGAACCCAATGTCAAAACCGGGTTTCCGGCCAAATCAAACACAATCACCGGCGCCATGGACGATCGCGGGCGTTTAAAGCCCTCCACCATATTGGCAATCAAGGCTTGGTCTGCGCCAAACGGTTCAAAAGAAAAATCCGTCAATTCATTGTTCAATAAAAACCCGCCCGTCATCAAATGTGATCCGAATGCACTTTCGATAGAGGACGTCATGGCGATAATATTACCGTCCTGATCGATAATACTAATATGGCTCGTGCCCGGTTTATCAATGCCATTGCCTGAATCATATAACGGGCCATCCCATAGCGGCGGCTTACCGGCCTGAATGTCCAATTCATGCAAAGGGCGATTCGCGGCCATAAAATCGCGGCGCTGCTGTATATAGGCAGGGTCCAACAGCAACACACCCGGCGTATTCACAAAATCAGGGTCGGCCATATACATATTGCGATCCGCAAAAGCCATAGCGCTGGCCTGCGCTATCAAACGCCAGCTTTGCGGGCTATCCGGCCCCAGCGCCTTCAGGTCAAAGCCCTCCAGCATTCCCAATATTTGCAAAATCGTCAGCCCACCAGATGAAGGCTCCGCCATCGAACAGACCTTGTATACCCTATAGGGAGCGCAAACCGGTTTGCGCGGCTCCACCTTATAACGGCGCAAATCTTCCGCCGTCATAATGCCAGGATTACCGGGCGCATTTTGTACTATGCGGATAATGTCATCGGCAATCGCACCATCATAAAACACATTGGCCCCGTAAAAGGCGATGTCCTTCAGGGTTTCAGCATAGGCTTTATTCTTCAACACATCACCGGCCCGCAGCGGCACGCCTTCTTCGTTAAAGAAATAGTCCGCGGCCGCACCGGCGCGCTTTAAATCATCGCTATGCGCCCTGATCATGGCTTCTAACCGCGGGAACACGGTAAACCCCTCCTCGGCCGCGCGTATGCTTGGGCTAAACAGCTCCATCCATGTTTTGCGGCCATAAGCCTGATGCAAATCGGCCATCAATTTCGGGACACCCGGAACACCCACCGCCTTACCGCCCAGCTGGGCCTGTTTAAACCCCATAGGCTTGCCGTTTTTATAAAACAGGAACGGTCCGGCAAGGCCCGGTGCGGTTTCGCGAGCATCAAAGCTCGTTAGCCTTTTTTCCTTGGCGTCGTAATACAGAACAAACGCCCCGCCGCCAAGGCCCGAACTTTGCGGCTCCACCAATCCCAACATGCTTTGTGCCGCCACCATGGCATCAACAGCATGACCGCCGCGGTTCAAAATCTCATATCCCGCCCTGGTGGCAAGCGGATTGGCGGTAACAACCATGTATTCCGACCCGCTGGCCGTTTGTTCGTGGGTTACGGCAGGGCTTGGCCCTTCTGGATTGGCACGCTCATCCTGGGCCAAAGCCACAGAAGAGCAAAGCAGAAGAATCACCAAAACTTGTATTACGCGGCTAAAAATCATATAATAATGGCTTATCTAAACATTTTTTGCTTGCAATCCCTGTCAGGGATGATAGGAAGTGTGTGCTTTTTAATTTTTTGGCACAAGTCATTTTTTGAAAAAGCAATTTTAACATTGAGAGGAGTTGAGGCCCAGTGGTCACAGTAAACGTACGCGATAACAATGTGGATCAAGCCCTGAAGGCGCTGAAAAAGAAAATGCAGCGCGAAGGGATCTTCCGTGAAATGAAGCTTCGTAAAAATTACGAAAAACCTTCAGAGAAAAA
>DENS01000013.1:88277-89031 GCA_002359735.1 Micavibrio sp. UBA2638
TACGAAAAACCTTCAGAGAAAAAAGCACGTGAGAAATCCGAAGCTATCCGCCGCGCACGTAAAATGGATCGTAAGCGCAGAGACCGCGATTAATTTTACGTCGATATAACGTTACTTTTTTAAGTTTTAAAGCCGCGCAGAATGTTGTTGCGGCTTTTCTCATTTTGTTTTCGTGAAAAACTATACTAAAATAATGGGCAGAATTTAAATTACACAGAAAACCAAGCATGTCTTTTTTATTACAGCCTTCTTTTAAAACAATTTTTCTTGGCCTTATCACCATCTTTTTTGTTCTGGAATGCGGCCTGTCAACGGCACAAGCCAATAGCTGGCGCCCCTATAAAGATGAAGACGGTATCTTTCACGTTTTAATGCCGGACAATTATAAAATTAATAAAAAATCATTTCGTATCAATGACCGCATAGTTTTAGCCAGTAACAAAGTTGATGCCATCATTGATGAACGTCCCTATAAAGACATTATCAAAACATTTTCGGTCAAATACGATCAAACTTTTGCATCATTAATAAGGGAAGATGATATACCAGATTTGCTGACGCGGGATATCAACAAATATATCGATTATTATGAATCCATTGGCGGGGTTATTCGCGACAAGGAAATGGGCAGCTTTAACGGGCGCCCCGGCGGCGAAGTTGTTTTTGCCTATAAGGGCGAGGACAAAAAATTAAAAAGCGCCCGCATTCGCGTTATATATTCGAACACCACCCGCGTAGAACAAGTTATGGCGGG
>DENS01000013.1:89364-91795 GCA_002359735.1 Micavibrio sp. UBA2638
AGGCGGTCCCCGAAGACACCATGTTTGCCTTTCGCACAAATGATTTTTTTAAGTCCTTGAATATCAACGAAGGCAACATCGTTTATGACGGCGATCCACAATCTTCATGGGAAAATATAACCTCCCCGTTTGAGCTTGCTGCGATAAATGTTCCCAAAAAATCGCCCCCCTATATTCCGCAAAAAATGCAATCTACGCATAATAACAAAATTGAAAAACTGAGCCTTCAAATATATGACCCTGTCTATGACAACATCATGTTTTATAACGTGTATGGGTATCGTTTTAATACCTTAATGAATATGCACAATGTGCAAGAGGTCTTAATGGGAAGCCACATGGGCAAATTTACGTTCGACACGCGGCAACTGAAAATATCGCAAGGGTCTGCCGGGGAATACCCCGTCTTGAGTGCGAAAGTGCACTTTAGCCCACCTGACGCCTACCCGCATATGAACACCATTAAGCTCAATGCCTATTATTATGGCCCCTTTCTGGTTGTTCAGGAATTGCTGGGCAGCAACCTGCACGTCGAATCCCTGCTTTCCAGACGCCTGATGAGCGGTCTGACATTCACCCCCATTCAAGGCAACAAAAAAATGCAAGAGGAACGCTCCGCCGCCAATATGAAGGCCTTGCAAGAAACATCTGCCGGCGAAGAATAAACCATATCGCCCCCGCCCACATTGACAGGCATTGGTGAATATGGGGCGCAGTATCCTGTATGGGACAGTATAGCCTCTATTTATAATATGGGGGCAGTGCTGTCTTTCAACCAACGCTGCTGATCGGCGTCCAGGGCTGGCGATATATTTTGATAGACCTGCGCATGATATTCATTCAGCCATTGCTTTTCCGAACTGGATAACATCGTGACATCAATCAGTTTTTTACTGATCGGGGCGAATGTTACCGTTTCGAAACAATGCATCAGCGTATCAGTATCCGGGCAAACCCCGTCATCACGCACTAAAACCAGACTTTCAATACGAATTCCGTATTCATCCTTTTTGTAATAGCCCGGCTCGTTGGATAGCAGCATCCCTGTTTGCAGGGCATTACGTCCGGCTTTTGATATGCCTGCGGCTTCCTCATGTACGCTCAGGTAACAACCGACACCGTGGCCGGTTCCATGATCATAATCCTTTGATGGAACTGCACTGCGCAGGAATTGCCGCGCCAACATGTCAATTTCGGCCCCGGTGGTTCCGGCCGGAAATTTCGCGCTGGCCAGGGCAATATGCCCGCGAAGAACCTGTGTGAAACTCTCCTTCATCTCCGCGCTCGGTTCACCAATGGCAACGGTGCGGGTAATATCGGTGGTGCCGTTATCGTATTGTCCGCCACTATCGACCAGCAACAGGCCCGATTGATCAATATCTTTATAGTTTGCCGGCGTTGCATGATAATGCACAATGGCGCCATTTCCGGCAAAGCCTGCTATCGTTGCGAAACTTGGCCCGCGATAGCCCGGCCCCTGCTGGCGAAAATCGGCCAGTTTTTGCGCGACTGATATTTCGCTCTCGCCGCTTTGCGGGGTTAAACCATCAAGCCAGTGCAGGAATTTAACCATCGCGATACCATCTGTGATATGCGCATCACGCACGGCGGTTTGTTCAGCCGCCGTTTTTGTGGAACGCGGATCAATACAGGGGTCTTTCAGGTCAGCCACGCTTGCTCCGGCCCCTTCCAGTATGTTTTTAAACCATATCGACGAACGCGCGTGATCCAGCAACACCGGCTTGCCGTTCTTGGTGGCCGCTTGCGCCATATCTTCCAGCTTGCCCTGTAATTCATCCGGCTTCAAGAAAGTCACATCATTCGCCAGAGCCGCGCGCACATCCGGGGCAATCTTGTCTGGATCAACAAATAACGACAGCGCATCATTTTCCGCGTCAATTAGCAAATTCGATAATACAACCGGATTGCAGTCCACATCTGAGCCACGAATATTCAACAGCCAGCAAACAGAATCCGGCAAAGAAATGGCCATACCTTGCGCCCCTTCATGACGCAACGCATCAACAACCAGCCTTTTTTTATCGGCGGCAGACATACCGGCGTATTTTTCGGGGAAAAGCTCCACCGCGCCTTTTGGCGGGGCCGGTTGATCATCCCAGATCATATCAACAAGATTATGATCCAGCGCCTTTAAAGTAATTCCCTTTGATTCAACTTCCTTTTCAATCGCCTTGATCTGATTAGGTGTATGCAATTTGGGGTCATATCCAATAATGGAATCCTGCCCTGCATGATCGGCAATCCAGCGCCCGGCCGATACTTTCCTGCTGTTTTCGGTGTCAAAAGATCCGGCATCGACCTCGTTCTTCACCTGAATAAGATACCGTCCGTCGGTCATAACAACGGCCTTGTCACGCAAGACAATCGCCGTTCCGGCCGATCCTGTAAAACCGCTGATCCAACTCATCCG